>CAZORE010000104.1:0-10781 GCA_964581815.1 uncultured Streptosporangiaceae bacterium | reverse complement strand
CACCTGATCCCTGTTATTTGCCACGGAAAGGCGTGAAGACATGAGCAAGGCCCATGACATCCGCGAGGCCGTCGAGGCGGAGCTGAGGTTCGATCCGCGGGTGGACTCCTCCGATATCCGGGTGAAGAGCGTGAGCGGCCTGGTGGCGCTCGACGGCACGGTACCGAGCTATCCGCAGTACCTGGCCGCCGCCGCGGCCGCGCGGCGGGTCACGGGGGTGACCGGCGTGCGCAACCACCTCGCGGTGGCGCTGCCGTCCTGGGACGAGCGCGACGACCCGGTGCTGACCACCGCCGCGAACAACACCCTCGCCAGGAACGGCATGGTCCCCGCGGGTGTGGAGGCGAGCGCCAAAGACGGCAACGTCAGGCTGACCGGCGTGGTGAGTTACGGCCACCAGCGCGCGGCAGCAGAAACGGCCGTGGCCGCGCTGCCCGGGGTCCGCGGCATCAGGAACAAGGTCGAGGTCAAGTACGAGACCGAGCCGGCCGATGTCACGCTGCTGGTCCATAGCGCGCTTGCCCGGTACGCCCTCGTCCCTGACGACAGCGATGTCAGGGCGGTCACCACCAGAAACACGGTCACGCTCACCGGGCACGTGCGGACTGCCACAGAACATGACGCAGTAATTGGCGCCAGCTGGATGGCCAACGGCGTGTACACGGTCATCGATGAACTACAAGTCACCGGCTGATTTATGGACGAGCGACGAGCCGAGCGGCTGACCGGCAGCGGCTGGTGGCAGCTGGCCGCTTGCCGGTCGGCTGACCCGGACCTGTTCTTCCCGGTCTCTGGTGCGGGACCGGCCCTTGCGCAGGCGGCGGCGGCGAAGGCAGTCTGCGCGGCCTGCCCGGTGCGCAGGGAGTGCCTGACGTACGCGATCTTCACGCGCCAGCAACACGGAATCTGGGGCGGCCTGACCGAGGACGAACGCCGCGCGTCGTTTCACCGGGCACAGGCGACGCACGTCGGCGGGCACGCCCTCGACAGCCAGGCCGTTTCGTAGCGCCGCCACGGACGATTGGGAAAGGAATTCGCGTCATGCTCAAGTCCGCCAGCTCTTCACTGATCCTGCTCGGCATCCTCGCCATCGTGGCGGGGTCGGCCGCCCTCGCCTGGGCGTGGCCGCGCTCGCGCTGCTGTTCGGCCTGTTCGCCGTGATGGACGGCGTGGTGCAGGTGATCATTGGTCTTCAACTGCGCAGCGACGGGCAGTTCCTCAGCACCGCATCATGAGGAGGAATTCCATGCCAGATCCACTCGTGCCGCTGTCCGGAAGCGAGCGCTCTGAACTGCCCGGCGCGCGGCCGGCGGCGGCACCACTCGACGACAGCCGGGTCATCACCGTAACGGTGATGCTACGGCGCAAGGCCGCGCTGCCCGCGGCGCTGGCAGAGGGGCCGGACACGGTCAGTACGAGCCAGCTCGGCGACCGTTACGGGGCCGACCCGGACGACGCGCAGCTCGTCGCCGAGGTGCTCGGCGAATACGGGCTCACCGTGACCGAATCCGATCTTCCCTCGCGGCGGCTTAAGGTGAGCGGGACGATCGCCGCGATGCAGTCGGCGTTCGGCACCACGCTGACCGCGGTCATCTCGCCGGACCCGGACGGCAGCGGCCAAGTCCAGCACCGTTACCGAACCGGCTCGCTGTCGGTGCCGTCCCGCCTGTCCGAAATCATCACCGGGGTGATCGGGCTCGATGACCGGCCAGCGGCCCGCCCGCAGTTCCGGCACCCTCCGACGGCCGGCAGCTAGGGCGAGGCGCCCTGGCGCAGTGCCTCGCGGACGATGTCCACCCGGCCCTTCGCGCCGAGCTTGGCGAGGATGTGCGAGATGTAGACCTGGACGGTCCGCCGCGACAAGAACATGCTCCTGGCGATGTCCGACGTCGAATCGCCTCTGGCTATCAAGGCGGCGATCTTGACCTCGGTTTCGGTGAGCGCCTCCCAGCCGAAGGCCGTACGCGGGGTGCGCCGCCCGCGCGCACCGTGCCTGATGCCGTGGGGACGGAGCCGGCTCTCGGCCCGCTTCATGTCCCAGTGGGCCTGCAATCCCTGATAGAGGCTGACCGCCTCGTTCAGCGCGGTCCTGGCATCATCTTGGCGGCCGCGCTCGGCAAGCACGACGGCCAGGTCCTCCAGCGTGGCGGGCAGTTCCACCGCTGGGCCGACCGCCCGGTAGTGCTCGGCGGCGGCGGTGAGCCGGTCAGGATCGGACTCGAGCAATCCGTAGCACCGCAGGCTGGCCGCGGCCGCCCTGGCCGGCGAGATCTCCGCCGCCGCCTCCGCCTGGCACGCCTCCGCCGCCGCCCGCGCCATCCGCTGATCGCCCGCGACGAGCGCGAGCCGGACCAGATCGGGCAGCCACTGGTTGATCAGGGTCATCTCCCCGTCGTGCCGCGGTAGCAACGCCGCGAGGCTCAGCATGGCCTGCCGTGTCTCCCCGCTCTGTTCAAGCGCGAGCGCGTGCGCGGCGACCAGGAAGTCCCGGTTCTCCCTGTCGGCAACCGTCAGGACCGGCAACGCCAGGCCATCGCGGAGGTGCTGGCCGGCCAGCGTGCGCTCGTCCCTGCGACCTGCGATGAGCGCGAACACACCGTGGTGCAGCAGCGCGGACCAGCGCTCACGGAGAAACGAATACGTCAGCCCGGGCACTTCCGCGTCACCCGGGCCAAGCTCGGCCAACGCGTCGTCCCACTGACCGAGCCAGTACCGCAGTACCGCCGCGATGGCCCAGGTCGAGCCGTCAGGGCTCCCGCTTCGCCCGGCGATCTCGCGTGCCTGCCTGAGGGCCAGTTCGGCCTCTGGCCAGCGGTCGAGGTTCTGCAGGGTGAAGATGCGGTCGTCAAGGGCGAACGAGCGCAGGTCCGCGTAGCCGGGATCGTCGCCAAGCACGCGCAGCGCCCGGTCGATGTAGTCAAGCGCGGCCCCGTGATCGCGGTTGATGGAACTGGTTAGCCACAGGTCGGTCAGTGCGTGCGCTGTCGCGTACAGATCGCCGGCCTCCTCAGCGACGGTCAGGGCCTGGATTGCCGTCGAGTTGGCAGCGTCCAGGTCCCCGGTCGCGGCCCGCTCGAGCATCGCCAGGAATGCCAGCATCCGGGCACGCCACTCACCGGGCAGCACGGCCGATGCCAGTGCCTGCCGCACCGTCACGATCGCGTCATCGCTCTGCCCCGCGCTGACCTGTGCGCGTGCCAGTATCCAGCAGGTCTCGGCCCGGCGTACGGGGTCGGTCATCACCGGCAGCGCCAAGCTCGCCCGCCTGACCGCTTCCTGATAGGACCCGGCAGCGAGCAGCGCCCACACGAAGCTGGTCGTGAGCCCGCCCCAGGCCTCGTCATGGGTGGGCGTCTGGTCCAGCTCCCGGCGCAGCAACTCCACCGCCAGTTGTGGTGCCGTGCTCGTCAGCGCGGGCGCTGACGCGATAAGCCAGTCCCGGACCCAGTCCTCACCTGGCCGCTCCGCCGCGGAAAGCTGCTGTGCCACACTCAAGGCATCCGCGCCAGATGTCGCCAGGTCCCACGCCGCCTCGGCATGCAACGCCGTACGCAGCGCGGCTGGCATCCCTTCGTAGAGCGCCTGGCGGATCAGCAGGTGCCGGAATGTCAGTTCCGGGCCTGAGCCAGCGAGGATGCCCGCCGCCACCGCCTCCTGGACGCCGGCCGCCAGGTCCAACGCCGGCCTGTGCAGTACCAGCGCCAGATCGGTGACCGCGAACTTCGCTCCAAGCAGGGCGGCGGTTCGCAGTATCTGCGCCGTATCGGCCGACACAGAGCTGAGACGGTCGTTAAGCGCGGCGGCCAGCGAGGCCGGGAGCTGCTGCCTGGTGGTGGCGATCTCGGCGGCGGAGCCGATCTTCAGCCCCCGGTCGCGCACCAGGGCGTCGACAAGCTCGCGCACGTACAGTGGATTGCCGGCCGCCTGAGCGGTCAGCTGGCGCAGCCTCTCCCCAGGTGGCGGCCCGAGCATCGCCGTCACCAGGGCAGAGACGTCGGCTTCGGCCAGCGGCCCCAGCGTGACGAGCGCACCTCCGCGGCGAACCACGGCCGCGCGGAGTTGCCGCACCTCCGCCCGGCGCGGCGCCGCCCTGCACGTCCCGATAAGCAGCAGCGGCAGCTGGTCGATGGAGGCGGCGAGCCGGTGCCAGACGATCAGCGACGCGTCATCGGCCCACTGCAGGTCATCGAGGACCATGACCGTAGGAGCGACCGCGCAGAGTTCGTCCACCAGGTCAACAAGCACCTCGATGGCGGTGTTCGAGGTATCGCCGTCCGCGAGCAATCCCGGCCGGAGGCCGTGGAGCAGGGCGGCGGCGCGCGCCCGCAGCGGGTCCGGCGAACCCGGCCGCACCTGAAGGCAGTCAAGCATTACGCGCAGCGGCAGCCGTTCGGTGAGCTTGTCGGCGATCGCCCACCCGATATCCCACTTCGGGTCGCTACCGGTCGCCAAGGCCTCAGCGACTAGCGACGACTTGCCAATGCCGGGCTCGCCCTCGACCCAGACCAGCCCGCCCTCTCCGCGGCCGAGGGCCTCGACACCAGCTCGCACGAATGCGAGCTCCTGCCCGCGGTCCACCCATTTCGGCGGCCGGCCACTAGTCCACATGACAGTAAAGTACGGCCCGGTCAGAGCAAATGCATAGACGATCGGTCGCAGTGACCGGCCTGCCGGTATAGCGCTGGGCTATATGAGGAAAGCCGACCACACTTTCTATTTCTCCAGGCGAGGCCATGGAATGGCAGATATACCGCGACTGAACCGGAAGGAAACAAGTCCCATGCGCCGACGTCCCACCATCCGCAAGGCCGTTAAGACGGCCATCATCGTCAAGGCGGCCCGGCATCTCGGGCACCGTGCGGAAGAGCATCTCAAGAGCCGCGCCGAGGGCCGTCTCAAGAACCTCGCCGAAACCCACCTCAAGAAGCACTGAACCTGCGGGCGCCACGCAGGCCCCCGGCAGACGCAGCGGTCGTGCTGCGCCTGCCGGGGGCACTATGACGAGTCGCCGTGGCGCAGCGCCTCGCGGGCGATGTCTACCCGGCTGTTGACCTCAAGCTTGACGAGGATGCGGGAGATGTAGGTCTGCACTGTCCGCCGGGCCAGGAACATGTCGCGGGCGATGTCCGACGTCGAGTCGCCCCTGGCGACCAGCAGAGCGATCTTAACCTCGGTGGGGGTCAGTGCCTCCCAGCCGTTGGTCGCGCGCGACCTGGGCCGTCCCCGGACGCCCCGCGTGACGCCGTGCGCCCGCAGCCGGCCCTCGGCCTGCCGGATGTCCCAGCGGGCCTGCATTTTTTCATATAGGCCAACGGCCTCGTTCAGGGCGGCCCGCGCGTCCTCTGCGTTTCCGCGCTCGGCCATTACCACGGCCAGGTCCTCAAGCGCGGCGGGCAACTGGGCGGGCGGCCCGACCGACCGGTAGTGCGCCACAGCCTGCGCGAGCCGGTCCGGATCAGATTCAAGCAGCCCGTAACACCGCAGGCTGGCAGCGGACGCCCGGGCCGGCCGGGTCTCCGCTGTGGCTTCCTCCTGGCAGGCCCTCGCCGCGGTTAGTGCCATCTGCCTGTCCCCGGCCGCGAGCGCGAGCCGGAGCAGGTCGGGCAGCCACTGGTGGGTCAAGGTCATCTCACCGTCGCGTCGCGGCAATATCTCGGCCAGCCGCAGCATGGCCTGACGATTTTTCCCGCTCTGCTCAAGCGAAAGCGCGTGCGCGGCGACCAGGAAATCCCGGTTCTCCCGGTCGCTGAGACTATCGACGGAAAGCGCCAGGCCTTCCTTGAGGTGCTGATTGGCTGTGGTGCGCTGTTCACGGCGCCCGGCAATGAGCGCGGCTACGCCATGGCTCAGCAGTACAGACCAGCGATCGCGCAGGAAGAAATGCACTAGCCCGGGAGCATCGGAGGCATCCGAGCCTAGCTCGGCGAGAGCGTCGTCCCACTCTCCGAGCCAGTACCGCAACGTCGCCGCGACGGCCCACGTCGCTCGATCCGTGCGGCCGGTCTGCTGGGCGAAATCGCGGGCTTGCCGGAGGGCCAGCTCGGCCTCCCGCCATTCGTCGAGGTTCTGCAGCGTGAAGATGCGGCCGTCCAGGGCGACCGCGCGCAGATCCGCGAGGCCGGGATCGTCGCCCAGGACATTCAGCGACTGGTCGATGTGGTCAAGCGCGGCGGCATGGTCACGCTCGACGGACCGGGTAAGCGACAGGACGTTCAGGGCCTGCGCCATCGCGAACGCGTCGCCGGCCTCCCCGGCGGCGGCCAGCGCCTGAACGGCGATCGCGTCAGCGGCTTCGAGGCCGGTAGCGTGCCGTTCGACATCTGCAAGCAAGGCCAGCAGCCGCGCCCGCCAGATGCGCGGCACGTCGGCCGCCGCCACGGCCTGTCGTATGACGCTGACCGCGTCATTGCTGCTGCCTGCGCTCCACTGCGCGTGCGCCAGCAGCCAGGATGCCTCGCCGCGCCGCGCGGGGTCGGTCATGACCATGAGCGCGCTGCTGGCCTGCCTGACTGCCTCCGAGTCAGCGCCGGTGGCAAGCAGTGCCCGGACCAGGCAGATAACAAGGGCGTCCCAAGCCTGATCGCCAATTAGCGTTTCCTCCACTTCCCCCCGCAGCAGGTCGGCCGCCAGGTGCGGTGCCCGCGTGGTCAGCGCGGGCGCGGCCTGGATCAGCCAGGCCGCTGCCCAGCCCTCGGCCGGCCGCCTCGCGGAGGACAGCTGCTGAGCGACCCTCAGCGCGTCCGCACCCGCGGCCGCAAGCTCCCGCGCGGCCTCCGCGTGCAGCGCCGCGCGCAGGGCCTCAGGCATGCTCTCATACAGCGCCTGACGGATCAGCGGGTGCCGGAACGCCAGTTCAGGACCCGAGTCCGCCACGATGCCGGCCGCCACCGCCTCCTGCAGGCCGGCCGCCAGGTCCGACACCATCCGGCGTAGCACCACCGCCAGGTCGGTGACCTCGAAGCTTCCGCCGAGCAGCGCAGCAATGCGCAGCAGTTGCGCCGTCTCGGCCGACACCGAGCCGAGCCGGTCATCCAGCACCGCGGCCAGCGAGACCGGCAGCTCGCGGCCTGGGGCGACCTCGGCGACGGGCCTCATCTGAACTGCCTGCCCGCGCAGCAAGGCATCGACCAGTTCGCGCACGTAGAGCGGATTGCCAGCGGTCTGGACCGTCAGCTGCCGCAGCCCGTCTCCGGGCTCCGCTCCGACCATCGCCGTCACTAGGGAGGCCACTTCCGCCTCGGCTAGCGGCCCGAGAGTGATCACCTGACCGCCGCGCCTCACTACGCCAGCGCGGACCTGATGCACCTGCGGCGGACGCGGGGTCGGCCGGCAGATCCCGATCAGCAGCAGCCGCAGCTGGCTGATCGAGGCAGCCAGCTGATGCCACACGGCAAGCGACGCCTCATCGGCCCACTGCAGGTCATCGACCACCAGCACCGTGGGGGAAGCCGCGCACAGCTCGTCGGCCAGCGTCAGCAGCACCTCGATGCCGTTCACCGACGCGTCGCCGTCAGCGAGCGGGCCAAGCCGCTGGCCGCGCAGCAGGCTAGCGGCACGCGCCCGCCGCGGATCCGGCGAACTCGCCCGGACCTGGAGGCAGTCTTGAATCGCCCGCAGCGGCAGCCGCCCAGTCAGCTGGTCCCCTCCGCCCCAGCCGGTATCCCACTCCGGCTGGCGCGCCACGGCCAGCGCCTCGGCGACCAGGGCCGACTTGCCGATACCCGGCTCGCCCTCAACCCAGACCACCGTCCCCTCACCACGGCCAAGGGCCTCGCTAGCCGCACGGACTACCGCCATCTCGCGCTCACGACCAACCCAGTACGGGGGACGAACCGGCCACATGCAAGGGATTATCCAGGAACCGAGCAACGATGATCATCGTCTTCGCCGGGGCGACTCGGCTCAGGCGATCCCGCCGGCGCGATTGCCGGCCAGATGGTGTGGCTGCGGCTTGGGCGGGTCGGGTGGCCCGGGGGGCAGGACCCGGGTGGCCAGTAGTCCGGCGAGGGCGAAGCCCGCGGCCACGGACATGGCCACCGCGGTCCGGTGACCGGCGGTGCCGTGCACCGCGACCACGATCGCGGACACGAGCTAGGCGGGCTTGCCCGCGTCAATCCACTGCTGGAGCTTGTCTACCTGGGAGGCGGGCCACGCGCCGTCGCACGGCATCTTCCCGCTGCGCAGGACCCCGGCAATGGCGTCGGCATGCCCGGCGACATCCGCGTAATCGAACAGGTCGAAGGCCTTCAGCATCGAGTCGCGGTCCTTCTCCCTGAACATGGGCCTGATGTCACGCGCGAAGCTAAGCGTGCCTTCATTGCCAGATGTCATGCGACATCCCCCTTCGTCATTGCTCATACCAGGTGGACCGCTGGCGTGAGGACCTGCCGCAAACCTGTGAGCGCGATGATGCGGGAGACGGCGGGCGCGGCGTTGGTCACCTGCAGCCAGCCGCCCGCCAGACGGGCACGTCGGCGTGTCGCCAGCAGCAGGTTGATGCCCGCGCAATCCATGAACGACACGCCGCTCAGGTCGAGGACGAGCTCAGGCCCGTGCCGCAGGATCACGCTGAGCAGGTCTTCGCGCAGCCAGGCGGCCGTGGAGATGTCTATCTCCCCGCGCACCGTGGCCCGCGCCGTGGCGCCGGGCCGGACGTCTACGCGCAACTCTGCACCGGGACGCGGCTTCCGCGGGGCCGTTCTCTGCCTGGTGTCATCGACTAGCTCGGTCTTCATGCTTTCACCGTAGAAAGCACTGAACGCATCCGAATCACGTGAACGCGTAGTCCGGACCTCGTGGTAGCCCACGGCTATACCAGGAGAGCCCGCATCGCTTTTACCGCTGGTAAAACGCCAGATGGACTGGCAGTAACCCGGTAACAAGGAGATGCCATGGCCGCGAGAAAGCAGTCGGCGAGCCCGCGGCGGCTGGCCCGGCGCTTGGGGCTGGACGGGAATCCGCTGCGGCGGGCGACAGACCGCGCCGAGGCCTGGATCCGGATCGGCCTGCTCGCGGTTTTCCTGATCGCCGGGCCGATGGTGACGGTGGCCACCGTGGACTCGGCAGCCCACCGTCACGTTACCGAGACCAGCGCGCAGGCCGCGGATGAGCCCGGCCTGCGCGCTGACCAGGCGGTGCTGCTGCAGCCTGCGACGAATCCCAATGGCCGGTTCGGCGCTGCCCGGGGCGGTCAGGTATGGGTCAGGGCACGCCTTGAGCCCGTAGGCGCCGTCGGCCGGACCGTCGAGGTGCCGGCCAGGGTGGGCTCGCCGGCCGGGAGCGTGGTGACCGTATGGGTGGACGCCTCGGGACGTGTTGCTGATCCGGAGTCAGCGGTCGACGGCGCCGATCCGGTCGTCCTCACCGCGGTGGTAACGCTGCTCATCCTCGGGCTCGCGCTTGTCATGGCGGCATCGGTTGCCCGGCTTTGCCTGAACCGGCGCCGCCTCGCCGGCTGGGAGGCTGCCTGGTCGGCGGTTGAGCCGCGCTGGACCGGGCGCAGGTAGCGCTCGCTGAGCGGCGATGAACCCACCCTGGCGGACGTGCTGACGGCCGGCTCGACGATTCCGCCCGGCTGGACGCGCGGGGCGAGACGGAGTACGCGCAGTGACCGCTGCATTATTAGCGGGCCGGCTACTCTCTGAATGGCAGGATAGAGGCCGGGGGTAAAGTCAATTCTGTCGCCTCATTTGGCGAAATATGATCCGCTTGAATCAGACGAATCGTATTTCTTCCTGAGTATTCCCCGCGTGCAAGTTTCCTGTTAGCAATGGCACGGATTCGTACCATTCAGACACGGCGTCTCACCGCAGAGAGAGGCATCAATGATCCGTTCATTCGCGGTACGGTTGCGCGGTGTTCGACTCGCGCTGCCCGCGGTGGCGTGCGCGGCGGCCGTCTTGGCGGTCCCGGCTGCCGCCTCCGCCGCTGACCAGCCGATGGTCATCTCGACGGTCGGGGTCGGTGACGGGCCCCTCGGGGCGGCGGTCGATCCGGAAACGAACGACATCTACGTCGTCAACGCCCGCGAAGACACGGTGTCAGACATCGACGGGTGGACGAACGCCGTCACCGCGACCATTCCGGTCGGTACGGCGCCGCATGGCGTGGCGATCGACTGGCGGACCGGCTATGCCTTCGTCACGAACACGGTCGGCAACACGGTGTCGGTGATCGACACGGATACCGACACCGTCACCGCGACCATCCCAGTCGGCTCCCATCCGGTCGGCGTGGCCGTTGACGTGCCATCCGATACCGTCTATGTCGCGAATTTCGGCAGCAATACGGTGTCAGTCATCGACGGGGGCACCGACACCGTGACCGCGACCATCCGGGTCGGCTCTCATCCGAGTGGCGTGGCCGACAACCCGGAAACCGACTACGTCTACGTCACGAACAGTGCCGCTAACACGGTGTCGGTGATCGACGGGGGGAGCGACACGGTTACCGCGACCGTCAAGGTCGGCGACGCGCCCCTCGCGATTGGGCTCAGCATCGCGACCAACACCGTCTACGTCTCAAACCACGCGGATAATACGGTCTCGGTGATCGACGGGCATACCAACGAGGTCATCGCGACCATCCCGGTCGGCGGCGAGCCTTTTCAGGTGGCGTCAAGCCCGCGGGGCCAGAGGATCTATGTCGCTAATTTCACCGATAACACGGTCTCGGTGATCGACGGGGATACCAACGGGGTTATCGCCACCATCCCGGTCGGCCGGGCTCCGTTCGGCGTGATGGTAGACAGGATAACCGGCCTCGTTTATGTCACCAATTCG
>CAZORE010000103.1:0-26498 GCA_964581815.1 uncultured Streptosporangiaceae bacterium | reverse complement strand
ACGTTGGACATGACCGCGTCGAAGCTCGCGTCGGCGAAGGGGAGCCGCTTGGCGACGTCGGCGACCAGGAACCTGGCCAGCGGTCCGTACCTGGCCTGGGCCTGCGCGATGGCCTCGCCCGACAGGTCGACCGCGGTGACCGCCCCTGTTCGCCCTGGGCGGCAAAGCGTCGGCATCCGGCCACGCCTCGTTCCGGTAGTGGCGGAAGAGCGGGCGGTGACCTATTTTGGGGTAACTTGTTCCGCGCAACGGACAGGGTCGGGCAACACGGGACGGGTGGTCATGCCGATTTTCGGTAAGCGACAGGTGGAGGCGCGGGTGACCGGGGTGACCTGGAGCCGGGTCGTCCAGCTTGAGCGGCAGGAATGGGTCGCGAAGCGGGCCAACTGGACGCCCAGCGACGATGTGCGGAACGTTGAGAAGCACACCGAGTCGTACTTGGCGACCGTCACCGACACGCAACCGGGGGTGCCTGATGCCAACGGAATCCCCGGGCCGCCCTCGTCGTCTATGCGAACCGAACTGCGGTTCCGGACCTACTACACCTATGAGCAGCGTGAGTGGCACAAGTCCGAAACGCTGCGGGCGTCGGGGGCCAGCCAAGACGGCGTCGCCTGGCCATCGCGCGACCTAGCGCCGAGCGAGCGGGTCAGGGACAAGAAGGAGACCTATACGGCCACCTTCTCCGCCGGCGACAAGTCGTACGAGGTAACGCTCACCGAGCAGGAGTGGCGGGCCCTGGAGCCGGGCGGCACCTGCCAGCTCACCCTCGGCCTGTTCGGCGGCGTCAAGACGGTGTCGCCAGCCGTTGGCTGACTGGCGCGGCATTGAGTGTCCGGGCCCGGCCGACGGGGATAATCGGCGGGACCGGATTGCCGTGAACGGAGGGACGCCCGTGGCCCATCCCCTGGACCCGCTGTCGGCCGACGAGATCCGCCGCGCCGCCGCGATCGTGCGCCGCGACCGCGGGGTCGGTGACGGCTGGCGGTTCGCCTCCATCGAGCTCAAGGAGCCGGCCAAGGCGAACCTGCCCGCGCTCGAGGCAGCAGCGCTTCAGCCGGGCCCGCTAGAAAACCGGGAGGCGCTCGTCGTCTGCTGGAACCGGGCCGACGGCCAGGCGTACCGAGCCGTCGTGTCGCTCACCGGGGACGCCGGGGACGCGGTCACCAGCTGGCAGCACCTTCCCGGACAGCAGCCGAACATGACCGTGGATGAGTGGCACGAGTGCGACGCGATGCTCCGCGCGCACCCGCTCATCACCGAGGCACTGAGCCGGCGCGGCATCGCCGACCTGTCGCGGGTGCTCGCCGACATGTGGGCGTACGGCGCGGAGCTGGTACCCGAGCGGTACGCGGGCCGGCGGATCGGCTGGTGCGACATGTGGTACCGCGGCAGCGAGCGCGGCAACCCGTACGCCCGCCACCTCACCGGCCTGCACCCGGTCGTCGACCTGAACACGATGGAGCTGCTCGAGCTCGAGGACACCGGGTACAGCGACCAGGCCGACCACGAGGTGATGGGGGAGTACCTGCCCGACCTGCTCCCGATGCGGCTGCGCGAGGTGGCGCCGCTGCAGGTCAGCCAGCCCGACGGGGTGAGCTTCACCCTGGACGGCAACCTGCTCAGCTGGCAGAACTGGCAGCTGCGGCTCGGCTTCAACCACCGTGAGGGGCTGGTGCTGCACCAGGTCGGCTTCCTGGACCGCGGCCGGGCCCGCTCGGTGGCGCACCGGCTGTCGTTCGCCGAGATGGTGGTGCCGTACCGGGACCCCAGCCCGGATCACTTCCGGCGGACGGCGTTCGACATCGGTGAGTGGGGACTCGGCTTCATGACCACCTCGCTGACCCTCGGCTGCGACTGCCTTGGCGAGATCACCTACCTGGACGCCGTGGTGCACGACTCAGCGGGTGAGCCGGTGACCATACCGAACGCGATCTGCGTGCACGAGGAAGACAGCGGGGTGCTGTGGAAGCACGTGGACGAGCGGGCCGGCGCGCAGGTGCGGCGGGCCAGGCGCCTGGTCGTATCGTTCCACGTCACCGTGGCCAACTACGAGTACCTGGTGTACTGGCGGTTCTACCAGGACGGCGGCATCGAGTGCGAGGTGCGCGCCACCGGGATCATGGTGACCTCGCACATCGCAGCGGCCGGCAGCCGCCCGGCCAACGGGACCGTGGTCGATCACGGCATCTACGCCCCGTTCCATCAGCACTTTATCGTCGCCCGCCTCGACCTTGACGTGGACGGGACCGCCAACACCGTCTACGCCACCGAGTCACGCCCGGCGCGGCCCGGCCCCGACGACCCGTACGCGCTCGGCCTGACGATAGAAAGCACCCCGCTGCGCACCGAGGCGGAGGGAAAGCAGGACTACGACTGGGCCGCGCAGCGCGGCTGGAAGGTCGCCAACGACGACGTCGCGAACGGCCTCGGTACCCCGGTCGGCTACAAGCTCATCCCGGCGGCCACGTTCCCGCCGCTGCTCGACCCCGCGTCCGCCGCCTTCAAGCGGGCCGGCGTGATCGGCCACACCCTCTGGGTGACCCCGTACCATGAGGACGAGCGCTGGCCAAGCGGCGACTTCCCTGTGCAGGCCGCCGCCGACACCGGCCTGCCCGCCTGGACCGAGGCGGACAGGAACATCGAGAACACCGACGTGGTGCTCTGGTACGTGTTCGGCATCCACCACATCACCCGGCCGGAGGACTGGCCGGTGATGCCAGCGGACGTCGTCTCGTTCTGGCTCAAGCCGTTCGGCTTCTTCGACCGCAACCCGGCCCTGGACGTCCCGCCCAGCCACCACCACTAATGCCGCGGCAGCAGTTCCGCCAGCTGCCCGGCTGATATCGACGGTGTGGCGCTGAGCGGGCCCGGTGCGCGCAGGCCCGCCAGGTGGATGTCGAGGAACCGCTGCCAGGTGCCCGGCGCGACCTCGCCGGTTGTCTCCGTGAGCCCGCGCATCGCCCAGACCAGTGCCATCACGTCGCCCGCCGTCACGCCGGGGTTCAGCTGGCCGGCGGCCAGGGCGCGGCTGGTGAGTTCCTGGACCGCGGCGCGGATCTCGGATGAGGCGGCGCTGTCAGCGCTCCGCTCGAGCAGCAGGTGCGCGTACTTGGCGTGCGCGGCGAACAGTGTCCCGAGCCCGCGCAGGAACTGCTCGAGGCCATCGCCGCCCGGGCACGCGAGCGCCCCCGTGGCCGCGTCAAGCGCCTCGCACAGCGAGAGCCGCACCAACTCGTCGATCAGCGCGTCCTTGTTGGCGAAGCGCCGGTACACGGTTCCCACGCCGACCCCGGCCCGGGCGGCGATCTCCTCCATGCTCGCGTCGGCGCCCGACTCGCCGAGCACCTCACGGGCCGCGGTGAGGACCCGGTGGTAGTTGCGGACCGCGTCGCGCCGCCCGGGCGGCGAGTGCGGCACCGCCGGGTCACTCACCACGGCCCGGCCGACCTCCCCGCCCGCCGCCCCGCCGGCCACCGGCCCTCCCTCACTCGCTCAGTTCGCTTGCCACCGTCTCCCCGGCGGCGCTCTCCGCGGTCACCGCGTCCCCGGACATCACCAGGGTGCCCACGGCCCCCGCCTCGATGTCTGGCGCCTCCACGGCCGCCGCGCCCGGCCGGCGCGCTGACGGGACCAGCAGCGCGGCCAGCGCAGCCACCGCCACGACGGCGGCCATGACCCCGAACCCGGTCGTGTAGCCCGACGCGGCGGGCAGGCCGGATGGCTCAAGCTTCGCGGTGACGATGCTGGCCATCACGGCGGCGCCGATGCTGCCGCCGATCGTGCGGATGTTCGCGTTCATGCCGGTAGCCACGCTGGTCTGCCCGGCAGGCACCGCGGACACGACATTCGCCGTCATCGCCGAGAACGCCAGCCCGAAGCCGATGCCGATAACGCCGGTGGCGACGTAGATCTCCCATTCCGCCGAGTGCGCGAAGGCGAACATGGCCATCGCCGCGGACCCGACCACGCAGCCCGCGACCACCAGGACCTTGCCGCCGAGCCGCCGGGTGAGGGTCCCGACGAACAGGCCGACCACGAACATGGTGACCCCCGAGGGCAGCAGCATCAGTCCCGAGCGGGTGATGCTGGCGCCGAACCCGTACCCGGCCGAGGACGGGGTCTGCACGAACTCGGGCAGGAACGCGAACATCGCGTACATTCCGACGCCGATGAGCAGCGCGACCAGGTTGTTCGTCCAGACGCCCGGGCGTCGCATCATCTTCATGTCGATCAGCGGGGTGACCGCCCGCAGTTCGGACCAGACCCAGGCAGCGGCGAGCAGCACCGCCACGGCCAGCAGCCCGATGACCGACGGCGATCCCCAGCCCCAGTCCGGTGCCTCGCTCAGCGGCACGAGCAGCGCCACCAGCCAGCCGGACAGCAGCACCGCGGGCAGCCAGCTGATCGTGCCCGGGCTGCGGATGGGAGACTGGGGGACGAACAGCACCGCGCCGATCGCCGCGATCGCCGTCGCGATGGCCGGCAGCCAGAACAGCCAGTGCCAGTTGAGCGCGTTCACGATCGGGCCGGCCAGCACGATGCCCAGGCTGCCGCCGACCGCGGTCAGCGCCGCGAGGATGCCGACGGCGCCGGCCACCTTGTCCGCGGGGAACTCGTCACGGATGATCCCGAACCCCAGCGGCAGCGACCCGCCCCCCAGCCCTTGGATCACCCGGGCCACGATCAGCACCGCGAGGTTGGGGGCCACGGCCGCCAGCACAGATCCGACCGTGAGGGCGGCCAGCGCGGCCACGAACACCCACTTCTTGCCGTAGATGTCACCGACCCGCCCCAGGATCGGTGTCATGACCGAGGCAGAAAGCAGATAGGCGGTCAGTACCCACGTCACGGCGCTCTGCGAGGTGTGCAGTTCAACCTGGACCGTGCTCAGCAACGGGATCACCAGCGACTGCAGCAGCGAGAAGGCCCCGATGCCAATCGCGAGTATCCCGAACGTCGCCTGATAGCGCGGTCGCCGCGCACTCTCCATGCCGGGGCCCTTCGATTGAAGCGGAATCATCATTCCGCTACACCATACCGTAGCGGAATGGACATTCCGCTACCAGGTCGCACTAACCGCGCGCGACGGGTGAGGTATAGCGCCGGAAAGCGGGAAACGCCACCAGGACGGCGCCGATCACCGCGACGCACGCCAGGCCGCCCGACGCGAGCGAGAAGCGCACGCTCGTCACCGCCGCGACCGCACCGGAGCGGAGTTGCCCGGTCGGCGGCCCCGCCGCGTACGAGAGCAGTTCGATGCCCGCCATCCGGCCGCGCAGGTGGTCGGGGATCGACTGCTTCCACATCGCGTCGCGGAACACGGCGCTGCACTCGTCGCTCCCGCCGGCCACGGCCAGGCAGCCGAGGGCGACCCAGACGTCGGGCGCGAGGCCGACGAGGGCCATCGCCAGTCCCCAGCCGGAGGCGGCGAGCGCGATGGCGAGCCCGTGACGGCGGACGCGGGGCATCCAGCCGCTGGTCGCCGACACCGCGAACGCGCCCGCGGACGGCGCCGCGAACATCAGCCCCGTCGACCACGGGGCGTGCAACTGCACCGCGAGGAACGGCAGCATCGCGTTCGGGTAGGCGAAGATCATCGCGGACAGGTCGGCCAGGTAGGAGCCGAGCAGGTCACGGCGGCCGATCGCGTACCGCAGGCCGACGAGGATCTCCCGCAGCGCCGGGCCGTCGGCCAGTTCCGCGTGGTCCTCCGGCGCCGGCGGCAGCGTCGGCAGGCGGCTCAGCATGACGAAGGACACCGCGAAGCCGGCCGCGTCCAGCGCGTAGACCAGCCAGGGGCCGGGTGCCGCGGCCAGCACGCCGCCGAGCGAGGAACCGACGAGGACGGATCCGTTCGTCGACAGCGACATGATCGCGGCGGCCGCCGTCAACTGCGCGCGCGGCACCACCCGCGGGGTTGCCGCCTCGAACGCGGGTCGCTGCAGCGACGCGAGTGCCATCATCAGCCCCGCGATCACGTACAGCGGCCACAGCAGCGGGTGCGGCAGCAGCGCGTTGAGTAGCAGCAGCGCCGCGCACCCGGCGAGGCCCGGCTCGGACCAGCGCATCAGCGCCCGCCGGTCGAACCGGTCGGCGAGCACGCCCCCGTACAGCCCGAACACGATGAGCGGCACCAGCTCCGCCAGCCCGAGCGTCCCCACCACCAGCGGCGACCCGGTGATCCGCTGCGCCTGCACGAGCAGCGCGACCTCCGCCGCCTGCGACCCGAGGTACGCGACGGTCCGGCTGGTGAACATCGCCCGGAACCCGGCCGCCCCGGGCCCCCGCAGCGGCGTCACGTCCGGGACCAGCGCCGACCAGCTCACGTGCACCTCGCCAACATCACCCGTGACGGTATCAGCCCCTATGTCCGCCGCCGAATGATTTTCGCCCGGTTGTCCGCCTACTAGAAAAGCTCACCAGCGGAATGACGCAGAACGAGAGGATGCTTTGCCCGTAATGTCAGCGTTTCTCCTGATCGGCCAGGCCAGATAGGGTGCGCCTTGTGACTGCGCCCCCGTTGCCCCCTCACCCCCGCGACAGCGAGTTCCCGACCCTGGCGGACATCCACGCGGCGGCGCTGCGCCGCCTGCCGCCGGACGCGGCGACGTACCTGGAAAGCGGCGCGGGCACCGAGCAGACGCTGCGCGCCAACCGGGAGGCGTTCTCCCGCTGGGTGATCTTGCCGCGCCCGATGACCGGCGTCAGCGACCCGAAGACCAACACCGAGTTCCTCGGCATCCCGCTGGCCGTCCCGGTGCTGACCGCGCCGTTCGGCGGCGACGCGCTGTTCGCCCCCGACGGCCAGCGGGCCGTGGCCCGGGCCAACGCCGCGGCCGGCATCGCGTCGATCGTCCCCGAGGTCGGCAGCTTCTCCTACGAGCAGGTCGCCGCGGCGGCGCCGGCCGCCGCGCGGATCGCCCAGCTGCACCCGTACGACTCGTTCGACGCCGTGGCGGCCCGCGTCAAGGCGGCGGGGTACGAGGCCCTGTGCGTGACCGTGGACTGCCCCATCGTCGGCTTCCGGGCCAGGAACCGGGCGGCCCGGCTGCGCCTGGACCCGGTGATCTGGAGCGGCAACGTGACCGACGACGGGTCACCGAACGTCGCGTCGACCTTCGCCGCGCGGGTCGCGCCCCCGTGGACCTGGGATCAGCTCGCCGCGGCGACCGCCAGGCACGGCCTGCCGTGGATCGCCAAGGGCATCCTCACCGCCGAGGCGGCGGAGGCGGCCATCGGCGCGGGCGCGTCGGCGGTTCTCGTCTCCAATCACGGCGGCCGGCAGGTCGACCCGGCCCCGGCCAGCCTCGACATGCTGCCCGAGGTCGCGGCCCAGGTCGGCGGTCGCGTCCCGGTGCTGCTCGACAGCGGCGTCCGCACCGGCGCCGACGTCTTCCTCGCGCTGGCCCTTGGTGCCTCGGCCGTGGTCATCGGCCGCCTCGCCGCCTACGGCCTGGCGGCCGCGGGCGAGCGGGGCGTCCGCCGCACCATCGAGCTGCTCACCGAGGAACTGCACATCCTCATGACCCTGGCCGGCGTCCCCGACATCGCCTCCCTGGCCAGGGACACGGTCGCCCGCCGCTAGCGGCCGTCCGGTGCGCCGGCGGCGAGCCAGGCGTCGAACGTGACCGCGCCGAGCCAGGCGTTGTCGCCGGGCAGCAACGCCTCGCCGGCCATGTCGGTGCCGAAGGCGCCGCGCCAGGTCGGGACCAGCCTGACCTCCTGACCGCGGACGGCGAAGGTGCGCCTGGCCATGTCCACCAGGTCCTGCGTCTCCGCCCCGGCGATGTCGAGCAGGTTGCGTCGCGGCGGGGCGGTCGCCACCTCGGCGAGCGCGGCTGCCACGTCCTCCTGCGCGATCGGCTGGACGAGCAGCGGCGCGATGGTCGCGGTCCCGTCCCGCAGCGTCCAGCTCGCCACCATGGCCGCGAAGTCGTGGAACTGGGTCGCCCGGACGATGCTCCACGGCACCGGGCCGCCGGTGACCAGGCGTTCCTGCTCCCGCTTGCCCGCGTAGTGCGGCACCCGCCGGTTGTGCTCGACGTTCACGATGGACAGCAGCACGTGGTGCCGCACCCCGGCCTGCTCCTCCGCGGCGAGCAGGTTCCGCGTCGTCGTGCCGAAGAAGTCGACGATCTGCGCCTCGTCCGGCGACCCGGTGTTGAGCACGTCGATGACCGCGTCGCAGCCGTCAAGCGCGTCCGCCAGGCCGGCGCCGGTGTACGCGTCGGCGCCCGCGCGGCGGCTGAGCGGAACCGCCTGGTGGCCCGCCTTCGCAAGGGCGTCGATGGTGAGCCGCCCGATCCGTCCGGTGCCGCCGGCGATCGCGATCCGCATGAGTCCTCCTTAGGTATCCGTCATAGTCTGCCCGCAGCGCCGAGCCCTACCGTTGCACCCGGACGCCGGCTCGCGTCGTGGTACGAGGCCGACCACATTTTCAGTGGCCGGCTTAACTCCCGGCTGACCGGCCTCGCTGAGCGCACCGGCGCTCTCCGCGGCACCATCCACAGCGATCCAGCTCCCGGCGGCGGATGGCGGCTCAGCGCCGAGTTTCCGCATGCAGATCATCCGATTCTGGCGCGTTTAGCTTAAGGTTGTCGCGCCTGGAATTATGCGGTGCCGGGTGCCGCGATCATGGAACGGGCGACCTCATTGAGGGCGCGGATGCGCGGGTTCTCCCGGCTGGTGCACCAGACCAGCCCGAGCGGAATGGGGGGCAGGCCCTCGATCGGGATGAGGACGATGTCGTCGCGGTTAAAGATGGGGACCATCGAGCTGGTCGGGTGGACGATGCGCGAAAGCGCCACCAGCGAGAGGATCTCGTTGATGGTCTGGACGGGCTGGGTGCGGCGGATCTGGTGTCCTGACGGCGTGCGCGGGGGGACGATCAGGTTGTAGACCGCCGACGGGATGGTCGGCGGGATCAAGGCGACGTCCTCGTTGGCCAGATCCTCGATGGAGACCGTGTTCTGGCTGGCCAGGCGGTGCCTGGCGGCGACAGCGAGCGCCCGCGGGTAGTAGGCGAACGCGATGCCTGCCGTGAGATCCGGTTCGTCGACGGCAAGCCAGTTGCACAGCACGTCGATGTCGCCCCGGCGCAGCGCCCGGTAGGCGTCGAAGGTCTCGACCTCCTGGAGCCGGACATCGCAGGCGGGGTAGCGGGCTTGGAACGTCGCGACAAGCCCGCTGAGCGCTGGGCCCTCTGTGGTGAGGACGAAGCCGACGCGCATCAGCCCGCGGACAGAACGGGACAGCTGGCTGGTCTGGGCCAGCGCCTGGTCCAAGGCATCCAGCGCGGGCGCGAGGTGGCGCTTGAGTTCCTCGCCCGCGGATGTCAGGCGGACCCGGCGGCTGGTCCGTTCGAAGACCTTGACGCCGAGCCGGGCCTCCAGGACCCGCACGGCCTCGCTGACCCCGGGCTGAGAGATGCCCAGGCGTTCGGCCGTCCGGCCGAAATGCAGGTCGTCCGCGAGCACGAGGAAGATCCGCAGCTCACGTAGTTCCACGTCGTTCAGCGCGGTGTCGGACGTCACACATGTTCCGACGCCGGCCGCGCCGGAAAGTCATCGCTGAACTGCCGCGGGGCCCGGTGTCTGTATCACCGACGAACCCACATCAATCAGCGATCCTAATCGCTTCGATCAGCGATTGGCCCTTGATCAGGCCCGCCCGTTACCCCAGTTTGGGACCAGACAACGGCGAGCCGCGAAGGGAAGAGGGCCGTGATCCTTGTCATCGGGGGCCTGTACCAGGACTACCGCCGTTCGGGGACCGACGGCTACGCCGCCCAGGTCACCGAAACCGTACAGCAGCTCACCAGCCGCCCGGCGCGATCGCTGGACGACCTGCTCGGCGAGATCGTGCACACCCTTCCAGCCACTTAACGGAGGCATTGACATGAGCGAAAACGCAGGGCGAACCCGCGCGACCGCGGTTATCACCGTGCACAAGTACGAGCCGTCGGCGTATGACGAGCCAGCCCAAGGCCCGGTGCTGACCAGGATTCACGTAGAGGAGAGCTTCTCCGGTGACATCACCGGTGACGGCACCGTCGAGTTCTTGCAGGCGGCAAGGGCCGATGGATCAGCCAGCTTCGTGGGCCTCGAGCGGTTCACCGGCGAACTCGGCGGGCGGCGCGGCACCTTCCTGCTCCAAGACGCCGGCACAGTCCAGGACAACATCGTCAGCGGCGACTGGTTCGTGATCGCCGGGTCGGGCACCGGGCAGCTGGCTGGCCTCCGCGGCGAGGGCGGGTTCCGCGCCAACCTCGGCGAAGGCGCCCAGGTGCACCTGGACTACTGGTTCGAATGAAGCGCCAGCCCGGCGCCTACCGCGGAGCTGGTGGCCCTCGTGCTGTCCCGCCAGGCAAGACCCGGTGCACTAGGGTTGGCAGGCGTGGCAAGGAAAATCGCGACGAATAGCGTCGTCAGCCGAGACGAGCTGACCGAGTTCATCAAGGTACGGCACCACGCGATCGTGATCACCAGCAGGAAGGACGGCGGCCCGCAGGCGTCGCCGGTCACCTGCGGCGTGGACGACGCGGGCCGGATCGTCATCGCGACTTACCCGGAGCGCGCCAAGGCGCGCAACGCGCGCCGCGACCCGGAGCACGTCAGCGTGCTGTTCCTGTCCGACGACTTCGGCGGCCCCTGGGTCCAGGTCGACGGCACCGCGGAGGTCCTCGACGTGCCCGAGGCGGTCGAGGCCCTGGTGGACTACTACCGCTCGATCTCCGGCGAGCACCCCGACTGGGCCGAGTACCGCGCGGCCATGGTGGCGCAGGGCAAGTCCCTGCTGCGCGTCACCCCCACGCGCTGGGGCCCGGTCGCCACCGGCGGCTTCCCCGCCCGCCTCGCCGGCTAGGAGACAGGCGACTCCGCAATGGCTGAGTGACCGGGCGGGCGGGTACCGCTCGACCGGCTGACCGATAGGGGCCCGCCGGGCCGGGCGGCGTTCAAGGAGGGACACCGAGGCCTGCGAGGGCGGTGCGCTCCTTGGTATCCGCCTATCCGCCCCGAGGAGCAGCACCGTGAAGGAGCCGGCCGCTACCGTGGTGCCCGCTATTTCCGTGGAGCGCAGCGCGAACCGGCTGATCATCTGCACCGGCGGGTCATACCTGAGCGCCTCTTCGACCGCCTGCCCGACGAGTGACGGGCGGGCCGCGAGGGCGGCGAGCGCGGCGGGATGCCGCAGCAGCGCGAGCACGGCCGCGCCGATGAGGCTCCGCGTCGTCTCGTGCCCGGCGATGAGCAGCAGCATGCACAGCCCGATCAGCTCGTCCTCGGTCAGCGGGCCGCCCGCGTCGTGCACGTCGATGAGCGCCGAGATCAGGTCGCCGCCGGGGGAGTGCCGCCGCGACGGCAGCAGCCCGCGCAGGTAGGCGGCGAACTCGTCGCGCGCCGCCCGCTGCCTGCCGCGCTCCTCCTCAGGGATGAGGAACGGCGGGTCCAGGCTCCTGGCGAGGGCATCGGACCAGGCGACGAGCCGCGGTCGGTCGGCGGGCGGTATGCCGAGCAGCTCGCTGATCACCGCGACGGGCAGCGGCAGCGCCAGCGCGGCGATCAGGTCGAACCGCCCGTCTGGGCCGGGCACGGCGCTTTCGAGCAGCTCCGCGGTCAGCGCCTCAACGCGCGGCGCGAGTTCCCTGACCCGCGCCGGGGTGAAGGCGCGGGAGACGAGCCGCCGCAGCCGGGTGTGATCCGGCGGGTTGAGCGCGAGCATCGACCGCGCGGCGAGCGTGCCACCGGCCGCTCGGCCCGCCACCGCGCGTACGCGGGGTAGGGATCGGCGGCGATCCCCGGCGCGAAGAGCGCGCCGAGCGCCCCCAGGTCGTCGGGCCTGACCGGCAGCTCGCTCATCCGCGCGGCCGGAGCGACAGCGCGCTTGCCAGCGCGACCGCGAGCAGCGCGGCCGCGAACGCCGCGACCGGCGGCCAGCCGCCGCGGGCGTAGAACACGCCGCCCGCCGACCCGGCCACGCTGCTGCCGACGTAGTACAGGCACAGGTACAGCGCCGACGCCTGCGCCGGCGCCGTCCGGGCGCGCCCGCCGACCCAGCCGCTGGCCACCGAGTGCGCCGCGAAGAACCCCGCGGTGGTCAGCACAAGCCCGGCCACGATGCAGGCAAGCGAGGCGGGCAGGGTCAGCGCCACGCCGCCGATCGTCAGCGCTACCCCGGCGGGGAGCACGACGTGCCGTCCGGCCCGGTCCGCGAGCCGCCCGGCCATCGTCGAGGACCACGTTCCCGCCAGGTACACGGTGAACAGCGCGCCGATGACGCTCGCCGACAGACCGAACGGCGGCTCGCTCAACCGGAACGTCAGGTAGTTGTACACGGTCACGAACGCGCCCATCAGCGCGAACCCGATCAAGTAGAGCCGCAGCAGGCCGGTGTCCGCCAGGTTGCCCGCCAGCGTCCGTGACAGCGGGCGCAGCCGCGGCTTGGCGGGCGTGAAGAACCGCTGCGGCGGCAGCAGCGCGGCGAACGCGACCGCGCAGCCGAGCGCCAGCGCGCCGACGCCGGCGAGCGCGACCCGCCAGCCGCCGTGCTCGGCGAGAACGCCCGCGATCACCCGCCCGCCAAGGCCGCCGATGGCGTTGCCCGCGATGTACAGGCCCATGGCGCGGCCGAGGTCGCTGCTGGCGACCTCTTCCGCGAGGTAGGCCATCGCCGCGGCGGGTACCCCGGCGAGCGCGAACCCCTCGAGCACGCGGACCGCGACGAGCGCGGGCAGCGACGGGGCGAGCGGCGCGAGCAGGCCGAGCACCGCCGCGGCGAGCACCGAGGTGATCATCACCGCGCGGCGGCCGAGCACCTCCGACAGCGAGCTGACCGGGATGACCGCGAGCGCGAGCGCGGCGGTTCCCGCCGACATCGCCAGGCTCGCCGCGGCGGGACCGGCATGAAACGCGCGGGACAGCTGCGGCAGCAGCGGCTGCGGCGTGTACAGCAACGCGAACGTGGCCAGTCCGGCGGCGAACAGCCCGAGCCTGACCCGCCGCATCCCTGGGTCCGCGGGCCGCAGCCGCTGCGCCCGCTCCACCGTCACCGTCACGTCATCGACGTTAAGCCGGCGGACACTCATTCGTCCAATACATGAGAAGCGGTGGAATAATGCAGAAATGAATGAATCGGCCGGCGTGGCCGCCAGTGCCGCCTCCGGCGCTGGCGACATCACTGGCGGCGCCGCGGTCGATGCCATCGCGCCGCGGCTCCGCCAGTTCGTCGTGGTGGCCCGTGAGCAGCACCTCACCCGCGCCGCCGAGCTGCTCGGCGTCCCGCAGCCCACGCTTTCCCGGTCCATGTCCCGGCTCGAGGCCGAGCTCGGCGTCGCGTTGTTCGACCGTCCCGGCCGGTCCATCAGGCTGACCAGGCACGGCCGCGCCCTCCTCGACGCGGCCGAGCGGGCCGCGGCGACGCTGGCGACCGCGCTCGACCGCATCACCGGGGAGTCGGACCCGGCCCGCGGCCGGGTGGCGCTCGGGTTCCTGCACACGCTCGGCGGCGAGATGGTGCCGGGGCTGCTGCGCGACTTCCGGGCGCAGTGCCCGCTGGTGCGGTTCGGTCTCGTGCAAGACAGCGCGCACGGGCTGCTCGCCCGGCTGCGGGCGGGTGAGATCGACCTGTGCCTGACCGCGCCGCTGCCCGACGGCCCCGAGGTGGCGGCGCGGGCGCTCACCGAGCAGCGCATCGACCTGTTCGTCCCGGCGGGCCACCGGTTCGCCCGGCGGCGCGGCGTGCGGCTCGCCGAGGCGGCGGCCGAGGACTTCATCGTCATGGAGCCCGGCTACGGCCTGCGAGCGATCACCGATGAGCTGTGCCGGGCCGCGGGCTTCGAGCCGCGGATCGCGTTCGAGGGCGAGGAAGCCGACACGGCCCGCGGCCTGGTCGGCGCGGGACTCGGCGTGTCGCTGCTCCCGGTTACCGGGTCGTCGCTGACTGACCCCGCGGTCGTGGCGGTCCGGGTCACTGAGCCGCGGGCGGCTCGCACGGTCGGCATCGCCTGGCTCGCGGGCCGCCCGCTCGCCGCCCCGGCGGCGGCGTTCCGCGACTTCGCGCTGGCCGGCGCCGGCGGGTGACCAGGGGCTGCGCGACTGGCCGCCGCCGTGATGGCCACTGTCGGCTTGTGGCAAGGGCCGCGCGGCTGGTCGGCGCCCCCGCCATGGTGAGCCCCATTCACGGCAGCTAGCCGGGTACGGGTCGCCCGCCCCCGTTCGGCTTAACGCTCTACTGTCTGATTCATGGATGCTGCACAAACCGAGACACCGTCCGCCCCGTCCACCGACGCCGCCGGCCTGATCAGCGCCCTCGGCCGGGGACTGCCCCCGGGGCGGCTCGTCACCGATCCCGACGTGCTCGCCGCCATCTCGCACGACGAGGCGGAGTGGGCGCCGGCCGGCCGGGCCGCGGCGGCGGTGCGGGCGCGAACCGAGGAGGAAGTGCGCCACGTGGTGCGCGCCTGCGCGCAGTTCGGCGCGCCGCTGGTGCCGCGCGGCGCGGGCACCGGGCTGTCCGGCGGCGCCAACGCCATCGACGGCTGCGTGGTGCTCGACCTGTCCAGGATGGACCGGGTACTCGACATTGACCGGGACAACCTCACCTGCGTGGTGCAGCCGGGGGTAGTGAACAACGACCTCAAGGCCGCCGTGGCCGAGCACGGCCTGTGGTACCCGCCGGACCCGGCGAGCGCCCCGTGGTCAACGATCGGCGGTAACGTCGCGACGAACGCCGGCGGGCTGTGCTGCCTCAAGTACGGCGTCACCCGCGACTACGTCCTCGGGCTGCGCGCGGTCACCGGGGCGGTCCCCGGCACGGCCGGCTACGGCGCGCCCGCGATCGGCCAGCTCAGCTACGGTGACGTCGTCCGGCTGGGGCGGCGCACCTGCAAGGGCGTGGCCGGGCTTGACCTGACCGGCCTGTTCGTCGGTTCCGAAGGCACGCTCGGCGTGGTGACCGAGGTGACCTTGCGGCTGCGCCCGGCCCTGGCCGGTACCCCGCGCACCGTCGTCGGGGCGTTCGCCGACCTGGTCGCGGCGGGGGAGGCCGTGTCGCTGATCACCCGCAAGGGACTGTCGCCGTCGGTGCTCGAGCTGCTTGACCGGGCGTGCCTGGTCGCGGTCGAGGAGTGGAAGCACCTCGGGCTCGAGGCGGACGCGGCCGCGCTGCTCCTGGCCCGGGTGGACACGCCGGGCGAGTCCGGCCGGGAGGAGGCGGAGGCGCTCGCCGGGGCGATGAGCGACGCGGGCGCGCTGTGGGCGGCGCAGTCCACCGACGACGCCGAGGCCGAGGCGCTGTTCGACGCGCGGCGGCTAGCCTACCCGGCGCTTGAACGGCTCGGCCCGGTGCTCACCGAGGACCTCTGCGTTCCCCGGTCGGCCGTGCCCGTCATGCTCGCGCGGACCGAGGAGATCGCCGCCAGGCACGGCGTGGCGATCGCGACCGTCGCGCACGCGGGGGACGGCAACCTGCACCCGCTGCTGATCACCCCGCCCGGGGACGACGGCGCCAGGCTCGCCGCGCAGGCGGCCTTCGCTGACCTGCTCGACGCGGCGATCGGGCTTGGCGGCACCGTGTCGGGCGAGCACGGCATCGGCCTGCTCAAGCGGGACGGCATGCGCCGCGAGCTGGACCCGGGCGCGCTCGCCATGCAGGAGGCGGTGCGCCGCGCGCTCGATGCCCTCGGCATCTTCAATCCGGGCAAGGGCTGAGCCGGCCACGTGGGCGAGGCCGGGCCTAGATGAGGCCGCGTCAGGCCGGCGGCCCCGCCTCAATCCGGCGCCGCACCTCGGCGAGCCCGGCGGGCCCGCGCTCGATGCTCCACCAGCTTTCCACCCACCAGGTGGCCCCGGCCGCCGCCCAGGACGCCGGGTCCGGCGGGTCGAGCTGGACGAACTCCCCGCTGCTGTCGGCCTCCAGCACGACGTCGTAGGGCACCTCGGCGAGGCCCGCCGCGGCGCGCAGCGTCCGCACCTCGGCGACCACTGCGGCAAGCTCGTCCGGCCCGGACAGGTTCCGATGCTCACCCTTGTCCCTGATGGCGGGCAGCAGGCCGTCCCAGCGCGCGGCCCGGGCCAGCGACGGCTGGGTGTCCCGTCCGGCGATCCTGGCCCCCACCACCCACACCGGCGGCCGGGGCCGCTGCACTGGCGGGTCGGGAAGATTGAAGTCGGTGGGCCGCACGGTGTAGTGCTTGCCGTCGTAACTGAACGGCTGGCCGCGCATCAGCCCGTCGTAGATGGCCAGGCACTCATCCAGCTTCTCCGCGCGGGAGCGGCGTCCCTCGTCGGCCTCGAACGCGATCCACCCTTCGTGCAGCGCGCCGAGCCCCACGCTCATCACGGCCCGGCCGCCGCTGAGCCGGTCGACGGTGCCCACCGCGGACGCGAGGTCCCAGGGCCGCCACCGTGACGCCGGGGTGAGCAGCGTGCCGAGCCGGATCCGCTCCGTCGCCATCGCCGCGGCGCCGAGCACCACCCAGGCGGCCTCGCCCCACACCGCCTCCCAGGTGAAGACGGCGTCCCAGCCATGCCGCTCGCCCAGCGCGGCCAGTTCCGCGAACTCACGTCCGCTCGCGTACGGCACCACGAATCCGAATCGCATAGGGAGACTCTAGAAGCCGCCACCGACATTCGCACCGACCCCCTCCCGCCGGGGGTGGGTGTGCGTCAATATTGTGGTGACTGGCCGGTAGCTGGAGTGGCGGGCTGGTCAGGCTGCTCCTGTCTGGTTGTGGCGGTTGCGGCAGATTGTTTCCCACCGGCTGCTGGCTTCTGCGCAGCGCAGGGTGATGATCGAGTCGGCGCCTTGGACACCGGAACGTAATGGAGCCACCGGCCCCGTGCTGGTCAGCGCGGGGTTCCGCGCGCGGCGGGGCAACCTGCGGCCGGACGGCTGGGAGTGCAGTTGTCCGGGCTTTGCCTGGCAGCTGCGCGGGGTCAGGTGGTCAGGAGCTGGCCTGGGCCTTCACTTGCGCGGCTATTGCCTGGGCCTGGGCCTCGGTGAAGCCGGCTGGCGCTGGTCCGGCGATCTCTATCTGGCCGGCCGTGATCGGCTGGCTCGTCTCCGGCGCGGATCGCACGTCCCCGTTGATGACGATCGCAATGGAGTCCAGCACCGCGTCGTCCTGGTTACCGTGCTGATCGCCGGACCAGTAATTGTTGTACTGGTTCGTGGTCAGCGTGCCGAACGCGGCGGCCGCTGAGCCGTCGAGCGTTACGTTCACGACCCACTGCCCGGTGTTCCGCTGCTGGGCGGCGGCGATGCTGGTGATGTCCGAGTCCCTGAAGACGGCCTTGTCCAGGACGTACTTGCCGCCGCTGGCGTCGCACGCGACGATCTGGCTACCTGGCTCGTCGTAGTGGGCGGACGCGGCGGAGTAGCCGACCGTCGCCTTCCAGGAATCATTGACGGTGTAAGCGTTGGGCCCCGGGGTGCACTTCAGCTTGTCGAACAGCTTCATCGTGGCGGCGCTGACCGCAGTGGCGTCCCCGTAACCGGTCGCGCTGTGCAGCGGGGCGTACCACAGGACTGGCCGAACCAGAAGAACGTCACTAAACGGCTTGGCGGTGCTTGTTGTCTCCGTAGCCGGGCCGCCCTGACGAGCTGGGTGGCTGGCCAGGGCGGGGATGGCGACCGCTGCGGCGGCGACGAGCGCCATGGCTCCTGCGGTTCCAGAGACGGCTGCTGCGCGTCGGCGGTTCCTCACCTTCCGGCCCCGGAGCATCGCCGCGTCGATCGGCGGGTCGATGGGCGTGATCTCGGCGGCGATGTCATCAAAGGTCTCGTGTAGTCCGCTCACCGTAGTTCCTCCTCCACGGTCTCGGTGTTCTTGCGCAGGGTGGCCAGTGCCCGGGAGGCCTGGCTCTTTACGGTGCCGACCGAGCAGTTGAGCGCCTGCGCGGTCGCGGCCTCCGACATGTCCAGCCAGAAGCGGAGCACGATCACCGCGCGCTGGCGCGGGCCCAGCTGGTTTAGCGCGTCGCGCAGGGCCGCGCGCTCGGCCAGGCTGTCGTCGGCGGCGGCGCCCTGCTCAGGGACGGCGGCGCGCAGGTCCTCGCGTACCCGCTTCTTGCGGAACCGCTTGCTGTTCTCGTGGATCACGATCGCGCGCACGTACGCGTCGGGGTCGCCGGCCTGCCTGACCCGCCCCCAGGACGCGTAGGCCGTGGCGAACGCCGCCTGCGTGATGTCCTCGGCGTGCCCTTGATCATCGGTCAGCGTGTACGCCAAGCGGACCATGGCGGACCACCGGCCACGCATGAAATCCCGGAACTCCTCGTCCGATTCGACGCTCACGTTCCACCTCCTCGTCCCCTAAGAGAACGGACGCACGCGAGTTGGTTGCATGGCCGTGCCGGATATCGCGGCGGGGCCGCGCTGGTTGTGCGCGGGCCCGGGGCGGCGGCCGGCCGTTTGGGCGCGGCGCTGCAGGGCGCCGGGTATCAGAACGCCAACGTGAACGTGTCGACCGGGAGCGGCCTTCCCGCTGGCGGGCTGGTCACGGTGACCTACAGCAGCGGCCCGGTCGGCAATGACCAGCGTGACGCGCAAGGCGTGGAGAAGATCGTCTGGGACACCTTCTCCGCCCCCGCCGGCCGGTTCATAGCGGCCAGACCAGCGGGAACAGCGGATGGTCCATCGCGGCCCCCGCGGGCAGCTCGGCCTCCAGGCCGGCGAACGGCGGCGAGGTCCGCCAGCGGCGTGGCGCGTGCCGGGCATCGGCGGCCAGGTACCGCAGCGACAGGACACGCCGCCGGGACCGGAAGGGGAACCCGGGCGCCCCGTGCACGGTCAGGAAGTCGAAGAAGATCGCATCGCCGGGCTGCAAGGTGAACCGGCGGATGGCGAACGCCCCAGGGTCGGCGTCGATGTCGGGCAGCTCGGCCAGGCTCCCCTCGGGGAACCAGCGCGCCTCCTTGGTCAGGAACGTGCGCGGCATCAGCCACGGGCCACGGTGCGAGCCGGCCAGCAGTTCCAGGCTGCCGCCCTCGGGTACCGGGTCCACCGCGATCCATGCGCTCACCCCGCGGCCGTCCACGTTGTAGTATGGCTGGTCCTGGTGCCACGGGGTGCGCTGTGTGGTCGCGGCCTCCTTCACCAGGACGTGATCGTGGTAGAACCGCAGCTGCGGGGTGGCCAGCAGCGCCGCGGCCACCGCGGGCACCCGTGAATGCCGGGCGAGCCGCTCGATCTGCGGTATGTCCTGCCACCGGCAGAAGTCCTCCATGAAGGCGCCCGGGTCATCGGCGCCGCTGGCGACCTGGGCCAGCGGCCCGGGCCCGGCCAGCACCGCATCGATAGCGGCGGCCGCCTCCTCGACCTCCCGCGCGGACAGGACCTGCCGGACACACGCCACGCCGTCGGCGGCGAAAGCCGCCACGGCCTCCTCGTCAGCGGACTCAAGCTCCATGGGCGCACTGTAGCCGTGCGGCTGCCATCATCGGCAGATGGCCGGCCATGGCCGCGAGCGGTACTGTCTGGCTCATGTGCGGTGATCAAGAGCACTCGGCGGGGGCGGCCTGGTCGGCGCCTCGCGCCGCCGAAGGGCCGGCCGTTGACCCGGTGACGCTGCCCGAGGCCGACGAGGTCGCGGTCACCGTGATGGTCGATAACTTCTACGACGCCCTGCTCGCCCCGGCTGCGGGCATCACCCGGGCGCCGCGGGATGCCGGGCGGGTCGCGGCGCGCCAGTTCGCGGACGGGGAGGCCGTCGCGGGCCTGCGCGCGGAGCACGGCTTCTCCGCCCTGGTGACCGTCCGTCGCGGTAACACGAGCAGCACGCTGCTGTTCGACACCGGCGCCTCGCCGGACGCGCTGGCGGTGAACGCCGAGCGCCTGGGCGTCGACGCCGGCGCCCTGCAGGGCGTCGTGCTGAGTCACGGGCACTTCGACCACGCGGGCGGCTTCGACGGCCTGGCGAGGCTCCGCGGCCGGTCCGGCCTGCCGCTGACCGTTCATCCGGCGGTCTGGACCCGCAGGCGCCTGGAGCTGCCCGGCGGCGGGGAACTGGTGATGCCCACATTGTCCAGGGGCGCGCTTGAAGGCGAAGGATTCGAGGTGATCGAACGGCGGCAGCCGTCTCTGCTGGCCGGCGCCATCCTGGTGACCGGCGAGGTGGACCGGGTCACCGAGTTCGAGCACGGCATGCCGCCGCAGCACCAGGCCTGGGACGGGCACAGCTGGCGGCACGACCCCGTCGTCATCGACGACCAGGCGCTGGTGATCAGCGTGCGCGGCCGGGGACTGGTGGTCATCACCGGGTGCGGCCACGCCGGGGTGGTCAACATCGTCAGGCACGCGATGCGGCTCACCGGCGTCCGCTCCCTGCTCGCCGTCATCGGCGGCTTCCACCTCAGCGGGCCCGCGTTCGAGCCGGTCATCGCCCCGACCGTGGCCGCGCTCACCGAGCTCGCGCCCGAGCTGATCGCCCCAGGCCACTGCACCGGCTGGCGCGCACAGCACACCCTGGCGGCAGCACTGCCAGACGCCTGGGTCCAGGGCAGCGTCGGCACCACTTACACGCTCAGCGCCGCGTAGCCGGGCGGCTCCCGGCCGCCGCCATGCCGGCGTTCCCTCTCGTCGCTGCTGGAGGTTTCATGCCCAAGTCAATCGCTGTGTTCGGCGCCGGCCCGGGACTCGGCCAGGCCGTCGCCCGCCGCTACGCGCAAGACGGGTACGGCGTGGTACTCGTCGGCCGGCGCAAGCAGCCCCTCGAACTGCTCGCCAGGGAACTGGCCGGCGCCGGCGCGAGCGCGCACGTCGTCACCGGCGACCTGTCCGACACTGCTGCCGTGCCCGCGCTGGCCACACAGGTTCGCGCCGCAATCGGCGAGCTCGACGCGATCTACTACGCGCCCACGCCGGACAGCGGGTTCGTCCCCGCGGCCGCCCTCACCCCGCAGCGCGCCGAGGGGTTCATGCCGCTCATCTTCTACTCGCTGCTCGCGCTCGTGCAGGAGTTCCTGCCGCACATGCTGAACCAGGGCGACGGCGCCATCTTGACCGCGCAGGGCGCCAGCACCGTGCACGGCCTGCCAAACATGAGCGGTTCCGGCCCGGCGCAGGCCGCCCAGCGCAACTACCTGCAGTCCCTGGACGCCGAGCTGGCCGGCCAGGGCGTCTACGTGGGGATGCTCTACATCGGCGCGATCATCGAGGACAGCGCCTTCCACGCCTGGCTCAGGGACGCCCGGGCGGCCGGCATGGAAACCCGGGACTGGGGGCCGGCCGTCAGCCCTACCCGCCTCGCCGACCTGCTCTGGAACATGCACCGCGCCAAGGGCGACCGGGAGGCCAGGTATCCGGCCTAGGAACACAGGCCAGCAGCAGGATTAGACGGCATAGCACGCGACAATCCAGGCTCTAACCTCGTTTCATGGATAGTGGAATAGCCTCCGCCGGCCGGCGCCCGGTCCCGTTGCGGCGGCGACGGGCGGACTGGGTCTTGCTCGCGTTCTTCGCGGTGAACCTGTTCTTCATCACGTACTTCGTGGACATCGAGCAGCTGACGATTCCCAACCCCTACCACTTCACCTATCCGCTGTGGCCGCCGAGGTTCTTCGTCGACATGGTGCACAGCTACGGGAACCACTACGACCCGCTCCTGATGGCCCGGCCGCCGTTCTGGAAGATGACGATCTGGATCGACGTGCTGTGGAACGGGCCGTTCTACGTCGCGGCGATCTACGCGATCGCCCGGGCCAGGGAGTGGATCAGGGTGCCCGCGCTCGTCTGGTGCGGCAGCATGACCGCTGTCGTCCTGATCATCTTGTCCGAGGAGTACTCCGGCGTGCACAAGACGGCGCACTTCGGCTTCGTACTCGCGCTGAACCTGCCCTGGCTGCTGCTGCCGCTCGGCACGCTGATCCGGATGGCTCGAGAGCACCCGTTCACCGAGCTGGCCCCAGCGCCCGTGCCGGTCACTCAGGCGGCCACGTGAGCCTACGGGCCGTGGGCGGTCCTTGTCGGCGGTTCTGAGGGCCTCGGCGCGGGCAGAGCGGGAACCTGTGGGTTACCTGTATCTCCTGGTACTGGACCGCGTAAACCCTGCTTATCACGTAAATTCCGCATCTGTGAGCGACCCTAGGGCTAGCGGTTGTCTCCTGGCCGCCTTCTAGCCCGGCCGCCTAGCCAAGCTGGTAGCGGCGCACGTCGCTGACGGCCCGGTATCCGAGCCGCTCGTAGACCGAGGTGGCGGCCAGGTTGTTCACGTTGGCGTAGAGGACGCAGCGCAAGCCCTGGGCGAGCACGCTGGCGGACAGCGCCGCGACACCCGCGCTGGCGTAGCCGCGCCGTCGCCGTTCCGGTGGCGTGTTGACGGCCTGGATCCGCGCCACCCCGTTCACGGCCTGGGTGCGCGCGGCCATGGACACCGGGCCGTCGTCATCCCAGATCCAGACGTCCCCCGCTGCTAGCCGACGGGTAACGAAGACCGCCGCCGGATTGGACGCGGCCCACCGGGCTCCTGCCTCGAACTGCGGTAGAAACGACAGCAGCAGTTCCCGGTCGGCTTCGGCGGCACGGCGCAGCGCGCCGGCCACGCCATCGGGGAACCGCAGGTCCCGGACCTCGTAGAGCCGCTCTTCCGCCGTCGCCACTGCGGCGATCCTGCGCCGCCCGGCCCACAACTCGGCGAAGCGCGAGGCGGTCTCGGCCGAGCCGAACACCCCGGGCAGGGCGACGTTGCCCTGATCGACGGCATCGGCGACCGCCGCGATCAGTTCCGCGGGCATCGGCGCCACGGCCAGGGACGTACCCGTCGGCTGCTGCACGGCAAGTGCGGCCGGGACCCCGTCAAGCAGTCCGATCCAGTACCGGCCGGGTTCGTCATAGCGAATCGCGTCGGCCAGCTTGGTGGCGACCACGTTATGTCCCACCGGGTCACGCGCCATCAGCTCACCCGCCTGTCCGAGCACCACGTCCGGATCAGCACTGGCGAGGACGGCAATACTCACCCGGTGGTCGCGGGCGGCCGGCTGACGGAAAGCTCCGGCGGGATGCCCAGGTACGGCTCGATCTCGACGAGGGTCAGCTGGCCCGTGCAGCCCTGGCTCAAGGTGGAGGAAGGGCGGTCGGCGGTGAGCACGTTCGGGTTGCCGTGACGGCAGAAGCCCGGGTTGGCCGGGTCAGGGTCGTACCAGGCGCCGGTGGAAAGCTGGGCGACCCCCGGCCGGAGCGCTTCGTCGACGGCCAGCCCGGCCAGGCAGGCGCCCCGGTCGTTGAAGATCCGCACCAGGTCGCCGTCGCGCAGGCCGCGCGCTGCCGCGTCGGCGGGATGGAGCCGCACGGGCTCGCGCCCGGCGATCTTGACCGACTGGCTGTGCGCGCCGACGTCGAGCTGGCTGTGCAGCCGGGACCGCGGCTGGTTGGCGACCAGTTGCAGGGTGAAGCGCGCGGCGGCCGGGGAGCCGAGCCATTCGTCCGGTTCGCGCCAGACCGGGTGACCCGGGCAGTCCGGGTACTTGAAGCTGTCGATGGTCGCGGAGAAGATCTCGATCTTGCCGCTCGGGGTGGCGAGCGGATGCGCCTCCGGGTCAAGACGGAAGTCGGCGAACGCCACCTGCGGCTCGCTGGCCACCGGCAGCTCGAGGCCGTCGCCCGCCCAGAACTCGTCAAACCCCGGTACCGCCCGCCCGCGCTCGGCCAGCGTGCCCTGCCACTCCTCGTACAGGTGGCGCAGCCACTCCATCGCGGTGCGGCCCTCGGTGAAGTCCTTGCCGGTGCCCAGCCGTTCCGCGAGCTCCGCGAAGATGGCGTAGTCGTCCCAGGCCTCGCCGTGCGGCCGGGTCAGCGCCGGCATCGGGAAGAACATCCGGTCGTTCTGCCCGGAGCCGAAGTCGTCGCGTTCGATGGTCATGGTGACCGGCAGCACGATGTCGGCGTGCCGGGCCGTCGCCGTCCAGAACGGTTCGTGCACCACCACCGTGTCCGGCCGGGCGAACGCCTCGCGCAGCCGGGCGAGGTCCTGATGGTGATGGAACGGGTTCCCGCCGGCCCAGTAGACCAGCCGGATGTCCGGGTAGGTCAGCCGCTGCCCGTTGTAGTCGTAGGGCGCACCGGGATTCAGCAGCATGTCCGCGATCCGCGCCACCGGGATGAACGCGGAAACCTCGTTCCTTCCTTGCGGCAGCCGGGGCACGGAAACCTGCGGGGCCGGCTCGCCGACCAGCGACGTGGAACCGTAGCCGTGGCCGAAGCCGCCGCCCGGCAGCCCGATCTGGCCGAGCATGGCGGCGAGCACCACGCCGAGCCACAGCGGCTGCTCCCCGTGCCGGGCCCGCTGCAGCGACCAGCTGACGGTCACCAGGGTGCGCGCCGCGGCCATCTCGTGCGCGAGTTCGCGGATGCGCGCCGCTGGCACGGCCGTGATCGCCTCGGCCCACGCGGGGTCCTTGACGACGCCGTCCGCCTCGCCGCGAAGGTAGCGGGCGAACCGCGGGTAACCGACCGTGTAACGGTCAAGGAAGCTGGTGTCGGCCAGGCCGTCGGCGTCAAGCACCTGGGCGAGCGCGAGCATGAGCGCGGCGTCGGTGCCCGGCCGCGGTGCGATCCACTCGGCCTGCGCCTCGGCGGGCGTGTCGTCGCGGATCGGGCTCACCGAGACGAACCGGCAGCCCCGGGCCCGGGCGGCGCTCATCCAGCCGCGCGAATTGTGCCGGGAAACCCCGCCAGGTGACACCGCCGCGTTCTTCGGCGACAGCCCGCCGAAAGCGACCAGCAGCTCGCTGTGCTCAGCGAGCACGGACTTGGCCGTGGCCTGGTTGAGCAGCACGTTCACGTCGGCGAGCACATGGGGCAGCAGCACCGTCGAGGTACCAAGACTGTAGCTGTTCACGTGCCGCACGTAGCCGCCGAGGCAGTTGAGGAACCGGTGCACCTGGCTCTGCGCGTGGTGGAACCGTCCCGCGCTGGCCCAGCCGTACGAGCCGCCGTACACCGCTTCCGCCCCGTGGTCACGGTAGACCCGGCGCAACTCCCCGGCCAGCAGCTCAAGCGCCGTGTCCCAGGACACCGGCACGAACGGCTCGTCGCCGCGCCCGGGCGCACCGGGGCCATGGTCCAGCCAGCCCTTGCGCACGTGCGGCACGGCGATCCGGGCCGGGTGATGCTGGGCGGAGGCGACGTTGCCGATCTGCGGCATCGGCTCCGGGTCGCCGCGCCACGGCCGCACCTCGGTCAGCCGCTCGCCATCGCTGACCGCCTCGAATGCCCCCCAGTGCGTCAAATGGACAGTCATGCCGCCCATCGTAACCGCCGGGAGCCGAGCGCGGCTGACCCGCTAAGCGAGCTGCGCGGCGTACAGCGCCTGCAGGGCCTCCCAGTGCCGCTCGGACAGCGCTTCGTCGTAGACCGGCATGTCCGATACCGCGAACCCGTGGTGCCCCGGCCAGATCTCGACCGTGTGCGGTACACCTGCCGCGGTCAGCGCGTCGTCGAGCAGGTCGGCGTGCTCCTGGGTGAACCCCGCGTCCTCGATCGAGCCCGCCACGAGCACGGCGGCGCGGATCTTGTCCGCGGCCTGGTGCGGGCTGCTCGGGTCGTCGGGGACGGCGACCATCGCCGCGTGGAACGAGGCGGCCGCCGCGAGCTTGTCGCCGATGCCGCCCGCCGCCACCAGGGCCAGCCGGCCGCCCATGCAGTACCCGTGGGCGCCGATCGCGGCCCCGCGCACCTCGGGCCGGGCGAGCAGGAAGTCGGCGTAGGCGTCCGCGTCGGCGACGACCCGCTCGTTGGTCAGGGTGCGCGCCAGGCCGAAGAGCCGGTTGCGCTCGCCCTCGACGCCGAACGCGGTCCGCAGGTCGAACGGCTCGTACGTCTCCCGGTAGTACACGTCGGGGATGAGGGCGACGTAGCCGAGGCCGGCCAGCCGGTCGCCCATCGACAGGAAGGCGTCCCTGGTGCCGAAGATGTCGGTGAAGACGAGCACGCCAGGCCACGGCCCCGTTCCCTCGGGCACGTGCAGCGTCCCGTTGCTCACGCCGTCACTGGTCGGGATCTGCACGTCGATGCGCGCCATTTTTGGTCTCCTCCGCCGTGGACTGCCCACCCTGGCGCCACGATCGTAGTGACACCTTCCGCCCCTGTGAAGCCGTCGTAACGCCCGGCTAACTGCGGGGGCGGCCTGGCCGATACCGGTCGCCAGCCGAATTTGCCAGCGATTTGCCGCTTTATTCATCATGAGTTGACAACGCTAGGTACCGTCATACCGTGACGAGCGACCCGAGACACAGCAGCTCACCAGGTCCATGGGACGCCCGCGACGAGCAGCAGGCCCCGGCGGCGCCGGCCGCGCCAGCGCCCGGCGACGAGCGGGGGCCGTCCGCGCAGGCAGCGCAGCCGGGTCGGCCTGGGCGGCACCGTCAGAGCTCGAAGGACGCGAGTCAAGGGTCGTCCGCCGGCCAGGGGGCAGCCGCCGGCTTCGGGCAGCCCGGACAAGGTTACGGCCAGCCGGGTTACCAGCAACCGAGCTCTGGCCAGCAGGGCTCTGGCCAGCAGGG
>CAZORE010000102.1:16187-26636 GCA_964581815.1 uncultured Streptosporangiaceae bacterium | reverse complement strand
ATGCTGCCCGTCGGGCTAATGCTGCCCGTCGGGGTGCCCACCGTGCTCGTCGGAGTTATGCTCCGGCTTGTCGTCGGGTGTGGTGACTTCGACGCCGACGGAGAGGCCTTTGCTGGTGTGCTTCCTAGATTAACGCGTGGCGGTACGTAGCTGGCGGTGGTTGCCGGCCGCGTGGCCCTCGGCGGAGCCTTCGACGAGTGTGTGTGCGACGGTGGGGGCGTGATCGTGGTGTTGTTGGTGGGGATGCCATTCCCTGCCGTGCTGCTGCTACTCGACAGCAGCACCGCCACGATCGCGATGATGCCGATCGCCGCCGCACCGATCCCCGCGTAAAGGACGGCGCGTGACCCGCCGCGCGAAGCAGGCCTCCGTTCCGTACCATTTTGATAAAAATGAGCGGTGGTGGGCGGGTAGTTCGGCACCACCGGAAGGTCGGCGGTGACCGGCCCGTTGTAGCCGCCGCGGTGGCGCGCATCACGGATCACGTCGGCGCGGTCCGCCACGTGCCTGGCCGAATCCGGGCGGTCCTGCGGGTTCTTCGCCAGCATCTGGTACACCAGGTCGGCGACCGGGCGGGGCACGTCGGAGGGGAGCGGCGGCACGGGGTCGTGCTTGTGCATGATCGCGATCGCCAGCGGCTGGTCAGCGACGAACGGCGGGTCGCCGGCCAGGCACTCGTACGCCACCACGCCGAGCGAGTACACGTCCGAGGCGCCGGCCAGCGGCGCGCCCGTCGCCTGCTCAGGCGACACGTACAGCGCGGTGCCCATCACGATGCCGGTCGCGGTCAGGTTCACGTCGGGCACGTTCGCCTTCGCGATGCCGAAGTCGGTGATCTTGGTGGTGCCGTCGGCCATGATCAGCAGGTTGCCCGGCTTGATGTCGCGGTGGACGATGCCGGCCCGGTGCGCGGCGTCCAGGGCCCGGGCCGCCTGGGCGACGATGTCGAGTACCACGTACGGGTCGAGCCTGCCGTAGTGCTCGAGGATCTCGGAAAGCGGCTGACCGTCAACGAGTTCCATGACCAGGTAAGGGCCGCCGAGCGGGCTTTCCTCGCCGTAGTCGAAGACCCGGGTGATGCCGGGGTGCGACAGGGACGACGCGTACCGGGCCTCGGCGCGGAACCGCGCGCGGAACTGCTCGTCGCCCGCGTGCATGGCGGCGAGCATCTTGATCGCGACTGGCCGGCCGAGGAGCCGGTCGGATCCGCGCCAGACCTCCCCCATGCCACCGGTGGCGATCCGCTCGATGAGCGTGTAGCGGTCGTCGAGTACGTAGTCGGTCACTGAATCCCCAGGGTTGCCAGGTAGGCCTTAATGACCGCGACGGCTATCGGCGCGGCCGCGGCAGCCCCATAGCCCCCGCCTTCTATCATGACGCCCACAGCTATCTTTGGGTTGCCAGCTGGAGCGAATGCGGTGAAAACGGCGTCCGGGTTGGCGCTCTGCCCGTTCTGCGCCGTGCCGGTCTTGCCCGCGATGACCAGGCCGCCCTCAGTGGCCGAGTTGAAGGCGAAGCCCGTGCCCTCCTGCTGCTGCACCACCGCGGTCATCATCTGCTGCTCGTAGCTGGCGATGGTGCCGGAGATCGGGTGGCTGAGCACCTGCGGCTGGGCCTGCTCGACGATCGACAGGTCGCTGGCGGTGACTTGCTGAATGAGGTACGGCTTCATCAGCGTGCCGCCGTTGGCGACGGTCGCCGCGAACATCGCCTCCTGCAGCGGCGTCACCGTGGTGTCGTGCTGGCCGATGGCGTCGAAGGCGGTGAAGGACGGGTCCGACTCCGCGGTGAAGTTGGACGGCGCCATGCTCACCCCGCTGATGTTAAGCGCGCTGTTGAGGCCGTAGAGGCTGGCCATCGACTTGATCGCCGGGCCGCCGAGCTGGGAGCCGATCTTGGCGAACGGGGTGTTGCACGACTGGGCGAAGGCGTAGAGCACCGGGGTCATGCCCGACCCGGTGCCGCACTGCTCGCCGTTGTCGTTGCTCAGCGTGTTCCCGTTCGGCAGGGCCAGCGGCTGCGGCGAGGCGACCACCGTCTGCGGGTTCCTCGTGGCATCCTGCGTGTACCACGCGGAGCTTGTCACGATCTTGAACGTGGAGCCGGGCGGCAGGGTGGTCTGCGTCGCGTTGTTCAGCAGCGGGCTCGGGTTCTGCCCACTGAGCTGCGTGTAAGCCGTGTCGAACTTGCCCGAGTTCTGCACCGCGAGCTGGTTCGGGTCGAAGCTCGGGTAGGACGCCATGGCCAGGATGGCGCCGGTGGCGGGGTTGAGCGCGACCACGCCGCCGACCTGCTGCTTGCCCTTGATCGTGTGGCCCGCGAGCGCCTGCTGCAGCTCCTGGTAGGCCACCTTCTGCGCCTGGGAGTTGATGGTGACCTGGACGGTCGCGCCCTTCTGCGGCTTGTTCGTGATCATGTCGAGGAAGTTGCGGAACGCGAGCTGCGAGCCGGTGCCGGTGAGCAGCGCGTTCTCCGCGCGCTCCACGGCGGTCGCGTAGTTGGGCGCCTGCGCCTGGGTGAAGATGCTGTCAAACCCGGTGACCTGTGCGTAGGCTGCCTTGCCCGGGTAGACCCGCTGCCACTTGAACAGGCCGCCGCTGGCCGCCGGGACCGAGGTGGCGATGGTCACGCCGTCGGCGGTCACGATGTTGCCGCGCTGTATCTGGTTCTGCTCGTACTCAGCCCTGTCGTTGAGCGGCCGGTTCGCCAGGCTCGGCGCCTGCACCGCCTGCAGGTAGTTCACGTTGACGAGCAGCACCACGAACATCACGAGTACCGCGAGCGATACCCGCTTGATCGAACGGTTCATCCCGGTCACCGGAGCGACACCACCTGAGTCATCCCCTCGTCCTGAATCGGGCGCGGCGCCGGGCGGCGCGCGGCATCGCTCATCCGCGCGAGCACCGCGACAAGCAGCCAGCTCGCTACCAGGCTCGACCCGCCCTGGGACAGGAACGGGGTGGTGATGCCGGTGAGCGGGATCACCCGGGTCACGCCGCCGACGATGACGAAGACCTGAAGGGCGAACATGAAGGACAGGCCGCTGGCGAGCAGCTTGGAGTATTCGTCCTTGACGAGCATCGCGGTGCGCAGGCCGCGCTGCACGAGCAGCCCGTACAGCAGCAGGAGCGCCATCACGCCGGTCAGCCCGAGTTCCTCGCCGAACGCGGTGAAGATGAAGTCGCTCTGCACGAGCGGGGTCCAGAACGGCTGGCCGCCGCCGAGCCCGCGGCCGAGTAGGCCGCCGTTCGCCATCCCGTACAGCCCCTGCACAGTCTGGTAGGAGATCCCCGTCTTGATGAGGTTCGCGGTGGTGAACGGGTGCAGCCAGGCGGAGAACCGCTGCCCCACGTGCGTCACCAGCGTGGCCGCGAGGAAGGCGCCGGCGATGAACATCAGGAAGCCGAGTGCCGCCCACGACCGGCGCCCGGTGGCGATGTAGAGCATCGCGACGAACAGGCCCATGAACACCGCGCTCGTGCCGATGTCGCTCTCGAAGATCAGCAGCAGCATGCTGAGCGACCAGACCACCAGGATGGGCGCGAGGTCACGTCGCCGCGGCAGGCTGAAGATCCACCACTTCTCGGTGAGCAGCGACAGCTTCTTGCCGTTGATCACCAGGTAACTGGCGAAGGAGGCGGCGAGCAGCAGCTTGCCGAACTCTTCCGGCTGGACGGAGAAGCCGCCGATGGCGACCTGGATCTTGGCGCCGGTGCCCGCCACACCGCTGATGCGCGACGGCAGCAGCGCGGGGATCGCGATGAGGCCGATGCCGATCAGGCCGAGGATGTAGGTGTACGGCTGCAGGCGCCTGATGTCGGGGATGAGCGCGAGGAACACCACGAGCACCGCGACGCCGAGCACCGAGTAGATGATCTGGGTGACGGTGGCCGACGAGCTGAGCGTCGAGATCGGGCCGCCGCCCGCGCTCGCGTTCCCGTTACGCCCGGCCTGGTTGAGCCGGTAGATCATCACGATGCCCAGCCCGTTGAGCAACGTCGCGATCGGCAGGAGCAGCGGGTCTGCGTACGGCGCCCACCGGCGGATCGCGAGGTGCGCGCCGAGGACGATGACGACGAACGCGACCATGTACTCCACGAAGGTGGACGGGTGCTGGCCCTTGAGGCTGAACGCCGTGCTTGCGAACGCGAACGCGACGATGCCGCAGGCGAACAGGACCATCCACAGCTCGGTGGAGCGGCGCTTGGCTGCTGCCTCCTCCGGCGGCTCGCTGCCGAGCGCCGGGGAAGGCATTGTCATGCTGCTCACGCGGCCGCCGGTGATGCCTTGGCCGACGAGGCCTTGGTGGTTGGCGTCTTTGTCGGCTTTGTCGGCGTCGCCGCCGGCGTCGTGCTCGGCGTGATCGTCGGCGCGGCACTCGCCTGAGCGGTTGGCAGCGCCGACGCCGCGATTCCGAACGCCGCGGCCTGAGCGCAGTCAGGGTCGGCCGCCGCCGGCTCCATGCCCGGGTTGTCCTGCGCCGGGACCTTGGTCTTCGTCCCTCTGGCGGCGACGAGTTCCCGCTGGTACGTAACGTTCTTGGCCTGCCACCCCACCAGCGCCTGCCACTGCTGCTGGCAGTCGCTTGCGTGGGTCTTCAGCTGGTCAATGACTTGCTGGGCGCCGGTCACGCTGCCCTGCGAGATCGTCTGGGCCACCGCCGCCTGGTCGCCGGTGGTCAGCTGGCTCACCGACAGGGTGGTCCGCTGCACAAGACTGGACAGGCTGATGCCGGCCATGCTCTGGTCGGTGCCGCGGAAGATGGCGACGAAGCCGTTCTCCTGGCCGACGTAGTACTGCTTCTGGTTGTACCACCAGAACCCGTACGCGCCGCCGCCCACCAGCAGCACGAGGAGGACGAGCGCCGCCGACACGATCGGCCACCGGCGCCTGCCGCGCCGCCCGTAGTCGTCGTCCTCGTCATAGTCGGTGCGCCTGACCCGGTGGCCGCCCGGCCGCTTTGGCCGGGCGCCTGCCTCCGCCGCGTCGCGGCCACTGTCCAGCCCGGTGGACCCGTTTACATGGTCGAAGGCGGCGGTGTCCCTGATCCTGCCGTCCCGGTTCCCGGGCCGGTCGGTCCGCTCGAATCCGGCCGGTGCGCCCGGGTCGAACGACTGCGTGTCGAACGTCCCGGTATAGCCGTCACGATGGCCGGTGGACCAGACGCCGGTCGCCGGGTCGTCCGGCACGGTCGGCTGCGGAGCGGTCCGGCTGAGCCGCATGGCCCGCGTCGCGGGCGAGCTTTGCCTGGACGGAGGGCGCAGGTCGGCCGGCGCGCCGTTGGCCGCGGCGCCGGCGAACACGGGCTGCCAGGTGGGCGGTACCCGGCCATTGCGGGCATCGACCACGTCGGCCACGATGACGGTGATGTTGTCCGGGCCGCCGCCCCTGATGGCGAGCTCGACCAGCTGCACCGCGGCCTGGTCCGGGTCACGTATCGAGGCGAGCGTCTGGTGCAGCGTCTGCTCGGTCACCACGCCGGACAGGCCGTCGGAGCAGAGCAGGTAGCGGTCACCGGGGAATGTCTCGAGCGGTGCCAGGTCAGGCTCGGCGATGGTCCGGCCGTCCAGTGCACGGAGCAGCAGCGACCGGTGCGGGTGGGTGGCCACGTCGTCTTCGGTGATCTTGCCTTCGTCAACCAGCGACTGCACCAGCGTGTGGTCGTGCGTGATCTGCACGAACTGCCCGTCACGCAGCAGGTAAGCGCGCGAGTCGCCGATGTGGCAGAGCGCGGCGTACCCGTCGGACCACAGCAGTGCGGTCAGCGTCGTGCCCATCCCCTCGATCGCAGGATCGGAGATGATCAGCTCCTGCAGCCGCAGGTTGGCCGTCGAGACCGCGTCGGCCAGCACGCCGACCAAGTCGGGGCCCGGATCCTCCGCGTCGAGCGGAGCGAGCGTCTGTATCGTGGCCGCGCTGGCCACCTCGCCGGCCGCGTGGCCGCCCATGCCATCGGCCACCGCAAGCAGGTGCGGGCCGGCGTACGCCGAGTCTTCGTTCCCCTCTCTGAGGAGACCGACATCGGACCGTACCGCGAATCTGAGGGCTAGTGTCATCTGCGCAGTTCCAGAACGGTCTTTCCTATGCGAATGGGCACGCCTACAGGGACCGGGGTTGGGCGGGCCACCTTCTGGCGGTCCAGGTAGGTGCCGTTGGTCGAACCGAGGTCCTCAACGAGCCACTGTCCGTCCTGCGGAAATATCCGGGCATGGTACGTGGAAGCGTAGTCGTCATTCAGAACTAGCGTGGCGTCATTCGCCCGGCCCATCGTTACCTGCTGGTCTGCCAGGTCGATGCTCACACCGGTGAGAGCACCTTCGGTCACGACAAGAAAACGTGGCGTTCCCCGTCCGGGCTTCGCGGGCCGCGGCGGACGGGGTTGTTGCATCGGTGCCGCCTGGTTCCGCCCGCGGCGGACCTTCGTGGCCACGTTGCCGAGGAGGTCCGTGCGTACGACGCCGATCGCAGCGATGACGAAGAGCCACAAGACGGCCAGGAAGGCCACCCTGATGAGGGTAAGGGTGAGCGCGTTCATTCCGTGCTATGTCCTCGGCTTCTTCGTCGCTGTCGGATGGCTGCCCTAAGGGTAGTCACTCCTCGGCCTTCTGGCGTATGTCTAGGCGCTACCTGACTGGCTGTGGTCAATATCGGTTGTCTTGATGGAAAACCATAGTGGTGCGGCCGAGTGTCACATTCGTGCCGTCAGTGAGCACGACACGGCGCATCGGCTGGCCGTTCACGAACGTGCCGTTGGTGGAGCCGAGGTCGACCAGGACGACCTGGCCGTCCTCCACGCGCAGCTCAGCGTGGTGCCGCGAAACGCCGGCGTCAACCATCCGCAGGTCGCAGTCGGTCCCACGGCCGAGCAGGGTCACCGGGGTCTGCAGCTCGTACGTGCTGCCTGCCTCCATGCCCGTCCCCGGCTGCGATCCGGCGATCACCAGCCGCGGCCTGCCAGGGAACTGGCCGCCGCCCGCCCGCGGCAGGTCGCTAACCGGCTGCCTGACTTCGCCCGCCTCCACCGTGTGCCCGCGGATCACTCCCGACCTGATCCGGAACAAGCCGGTCGCCAGGTCGGAAACCCCCTCAAACCGGATGCGGACCGGGCCGACGAAGGAGTACCCCTGCTCCTTGGCATGGTCCCTGGCCAGCGTGGCCAGCTCGAGGCTCAGGCTCTCGACGAGGATGTCAAGCCGCTCGGCATCGGCCTGCGAGATCTCGACGACGAAGTCGTTCGGCACCAGGGTCCGGCCTTGGGCCACGATAGCCGCGCGCTCATCCATCTCATGCTGGATGGCGCTCGCCACCTCAACCGGCTGCAATTCGGACTTGAACACGCGAGCAAAGGTTCCTTCGACCATGCCCTCAAGCCGTCGTTCGAAGCGCTGCAGAACTCCCACCCGTCGAGCCTCCCTTCGGCTTGTTATCCATCTGATGTTATCCGGGGCACGAGCACACCTGAGGCCGTGCTAACCTAAGTCGTCCTGCTCGGGGCGAGTGGCGGAACGGCAGACGCGCACGGTTCAGGTCCGTGTGTCCGAAAGGATGTGAGGGTTCAAATCCCTCCTCGCCCACGCGAGACGGTGGCGGTTCGTGTGCTCTAGACAGAGCAGCGGGCCGCCTCGCTTATTTATCCCGGGGGGACGACCCCCCGGACCCCCCGATGTCGGCTGCGCCGACGAAGGCGCAGGGTTCCCGGACCCGATGTGAACCTTGCCGACGGAGGCGCGGGTTCCCGGACTCCTGGCGGCGGCTGCGCCGGCGGCTTGCATGGTGTGGGTAGCTCCTGGTCACCGGGGCGGCAGCTGTCACACCTTGAGTACCTCTTCATGCTCTGCGTTCCTGCTGGATCATGCTCTGCGTTCCTGCTGGAGGAGTCCCCCGCACGGCTGCGGGGTGGCTGGGGTCGCCAGCGGAGCCCGCGCGTTCAGGCGGCGAAAATTGAACTGTCTGAATTCCAGCAGACGGGCCGCTGCGAGCCGCGGTCCGGGTGGCAGCGGTTGATTACTAGTGAGGCCTTATGTTGGTAACGGGGCCATATGTGCCTGTTCCCCGCGTGTGCGGCATGGCGTACCATCTCTGTCATCCAATAAGGGTCCCTTTGCGAGGGTAACCCTCGATGGGGTGACCTATAGCTATCACTAAGTGCGCGATACGGCCATGTCTGCGCGGCGGGGCGGGAAGGTGCTGGAAGCGGCCTGGGGGATGTGCGGTACGCACAGCGAGTTTCCGGTCCACCCGGAGGCGGCATGATGTCGAACCCGGCAGGAGATCAGGCGCGGCCGCCGGTGCTCGTGGCGCGCCTCGGCCGCCAGCAGCACGTATTTCCCGTGGGAATGCAAATCCGGGTCGGACGCGATCCGGCGCTTGAGCTCGTGTCGGTAAACCCGCTGGTATCCAGGGATACCCACGGCCTGATCACTTCCGATGAACAGGGCGCCGTCTACACAGACAGGTCTCGCCGGGGCACCTTCCTCGACGGAAAACGCCTGAATGGGCCGCTGCGCATCACGGAATCGGTGATCCTGCGCCTCGGCGACCCGGCTACTGGCGAAGAGCTGGGCATCACGCCGCCGCTGAGCAGTGCCGTGCTCGAGCACAACAGGGAACGCCGGGTACGGCGCGGCCGCATTCGGCTCGGCGCCATCGTGGCCGGCGCGGTCGTCGTCGCCGGCGGCATCGCGGCGGTGGCGCTGGCCACGATCGGGTCGCCCGCCCACAGCGGCAAGCTCGCGGTCACCACCACCCCGTCGCTGACCGGGCTCACCCACGCGGAGGCCGCCACGGTCCGGCTGCTCCAGGGCTCGCAGTCCTCGTACACCGGGTGGGGCTCGGGAACCGTCATCGCGGCCGACGGGCTCATCCTGACGAACGCGCACGTGGCGGAGCCGCAGGCACCGGGCCTCGCGGTGGCGCTCGGTGAGCCGCAGAGCCAGCTTGACCCGAACCCGCCCTACCTGACCGTCGAGCTGACGACCGGCCCGGCGTCGCCGGTCAAGGCCAGGTACCGGGCGCGGCCCGTCGCCGTCGACGGGTACCTCGACCTGGCTGTCGTCAAGATCTACGCCACGAGCGACGGCACGCCAGTCAGCCCCGCGACCCTGCACCTGCCGTACCTCACCCTCGGGAACGACGCTGCGGTCCAGCTCGACCAGACCGTGACGGTCCTCGGCTTCCCCGGCGTGGCCGACTCCGACTCCATCACCGTCACCAGCGGGGTCATCTCGACATTCGTGCCCGACCCGCTCGGGCACGTCACCGACCCGCGCTTCGAGCTGGAGACCACGGCCCGGCTGGCCCACGGCAACTCCGGCGGCGCGGCGGTCAACGACGCCGGCCAGCTGATCGGCGTGCCCAGCCTCGAGGTAACCGGAGAGGGCGGCGACCTGTCGTGGCGGCTGCGGTCAGTTACCGAGGCGCAGGCGCTGATCGCGGCGGCCAAGGCCGGCCAGCCGTACCACAGCAAGATCCTGGTGCAGCGCACCGGCGCCGAGCAGGCGACCGGTGCCGGCGTCGGCGCCAGCCACAGCGCGGCCTGCGATGGCGGCACCACGCTGCCGGCTGCGGCGTCCGCGGTGTTCGGAGCGGACTTCGGCGGCGTCCCCGTGGGGCTTGACCTCGCCATGCTCGTCGAGCTGCCGGACGGCTCCGCCGTGACGATACCCACCGGCGGGCTACCGCAGCTCACCGCCACCTCGGGCAGCGGATGCTTCGCGATCCAGGTATCCGCCGAGCAGCTCGGTCTCGCCGAGCTCCCGTCGGGTTCCTATCAAATCCAGCTGTACGGCGGCCCGACCCTGGCGCCGATCGGAACAGCGGCCGCGGTCTCGGTCGGCGACCGCGGCACCGCCGGAGCCCAGTGAGCCAGGCGACTGGCATGACAACGAACCGTATAAGGGAAGGCCTGGAGGTTATGCCATGAGCGAGGGCACTTATGACGTGCAGGGCGAGGTTCGCGACGCGCTGAACACCGCCGTCGCAGGCTACGGCAAGCGGGTGCTTGACGATCCGCGTGTTCTTGGCAACCTGGTGACGGACCTGCTGCCTGACCTGCCGCGCGAGCGCAGCCTGCTGGTGACCGGGGCCGAGGCGGGGATCGCGGCCGAGCTGGCCCAGCACGTCGAGGGGCAGCACATGGACGCCGACACGGCCGTGTCGCTTGTCGCCCGGTCGCTGGCGGAGAGCCGGTCTCTGGCGCCGGGTGCCAGCATGTGGGTGGCGACCGAGTACGCGAAGGCGCTCGGCTACCAGGTCAGGTCCCAGGTGCCGCCTCCGATGGAGACGGTCGCGGACACCCCGGCGTGGCCGCAGCACAACGAGACGGAAACGGTTGACCGGGCGTTCCCGCCGGCGTACCCGCCCCCCACCCCGATGCCGCCGGTTAACCCGGCGGCAGGCCAGATGCCGCCGGCGTACCCGGCTCCCGGTCAGATGCCGCCGGCGTACCCG
>CAZORE010000102.1:1461-16087 GCA_964581815.1 uncultured Streptosporangiaceae bacterium | reverse complement strand
CAGATGCCGCCGGCGTACCCGGCTCCCGGTCAGATGCCGCCGGCGTACCCGCCCCCCGGCCAGATGCCGCCCGGTCCCACGATTCCCGGCGCCTGGCCGGCCGCCTCCTCGCAGCAACGCAAGTCACGGCTGGGCCTCTTCCTCGGCGCCGGCGCGGCGGCGGTCATCGTGCTCTACCTCGTCGTCGCGGTGGTGGCGTCCACGTTCCCGTTCTCGAAGCCGAAGCCGACCCCGACGTCTACGCCGACGCTGCACCCGACCGCGACGGCGAGCCTGAACGCCACGTCGTCGGCCAGCGCGTCCGCGTCCGGCTCCGCGTCTGCTTCGTCCTCGTCGTCCGCGTCGGCTGCGGCGACCGGCTCGCTCGCCGCCCTGCCGGCCGGGCTGAAGCCGCTCAAGGTGCTGCTGCCGACCGACATCCAGGACGCGAGTAGCGAGTGCGCCGACCAGGCGAAGATCCCGTGGACCAACCCTGGCCTGGTCAGGGCGCTCTCGTGCACCACTACTGACATGCCGAACGGGCAGGTATTCGGTTACCAGATGGACAGCACCGCCGACTACAACCAGGCCTGGGCCAACTACAACAGCTGGGCGAACTTCGGCACGTCGAGCACCGACGTCTGCCCCCCGGGAACGGGTCAGACGCAGGGCGGACCCGGCGAGTGGTGGGGCCCGCGCTTCCCGCAGCGCGCCGGCCAGGTCATCGAGTGCTTCACGAGCAACAGCGGGCCCGTGTACGTGTGGACCTACCCGACCGAGAACGCGTTCATCGTCGCGCAGCCGGACAAGAGCTGGACGTTCAGCAAGCTGGAGACCTGGTGGGAGAACAACTCGGTATGACCCCGGCGGCCCAGTACTCCCGGATGCCAGGCGGCGGTATTTCCCGCCGGCCGCTGCACATCATTGTCCTGGCTGACTGTTCCTGGGGGATGAAGGGCGAGAAGATCCAGGCGCTCAACTACGCGATCGCCGACATGATGCCGCACCTGGCGGAGTGGGAGCGGGACCAGGAGCAGGCCCAGGTGTTCGTCAGGGCGATCGCGTTCGCGACCGAGCCGCGCTGGCACATCAAGGACCCGGTCCCGGTCGCGGGCATCAGGTGGCGGCCACTCCAGGCGGTGCCCAAGGGGCTGACCAACATGGGCCCGGCGTTCAGGCTCGCGGCGGAGGCGCTCGGTCCAGGTCAGATCGAGCGCCGCGCGCTGCGTCCCGCGCTGCTGCTGATCACCGACGGCCTCTCGACCGACAAGCCAGGGGAGTTCGAGGCCGGGCTGGCGGCCCTGATGGCACAGCCGGCGGGGAAGGCCGCGCTGCGGCTGTCCATCGCCATCGGCCGGGACGCCCAGTCCGAGGCACTGAACAGGTTCATCGGCGACCCGAGCGTCCCGGTGATCGTGGCGGACAGCACAGAAGACATCGCCGACCGGCTGGTGGCCGCCTCGCTGGCCGTGTCGCGCATGTCGGAGTCGGGCGCGGACCGCGGCGAGGTCGCGCGCAAGCTCTTCGGCATGCAGTCAGGGGTGGACGTCCCGTCCGCCATCTTCAATCAGGACACCATCATCTAACCGCCATGACGAGCGAACACCTCCCCGCCACCTGGCGGGCCATGACCGGAACCGCCCGCGGGGCCGCGCACGACGCGCGCGGCCTGCCCAATCAGGACAGCGTCGAGTCCCTGGCCATCGACGCGGACGGGCTCGTTGTCGCGGTCGCCGACGGGCACGGTCATGACCGCCACTTCCGCAGCGCCGCCGGCTCCCGGCTGGCGGTCCGCACGGCATGCGCGGTGGTCGAGGGGCTCACGGCCGAAGCCGGCCAGCAGCCGTGGAGCCCGGAAGGGGCCGCGGCGCTGCGCGACCGGCTGCCCGAGGCCATCGTCGCGCGATGGCGCGAGGCGGTGGCGCTCGACATAGCGGCGCATCCGTACACGGCGGCGGAGCTGTCCGCACTCGCGCAGGCCGGCGACGGCCCGGCTATCCCCTACGGCTCCACCTTGCTCGTCGCGCTGATCGCCGGCCGCTGGCTGGTCTGCGCGCAGATCGGTGACGGCGACCTGCTCGCCGTCCGGCCGGACGGCGGTGCCTGGTCTCCAGTCAGCGGGGACGACCTGCTCGACGGCTACCGCACGACGAGCCTGTGCCAGCCGGCGGCGGTGTCCGCCTTCCGCGCCGCCGCGCACGACCTGCGGGCCACGCCGCTGCTCGCGCTGCTGCTCAGCACCGACGGCTACGGCAATGCCCAGGCCGAGGAGCCGTGGCAGCCGGTGGTCGCCAGGGACCTCGCCGAGCTCGCCGCCCGGCATGACCACGGCTGGTTCGCTGGGCAGCTGCCTCACTGGGCGGAGCGCTGCGCATCGGCCGCGGGCAGCGCAGACGACACGACCATCGCGTTGCTGCTCGCGCCCGGCAGCGAGCGGCTCGCGGCGCCGCCGCCCATCCCGCCCGCCCCGCCCATGGCATCCGAGCCGGACCGCTCCGTAGGCCGGTCCACCGCAGCAGAGGTGACGCGGCCCGTGCCCCAGTCGCCGCTTGCCGACGGTTTCCCTGGGACTTTGTACCGTGGCGCCGATTCCCCTGGCGCCGGCTTTCCTGCCACCGGTTTTCCGGGCGCCCCGCCTGCGCCAGCCCGGTTCTCCAGGCGCCGAGCGGTTACCGCCGGTATCGCCGCCGTGGCGGCCGCGGCGGCGATCGTCGTCGCAGTGGTCATCTCGCAGTCATCCGGCTCCGCGGGGCGACCGTCGGCCCCCCAGCCAACCGGGCAGCCTGTCGCCCGGGCCACGCCCTCGCCATCGGGCGCCGTGAGCAACTCGACGACACCGCACGAGTCACCTGGCACACCGGCCGGGCCGTCCAGCCGGACGGGGCGTCCATCGGCTGGCGGCTCGGCCACCGGGCCGAACGTCTCGAATACCACGCCGGGCGGCGCGACCCATGGCCAGCCGACCAGGAACCAAGGGGGATAAGCGTCGTGGACCCGCTGATACAGCCAGGCCAGACGCTGCGAATGGAACGTGGCCAGGCGGCCGTGATCGTAGAGGAGCGGATCGGTGAGGGCGGCGTGGGCGTCGTGCACCGGGCCAGGCTGAACGGGGCGCCGTTCGCGGTGAAGTGGTACCGTCCGGGACCGTTCATGGAGGAACTGCGCAAGTCCATCACCGCACTGCTGCAGCGCGGTCGTCCGCCGCACAAGTCTTTCGTCTGGCCGATCGACCTGGTCAGCTCCAGCCAGGTTCCCGGGTTCGGTTACGTGATGCCGTTGCTCGAGCCGAGGTTCATCTCGCTGGCGCACATGCTGAACCAGCCGGAGCAACCGTCCTTCCGCGTGGTGACGACCCTGGCCAGGGAACTCGTCGAGGCTTTCGCCGTGCTGCACGCCACCGGCCTGTGCTACCGGGACATCAGCTTCGGTAATGTCCGGGTGGACCCCGGTGCCTGTGAGGTCGCGATCATCGACGTGGATCACATCGGACCCGATGGCGGCCAGGCGTTGGTGAAGGGGACCGGCAAGTTCATGGCGCCCGAGGTGCTGCGCGATGAGGCGCTGCCGTCGACGGTTACCGACCTGCACTCACTCGCGGTGTTCCTCTTCTACCTGCTGATGCACGATCACCCGCTTGAGGGCCAGCGAACCGACGCCTCCTATCACTGGGAGGGTGAGCGGCCGCCGGAGATCGACCTGATCGTGCAGAACTTCGGCGACTCGCCGCTGTTCGTGTTCGACCCGGGCGACCCGGCGAACCGGCCGCTGCCCGGCGAGCAGGTGAACCTCTGGTGGTCGATCTATCCGCTGAGCTTCCGCCGGGTGTTCATCCAGGCCTTCACGGTGGGGCTGAAGGAGGCGTCCCTTTCCGGCCGGGTCATCGAGAGCACCTGGCGGCGGGCACTGCTCAGCCTGCACGACAGCGTCGCGCCCTGCCCGGGCTGCGGCGCCGCCGGGTTCTACGACCAGGAACGGCCCGATCAGCGCTGCTGGAGCTGCCATCAGCCGCTGCTGGCGCCGCCACGCCTTGAGCTGCCCGGCGGCACGCTCGTGCTGTCCGAGGGGGCGACGGTGACCAGCCACCACCTGTACCGCGACCGCGGCTACCGGCAGACCCAAGCGGTGGTCGAGGCGCATCCGGGCCGGCCTGGACGGGTCGTGCTCAGGAACCTGACCGACAAGACCTGGACGGTCGCCCCGCAGGGCGAGGCGCCAAGGCACGTACCGCCAAGCATGCGCCTTGGCGTCCGGCCGATGACCATCGACTTCGGCGGGGTTACGGGCCGGATCGTCTTACCTCACGGCACCACGATGACCGGGCAGCGGGCATTACGCGCCAGCCAGCTCGGCACCGAGCCGATCAGGTGGTGCCAGAAGTGCCGCGGCGCGCCGATCACCAGCGCGTCGGCGCTGAACTCGGCGGCGATCGCGGCCAGTTCCCGGGCCGGGCTGCCCCGCCGCGTGCGCACGTGTACCTCAAGCTCGCTGGCGTCGGCGGCTTGGTCGAGCTCGGTGAGCAGCCAGCGCTCCAGCGAGTCCGCGTCACGTAGGAGGCCGACCACCTGGCCGGTGAGCGGCTCGCAGTACACGCCAGGCGAGGTCACGTAGACCATGAGCAACGGCCGGCCGAGCCGTCGGGCCATCCCCGCGGCGTAGGCGAGCGCGTTCCGCGAAGCGGCCGAGCCGTTGTAGCCGGCGATGACGGGATGCGCGAGCGATATCGGCCGCGGCTGTGCGGTGTGCTGGATCGGTTCCGGGCGCAGCCGATCCTGCTCACGGCGCTCGGGGCGCCGCTGTTCAGGCGTCCCCTCATCCGGGGAAAGCTGGTCCATCTCCGCGTCCTTGCGGCCACTGGTGGTTAGTAGTTTTGTTATAGCAAGCATCCGCCAGCAGGTTAAGCAGATCGTCTGCTTCAGCTGAGGAAGTGCCCCGTCTTACGTGAGTTATTCGGGCCGCGCTGGCAGAACTATAGAGACCGGGGCCGCATCTGCGGAAGATGCTGGCCTCGGAACACCAGGAGCCCCGGAAGAAACGGACATTTCATAAGCGTGACCACTCACCATAAAGAAAGGAAGTAACGGGCTTCCGCTGCCCGGTGCACTGCTGAGGTGGCACCATGAAGATGTGGTGGCAGAACAGGCGCACCCAGCGTGGGGGAATGGAGCAGCAGCTACCCCTCCTCCGGGTCGGCTCGCAGGTCGGAGCGACAAGGAGCGGGTAGACGCCACCGCGCGCGCGGTCATCGAGTCCGCCGCCGACGCGATCGTCGCCTTCGGCGCGGACCGGACCGTGATGCTGTGGAACCCGGCCGCGGAGCGGATGTTCGGCTGGGCCGCCGACGAGGTGATCGGCCTTGATCCGCCCACGATCCCCGAGGAGCTAGCCGCCGAGCACAACGCGGTCTTCGAGCGGGTCCGCGGCGGCGGGCAGATCTCGTTCGCCACCAGGCGGATCCGCAAGGACGGGTCGGTGCTCGACGTGCGCATCGACACGAGCGCGCTGACCGACGGCAACGGCGAAGTCCTCGGCTGGGTCAACGTCTGTCACGAGACCGGCGAGGACGACGTCGTCAGGCACTACATGGCCGAGCGGGCCCGCGTGGTCCGCCGCCTCGGCGACGTGGTCGCCGACATGAACGCGCAGCGCGACCTCGAGTCGGTGCTCGACCGGATCGCCGCCAGCCTGCGCGAGCTCACGGGTGCGGACGCCGGCGGGTTCGTGCTTATCGAGGAGGACAGGCTCCGGCTAGTCTCCACCGCCGGCTTGCCCGCCCGGCTGCGCGGCCGGGTGGCCTCGCTGTCGAGCAGCCTGGTCGGGGAACTGTTGCGGTCGGGCAAGACGGTGATGATGGCGACCGGCGAGTCCGGCGGATTCGATGACCTCATCTGGTCGGCCCTGCCAGGCCTGCACACGATCGCGCTCAGCCTGTCGCACGTGGGCGGCCGGCCGTACGGCGCGCTGTACGCGCTCTATAGCCGCCGGGCGCTCAGCCACGTCGAGCTTGAGCTGCTCGAGCTGCTCGCCGGGCACGCCGGCGTGGCGCTCACCAACGCCATGGCGTTCGAAGAGGTGGTTAAGCAGCGCGCACACGAGCGCGCCGTCATCGACGGCAGCGCCGACGGCATCGCGGTGCTCGACGAGGCGGGGAACGTCAAGCAGTGGAATCCCGCCGCGCACCTGATCACCGGCACGCAGGCCAGCGAGGTGATGGGCGCGCCGCCGCCGTTCCCGCTCCCCGCCCCGGGCGAGCGGCGCACGCACAAGCTGCCGAGCGGGCGCTGGATCGACGTGTTGTGCACAGAGCTCGGCGACGGCGGCGAGAAGGTGGTCGACTTCCGCGACGTCACCGCGGCCAAGGAGCTCGAAGAGGCCAAGGACCTGTTCCTCGCGACGACCAGCCATGAGCTGCGCACGCCGATCACCGTGGTGCAGGGGTTCGCAGCTACGCTAGCCAGCCGGTGGGATCAGCTGTCTGACAGCGACCGGCGGGCCGCCGTCCGTACGATCGCGGAACGCGCCGGATCGCTTGGCCGCCTCGTCGAGCAGCTGCTGCTCGGCGCGCGGGCCGGCGCCGACGCGCTGCCGGTGACTAACGGGCCATTCGACCTGGCCGCGCTGCTGCGCGCGGCTGTCGTGTCGTTCAGCCCGCTGTCCGAGAAGCACCACGTGGTGGCGGACGTTCCCGGTGACCTGCCGCTCGCCAGCGGTGACTCGATGGCCACGGACATCATCGTCGGCCAGCTGCTAGAGAACGCATTCAAGTACTCGCCCGCGGGCGGGACCGTTACCGTGCGCGCCCGCGGCGTCGGCCCGACGATCGAGGTGGACGTCGAGGACGAGGGCATCGGTATTGCCCCGGGCGACCACGAGCGGATCTTCGAGCGCTTCGTCCAGGGCGAGACCGGTGACCGCCGCCGTTTCGGCGGTGTCGGCATCGGCCTCTACATCGTGCGGCGGCTCGCGATCGCACAGCACGCCACGGTCATCGCCATGACTCGCCCGGAGGGCGGCACGATAATGCGGCTGACCTTGCAGCAGGTTCAGCCGGACGACCCGGGAGACTTACAACCGCGCTTGTTCGCGGTGGCGGGGCTCGCCGCCAGTCGCGGCGAGGTACTCGTCGATGACACCGGGAACGTCGTCGCTGTCCCGCAGGATCTGGCCGGCCTCCATCCAGATCACGCGGTTGCAGCTCTGCTCGATTTCGCCGAGGTTGTGGGCGACGAGGAAGACCGTGCCCGCCTCGTCGCGCAGTTCCTTGATCCTGTTGTGGCTCTTGGTACGGAACGCGGCGTCTCCGGTGGCAAGGGCCTCGTCGATCATCAAGATCTCATGGCTCTTGGCGGACGCGATGGCGAACCGCAGGCGCTGGGCCATGCCCGTGGAGTACGCGCGCATCGGCAGGTCGATGAAGTTGCCCACGCCGGAGAAGTCGACGATCTGCTCGTACCTGCTCTTGACCTCGGCGGGCGGCATGCCCATCGCCAGGCAGCCGAGGACCACGTTCCGCTCGCCGGTGAGGTCGTCGAGCAGCGCGGCATTCACCCCGAGGAGGGCCGCCTCGCCTGAGGTGTACACCGCGCCCCGCTCCGCGGGCAGCAGCCCGGCGATCGCGCGCAGCAGCGTGGACTTGCCCGACCCGTTCCTGCCGATGATCCCCACCACGTCGCCGTGGTTCACCACGAATGAGATCCCGCGGATGGCGTGGACCTCCCTGATGGAGACCCGCCGCTGCCTCTTCACCAGGCGCATCAGCGAGGTGGCCGCGGTTCCCTTGTTACCGCCCGCGCCGTAGACGCGGTAGACCACGTGCAGGTTGTCGACCACGACGGTCGGGTCAGCCATGGTGACACTCACTCGTTAGCTCGGCGGGCACAGCGGTCAGCTGTCACTTGACGTTACCGCCTTGGCGGCGCACATGTGCATTCATGTGGGGACAGCCCGGGGCATTGTGTCAGATAACACGACGGAAATCTGGAGTTTACGGTTTCACGGAGTTCTCACGGGGCATTTCCGCCATGCCGGGTTCGTACAGGTCCACGGGCGGGGCGGATGTTCATGGAGGTGGGTACGTCGAGCGTGCAGATGCTCCCGTATACAGCCTCTAGCGTTGGCGCGGCTCGTCGGCGCCTGATCGGCGACCTCGCCGAGGCTGGCGTCCACGAGGCTACGGCGTGTGACGCCGGCCTTGTACTGAGTGAACTTATCAGTAATGCGCTGCGTCACGCCACACCGCTGCCGGGAAACCTCATCAGGGTCTCGTGGTGCCTGAACGATGACTGTGTCGAGGTAGCGGTGAGCGACGGCGGCGGGCCGACCGTGCCCATGGTCAACAAGCCGGCGGCCAACGCGCTCGGGGGGCGCGGGCTCGGCATCGTGGACCGGCTGTCGCTGCGCTGGGGCGTTCACACGCGCAAGGACAGCAGCGAGACGACGGTCTGGGCGGCCCTTCCGCTCAGCGTCGACGTTGGCCACCACGCGCAGGCAAGCACCGCGAACGGGCGCGGGCGGGGCGGGACGGGTCCGGGACTTGTAATCGCATCATCACGGGATGCGTAATCGCGCCCGGAAGTGGTGATAATTCCCGCGGGGGATGCCGTGCCGCGAAGCAGGTTCATTGCGGATAGAGCGGTGATCGGACGTGAATGATGCGTCTCCGGGAGGATTCGTGTCCGAGTTCTTTGGAGTAGACAGCGAGGTCGGACGGCTGCGCACGGTGCTTGTGCACCGGCCGGGAGCGGAACTGAGAAGGGTCACGCCGAAGCACCGGTGCGGGATGCTGCTCCCGGCTCTGCCATGGGCCGAGCGGGCCCGGGCTGAGCACGACGAGTTCGCCGGCGCGCTGCGGGCGGCGGGCGTAGCGGTGCTTTACCTGACCGAGCTGCTGCAGGACGCGCTTGAGTACGCGCCGGCCAGGGAGCACGCGATTGAGACGGTGACAAGCGACCGGAGGCTTGGCGAGGAGTTGCGCGGCCAGCTCGGGGAGTACCTGGCCGGCCTGCGCCCGGAGGAACTTTGCCAGGTGCTCATCATGGGCTTGGCGCGCGATGAGTTCCCCGGCGGTCGCGGTGCGGTTTTCGGGTTGCTCGACGCCTGGGACTACGTCATCGACCCGCTGCCGAACCTGGTCTTCGCCAGGGACATCTGCGTCTGGATCGGCGACAGCGTGGCCGTGACGAGCCCGCCCGGCCGCCGCCAGGAGGCGGAGCTCGCCGCGATCGTGTTCGCGCATCACCCGATGTTCAGCGGGACCAAGCGGCTGTACGAACCGGGGCACGAGCTGCTCGCGGGCGGCGACGTCCTGCTGCTCGCGCCGGGCGTCGTGGCGATCGGCATCGGCGCGCAGACGTCGTCCGCTGGCATGGAGCGGCTGGCCAGGCGGGTACTCGACGCCGGGTTCGCGCACACCGTGCTCGCCGTGCTCACCAATTCCGCGGCCGGCGAGTGCCTGGACACGCTGTGCACCGTCGCCGGGCCGGACACCGTGGTGATGCGTCCCGATGTCGCTTACTCGCTCGTGGCCCGGACGATCATCAAGCGGGGAGAGGGCGGGCTCCGGCTCTCCCACCCGCGGCCGTTCCTTGAGGCCGCGGCGGATGCCATGGGGCTGGACAGGCTGCATGTGATCGAGACCGGCCTCGGGCCGGCCCGCGCCGGCCCCGCCAGGCCCGAGGCGTTCGGCGGCCAGGGGGCCCAGTGGGACGACGCAGGGAACCTGCTCGCCCTCGGGCCGGGGAAGGTGATCTCCTACGAACGCAACGAGCTGACCAACGCACGGCTTGAGGCGGCAGGCATCGAAGTGATCCGCGTTCCCGGCGGCGAGCTGGCCGGCTGCCGCGGCGGCCCGCGCGCCATCTGCTGCCCGGTTGGCCGGGAGCCGGCGGTAATGCCGGAACCAGGGGCCGGCGACGAGCGCGCGGCGTGACCGGAGTGGCCGACGGGGCCCGACCGGTCGGCCGATGAAGGCGGTAATGCTACGCCAAGCAGCGCCTATTACATGGCGATACGAGGTCTGATGCGAGTTAGCAGATTGTGAATTCGACCACACTCGGCGCTCTCACGCCTAGCGTTTCGCCCGTACGGAGCGGTATGGTTCCTGCCGTGGAGCTGAAAGTCTCAAGTCGATCTCAGGGTGATCACGAGCTTGTGATCGCGGTCGGGGAAATCGACCTCTACACCGCTCCGCTGCTACAGAGCGAGCTCACCGCAGTCATCGCCAGTGCAGCCCCGGCGTCACGTGTCGTGGTTGACATGTCAGGAGTGGAGTTCTGCGACTCCACCGGCATGAACGTGCTGCTGTCCTGCCTGAGGCAGGCGCGTGAGCGCGGCGGCGAGCTTGAACTCGCCGCGCCGCGCCCGGCGGTGCGGAAGATCTTGTCGGTGACCGGTCTCGACGCCGTGTTCACCGTGGCCGATTTCCCGGCCAGCAACTAAGTCGCGAAGAGACACGGTACTGGGGTCCCGGGCGGTTCCACCCGCGTGCAGCTAACATCGGGTCATGCCGCCTGTCGCAGTCGTCATCCCGGCGTACAACGAGGCCGAGCGGATTGGCGAGACCGTTACCGCCGCGCTGTCGCTGCCCGGCGTCGATACCGTGGTCGTGGCCAGTGACGGCTCAACGGACGCCACGGTCCGCCAGGCGAGAGACGCGGGCGCGACGGTGTGGCGGTCGCCGCGCAACCAGGGTAAGGCGGCCGCAATGCTCGCGGGAGCGGCGGCGGTGCGCCAGGTGGACCAGCGCGATCCGGCGGACGGTCAGCGGCACCTGCTGTTCCTTGACGCGGACCTTGGGCGGACGGCGGCCAACGCGGGCCCGCTCATCGAGCCTGTCACCGGCGGCTCGGCCGACGTGACGACGGCGGTCTTCACCAACCGCGTCAAGCTTGGCGGGCACGGCTTCGTGGTCCGCCTGGCAGGCGCGGGCATCAGGCGATCGACCGGCTGGTCACCTGCCCAGCCGCTCAACGGCCAGCGCTGCCTGACCAGGGCCGCGTTCGACGCGGCGTGTCCGCTCGCCCGTGGATTCGGCGTTGAGACCGCGATGATCATCGACCTTAAGCGCAAGGGCCTGCGCATTGCCGAGGTCGAGGTGGACATGGCACACCGCGCCACCGGTACCGACCTCGCGTCGCAGCTGCACCGAGCCCGCCAGTTCGTGGACGTCGCCTGCGCCCTCGCCACGCGCGTACTGCCATGAGGTACCGCCTACGGTAACTCTGTGTGACGAGTATAGTGCTGTGCGTGACAATAATCGCGATCGCTGCCGCCGGGGTCGTGGCCGGGATCATCGGAATCATGGTGGGCATGGCCGCCAGCCGGCGGGCCGCGCGCGCCGTACGCGAGTGCACTGACCTGGTGCAGGGGACCGTCGGCTCGTTCGGCACCGTCGACCCGAAGGCGCTGCGGGATGTCGCCATCGTCAGGTACGACGCGCTGAACGAGATGTCCGGCCAGTTGTCGTTCTCCCTCGCGCTGCTCAACGCGGTAGGCGACGGCGTGGTGCTCAGCTCCATCAACGGGCGGGCCGAGACACGCACTTACGCCAAGCCGGTAGTTGCGGGGCAAGGCGAGCAGGAACTGTCACCAGAGGAGGCGCAGGCCGTGCATTCCGCACGGGCCGGCGCGGGAGTGCCAGCGTCCGACCGCGCCCCGGGGCATGCCCCCGCTACGGCATGATGGGGCCATGCGCTATGCCTACCTTGGCCCCGAGGGGACGTTTACTGAGACCGCCGTCGCGGCGCTTGCCCGGTCGCGAGCCGAAGCCGACGTCCAACTGGTGCCCTGCTCGTCGATCGGGGTGACCCTGGCCTCAGTGCGCGACGGTACGGCCGACCGGGCGGTGGTCCCGATCGAGTCGTCCGTCGAGGGCATCGTCACCGCGACGGTCGATGACCTGGCGGGCGGCGGGGACCTGCTCATCCGGGCGGAGACCCGGCTGCCCATTGAGTTCGCCCTGCTCGGGCGCGAGGGCACCACCCTCGCCGACGTGAAGACCGTGGGCGGCCACCCGCAGGCCGAGGGACAGTGCCGGCGGTGGCTGGCGGCCAGCCTGCCCGGGCGCGAGTGGATGCCGTTCCCGTCCAACGCCGAGGCCGCCCGCCAGGTCAGCGAGGGAGACCTGGACGCCGCCCTTGCGTCATCGGCGGCGGCGGACCGCTACGGCCTCGTGGTGCTCGCCGCCGACGTGCACGACCGGTCGAACGCGATGACCCGCTTCGTCGAAACGGCGCCGCCTGGCTCGCTGCCCGCGCCGACGGGGGCGGACCGGACCTCCCTCGCCGCGTTCCTCGCCCACGACCACGCCGGCGCGCTGATGGAGATCCTGACCGAGTTCGCGGTCCGCGGCATCAACCTGTCAACTATCCAGTCCCGGCCGACCGGGGACGGGCTTGGCAGCTACTTCTTCTTCATCGACTGCGAGGGACATATCGACGACGCGCGCGTCGGCGAGGCGATGATGGGCGTACGGCGGGTGTGTGCCGAGGTCCGGTTCCTCGGCAGCTACCCGCGCAGCGACGGTGGGCGGACCCACGTCCGCCCCGGCACGTCTGACCCTGAGTTCGCTGACGCGGCGGCGTGGCTGGCCCGGCTGAGATACGGCCGACCCTAGAAGCCCGCGCCAGCCGGATCCCCGGTGAACAGGCCAGACAGTCAAAGGTAGGGGCCGGAGCCGCGGTGCGGCTGCTGCTCGTCCTGCGCGGGCATGAGCCCGGGCGGAAGCGCGCGGCGCATCTGCTCAAGCTGCGCCCGGGCGGCCATCTGCTGTGCGAACAGCGTGGTCTGGATGCCGTGGAAGAGTCCTTCCAGCCAGCCGACCAGCTGGGCCTGGGCGACGCGCAATTCCGCCTCGCTCGGCGTCGCGTCCCCGAACGGAAGCGACAGCCGCTCCAGCTCCTCAACAAGCTCGGGGGCGAGCCCGTCCTCGAGTTCCTTGATGGAGTTCTGGTGGATCGCCTTGAGGCGCGCGCGGCTTTGCTCGTCGAGCGGCGCCGACTTCACCTCCTCGAGCAGCTGGCGGATCATCGAGCCGATCCGCATGACCTTGGCCGGCTGCTCGACCATCTCGGTGACCGAGCGCTCCGCTGGGCCGTCACCCAGCTCATCCTGGGCGGACCCGACGGCCATGCCGTCCGGTCCGACGACGACGACCTGAGGCCTGCCGTGGTCTTGTGGGCTGATTTCGTCGCTCATGGCTTCCACGCTATCGGGTTCGCGAAGTTACTCGGTGCGCAAGAGGATCTTCCCGGTATGGCTGGACGCGGTCATGATCCGGTGCGCCTCTTCGGCCTGGGACATGGGCAGCTCACAGTAGATGACGGGGCGGATCACCCCCGCATCGACGAGCGGCCAGACGTTGGCCGCCACCGCGGCGACGATCGCCGCCTTCTGCTCCGTGGGGCGTGCGCGCAGCGTGGTCGACATGATCGTGCCGCGCTTGGCCATCAGCGCGCTCAGGTCGAGCTCGGCCTTGCGGCCCTGCTGCATCCCGATGTTGGCGATCCGTCCGTCCGGCGCGAGCGCGGCGATGTTCTTGCTCAGGTAGCCGGCGCCGATGATGTCAAGGATCACGTCCGCCCCGTGGCCGCCGGTGGCTTCCATCAGCCTTTCCACGAAGTCGTCCTCGCGGTAGTTGATCAGGATGTCCGCGCCGAGCTTGGCGCACGCGTCCAGCTTCTCCCGCGTCCCCGCGGTCACCGCCACGGTGGCGCCGAAGTGCTTGGCGAGCTGGATCGCCGTGGTGCCGATGCCGCTGCCGCCGCCGTGGACGAGCAGCGTCTCGCCCTTGGCCAGCCGGGCGAGCTGGAAGACGTTGGAGTACACCGTGCAGACCGTCTCTGGCAGCGCGGCGGCCTTGTTGAGCCTGGTGGCCTGTGGCAGCGGCAGCAGCTGGCCGACCGGGACCGCGACCTTCTCGGCGTAGCCGCCGCCGGCCAGCAGCGCGCACACCTGCTCACCCAGCCGCCAGCCAGTCACGCCGTCACCGACGGCCGCGATGGTGCCGGAGCACTCGAGGCCCGGGTAGGGCGGTGCTCCGGCGGGTGGCGGATAGGCCCCCTGGCGCTGCATCATGTCAGCACGGTTGACCGCGGACGCGGCCACGTTAATGACTACCTCGCCCGGTCCGGGTGTCGGGTCGGGTACCTCGGTCCATCGGAGGACTTCTGGTCCGCCTGGCTTGGTGATGACGACCGCGTGCATAGGTGCCTCCTCGCGCGGGAAGTTCCAGTGACATGGTCTGGTCTGGTCACCGGGTCGGGGTGAACTTTGCGATGAGCTGACGATATCGCGGTGGCCCGCGGGCACGCCCGCGGCGGCGTGCCGTCATGAGCACGGCCAGATACGACGGGTGGCTAGGGGCGGCCCATGACACCGAACGAGCATGACGATCCGGCGAAGTCCGGGGAACTACTGACCACCGAGCTCTACCCGTTCGCGCCCGTTTCCCCGGGAGGGCTTGACGACGCGATGCCGGATCTCCCGGCCATGGAGCAGCTGCCGGGCTCGCAGGCGCTCCCTGACCCCGGCTACCCGGAGATGCCGGCCTCGGCGGGTGAGCACGCAGCCGGCACCGCGGCGCCCGCCTCTCCGCCCGGGGCGACGGAACTGTCCGGGCTGGCGGAACCGCCGGGGGTGCCGGAGCCGCCGG
>CAZORE010000102.1:0-1361 GCA_964581815.1 uncultured Streptosporangiaceae bacterium | reverse complement strand
GCCGGGGGTGCCGGAACCACCCGTGCTGCCGGAGCCGCCGAGGGTGCCCGAGCTACTCGGGCTGGCGGAGACACCCGGGCTACTGGAATCGCCCGGGGCACCGGAATCACCCGGGGCGGCGGACGGGCCGAGCGCGCCATCCTGGCCACTCCCTCCCGGGCCACTTCCGCGGCCGCCCTTCCAGCCCTTCCCGCCGCCGCGGCCCGTCCAGTCGCCAGGTCCCGTCCCGCCACCGCATCCCGCACCCCCGCCGCGGGCAGCCGAGGCAGCAAAACAGGTCTGGTCGGCCGACCCGTACGCACCACCGCGCGCGCCCGCCGCCGCGGCTTGGCCCGCCGCCACCCCGGCCGAGGAACTCGCGCAGCGGCCCACTTCGGAGGAGCTCACGTCCGACCTGTTGCTGCCTGAGGAGCGACTGGCACCGGACGGCGGCTGGCGGCAGGCGGTGTACCGCCTCAGCGGAGGGTTCGTCCGCGTCGGCAAGTCGTCCGCGACCATGCGCCGCCGCGACCTGGTTAGCCGGATCAGGACCCCGGTGGCCGGCGGGCACTACCGCATCGCCGTGCTGAGCCTTAAGGGCGGCGTCGGCAAGACCACGGCCACCGTCGGCCTCGGCGCGACGCTGGCCTCGCTGCGCGGAGACCGGGTGATCGCGGTGGACGGCAACCCGGACCGGGGCACCCTCTCCGAGAAGGTCAAGCTGGAGACCACAGCGACCATCCGCGACCTGCTGAACAGGCGCGCCATCGTGGGCAGGTACGCCGATGTCCGCGCGTTCACCTCCCAGGCGCCGAGCAGGCTGGAGATCCTCGCGTCCGACCGCGACCCAGGGGTCTCCGTGGCGTTCGGCGCCGATGACTACCGCGCGGTGGCCAGCGTCCTCGAGCACTACTACTCGATCTGCATCACCGACTGCGGTACCGGACTGCTGCATTCGGCTATGGCGGGCATCCTCGAGCTCGCCGATCAGATCGTCCTGGTCAGCTCCCCGTCCGTGGACGGCGCCCGGAGCGCGAGCGCGACGCTCGACTGGCTTGACGCCCACGGTCACGGCGTTCTGGTTCGCAACGCCGTGGTCGTGGTATCCACCGTCCACCGCAAGGGCAAGTCGATGGTCGACCTCGACCGCCTTGAGCAGCACTTCGCCGCCCGCTGCCGCGCCGTGGTCCGCGTCCCCTACGACCCGCACCTGGAGGAAGGCGCCGAGATACGCCTCGAGTACCTTGACCCCGAGACCGCAGACGCCTACCTGTGCCTCGCCGCCCTGGTAGCCGACGGGTTCGCCTTCCGGGCCTAGCCCGGCCTAGCCCTTCAGGCCGGGCTCTCCCGTCCGCTCAGACCTGTTCCCGTCCGGCCCTCGC
>CAZORE010000101.1:0-27137 GCA_964581815.1 uncultured Streptosporangiaceae bacterium | reverse complement strand
TCACGCGCCCGACGATCAGGTGATCGACGCCGAGCGCGCTCAGGTGAGCGGAAATGGAGAGCCCCTGCGGGCCTGCCCCGATGATAACAACTTGCGTGTCGAGCACAACCCGCTCCTTACGGAAAGATAGGCAAACAAATCCTGCTGGCTACCGGAAATCATGTGAACTTCCTGAAGACATGCGCGGTGTAGCGAAGCTCCGCGAGGAACGGCTTCACGTCATGACGGTCAAAACCGTCATAGTGATGACACCTAGCGAATTCTGAAATATAGGCATAGAGCATTTGGAAATGAGGCATGCCGTCAGGTCGCCCGGCCCGCCGCCAGTTCTGGTATAGCCATCGCGTGTCACCGTGAAGCCAGCGGGTCCTGACCCCGTGCCGGTAGCTGGTCACCGGGGATACGGCTTGCCCGGTCGCCCAGCACCAGATCATCAGCGGGAAATCGACGCCGGACTGCACTGCGTTCTCGATCGTTCCCGCGAGTCTCGCGTTGATCTCCATGAGCAGCGGACGATTTTCCGCGTCACGCCGGAATTCAACCTCGCACACCCCCTGCAGGCCGATGGCCTTGGCCAGGAGGACCGCGGCGTGCATGGTGTCGTCTGGTACCTCGATGCTCTCCCTGACCGCCGAGGCGCCGCCAAGCGGAGGAGTGGTGCGGTGCGCGACGTGCCCACAGGCCGCCATGACCTCGTCCCCCGCGATGAGCAGTGATACCCCCTCACGCCGACCGGGTACCCACTGCTGTGCCAGCACCCCGGCGCCAGCGTTCAAGAACCGCTCGGTGACCTCAGTGGCCTCGTCCTGGTTGATGACGTCAACGGGAACTAGCCGGTCCACCGTCCCACCCGTCCACGAGACCGTCGGCTTGAGTACGAAGGGAAAGCCGAACTCGGCCACCGCTGTCGCAAGGTCGCGGGTGGCACCGATCCGCAACGACGTCGGCTGAGCTATGCCCAGCTGCTCCGCCAGCGTGAGGGTGCGGTCCTTGTCATTCGCGATGTCGAGCGCGGACTCGGGGGCCAGCGCAAGGACGCAGCCGAGCTCGGCGAACGTCTGCCGGTGCTCCCGCAGCACGCTGATCGTGACGTCGCCGGTGGGCAGTACGACACGCGGTGAGTGCTTGCGGACGAACTCTGTCACCGCGGCTACGAACGCGGGCGCGTCATCGACGAGGTCCGGCAGCACGACGCTGCGCTGGCAGTAACGGGACTGGAACGCGGGCACGGGGACGGAGGGGTCGAACTGCGCGCTGCTGTCGCCCGCGGCCACCCGGAGTCCCGCCTTGCCAAGGCTGCGGACAGTCGCGAGGCTCTGCTTCAGCGACGCATCGAGCACCAGGATGTCGTAGTCGCCTGACCCCGCAGGCTTGTCTGTCATGAAAATACTGCCCCTCGCGCCTCAGCGATAGATTGCGCTGCTCGATAGATCTGTCCACGAGATGCCGCAACGGGGGCCCCTGATACACGCACTGGCGAATCAGTCGACTTTCGCAGCTGTCTCGCCGGGCCGCCTGCCCGCCGGTGACCGTCACCGCCGAAGGGCCGCTCCGCCCCCAGGTAGCATTCACTCTACGGCTGGGCAGCGGGTTCGAACGAGAGATACTGCTAATGGACAACGGGTGAGCCGCTCGGCCGTGGCCGAGCGGGAAGCTAAGGGGATGCGGTCTCCGCGCAAGTGGCGCCGGTGGGCCAGTGTCTTCGCCGCGGGTCTCCTCGTGGTTTTCGCCGCCTCGACCGCACGGGTGCTCGTCTGGCCTGCGCAGGGTGCGCCAGCGCACGTGGACGCCATCGTGATGCTCGCCGGGCCAGGTGACCGGTTGCCTGCCGCCCTCGCCCTCGCTAAGGAGGGGCGTGCTCGTGTCCTCGTGATCTCCCGGGGCACGTTCGGCTATGGCGGCCCGTGCCCGCCGCCCACCCCAGGGGTGCGGACGATTTGCTTCGACCCCGTCCCGGGCAATACGCGGGGCGAGGCCGAGTACGCCACCGCGCTCGCGCGACGTAATGGCTGGCACTCGATACTTCTCGTCACCAGCAGGCCACAGGCCGTCCGCGCCCAACTTATTTTCGGCCGCTGCTTTAGCGGTCAGGTCTACGTCTCTACCGCGCCGTTCTCGGCCAGCAACTGGCCTTATCAGGTCGCTTACGGCTGGGGTGCCCTGGCCAAGGCGGTGTTTGTCAACCGGAGCTGCTGAGCCTCAGCCCTCAGAAGAGGCAATGGCCGTCTGCGGGGCGGTTGCGATACGTCGGCGGTTATGGTCGGCGGCCGGCCGGGTTCCGGTGCCCGCTGCCATCCAGGCCAGCCACCGTGGTACCGGCACCCGGCCATCTTCCTGCATCGCCTTGACGAAGAAGCGCCAGGTGAGGGCCGCCGTGATCAGCATTCCGACCGCGGCGAGCAGCACCGTGCCGTACACGCCCCACACCACGGCGCCGACGAGGGCGAGCGTCAGGCTGATCACGGCACCGGTGAGCGTGGCGCGCAGGCTGCTCCGCGCCGCGCCCATGGCATGCAGGCCCAGGCCGGCCCCGATCCCGGCGCACCCGAACAGGGTGGCCAGCGCCGTGGGGATCACCAGCGGGTAGGCCGCCCGCCAGAGGCCGCCAAGGATCAACTGTCCAAGCCCGAGCGGAAGCCCCACGACCAGCAACACGGCCCACGCCAGGGCCAGCGACGCGAGGCCGGCGCTCACGGCCGCGCAGAACCGGGGCAGTTGCGCAGGCGAGTTCCGCAGCAGCTTGACCGCTTCCGGGATCGTAATCATGCTGGCCCCGAGGTAGACGATCCTGAACGGCCCCATGAGGACGTTGGCCGCGCTGATGTCGCCAACCGCCGTGACGCCAAGCAGCGACGAGACTCCGTAGCTCTGCACCGTGGTCCCGGCGTTACCTCCGGCGTTCTCAAGCACATAGCGCGGGCCGAGGTCGCGGTGCGTGAGCAGCCAAGATTTCGCCGTGACCAGGCTCGGCACGACGCGAGCCTGGAAGGACGCGAGGACGGAGCCAACGGCGGCACCCGCGCCCCACGCGATGACGAACCAGAAGACATCCGCGTGACCGGTCACCTTAAGCACCGCCAGCAGGAGAAACTGGACCACCGCCCACACGGTGTCGTTGACGAACGCGTGGTACCCCTTCTGCACCGAGAAGAACGCGTACCGCCAGCTGTCTTGCAGCAGCAGGCCGGGCAGCATCAAGCCCAGGGCGAGGAACGCCTGCCCGGTCGTCGTACCGCCGAGCAGCGTCCCCACGGCAAGGGCGCAGATACCGGCGGCCAGTCCCACGATGAGGGCGGTGCCCGCGCACGCGGATGCCGCTCGCCGCCAGACCGACACGTCGGTGTTGCTGAACCTGATCAGCAGCGGCTCGAAGGAAAGCCCCCGTGACACGTTGAGTGCGAACCCGTAGGTCACGTAGGCCAGGCTGAACGCGCCGAATTCCGCCGCGCCCAGCGAGCGAGCGACGTAGACGCTCAGCAGGAAGTTCGTCAGGCTGCCCATGGCCTGATCCGCGACACCCCAGCCAAGGCGGCTGAGGACTTGCCGTCTGCGGCGCCATGGCAACGTAGGCGAGATCCGTTGGGGCATCGGCCGCGGTTACCTCCCCCGTATCGGGTGTCATCTTCTTCCAGCTGCTTCGGCGGAACTTATCAACAGGTGCCGATATATACCGATCAGCGGCGGCGGCGCCGTGATACATCGCAGGCGCGCCGACTCGGAGGCAAGCTGAGGAAGTTCTCGGTCAGCCCGTCCAGTATCACCACCTTGGCGGTATCACGGGCGGGTAATCGATGCTCACATATGGGTGAAGCAGCGCATCCTGATCATCGTCCAGAATCTTCCGGTGCCGTTCGACCGGCGGGTCTGGCTTGAGTGCCAGGCCCTCACCGCGGCTGGCTACCAGGTTGCCGTGGTCTGCCCCAAGGGCAAGGGCGACCCTGGCTACCAGGTCATCGATGGTGTTGAGCTGTACAAGTACCGGCCTTACGCCCCCGGCGGCAGCAAGCTCAGCTTCGTGGCCGAGTACGGCTACTCCTTCGCCGCCACGGCCTGGATGGCCCTCCTCGCCCGGGCCCGCGGCGGAGTGCTGCGCGGTCGCTTCGCTGTCATCCAGGCGTGCAACCCGCCCGACATCTTCTGGCCGCTCGCCATTGTCTTCAAGGCGCTGGAGCGGACCAAGTTCGTGTTCGACCACCATGACCTGTCCCCCGAACTGTTCGAGTCCCGCTTCGGCGGCCGCTCCCTGCCGTACAAGGGGCTGCGGTTCCTTGAGCGGCGTACCCACCGCAGCGCTGACCACGTGATCTCCACGAACGAGTCCTACCGGCAGATTGCCATCGCCAGGAGCGGCAAGGACCCCGCCGACGTGACCGTGGTCCGTACCGGACCAGACCCGGACAAGCTCCAGCGCGGCGAGCCGGATGACGGCCAGCGCCGGGGGCGCGAGCACCTGGCCGCGTACATCGGCGTCATGGGCCCCCAGGACGGGGTTGACATCGTGGTACGCGCCGCCGCGGTCATCATCCACGAGCTCAAGCGCGAGGACATCGCCTTCACGCTGATCGGCAAGGGGGACTGCTTCGATGACCTGGTCGCGCTGCGAGACCAGCTGAAGCTGGGCGGCCACGTTGAGTTCACCGGCCGGGCACCCGACGAACTGGTCAAGAAGGTAATGTCCACTGCCGACATCGGGCTGTCCCCGGACCCGATGAACCCGCTCAATGACCTGTCAACCATGAACAAGACGATGGAGTACATGTCGTTCGAGCTTCCCGTCGTGGCCTTTGACCTCCGGGAGACCCGGGTGTCGGCCGCCGACGCCGCCGTCTACGTGGAGCCGACGGGGAACGCGGAACAGGACGTCAGGGACTACGCCCGGGCTATTGTCGACCTCATCGACAACGAGGAAGAGCGGGCGCGGATGAGCAAGCTCGGCCGGGCGCGGGTCGAGGAAGAACTCGCCTGGCCCTACCAGCGGCAGGCCTATCTCGGCGTCTATGCCGGGGTAGCGCCGCTGACCGCCGCGAACCCGGAGGGCTGACGCGCATGTGTGGTATCGCCGGGTGCTACCAGCAGGCCGACGGTCACAAGCTGACCGACGTCATGACCGAGCGGATCGCGCACCGGGGCCCGGACGCGGGCGCGATCTGGAGTCACGAGGACGAGCGCTCCTCCATCCACCTTGGTCACCGGCGGCTTTCCATCATCGACCTGTCCACGGCGGCGAATCAGCCGCTGGTCAAGGGCGCCCTGGCGCTTGTGTACAACGGCGAGCTCTACAACTACCGGGAACTGCGGGCCGAGCTTGAGAAGCAGGGAGCGTCCTTCGTCACCAGCTCCGACACCGAGGTCGTCCTCGAGGCCTGGCGCTACTGGGGAGCGAAGGCGCTGCCGCGGTTTCGCGGCATGTTCGCGTTCGCGATCGCGGACACGGCAACCGGGGAACTCGTGCTCGCGCGGGACCCGCTCGGCATCAAGCCGCTGCTGTACACGCGCAGGGGCAGCGGCATCGTGTTCGCTTCCGAGCTCAAGGGGCTGCTGTCCGCGATCGGCCCGGAGCTGAAGATCGAGCCCGGCGCGATGGTCGCGTCCATGCTCTATTACTGGGTTCCGGAGCAGCTGTGCTCCATCCAGGGCGTCCGTAAGCTGCCCGCCGGCTCTTGGGCGCGCTTCCGCTCCGATGGCACGCATGAGGAGCACTCTTACTGGCGCATGCGGGATGTGGCTCGAGAGGCGGCCGATGGCCCCGCCGCTGATCTCGAGACCGTGATCAAGGAGAGCGTTAGCGCGCACCTGATCGCGGACGTCCCCGTGTCGAGCTTCCTGTCTGGCGGGCTTGACTCCAGCATCGTCACGGTCCTCGCCCACCAGCAGGCGGCCAGTGTCGACGCGTACACGATCACGTTCCGGCCGGAGGATCAGAAGCTGGAGGCCATGCCGGACGACGCGGTCTACGCGCGCAAGGTCGCCCGGCAGTACGGCATTGACCTGCACGAGATTGAGATCTCACCGGACATCGTCGACATGCTGCCGAAGATGGTCGACATGCTGGATGAGCCGATCGGCGACCCCGCGGCCATCAACACCTTCCTCATGTGCCAGGCGGCGCGCGAGCGCGGCGTGAAGGTCATCCTCTCCGGGATGGGCGCGGACGAGCTATTCGGCGGTTACCGCAAGCACCTGGCGTGCCTGGTGGCGAGCCGTTATGGCCGGCTACCGGCCGCCTTCCGGGTCCCCGCCCGCGCCACCGTCAACGCGCTGCCGGTATCCATCGGGAACCGGGGGCTGCGCTATCCCCGCTGGGCGAAGCGCTTCATGACCTTCGCCGAGCTCCCCGAGGAGGCCCGGTTCCGGCGGAGCTACACGCTCTATGATCCCGAAGACCTGACCGGCCTGGTCGGTCCGGATCTCGCGGTCAGCGTGGACAGCGTCATCGACCAGCACGCCGCCATCTATAACGACAACGACCTCGATGATGAGGTCAACCGGATGTGCCTGGCCGACACGCGACTGTTCATGGCCGGGCTCAACCTGACCTACACGGACCGGGCGAGCATGGCCGCCTCCGTTGAGGTGCGCACGCCGTTCGTGGACCGACGCGTCGCGCGCGCCGCGTTCTCGATCAAGGGCAGCGACAAGATCCGGGGCAGGACAGCGAAGGCCGCGCTGAAGGACGCCGCGGAGAACTGGCTGCCGCACGAGATCGTGCACCGGCCCAAGGCCTCCTTCGGCGCGCCGCTGCGCGCCTGGGTGCGCAACGACTTGCGGGAACTGATCAATGACGTCCTCGTGGGCGGCGAGCTCACCCAGCTCGGCATGCTCCGCAAGGACCAAGTCCGGCGCCTGATCGCCGACGAGCAGGCGGGCCGCGAGGACTACGCCAAACAGATCTGGCAGCTGCTGTCGATGGAGCTGTGGTACCGCCAGGTGCGCGCGGCCGGCGTCGGGTCGTGACGGTGGCGGCAACCGGCAGCTGATGAAGGCCACTAGCTAAGGAAACTCTTGATGAAGCAGATTGCGCAGAATTACAAGTCCGGGGAATTGGCGGTGCTCGACGTTCCCGCGCCGACCTGCCGGCCCGGAGGCGTGCTCGTGCGGTCGCTGTTCTCCCTCATCTCGGCCGGCACCGAGATGATGAAGGTGAACGAGGCGAGCATGTCGATGGTCGGCATGGCCCGAGCCCGCCCGGACCAGGTGCGCAAGGTCCTTGACCAGGTGCAGCAGCAGGGGGTTGTCACCACCTACAAGAAGGTGATGAACAAGCTTGACTCCTATACTCCGCTCGGCTACTCGCTGTGCGGCGTCGTGACCGAGGTGGGGAAGGGCGCGGAGGAGTTCAAGGTCGGCCAGCTCGTCGCGTGCGCCGGCAATGAGCAGGCGCTGCACGCGGAATACAACTTCGTCCCGGTCAACCTGTGCGCGGCCGTCCCCGACGGCGTCTCACCAGAGCACGCGGCCTTCGCGACCGTGGCATCGATCGCGATGCACGGCGTGCGGCGCGCTGAGGTGCAGCTTGGCGAGACCGCGGTCGTCATCGGCCTTGGGCTGATCGGCCAGCTCGTGGTTCGGCTGCTGGTCGCGGCCGGCGTCCAGGCAGTCGGGATGGACCCCGTCGACGCGCGGTGCCGGCTAGCTGAGAAGGCAGGCGCGGCCATCGCCGGGTCGCCCGACGACCTCGACACGCTCGTGACCGGGCTGGCGGCGATCACCAGCGGACGCGGTGCCGACCACATCTTCCTGGCCGCGGGCGGCAACACGAACGGCCCGGTCGAGGCCGCGGTGAAGCTCGCCCGCGATCGCGCGCGGGTCGTCGACATCGGCAAGATGAAGCTGGACCTGCCATGGAACGCCTACTACGAGAAAGAGCTTGACGTCCGGTTCTCACGGTCCTACGGGCCCGGCCGGTATGACAGCCGCTATGAGCTCGAGGGGATCGATTACCCCGTCGGGTACATCCGCTGGACCGAGAAGCGCAACCTGGAGTCCTTCCTTGAGCTGCTTGCCCGCAACTCCCTTGAGGTCGGGAGCCTTATTGACGGGGTCTTCCCGTTCAGGGACGCCGCGAAGGTGTACGGCGATCTCAAGGACGGCAGCCTCAAAGCCGTCGGCGTCCTGCTGGAATACGAGCAGCCCGCCGGGGACGCGCCCCGGCCAGCGACGAGCAAGGTACTCCAGAGCGCGAAGGCACCATCCGGCCGCAAGAGCGGCGGGAAAGAGCAGCCCGAGGTGCGCATCGGCTTCGTCGGCGCGGGGAATTACGCCTCGTCCATGCTGCTGCCCCACCTAGCGCGGCTGGACACGGCCAGCCTGGCGCACGTCGCGACGACCAAGCCGCTGTCGGCGGAGAACGCGCAGCAGAAGTTCGGCTTCACCACCGCCAGCACCGACGCCGACGCGGTCTTCGACGACGAGAGCCTAGACGCTCTCTTCATCGTGACCAGGCACGCGACGCACGCGCGGCTGGTGTGCCGGGCGCTGGAGACCGGCAAGGCGGTGTTCGTCGAGAAGCCGCTTGCCCTGACCCGCGACGAGACAGATGAGATCGCCGAGGTCATCGCGCGGACCGGCAACGACCGGCTGATGGTCGGCTTCAACCGCCGGTTCGCGCCGCTGCTGACCGCGATGCGCAACAACTTCGGTCTTGCTGCGGCCACCTCCAGTGTCCGCTACCTGATCAACGCCGGGAAGCTGGCCGCCGACAGCTGGTACCTCAACGAGGATGCCGAGGGGTCGCGGTTCGCCGGCGAGGGCGGGCACTTCATCGACACGCTGGCGTGGTGGCTCGACGCTCTTCCCGAAGAGGTGTACGCCGTCCGCGGCACCGAGAAGGGCGACCTCCAGGCCACCCTCCGGTTCCGCGGCGGGGCAGCGGGCACCATCGCCTACCTCACGGGCGGTAACAGCCGCTTCCCGAAGGAGACGGTGGACGCCACCGGCAGCGGGCGGAACGCACTGCTCGACAACTTCAGGACCGCCACGGTCTGGTCGAGCCGCGGCAAGGCGGCGACCAAGGCCCGTGGCGGCCAGGACAAGGGCCAGCGGGCCGAGATGGAGCAGTTCGTCGAGGCCGTCAGGACCGGCGGCCCGATGCCGATTGGCATCGACTCGCTCATCGCCACCACCCGAGCGACGATCGCGGTAGGTGAGAGCCTGGCCAGCGGCAAGCCGGAGCGCGTGTTATGCCGGGTGCCTCCGCCCACAATCTTGCCTGGTACGCACGCAGGCTCAGCCGGATGTCGCCCGGCGAGGTCGCCTGGCGGGTCAGGGAGCAAGCGCTCAGGAGGAGCTGGTCACGCGAGCAGGTGCGTCCCGACCAGGTGCCCGCGCTGCCAGCGCTGTCCTCCGGGGTGAAACGCGGCTTCAACTCGGCCCTTCCGGCGGGCGCCGCCGCGGCTGTCCCCGACCCGGCCAGGGCCGCCATCTTGTGCGCCGCAGACCGGATCATGGCCGGCGAGTGGGAGATGCTCGGCGTGGTCCGCAGTGACATGAAGGCACCGGACTGGTTCCACGACCCGGACACGGGACGGCGCTCCGACCCCGGGACGTACGCCTTCCGGGTAAAACACAGGGACGAGGGCGCGGTAGGCAACGTCAAGCAAGTCTGGGAGGTCAACCGGCTGCAGCACCTGACGTTGCTCGCGACCGCCTGGTACCTGACCCGTGACGATGCCTACGCGGAGCGGGTCGATGCCCAGTTGCGGTCCTGGTGGGCCGCCAATCCGTTCCTGTCCGGGGTCAACTGGACCAGCGGCATTGAGCTTGGCGTCCGGCTGATCAACTTCGCCTGGATCCGGCGGCTGCTGCGCGAATGGCCGGGCGCGGCTGACCTTTTCGAGCATAACGACCTGGCCGTGCATCAGATCCGCTGGCACCAGCGATACCTGGCGGCCTTTGAGAGCCGGGGGTCGTCGGCAAACAATCACCTGATCGCCGAGGCCGCGGGTCAGCTCGCCGCCTCCTGCGCGTTCCCCTGGTTCACAGAAAGCGCCCGGTGGCGGCGCCAGTCCGCGGCATTGCTTGAGAAGTCGCTGCGCGACAACACGTTCCCGTCGGGCATCAACCGCGAACTCGCCTCGGACTATCACGGCTTCGTCTTCGAGCTTGGCGCCTTCGCCGCCGTCGAGGCGGCGGCCGCCGGGTTCCCGGTCAGCGAGGACTGCTGGCGGCTGCTCGCCGCGATGGCCGACGGCATGGCCGCACTGGTGGACGCACGGCTGCGACCGCCGCGCCAGGGTGACTCCGATGAGGGCCGGGTAGTGCTGCTCGACGCCCCCGAGCACAACCGGTGGCCGACTCTGCTTTCACTGGCGGCCGGGCTCTTCGGTCCGCTGGCCTGGTGGCCGCCGGTGGTGCCGGACGCCGGCCGCGTCCTCGGCATGGCAGTCGCGGGTGCGCCGCGTACGGTCACCGGCCGGCCGGACGCACGGCCGTCACGGTTCGCCGACGCTGGGATCACCATTCTCCGGACGGACCCGGCTTCCGCACCAGAGATATGGTGCCGCTGCGACGGCGGGCCGCACGGGTTCCTGTCCATCGCGGCGCACGCGCACGCCGACGCGCTGTCCGTCGAGGTCCGCCATGACGGGGTGGACATCCTGGCCGATCCCGGCACCTACTGCTATCACGGCGAGCCCGAATGGCGGACCTACTTCCGCTCCACGATCGGGCACAACACCGTGGAGATCGGCGGTCGCGACCAGTCACCGCAGGGCGGCCCGTTCATGTGGGCCGGGCAGGCACGGACCAGGCAGGTCGAATCCTCAGCACCGCAGACGGTGTGGACCGCGGAGCACGACGGCTACCTTGCCGTGCTGCGCCCCCCGGCCAGCCACCGGCGGACCGTGTCCCTGGACCAGGCGGGACGCGGCATCGAGATCACCGACGTGATCGACGGCGCCGGGCATGCGGTGCGGCTTGCCTTCCACCTTGGCCCGGATGTCACGGCGGAACTGGCCGGTGACCGGGTGGCGCTGACCTGGCCCGTCGGACCCGGGACCGCATCAGCCTGGCTTGACCTGCCCCGCGAGCTGTCCTGGAGCCTGCACCGGGGCGAAACCGGCCCCATACTCGGATGGTATTCGCCTGGCCTCGGCCAGCGCACCCCCGCCGTCACGCTTGTCGGCAGCGGGCAGTGCACGCGTGATTCTCCGCTCGTCACGCGCCTGCAGTTCCCCGAAGCCAGGCAAACCGACGGGTTCAGCGCTTCTGGCAGCGCCGCCGGGGTGGAAAAACCTAAAATGGGCCCGGTTGAGGCTATTGACATCCAAGCGGAGGCCCGATGAGCCAGCAGGCGCCCGATTTTCGAAGGTCGACGCAGATTCTGCGGCGTCACAAGAAAATATTCGGGGCAATAACCCTTCTTGGCCTCCTTCTCGGTGCCGGTTACGCGCTGCTCACACCGCCCATGATTTCGAGCTCAGCACTCGTGGTGATCCCGGAAACGGTAGCCCAGTCAGAGACAGCGCAGGGCGCGACGGCTGCGACCACCGAGACCACGACGCAGGAGGTTGTCGCGGGCAGCAGCCCCGTACTTGAGGGCGCGCTGCCGCACATCAGTCCCGTGCTTTCGCTGATCACGCTGGAGGACAGGATCTCGGTATCGAGTCCGGCCATCAGCATCCTGTCGTTCACCGGCGAGGGGAAGACAGCGGCGGAGGCGGAGAACATCGCGAACGCGGTCGCTAACAGCTACCTGGCCTACGTCGCCTCGCCGTCCAGTCCGGTTGGCTCCGTGGTGGCGAAGGTTCTCCAGCCGGCCAGCACCGCCTCGGCGAGCAAGGCGCCAGAGCAGATCGCCATATACAGCGTGCTTGGCGTGGCCGCCGGGGCGATCATCGGCTTTTTCGTTGCGCTCATGATCGGCGGCAATGACCGGCGACTCGTTGAGCGTGCATCGATCGCGAATTCGATTGACGCACCCGTACTCGCATCAATTTCCGCAGAGCGGATCTCTGACGCCGCACGCTGGGCGAGGCTGCTGGAAGAGTATGAGCCGCAGGCCGTGGACGCGTGGGGGATCACCAAACTGCTTCAGCGGTTTGGGCTCGGCGGAATCCAGGCCGACGAGAGCCGCGGTGACGGACCCTTCTCGCTGACTGTCTTCTCCCTTTCCGGCGACGCGGCGGCGCTTGCCCTCGGCCCGCAACTGGCGTCCTTCGCCGCCACCCGCGGGATACCCGCGGCCTTGGTCGTCGGGCCACAGCAGGGCGCAAGCACCGCGGCCGCGCTGCGCACCGCCTGCGCCGCGCCGCAGTCCGACTCGGGGCGACGCAAGCTGCTGCGGCTGACCGCGGCCGAGGACGGTCATATCAGTGAGGTGGACGCCGCTTTCGTGGTCGTCGTCGTGGTCGTCGATGGCAAGGACCCGCGCATTCCGCCCATGGACCGCACCACCACGGCGGTGCTCGGGGTTTCGGCCGGCGTCGCGACCGCGCCGGACCTGGCCAGGGTGGCCGACGCGGCTGCCACAGACGGACGAGGAATCGCCGGAATCCTGCTCGCCAACCCGGACCCGGACGACCAGACCAGCGGGCGGGCACCGCACATGGCATCGCCACCGCGTCGTCCGCTGCCGATGCGGAGCCACGTTGCACAGATGGAGAACAGACGGTGAACGAATCAGACCAGCTGACGTGGGACCCGGTACTCAACGGGAGCCTGGGGGAAGCCCTCGCCGACTACGAGGATGCCGTCGACCTTGACGATCGTGCCGCCGGGCCAGGCGCAGGGCTGGTGAGCCTGGGATTCCTCTGGACGGCACTAAGGCGCACGGCGCGGCGGTGGGTCACCCTGGCGGTCCTCGGTCTGGTCATCGGGGCCGGGTACTACGTAGTCAGCCCGCCGGCGCATTCCGCGAAGACATCCGTCCTGCTAGCGGACGATCCTAGCCAGACCCCCATCAACGAGGTGCAGACCGATCTCGCCCTGGCCCAGAGCCTTCCGGTAGCCACGGCCGTGGTCGGACAACTAGGGCTGCCGCAAACCCCAGAAAGCTTCCTCGGCTCCTACGGCACCGCCTCGGCCAGCCCGCAGGTCATTACGATCACCGCGAAGGGAAAGACGAGCGACGAGGCGGTCCAGATCGCGCAGGCGATCGCCCAGCATTTCCTGGCCATCCGCGCCGCCTACCAGCAGACCCAGTACAACCTGGAGCAGGCCCAACTCGACCAGGATCTCGCCACGGCTCAGGAGAAGGTCAATAAAGCCGTCACGCCCGCGCAGCAGACGGCCGCGCAGAACAACCTCTCCACGGTTCAGTCGTACGTGTTCCCGACGCTGGCGGCCGCCAAGACGACCCTGCAGTCCATGATCAAGGGCAGCGTGGTGCTGAACGCGGCCCAGCCGGTGAAGGCCTCCCTGGCGAAGGGCATACTCGAATACGCCGGGGCCGGGCTCGTCGTCGGTCTCGCCCTGGGGGTTGGCATCGTCGTGATCAGCGCGATCACGTCAGACAAGCTGCGGCGCCGAGATGACATCGCGTACGCCATCGGGGCACCGGTCCGGCTCAGCGTGGGCCGACTCCGAGATGCGGGCCGGTTCCGAGTGGGCTGGCCTCTGGCCCGGTCCGGAGGGTCCCGAGGCGACACGGCCCGGGTGGTCGAACACCTGCAGAAGGTCATCCTGGCCGGAGGCGACCACGAAACGGTCAGCCTCGCGGTGGTCCCCGTCGATGACACGGCCAGCGCAGCCAGGGCGGTCGTCGCGCTGGCCGGCTCCGTCGCCGGGAGCAAGCAGGTCATCCTGGCTGACCTGTCCGCTGGTGCGCCCGCGGCCCGGCTGCTTGGGGCCACGAAGCCCGGCCTGGTCAAGGTGGATCGCGGCGGCGGGCACCTGACGGTCATGGTGCCGGCCGCCGATGACATAGCGCCGGTTGGCCCGCTCCCAGGCCTACTTCAGAACGCGAAGCCGGATGCGGAACTGGCATCGGCCTGCGCCGAGGCCGATATCGTCCTCTCGCTGGTCAGCCTTGACCCCGCCCGCGGCGGGGATCACCTGGGGACGTGGGCGACCAACGTGGTCGCGATGGTGACGGCCGGCCGGTCGACCGCGACACGGATCCACACGGTGGGGCAAATGATCCAGCTGTCCGGGGCGCGGCTGGCCTCCGTCGTGGTGATGGATTTCGACAAGACCGACGAGAGCCTCGGGGTGAGCGCGGCCTACCCCGCCACGGCGACGGACTGGGCCTAGTGGTGTCCCTCCAGGAGGGTTCTCGGGTCAAGAGAGGCACCCCGTCATGACATCTGCGGTGATTGCACCTCGTCGACCTCGGCGCCCGGTACCGCTCGACCAAGTCCAGGCGCGGCCCGAGGAGCTAGAACGCTCAGTTCGGCGTCGCCTTGGCATTGCCTGGGGGCTGCTGTTCTTCAACACCCTGACCTACACGGGCCTTGCTGTTTTGCCCATCCCGTCCAAGCTAGGAAAGATCGGACCGCAAGCCGCGCTGCCGCTGGCGATTTTGATCCTGCTGACCATCAATCCAAAACTTAAGATCCGCCCCAATTTGTTCCTGTGCGTTATGTCCCTGCTGTGCCTAGGCGCTATGGTCGCTGCCCCCGTGGGGTTCGGGCTTGGCACGGCGTTCCGCACCTTCAGGTTGGCCGAGTACATACTCGCGTTGTGGCTGCTGACTCCCTGGTTCGGACGGGCAGACATGCTGCTGGCCAAGTACCATCTGCGCGCGCTGTGGTGCGTCCTCATCTCGGTACTCGTCGGCATCGTGATCTCGCCGGGTTTCGCCTTCGCCAGCGGCCGGCTCCAGGGAACCATCTGGCCGATCTACCCCACGCAACTCGCGTCGTACGGGGCAGTCGCCGCCGGAATGGTCATCGTACTCTGGATGGGCCGCCAGGTGAGCGGGCGGGCCGCGTTGGCCGGAGTCACGCTCGGGATCGGCGAGTTGCTGCTCTCGCACACGAGGACCGCGCTTATTGGCCTGGTCGCGGGACTTATCCTCGCCGGGCTCAGCCTTAGCAACGCACGGGTCCGCCGGCTCTTCGCCACGACGGCGGCCATTGCGGCGGTCGGGGTCGTGCTCGCCGCGAGCGCCATCAGCTCATGGCTGACCCGAGGTGAGGGCGTGGGGGGCCTGCGTACCTTGACCGGCCGGACCAACTTCTGGACATTGGTGCTCAACACGCCACGCACGCCGTTTCAGGAGATCTTCGGGTTCGGGATAACCAACGCGAGCGTCAATGGCCTGCCCATTGACAGTAATTGGCTGTCCGCTTACATGGAAGAAGGCATCTTCGGAGTAGTAGTCATCGCCCTGATCTTCGTGGTCCTGTACGCAGTAATTCTCCTCAAGGCATCCCGGCTCGCACGGGCGCTCGCGCTCTTCCTCGTGACGTACGCCTTGATAGCCTCGTTCACCGAGGATACTTTCAGCGATGTTTCAACCTATTTCCTGCACCTCACGGTGGCTGCGTCGCTTATCACTTAACCGGGTGCTTGATCGCGTAGCGGTAGATGTCGAGCAGGTCCGCGATGCTGCGCTCGGGGTCGAAGCGCTGCTCATAGGTCTTCCGGGCTGCCTCGCCATACCTCTCATAGTCCTCGGGGTTGCGCTCGACGTCAGCGATGGCGGCCGCGAGTTCCGATGCGTTGCCGGGACTGAACAGCCTGCCGTCCACGCTCGGGGTAATGAGTTCGGGCAATGCCCCGATGGCCGCCGCGATGGGCGGGACCCCGGCGGCCATGGACTCCACGGCGACCAGGCCGAAGGTCTCCTGGACTATCGAGGGGAGAAGGACCGCCCGCGCCCGGCCGATGAGGTCCGCGCAGTCCGCGCTGCTGAGCACCCCGGCGACCGTCACCGAGGGCCGGGCGGCCGCCCACGCCGCCATCTCCCCGTCGAGCGGGCCGCCGCCGGCGACGGTGAGGCGCAGCCCGGGGTCACCCGACGTCTCCAGGTAGCGATCCCAGGCGGCCATCAGCACGCGGGTGCCCTTAGGCTCGTCCAGCCGGCCCGCATAGACCACAAGGGAGGATTTCCGCGCCTGCGGTCGCTCGCGGAAGGGGATGAGGTTGTGCCGCACGAACACGCGGTCATCGGGCAAGCGGATCCCGCGCAGCAGGTCACGCTGTGACTCGGAGATGAAGATGTACGCCGACACCAGGGACCGCCAGGCCCGTCGGTGCGCCATCATGGCCGTCGTGGCGGGTACGGTGGCGGCCACCGAGTCGCGGTAGCAGCCATGCCGGAGGCCAGGGAGGAACTGGCCGCCTGCGCAGTCGTGGCAGACAGCCCCGTCTCGGAAGAACGCGCCGCTGGCACAGGCCAGCCGGTAGTTGTGGAGGGTGGCCACCACGGGGACTCCGGCATCCCGGCAGGCATAAAGTACGGCGGCACTGATCAAGGGAAACGTGTTGTGAACGTGCACCACGTCGGGGCATTCCGCGCGCAGAGCTGCCTTCATGTCACGGAAGGTGTCCGGGTTCCACACGATCCGCGCCGGCAACGTGGCCTTCTTGGCCACAGACCAGTGCTCGATCTCATCGCTGCTGCGGTCGAACCGGCTGACCTCGTGACCGAGGGCCGCCAGCGCGGCGCTCTCCTGTTCAACGACCCGGTTCTCCCCGCTGGGCGCGCCTGACCGATAGCGGTTGTGGGCAAGCAGGATCTTCATTTCACGCTCGGTGAATCCGTCGCCCGAATCCAATAAGTTTCCGGGCTGACTGGTATGCCACCCGGAAACAATCCATCGACCTGAGACTTGTACTTGGCGATCAGGTTCACGTTCTCGGCTCGACCGTCGAGCCACGTGGAGGGCTGCAGCCATGCTTTCCGCACGAATCTCGCACTTGGCTTCGCGGTCTCCGAGTAGGGGAAGTCGCTGTAGTAGACCGCATCGATTCCTGACGCTACCGCCGCGTTGCGGGTAATCAAGTGATCGACGTGCCTGCCCAGGCCGAGCGGCGCGAAAACCGTCGTGACTCCATTCGCCGAAACCGCTTCCCCGACCCTGACACCCACCTTCGCGGCCAGGGCGGCATCACTGGACGCGATCCGTCCTCGGGCGATCTGAAAGTGAAAGCTGGGGTAGGCGGCCCGTCCGGTGTCCTTCCCGGCCGTCTCCCCGACACGCCGGAACGGCGCATCGGTAAATCCCAGATGGATCCACGACGCGCCGACCTCTTTCAGAGCTGCGATATCTTCCGCACGGCGATCCTCGAAGTATTTCTCCGCGTCGTCCGCTCCGTGGTTCCGCAATTCATTACGCGCGCTCGGCGCCCACTTCGCCGGCGGACGCGCCGCAGTGAACACGGTCAGCACGGTGACGCTGTTGGTGCGAGCCAGCTGCGTGAGCAGAGCACCGCAAGAAAGCACCGCGTCATCCAGGTGCGGGGATACGAACATAACCGCTGAGCCGGCATCCTTGATTTCGCCGACCAACTTGGTCAACTTATCGATAGCCCCTAGGGCAGCCATTTTTTAAACATTTCCTAATCAAGCCTCGACGGCTTCTCCTTGTATGGCATGTCGACTATTTCATGACGCCGGTGCTGCTCGGTGATGCGCTTCCTCCGATAGGTCAGGACTTGCTGTATCACCGGCAGCTTGAGTTGTACAAGCGGCCAGAGCAGGCGGCTGATAAGACCATCGCCAAGGGTGTAGGCAAGGGTGTAGGACCCTTGCGTTGAATGAAACTGGCTAGCGGTAGCAACCGTCGATGGCACGACGCATCGCACCCGGTCAAGGAGGTCCTCGTGGTAGAAGTACCCCCATTCGTCGGGGCATGCCCGCACCGGCACCAAGGACTTGGACATGCGCTCAGCCGCCTCACGGGTGATCACGTAGGCGCCCCCGCTGCAAATTCCCTCGAGGTCGATAGGCAATACGAGCGTCCGGCCATTGGGTAGTGGCACGGCACTTTCCCTGGCCATCTTCATCGGCACTGGCCTGGTGAAGCTAAGCAGGGCCACCTCCGATCCGGTCAGGTGCGCGGCCACCGCGTCCGTCAGGGAATTGATGTCCGCAGGCAGCAGGACATCGTCTTCCAGCACCAGCGCCGTGTCATGCCCTTGCGCGATCATTAGCTCATAGCAGCGAAGGTGACTCAGGGAAGTCGCCCCGTGGTTGGCCGGGAACGGCGACTTAGCGAGTAGTTCTGGCGTGATCACGCTCCGGTCGTTCAGATCCAAGTCGCGACCGTCGCAGGCAGGCACGAACTCATAATCCAAGCCAGCCTTCTTGAGCTCGGAGACCATATGAGCACGCCGGTCAGGAGACCTGTCGAGGTTGATTACATAGGCGTACATAAAGTATCGACACCATAACTTTCGTTCGAGACCGCGCTGCGACTGACGCGTGCCCACGTCAGTCAGCTCGCTTCTAGCAACGTGCGGAGCCGGGCCAGGCAGCGGCCCCTGGTCGGCCCGATGCTCCCGATCGGGAGCCCGAGTTCATCAGAGATCTCCGCGTAGGAGATGGGCGGATCGGACATCAGGAGCTCCATCAGCCGTCGCCAACGCCATGGCAGAAGCTCCATGGCCGCGCGGACGCCCTCGGCTCGCTCTTGGGCGAGCAGGCCCTCGTCGATGTCAGCCTCGTACTCCGCGAGGATGTCGAGTATGTCATCCTCGTGAGCCAAGACCAGTCGCTTGCGCGCGGTCAGGCACCGCAGGCATTCGTTCCGCGCGGTCGTCGCGAGCCATGATCCGACGCGATCGGGGTGATCGATGCGGTTGATGTGCTCAAGCAGCTTCATCCACGTTATCTGGAAGACATCCGCCGCGTCGCTCTCGACGAGCTTGTAGTTCCTGGTGATCGACCAGATGAGCCGGCCGTACTTGTCGACGAGGCCCTCCCAGGCGAAGGGGTCGCGGTCCGCGGCCCTCCGCACCAGCCTGGTCACTTCGAGGTCAGCGACTTCGGCACTGCGTGCCTCAAGCTCAAGCATTACCTGGTTAGTAGGCACCGGCCCCCCTAAAGATCACAAAAAACGTCTTCCACAGGATTTGCAGGTCAAGGGCGAACGACCAGTTCTCGACGTAGCGCAGGTCAAGCCGCACCGTCTCCTCCCAGGACAGTTCCGACCGGCCGTTCACCTGCCACAAGCCAGTCATGCCAGGCTTGACGACGAGCCGCCGACGGACGTGAACGGCGTATTTCGCTGCCTCCTCTGGCAGCGACGGCCGCGGGCCTACCAGCGACATCTCGCCGCGCAGTACGTTGATGAGCTGCGGCAACTCGTCAAGCGAGGATTTGCGCAGCCGCGCGCCGACCGAGGTGACGCGCGGATCGGCACGAACCTTGAAGAGCACGTCGTCGAAGTCGTTCTGCTTCCGGACCTCGATCAGGCGGGCCTCGGCATCCATCACCATCGTGCGGAACTTGTAGATCTTGAATGGCCGCCCGTCCTTGCCCACCCGTGTCTGGATGAACAGCGCCGGGCCATGGTCGGAGAACCTGATGGCCACCGCGATCGCCAGCATCAGCGGGGCCAGGACCGTCAGCAGCAACAGGGCGGCGCACCGGTCGAACAGGTCCTTGACTATCTGCCGTGGTCCGCTCAACTGCGGGTGATCCACGTGCAGCAGCGTCAGCCCCGCGGCCGGCCGGACCGTGGTACGCGGGCCCGCCACGTCGAGCAGCGCGGGCGCGACACAGAGGTCGGTGCCGGTCTTCTCGAGTTCCCAGGCGAGCGTCCTGAGCTTCACCCCGTCCATCTCCGGGCAGGACAGGACGGCCACCATGGCGGCGTTGACGTTGCGTACCACGCTGGCCGTGTCGTCAAGGTCGCCGACCACCGGCACGCCGTTGACCTCGCTGAGGCCGGACGCGCCGGCCAGGCAGGCGGCGACCACCTTGAGGCCCTGGTACGGCTCGCGGCGCAGCTCGCTGATGAGCTGGCTGACGGCGCGCTCGTGCCCGACCGCGACGACCGCTGACAGGCCCTTGCCCTGCGTGCGCAGCCGGTGCAGCCGTTTGCGCAGCGTGTACCTGACCACCAGGTCAAGCCCGACGATCACCTGCATGCTGATGACGAGGTACACCCGGGACAGCTCGCTGTGCAGCGCATAGGAGGTCAGCGCGAGCGCGACGGTCAGGCTCAGCCCGGCATTGAGCACCCGGCGGAACTCATCCGCGCCCGTCCCGAGAAAACGCCACTCGTACCCGCCGAAGATGCGGACCGCGATGACCCACATCGGTGGCAGCGCCAAGCTGAGCAGCAGGTACGTGTCGTGGTAGTGCACGCCGAAGCGCACACCGTACGCCGCGATCGCCGCCACGACCGCCGCGCCCAAATCGCCAACAGCTACTTGCCGGAGGTAGCTCCGCCGCCAGGTGCCCTGGTGGCTTGTCACCCATCCGACACGGTCACTTACAGCAATGCTAGAGGAATAATCGGACACACCAAACCCCACCCATCGATGTGTCACGGCGGTAAGCCGCCGGAACAGAGCTCCCCACTGGCGCACGAGCGCGTCTTCTGGCTATCAACCCCTTAGGTGACGCGCGGACCCTCCCATCGGTTTACGCCGACTTGCGTCACATCCGGGAATATCACCATATGCCATCTGAACTGGGAAGATACCGGTTTAACGGCAGACTGATGATACAGTGCACCGCTTGCAGCCTATGACAACGTGCGCCAACCCAGGCCACATCGCGCAAAATTCTTCGCGGCAAAAACAGGGGCCGCTGACTGCTCCATAGCACGACGAGCAGCCCAAATCACTCATAGTCATCGACCGTCGCGGCCAGGCCGACAATCTGGCTACTTGGAGTGACGAGTCCGTTCCTGCGCGCGCACCGAGTCGGCGAACCGCCGCGCCGCGGCGCGCAGTTCCAGTTCCGGGTCGAGGCCGGCCTCGCGCGCCCGCGCGACCAGGGTCATGAGCGCGTCGCCCAGAGACTCCGCGTCGGCGACGGAGGCGGGGGCAGCGGGGGCAGCGGGATCAACCGGGACAACGATCCCCGCTCGCTGCGCGCGCCGCTGGAGCTGGGCGGCCAGCGACAGCGCGGGCTGGCCAAATGGAACGCCGTCGAGCGCCGACGGCCCGTCCGCGCCGGCCGCCGAGCCGGCGGATCCCGCCGCCTGAGCCTTCGCGGCCCGCTCCGCCTTCTTGATCTCTTCCCAGTTGGCGTTGACGTCCGCGGCCGACGACACCGACACGTCGGCGAACACGTGCGGGTGCCGCCTGACCAGCTTCGCCGTCAGCGTGTCGGCAACGTCATCGATGGTAAACCCGCCGTCGGCGGCCGGCCGCTCGGCGGCAATCCGCGAGTGAAAGAAAGCCTGGAACATGACGTCGCCGATCTCCTCGCGCAGCGCCGCCAGGTTGCTGGTCTCGATCGTCTCCGCCGCCTCGTAGGCCTCTTCAAGCAAGTAAGGCAGCAACGACTCGTGCGTCTGTTCCCGGTCCCACGGGCAGGCGACGCGCAGTCTGTCCATGATCGCCACCAGGTCGAGCAAGTGCGCGCCCGGCAGGTCATACGACCCGTCAAGCACCTGGTAAGGCACGGAAAGCGAGCCGAGCAGCATCGGGTCCGCAGCTGAGCCCGGCAGCGCGAGCCACACCACCGGTCCCGCGGCCAGCGATGCCGCTGACGAAAGGAACCCGGCCAGCGCCGCGCCGTCGGCGGACGGGGCGTCAACGACAGATACCGCCAGGCCGGCGGCGGCCAGCGCCGAGGTAAGCGGGTGCTCGGCCGAGCCGACGAGCACCTGGTCGGCCGCGCGCAGGGCGGACCATGCCTGCCAGGTGAGCAGCCCGGGAGCGACCCGCGGGCTGCTCAGCAGGACCGTCAGCACGCCGGGACGAGGCCCTCGGTGGACGCGGCTGACGGGGTGCCCGCCGGGCGCGACAGCGTGTCCGGCGCCGCCACTACCGAGAACTGCGTGTAGTCCACGCGGCCGAACTGCGGGCTCACCTTGATGTTCAGCGACTTCCCCGCCTCGCACTGCGCTTTGTTGATGGCGGTGTTGAAGGCATTCTGCTCCGCCGTGGTGGTCAGCTCCTTGCCGCCGTTGTGCTTGCGCGCGAACGCGTCCCGCTGCGCCTCCCAGCGGCCCACCTGCCCGAACATCTGCGGCGGCACGCCGTTCGCGATGAGCAGTTCAGCCGTGCTGGTGAACCCGTTTTGCGAGGCCACGGCGCTCAGCGAGTTATAACCCGCCTGCGCCTGCGAGTCGGTCACGTTGATGCCGTTCGCGGCGGCCACCTCGTCCATGACCTGGAACCTGATCAGCCAGGAAAGCACCGCGGCCGGCATCTGCGCGGCGGTGATCGGCAGGGTCGTGCCGTACGGCTTGGCCGCCGCCTGCAGGTTCGACACCTGGGTGTCCAGGGAGGACACGGTGATCCGCTGGTCGCCGACGACCGCCGCGGCTCCGGCCTGCACCGGGGAGCAGGCGGCAAGCACCGCGCACATGACCGCGATGGTCGCACCCGCGACAACTGACCTACGGATCCTTCTGCCCAACACAGCTGATCCCTTCCGAGTACGCACCACGACAGCTACGCCCGCACCCTATCGAACTGGCGGGGCCTTCGTCCCAGCGGGTTCGCGGCTCACGTCGCCCGGTCCCGTCCGGTCTCGCTGGACCGGGTCAGTATCACCAGGCGTCTACGGCGCTCTTACAAGAGGTTGGGCGTCCACGCGATGCGGTCGCTGGCAGCCTCGGCAGGTATGCTTCCTGAAATGCAAAACGAAAAAGTAAACTGAAAGAAACCTGAAGAAGAGGATAGGCTTCGTGGCAGATAAGCACATCGCGAAATTCTTCGATCCCGACCACAGCAACTCTCTCACGCACCGCTGCCGTCAACAACGTAACGAGGAGTTCAAACGCCGTTTCCCTGACCTGCCTGACATGCGCGTTCTCGACTTGGGTGGTACCGGTATATCGTGGCAAGTCGCCGGCCTGCGAGCGCAACATCTAACGATCGTTAACATTGATCGCTCTGAACAGGCAGTGGAGCCGTGGATGGAAGTCATCCCGGCGGACGCGTGCGATGGCGGGTTTGGCAAGTTCGACCTTGTGTTTAGCAATAGCGTGCTTGAGCATGTCGGCGGCCACGCCCGCCGGCAGCAGTTTGCCGATGTCGTACGCGAGTCGGCCCCGGCGTACTGGGTGCAGACCCCTTACCGGTACTTCCCGATCGAGCCGCACTGGCTCTTCCCTGGTTTCCAGTTCCTGCCGTTCCGCGCTCGCGTCGAGGTGACCAGGCACTGGAACGTGGGGCACAACCCGGTGCTGAAGGACGTCGGGGAGGCCGCGGCACTCGTCGCCTCGACCGAACTGGTCTCCGCCACCGAGATGCGGGCCTACTTCCCCGACGGCGCGATGTGGTTCGAGCGTTTCGCTGGCATCCCCAAGTCGATCACCGCCTGCAAGACCGCCTAAGGCTAGCTGTCGGACAGTACCGAACGGAGGGCACAATGCCCCGGGCCCGGACGAGGCGGCTGCCGAGGTCGGTCCTGGCGGCCAGGCGGAAGCCGTAGAACCACTCGGCGTGGGCGGCGTCGCGGCCGAACCGGGCAGCCAGGCCATTGCCCGGCCCGGTCCACTGGTCCGGGCCACGGACCCGGGACGGGTGCTTCACCCCGCCTCGCTCGCCGGCCGAGCAGGTGCCGGACGACCGCGATGGCCAGCAGCTCAGCATCAGTGCAGGCGCCCCGCCGCGGCAATCTCAGGCGGTTCCCGCGTGGACGGCAATACCGAAACCGGCAACACGGTCGGCCGAGGAGCAGAGCACGGTCTTGAACTCGGGGTGACGCCGGGCGAAGATGGCGAAGCCATCGTGCCCCCTGATGTCGTCCACAAGCATGACCCCGCCCGGCGGCATGATGGAAGCCGCCTGCTCCATTTCGAACAGCGTGTTCTTAGCTGTATGCAGGCTGTCGTGGATAAACAATTCAGCCTTGCCGACCCGTTTAACCAGCGGCGGCAGGCGGTGCCGGCTCTCACCTTCGATATACGTCCATCGTGCACGGCAAGAGTCGGTGACGGCCGCGCCGGTTTGCCCGTGCAGCTTGTGATTGAACGGGTGCGGCAAGTCTACGCTCGACAGGTGCCCCTTATCGTTCTTGGTGAGCGCCTCAAGCACAATCCTGCTGCTTATCCCGTGTGCGACACCGGTCTCGATCACCGCGGAAGGCCGGATATGGAGGGCGCTGCACCATATCGCGCTGCAGAGCTCAATATCCGCGTCACTGTACCAGCCATATGTATGACGGCCGGTCCCTAGCCCTTTCTCGGCGAGGAGTGCGCCGATGTCCGCTAGCAGGTCGTGAAGCTCTTTCGCCTCCGGGCACGGCCAGGGCGCGCCAAGCAGGCCGTGCAGGTGCTCATACCAGTCGTCATCGAAGTCGGACTCCGTAAACGCTTCCGTCCCGCGCCGTTGCCGCCACTCGCCAGGCAGGGCCTTGGCCACGCGTACCGGATGGGACGAGAACTCGCGCACGATAGGCCCGAGTTCGCGGGCCAGGCCTTTGAGATTCATTTCACTCCCGCGTATTTAGCTAATTGTTACCACGAAGTGCATTCCGGGCGATCGTCACGAGCTGCCGAAACTCTGATAGCGCAGGCCTCATGTCGTCGTGGTCGATGTAATCATAATGACGAGTACGGGCAAATTCCGAGAAGAATGTCCACAGGGCCCGTGGCGCCGATACCGTGTCCGGGCGTCCGGCCCGTAGGAGGTTATTCCACAGCCAGCGGATATCGCCGATCAGCCAGCGGGTCCGGACGCCGGGCCGGTACGTCAGCACCGGCTCGACCCGCTGGCCGGTCGCCCACTGCCAAATCAGCAACGGGAAATCGACACCAGACCTGTTCGCGTTCTCAAGCGTCCCGGCCAGCCTCGCATTTATCTCCATGAGCAGCGGGCGACCGCTCGCGTCGCGGCGCCACTCCACCTCCAATGGGCCGTCGAGGCCGATGGCCCTGACCAGGCTCACGGACGCATCGCGAATGTCCGCGGGAACGACGATGCTTTCCCGCATGACCGAGACACCGCCAAGCAACGGGACCGTGCGGTGCGCGACAGCCCCGCAGATACCCAGCACCTCCCCGTCAGCCATGAGGAGAGTGACTCCCTCACGGCGGCCACTCGCCCACTGCTGCGCAAGGACCCCGCAGCCTGTCGCGAGGAAGCGGTTGGTGGCATCCCTGGCCTCTGCCTCGTTGATCACATCGACGGGAGCGACCCGGTCGGTCCCTTCTCCGGTCCACGAGATCGTCGGCTTCAGGACGAACGGGTAACCGAACTGAGCCTCGGCCGCGCGCAGGTCTTCAACTCCGGCCACCTGAACGGACCTCGGGTAGGCGATGTCGAGCCGGGCCGCGACCTCGAGGGTGAGGCTCTTGTCATTAGCGATCTTCAACGCCTCGTCCGATGCCATCGCGAGGGTGCAGCCGAGTTCCGTGAACCGCTCCCGGTATGGTCCCAGTTCCACGATGCTCACGTCGCCCGTCGGCAAGACGACCCTGACACCATGATCACGGACGAATCCGATGATCGCCTCCGCGTACGGCGCGGAATCACCGATATAGTTCGGCAGCGCCACCGTGCGCGCGCAATAGCGGGAACGAAACGCCGGCGGTTTTACGTTAAAAAGAAACTGACCGACGCTCTCGCCGACGGCAACGCGCAGCCCCGCCCGGCCAAGGCTCCGTGCGCTCGTCACGGCCTGCTTGGAGTCGCCATCCAGGATAAGGATGTCGTAACGTTCGCGCTCACCCTGAGCAACGGATTCGTCCCGCACCAGCCCGCTAGGCGTGATTCCAGACATCCACTCACCCTATCGTGTCGAAGCACCCCTCGCGCGCGGGGGCAAGAAATGACATTAAAGATATCAGCACGGTGTCATGCACGATAGCTCTACAGCATCAAGGAATCGTCGCGATCGCATTACTAAAAATCTTGCTCTGCTTGTATTCCCGTACGCACCGCGCCGTCTTCGTCGCGAATATACCGGGCTCGCGGTTAGGGAACTCGTGCCAGTTCTGCCTCAGCAGGGCGCGCATTCCGCCTGGAACGAGCGCGCCGGGCAGCCGACTTGGCAAGGAGCGCTGAGAGGGTGTGCGTTCCCGCGATGAACCGGGCCGAGGGCCCGATCGAGATCACGGTGGGCGCACCGGCGAAGTACAGGCCCGGCACCGATGTCTCCCCGGACCGGCTCACCACCGGATGGCCGTTGACGGTCTTGATGACCGCGCGGAGGTGCTCCGGCAGAAAGCCGAGCCGCGCTAGGTCGACACGGAAGCCAGTGCCCGCGATCACGTGGTCGGCGTCGATGAAGGACTCTCCGGGACCGTCAAGGACGAGACGGACACCGCTGCCATGGGGTACCGCCTCGCGGATGCCCCGGCCGGTGGTCACGTCGATGACGCCGGCCACCCGGTCCTTCAGCCACCATGAGCCGGCCGGGCCAAGCACATTCTTCGCATAGAAGATCCGCCTGCGCTCCGGCAGCATGCCGAAGGCACGCGGGACGTACATGAATGCGCAGTACCAGCCCTCGCACAGCTGAGTCACCGGCCGCTTGATGTGGCCGAGTACGCTCAGGTGGGCCGGATTTGGCTCGGGCCAGCTCAGTTCGGGCGTCCGGGCGACAACTTGGACGCTGACTCCCGATTCGTGCAGCAGCGCGGCCGTCTCAAGCGCCGACTGGCCCGCTCCGACCACCGCAACCTTGCGGCCCTTGAAGTCATCGAGCGCGATGTGCTTGGCCGTGTGCGTTACCAGTTCAGCGGGCAACCCGGCCAATTGGGCGGGCAGGTAGTGGTACGGAATGACCCCGGTCGCCACGACGACCTGCCGCGCGGTGACCGGCGCCGCGTCCGCGAACGACACGCGGAAGCCCCCGTCCACGGGTGTCACGTCGGTCACGGTCTCGTCCTTGACGCCTGGCACCAGGCGCTCGGCGTACCAGTCGACATATTCAACGAAACGGTCCCGGCTCACCGGGCCGACGCGGTCGACGTAGTCCAGGCCGTGCGCCGCGCTGAACGCCGCCAGCGTGTACTTGCCGTCGGGCGAGGCGATCGTCGAGGCGTACGGCTCCGACTTCATGAGCATGCCGTCCGGCACCAGTGAGCGGTACGTGTTATTCACGCGCCCGACGATAAGGTGATCGACGCCGAGCGCGCTCAGGTGAGCGGAAATAGAGAGGCCGAATGGGC
>CAZORE010000100.1:1899-27302 GCA_964581815.1 uncultured Streptosporangiaceae bacterium | reverse complement strand
CGAGGCGGAGAGGAGCCCGCACCGTGCCCGGACTGGTGTTGCCCACGGTTCGCGTCGCCGCGGTGCAGGCGGTGGCCGAGGTAGCCGGGGAGGACGACCGGATACGCAAGTTGCTGACCGCGAAGCCCGCTGCCTCGATGATCCTCAACCCGCAGGGCCAGGCGATCGCCGGCCCGTTGCTCGGCAACGAAGGCATCCTGTACGCGGACTGTGACCTGGGACAGGAGATCGTGGCCAAGCAGGCCCACGACATCGTCGGTACCTACCAGCGCGGTCCGATATCTTCCAGCTCCTGGTGGACACCCGCCGGCCCAGCCCGCTGCGGGCCGATCCCGGTGCCGGCCGTGACCGCTGAGGCGGACGCCGGCCTGGTCGGTGCTCAGCGACATCATCGCGGTCGCCAGGCGGCCCCCGGAGGCCGAGGCCGCGGTGCGCAGAACGCGGCCGTCAGGCCAGAGGCGGGCGTGGCGGGTCCTGCGGGTCCTGCGGGTCCTGCGGAGCTGCGGGCGGCTGGCCGTAGGGCTGCCACTGCGGGGATCCCGGCGGGGCGTACCCCCGTGGGGCGTACCCGGGCGCCCCGTACCCTGGTGCGGCGTACGGGGTGTACCCCGGCCTGCGCCGGGACAGGGAGACCGCGTCGTAGTACCGGCTGGCGTCACGCTGCCAGAGCAGGATGATGATCGCCAGGCCCAGCAGCCAGTTGACTACGCCCGCCGCGATCAGCCAGGCCGGAATGGCGAGCGGCGGCACGGCGATCGTGGCGCCGTCCGCGGTGGTAAACGTCGAGGGCATCGTGGACACGTGGCCGCCCGTCAGCAGCTCCGGCAGGCCCAGGCAGGACAGGGCGAAGAGCACGGTGGCCACGACCCGCGCCCAATTACGGCCGACCCTGTTCTTCCACGCTATCCAAAGCCAGATCAGCACAGTAATGATGCCGATGACGATCGCGATGACGAGGATGAAGTCCTTGATCTCGCTGGTCGGCACCTGGCTGCCGGACCTGGACGTATCTGCGGCTTCGATGGCAGTGAAGAGCGACGACAAGTAGGAGGCGAGCCACTGCCCTTCGGCCACCGCGTACACGATCTCAAGGGCCGCCGCCACGTACATCAGCCAGACCGCGATCACGAGTGGCCGGGGCCGCTCGCCCGGCGGCGCGGAGGGCTGCCCGTAGCCGGATGCCGGATACTGGCCATACGCCGGCCCTGGGCCAGGAATTCCGTTCTGCGGATACTGTGTCACGACTGAATGCTACGGCCCGCCGCGGCGATCGCACGACGGCACCGGGTAGCAGATCCGCAATGTTGTGACCTGCGGTGTCGTGACAATGGGCGACCAGCTGACCTGGCAGCTAGCGGCGCTGCGGCTGGCAACGGGATTACACGATCGAGGTCTGGTGACCTGTCCAGTAGGCATCGCGCAGAATGCGCTTGTACAGCTTCCCCGTTTCCGACCGGGGCAGCTCGGGCACGAAGTCGACGGTCCGCGGGCACTTGAAGTGGGCGAGCCGGTCCCGGCAGTAGTCGATCAGTTCCTGGGCGAGGGCGGGCCCCGCGGCCGCCGGGTCGGCGAGCTGCACCACCGCCTTGACCTCCTCGCCGAGATCCTCGTTGGGCACGCCGATGACCGCCACGTCGACGATCGCCGGATGAGCGGAAAGGATGTTCTCGGTCTCCTGCGGGTAGATGTTGACCCCGCCGGAGATGATCATGTAGCTCTTCCTGTCGGTCAGGTACAGGTACCCGTCCGCGTCGACGTGGCCGACATCCCCCACGGTGCTGGCCGTACCGTCGCCGTCGCCGTCGCGGCTTTCCGCGGTTTTCGCCGGGTCCTGGAAGTACGTGAACGCGGTCGCGCCACGGAACCAGATGGTCCCGTCCGTCCCGGTCGGGCACTGGTTTCCCTCGCCGTCCACGATGAGCAGTTCCCCGAGAACGGGACGGCCGACGGTGCCGGGGTGAGCAAGCCAGTCGGCCGGGGTGCAGAACGTGAAGCCGTTGGCCTCGGTGGCCCCGTAGTACTCGGTGATGATGGGGCCGAGCCAGTCGATCATCGCCTGCTTGACATGGACCGGACATGGCGCGGCCGCGTGGACGATGCACTCGAGCGATGAGGTGTCGTACCGGGCCCGCACCTCCGGCGGCAGGCGGAGCAGCCGGTTGAACATCACCGGCACCATCTGGCAGTGGGTCACGCGGTACCGCTCGACCAGGGCCAGCCACTGCTCGGGGTCGAAGTGCTCCATCACGATGACCGTGGACCCCATGCGCAGGGCGGCCGCCACGCTCGCCTGGGGCGCCGAGTGATACAGCGGTGCCGGGCTGAGGTAGGTCATGCCCGCGCGGAACCCGAACAGGAACTTCACGAACTCCATCACCGGCAACGGCTGGCCCGGGCCGCCCTCCGGCAGTTCACGCAGGACGCCCTTGGGCCGTCCGGTCGTGCCGGACGAGTACAGCATGGCCGCGCCAAGCGCCTCGTCGGGGACCGGGTCGGCGGGGTACTTGGCGACCACCGCGTCGTAGGATTCCCAGCCGTCGGGCAGCGGGCCCGGGCCGGTCATCAGCTTGCGCTCAACCGCGGGTGAGTTCGCGGCGGCGGCCTCCGCCACCGCTCGCTTGGCGGCCGAGCTGAACAGCACTTTTGCCTGCGAGTTGGACACGATGTATTCCACCTCGGCGGCACCGAGATAGGTGTTGATCAAGGTGTAGTACAAGCCGGCCCGTTCGGCGCCGCCCTCGATTTCAAGCAGGGCAGGACTGTTCTCGATGAAGACCGCGATGTGGTCGCCGCGCCGCAGGCCGGCCTCCCGCAGGAGGTGGGCGACCCGGTTGCTCCTGGCCTCGAACTCGCCGAAGGTGACCGTTTCGCCGGTCGACGCCATGATGATGGCCGGCTTGTCCGGGCTGGCAATGGCTTGCTGGCGTGCGAACACGAATCCTCCTTGACCGTGAACCGCGCAATTGCTGCCATGAGGTTACATTGGCGCGCCTGGGCAGATCTACGGCAAAAATGTCCATGCCGCGTGGCTCATGGGGCCGGCTTTGACCGCGCCTTCCTTGATCCTGACTCTTGACCGAGGCTGGCGGGGCGGCCATGCTCAACGGCGGGAGCTGCTAATGACTGGTGCTGCTGAGGTCATGCTGGCGCCGGCGCGCCTGCCCGGCCGCCTGGCGTTCTCGCCGGACGGCACGCTGCTCGCGGCGGGCGCGGCGGTCATCGATGTGCGCAGCGGCCGGGTGCTGCGCGTGTTCCGCGGGCAGCTGAGCCCGGTCACCGGGGCCGCGTTCTCACCCGACGGCGCGCTGCTCGCCACCGCCTCGTTCGACGGCAACGTCCGGGTGTGGGGCGCCGTGGACGGCAGCGTCCGCGCCGACATCGCCATCGGTCCCGATGACTGGGCGTCCGACGTCGCGTTCTCACCGGACGGCACGGTGCTCGCCGCCGCGTGCGACGACAGCGAGACCGTCCGGCTCTGGGACCCGCGCACCGGCCGGGCGCTGGCCACCTTCACCATCGGGGCGGACGCCACCTGCGTGGACTTCGCCCCGGACGGCCGGCTGCTCGCCGTCGGGTCCTGGTCGGACACCGTGGACCTGTGGGATGTCGCCGCCGGCATCGTCACGGGAGCCCTGGAGGGCCACGAGTCCGCGGTGAAGGACGTCGCGTTCTCGCCGGATGGCCGGCTGCTCGCCACCGCGTGCCTGGACGGGAAGACGCGGATCTGGGACGTGGCAGGCGGTACCGTGCGCGCGACCCTAGCCGGGTCCGACGAGGGCGTCACCGCGGTCGCGTTCGCCCCGGACGGCGGCCTGCTCGCCACCGCGTCCGAGGACGACGGCACCGTCCGCGTCTGGGACGCCGGCAGCTGGGCCCTGCGGCGCGCGCTCACCCACCCCGGCCATGAGCTGTCGGAGGTGGCGTTCTCACCGGACGGCCGCCGGATCGCCGCGAAGTCCCGCGAGGCGGTCCTCCTGTGGGACACCGCAACCTGGGCCGTGCAGGCCATGGTGACCGGCAGCGGCGCTGACGGGGTGGCGCTCTCGGTGTCGGCCGACGGCCGCCTGCTGGCGACGGCCTCCGCCGACCGCACGGTCCGGATCTGGGACACCGCCACCGGAACCGCCCGCACCGTGCTGGCCGACGAGACGGTTCCGGTCATGGAGTTCAGCAGGGACGGCACCGGGCTGCTCACCGTGTCCGACGACGGCGGGGTGCGCCGCCTTGACATCACCGCCCCGGCCGCGGCCATCGCCGCGGCCGGCGAGAGGCCCTGGGGCGGGGTGGCGGCGGTCAGCCCTAGCGGCAGGCTTCTCGCCACCCTGCCCGACGGGCCCGAGTCGGGGACCGTCCGGGTCTGGGATATCGCCACCGAGACACCCTGCGCCGTCATCGCCGCCGCGGACTCGTGGGCGGAGCCCGACGACGAGTACGAGCTGCGCATCCCCGAGACCGCGTTCTCCCCCGACGGCACGCTCCTCGCCACCACGTCCATGATGGGCCGCGCCTTCCTCTGGGATGCCGCGACCGGCGCGCCGCGCGCCACGCTGGCCGGCCACGACCGGGGCTGGGCGGTGACCGCCATCGCGTTCGCATCGGACGGCACGCTGGTCGCCACCGGGTCCATGGACTGGACCGCCCGGATCTGGGACCCGCGGGACGGCACCCTGCGGACCACCTTGACCTGCGACGAGGCCGTGTACAGCGTCGCGTTCTCACCCGAGGGCACATTGCTCGCCACGGTGAGCGCCGACCGGTCGGTCTGGGTATGGGACCTGACCACGGCCACAGTGCGGACCGTCATCAGGTCGCCCGACTTTGTGAGCGCCACCGCGTTCCTGCCCGGCGGCCGGTACCTGGCCGCCGTGACCGACACCGGCACGGCCCGCATCTGGGACACCGGCACCGGGCCGGTGACCACGGTGCCCGCCGTCACGCTCGTCGCCCTGGCGGGTGACGGCTACGCGGCGCTGCTGCCCGACGGGGGCTACAAGCTCAGCGGGGACGCCGGGGACCGGCTGTGGTGGCTGGACGGCCTGCGGCGGCTCGCGCCCGGGGAACTCGACGCGTCCGCGGGCGGCGGCCCCCGGCGGCTGCCCGCCGGCGCGCGACTGCTTCCGGGCTGACACCGCGCCGGACGCCCCTCAGATGGCGGCCCGGCGGATGGTGCCGAACCCGCCGAGCCCGAGCACGATGGCGAGCGCGGCCAGCACGCCGGTCAAGGCGGGCGCCTGCACCGTGGTGAAGAAGTGCCCGAACGCGGTCCAGCTGTGCGTCAGCGTCACCACGCCCGCGACGGCGAGCACCACCAGCATCTGGGCGACGACGAACGAGACTGTGCCGACCACGTTCCACCGCCGGTACACCAGCCCGTACCACATGCCGTACAGGAAGAAGAGCACCAGCAGCACGAACGAGGTGACCCAGGTCTGATACCACGGGCCGTCCATGATCCACGGCACCCGGAAAAAGTGCAGTGAATAGCCCCACCCGCCACTGGCACGCTCCAGCGCCTGCAGCACGGTCAGCGCCAGGCCGTAGGCGATGCCAAGCGCCAGCACCAGCAGGGCGGTGCCAAGGTAGTAGCCGCGGCGGCTGACGCCAAGCATCAGGCCGAACGGCAGTTCCCTGGTCATGCTCAGCACACCGCAGATGAGCAGGAAGATGTAGATGCTCACCAGTCCCCCGGAGTAGATGCCGCCCGGCGGCTGTGGTGCCAGCGCGGCGATGGCCAGGTTGATCAGGAAGCTGAACGCCAGGATCGCCCATGGCAATGCCACGTACGTAATGCGGTCCACCAGGTGATAACGGGCGACGTTCACCAGCGTTTTCATGCGCTCACCTTCTCCTCAACAGCGTTGCCTGCGGCGTGCACAAGCAACTGCTGCAGCGACAGGGGTTCCAGGCTCAGGTGCAGTGCGCGGGCGCGCGCCCGCGCGGCCTCGTCGAGCGGCCCCGGCACGACGACCGAGGCCCGCGAGGCGATGCGCTGCCGGTGCCACACCCGCCCGCCTGCCACGAACTCGTCCACGGCGACGGCCGGCCCGCTGACGGTCATGGCGGTGCCGCGGATCTCCTCAGCGGGCGCGTCAAGCGCCACCCGCCCGTGATCGAGCATCACCACGTGTTCGAGCAGGTCCGCCACTTCGTCGATGAGGTGGGTGGACAGCACGATGGTGCGCGGGTGCTCAGCGAAATCCGCCAGCAGCCGGTCGTAGAACAACTGGCGCGCTACTGCGTCAAGCCCGGCATACGGTTCGTCAAACACCGTCAGCTCGGCGCGGGCCGCCAGGCCGATCACGATGCCGACGGCCGAGCGCATCCCGCGGGACAGGCGCCTGATCCGCCGGCTGAGCGGCAGCTCGAAGTCGGCGAGCAGTTGCTCAGCCAGTTCGGCGCTCCAGTTCGGGTAGAACCACGAGGCCACCCGGATGGCGTGGCGCACCCGGAAGTCCGGGTAGGCCTGCTCCTCGCGCACGAAGACCATGCGGCGCAGCACCGCGTCGTTCTCCGCCGGGGCAGCACCGAACACTTTGACCTCGCCGGCGGTCGGGAACTCCAGCCCGGTGATGATGCGCAGCAGGGTGGTCTTGCCCGCGCCGTTGCGGCCAAGCAGCCCGGTCACGGTGCCCTGCTCGACCGTGAGCGAGACCTTGTCGAGCGCGGTCTGGCCGCGGTAGCGACGGCTCAGGTCCGTCACCGAGATCGTCGGGGTCATCGCGTCTCGCCTCCGTTTTTAACGCTGGTTTCCCTGACCAGGGACACCAGCGTGTCGCTGTCAATGCCCAGCCGGTTCGCCTCGGCAACCATCGGGTCCACGTACTGCTCAGCGAACAGCTTGCGGCGCACGGCCACGAGCTGCTCACGCGCGCCAGCGGCGACGAACATCCCGATCCCGCGGCGTTTTTCCAGCACACCGTCCTCCACCAGCATGTTGATCCCCTTCGCCGCGGTGGCTGGATTGATGCGGTAGAAGGCCGCCAGCTCGTTGGTGGATGGCACCCGTGTGCCCTCGGCCAGCTGGCCATCGACGATGTCGTCGGCCAGCTGCCCGGCGATCTGCACGAACAGCGGCGTTCCCTCGTCGAGCGCCGGCACCACACCTCCTGGTTAGCTGGTTCTGTGGTTAGTTACTTGAGTAATGTACCAATGCGGTAAGGCGACGTCAACCGCGCGGCTGCCGCACCTGAAGGGCCAGCCGACGGCGGCGTCCGGCTAGCGGTCGGCCAGCTTGCGGTCGAAGTCGTCGCCGAGCAGCGCGCGGGACAGCTTGTCGAGGACGTGCTCGAGCTCCGCGTGCTGCTCGGGAGACCAGCCGGCCAGCTGGCTCTCCAGCCAGTCGTGCTGCGCGCCGAACAGCCGCTCGGCGGTCTCCGTGCCGGACGGCGTCAGTGCGAGGACGCCGTCGGTTCTGGTGATGAGGCCGCGGTCGACCAGCAGCTGGGCGTTGGGCCGGCCTTCTTCCATGGTGACGCCCGCCTGCTTGGCCAGCTGCGGACCCGGGGTGGCGCCCTGCTTGGCGAGCTTGGTGAGGATCCAGCAGGCGCCGCCGGGCAGGTCGAGGCCCGCCGCCCGGGCCAGCCGCGCGTAGCCGAAGCGGCGCATGTCCACGGCGGACAGCCGGGACAGCACCCGCTCCACCTCCTGCGCTGACGTCCTGCTTGTCGGGGCGCCGCCGAGTCCCTCGCCGAGGTCGAGGGCGCTCGCCGAGCCGCGCAGCGTCTCCGCCGCCGGGGCGGGCGCGCCCGCCGCGGTGCGCAGCGGGACCTCGCGCAGGAACCAGGCGAGGATGAACGCGGCGCCCGCGATCGGGACCGCGGTGAGGTACACCGGGTGCAGGGCGAGGCTGAAGGCGTGCAGGATCGCCTGGCGCAGGTCCGCGGGCAGCGCCTTGAGCGCGCTCGAGTTCGACTGGACGGACGCGATGTCGAACCCGGCCGGCAACTTCTTCCCGGCGAGCGCGCCCGACAGCTGCCTGGCCAGCTGGTTGGTGAAGATGGCGCCGAACACCGACACGCCGAACGCCCCGCCGATCGTGCGGAAGAAAGTCACGCCCGAGGTGGCGGCGCCGAGGTCCTTGTAGTCGACCGTGTTTTGCACCGCGATCACCAGCACCTGGATGATCAGGCCGAGGCTGGCCCCGAGGAAGAAGAAGTACACGTTCATCACCCAGGAGGCGGTGGTCTCGTCCAGCGTGGACAGCAGGTAGAGCGCGACCGTGAGCAGCGCCGTGCCGACGATGGGGAAGACCTTGTACCGGCCGGTCCGCGCGATGAGCTGGCCGCTGCCGATCGAGGTGAGCAGCATGCCGAGCACCATCGGCAGCAGGTAGAGGCCGGAGATCGTCGGCGAGACGCCGTGCACCACCTGGAGGAACAAGGGCAGGTAGGACAGCGCGCCGAACATGGCGAAGCCGGCCGCCAGGCCGATCGCCGAGCAGACGGTGAAGACGGAGTTGCGGAACAGCCGCAGCGGCAGCACGGGCTCGGCGGCCCCCTTGTACCTGCCGACACCGCGGGCGGAGAGGTACCAGGCGGCGAGGAACAGCGCGCCGGCGGTGAACAGGCCGATGATCACCGGCGAGGACCAGGCGTAGGTGGTGCCGCCCCAGGAGGTGGCGAGCACGACGGCGGTGGCGAACGCGGCGAGCGTGATCGCGCCGAGGTAGTCGATCTTGTGCTGCTGCCTGGTGCTGACGGCGGGCAGCACGACGGCGATGACCGCGAGGGCGAGCGCGCCGATCGGCAGGTTGATGTAGAAGACCCAGCGCCAGCTCAGGTTGTCGACGAAGAACCCGCCGAGCAGCGGGCCCGCGATGGAGGCGACGCCGAAGACCGCGCCGAACGCGCCCTGGTACTTGCCGCGCTCCCGTGCGGGCACGATGTCGCCGATGATCGCCTGGGTCAGCACTATCAGGCCGCCGCCGCCGACGCCCTGCAGCGCGCGGAAGGCGATGAGCTCGCCCATGTTGCGCGACTGGCCGCACAGCGCGGAGCCGACCAGGAAGATCACGATCGCGCCGAGGAACAGGTACTTCCGGCCGTACTGGTCGCCGAGCTTGCCCCAGACCTGCGTGGTCGCGGTGGAGGCCAGCATGTAGGCGGTGACGACCCAGGACAGGTGGGACAGGCCGCCGAGGTCGTTGACGATCGTCGGCAGCGCGGTCGACACGATCGTCTGGTCGAGCGCGGCGAGCAGCATCGCGAGCATGAGGGCGCCGTAGATGACGAGCAGCCGCTGACCGTGCTCCGCTACCTCGGGCTCGGCGCCGGCCGGCCCCCGCTCCCTACCCGCCTGGGCCGGGACGCGCGGCGGCGACGGCTCGCCTGGTGTCGTCACACACGCCTCATACCGTTGCCTTCTGGTGAGTAAACGCGAGTCTCATCAGCAAGGCACCCCGTCTCGGGGTTGTTCGGCAGGCTTGCGCCTGCTTCCCTTCCGCGCTTCGTCGCCACCTGCGGGGCGAGGCCCCGTCTTACGGTCGGCTCCACGCTTGACGGCGGCCCCAACTGGGCCGACGGCGCTACCCGCCTGTGCGGCGGTCGCCTCGTAGCGCGCGAGGTTGACGGAGGCGTTATCGTCGCGCTGGTGGACGGCCCTACAGCCGTCGCAGGTCCAGTGCTCGGCCCTGCCGATGTCCTGCCTGCGCAGGCACCTGTGGCAGGTTTTCGATGACGGGTACCAGCGGCTGGCCTCGACGATCCGGGAACCGTACCAGACGCTCTTGTACCGAAGCTGCCTCCTGGGTTCTGCAAGGGCCGCATCCGACAGGCCGCGACGCCGCGCCCTGACCCCGGTCAGCCCTTTCTGGCGGAACATCCCCGCCACATCCAGTTCCTCGACCACGACGGTGCCGTGGGTCTTGGCAAGCCTGGTGGTCAGGTTGTGGATGTGGTGCGCGCGGATGTTCGCGACCCGGCGGTGCAGCCGGGCCAGTTTCTCCTGGGTCTCACGGTAGCCACGTGACCCGGGCGCCCGGCGGGACCTTTCCCGCCCTAGGTGACGTATTTCCTTCAGCGCCGCCTCCAAGGCGCGGGGATTAGGGACGCGCTCGAGGACGGTACCGTCCGAGGCTCCAACAGTGGCGAGCACCCGCACGCCGACATCGACGCCCACGGCCGAGCCGAGATCGGTGACACAGGGCTGCTGGGGTCGTGAGACCAGGACGCGGAAGGCCGCCACGATCCGTGTGCCCTTGCGGGACACGGTCACGGCAAGGATCCGGGCACGCCCCTTGGCGATGAGCCGCTCCAGCCTCCGGGTGTTCTCGCAGGTCCGGACGGTGCCGATCCGCGGCAGCGTGACATGACGACGATCAGGCTCGACCCGGATCGCACCAGTGGTGAACGTAACCCGGTCCCGGTCGCGGCCTTTCTTCTTGAACCTCGGGAATCCCACCCGCCGGCCCTTGCGGTCCCCGGCACGGGACTGCTGCCAGTTCCAGTAGGCATTCACAGCCCCGGCGATGCCGTCCGCGAACGCTTCCTTGCTGATTTCCGGCCACCAGGCCTCGCCGGTCCCCGCATCCGCGCACTCGGCGTCCTTGACCTGGTTCCAGCGCTTCCGCAGCCCGGCCAGCGACGGAGCCGGGGATCCGGCCCCGTCTACACGGTACGCGGAGACGTCAGCCTTGATCGTCCGCACGGCCCAGTTGTAGGCGTACCGGCGGCCGCCGAACTGACGTCGCACCACGCTGGCCTTGTCATCAGCCAGGTCGAGGGTGAACTGGAACGCCTGCACCACCATGTCCTTGGGTACCTTGAACCGGCTGCCCATTCCCGCCCCTTCCTCGTCAGGCCGCCTCGTCGGGCTCGTACCCTGCACGATGCGGCGACCGTGCGCGCCGAGGGCGGCTTCGAGGTGCTCGGCCCCGAAGCGCGAGCCGGTCGCGGTGCTCCACGACCACGACCACCATGCTGGCAGAAGGGTCCGACAAGATCCGCCGCAGCTTCGGGCGCTTCCCGTTCAGCCCGGACCCGACCTCGCCCGCGAAGCAAGGCGGGCAACCTGCCGGTCAAGATCCGCATGCTGATCGTCAGAGGACACCCGCGCACGTCCGCTCACGCATGCTCGCGGACTCCTGAATAGTTCGCCGTCCCGTTAACCCGGAGGCCAACGTGCAGGGGCGGATCAACCGGGGCGGACGGTGAGCCCCTGGCTAACCGCGCTCGCGCTTCCACAGGTAGACGAGGGTGGTGACCATGGCGACGAAGAGGACAGCCGCGATCAGGTAGTCGAACATGGGACGGGCCCCTTTGGTGTTTGCGCGGCGCGGTTACCTGGCAATTCTAAACTATGAGGGTGACACGGAAAGCGCGGATGACGGCGATTGCGGCTTGCGTCCTCGCCGGTTGCCTGGGCCTGTCCCTCTGGCTCGCCGCCCGCGGCCCCGGCGACCCGGCCCGGACCGCCTCTTCCGTGCTGATCCAGCGCGAGCCCTGGGGGCCGGGGCACGACGGCGGCGGCAAGACAGGGGTCGTCGCGGCCGCCGATCCGCTGGCGTCCTGCGAGGCGCGCATCATGCGCCAGCCGGGCCGGCTGCCCACCATCGCGATCGCCGGCGCCTCCTACACCGCCGGGACGGGCCCGGACAACCCGCTGCTGTCGTGGGCGGTCGTGCTGGCCCGGCTGCTGCACTGGAACGCCGTCATCGACGGGGTGCCCGGGGCCGGCTACGTCAGCCAGGGCGTCGGCCGGCACGGCCCGATAACGCGCATGCTGAACGCGGAGGGGCTGCGCTCGCTCGACCCGTCGGTGGTGATCGTCCAGGCCGGCCACGATGACGTCGGCGTGCCGCAGGCCCCGGAGCGGGCCGGGGTGCGCGCGGCGCTCGGCCTGATCCAGGCGGTGGCGCCCGGCGCGCGGGTCGCGTTGCTCACCGTCTTCGCCCTCCCGCCTGGCGGCACCCAAGCGCTGCAGCGGACCGACCAGGTCATCGTGACCACGGCCACGGCGGCCGACCCGAAGGTCATCATCATGGACCCGCTCGCCGGCCAGTGGAAGTTCCAGCACGCGAACGGCGGTCGTGGCCTGCACCCCACCGCCACTGGGGACGCGTGGATCGCGGGCAAGGTGCTCGCCATCCTGCGCGCGTACGGGGTCCGTCCCGTCCCGGCGACCAGCGCGACCCAGCCGGTCATCTGCGACGCCCCGGTCGGCGAGAAGCAGGTCGCTGGCGCGTCGGCGTAGCGCGCGCTCGCTCACCGCGGTTACCGGGACTCGGCGCCCTGCCGTGCGTGCGCGTCCAGGGCGGCCGTGATGAACGCCTCGGATGAGCCCAGGTTCCCCGACGGGTCAAGCGCCGCCTCCACCCGCGCGTTGCTGATCCCCGCCCTGGTCAGCGCGCTCTCGATCTCCGGGGTGGCGAGCAGCACGTCAAGGAACGGCACGCCGGACGACGCGGACTTCGCGGCGGCGGTCGCTACCAGGTCGTGCGCCTGCGGGGCGCCGAGCGGGCCGCGCAGCAGCGCGGTGACCCCTTCGGCGAGCGGCAGGCCGCCGGCCTCGGCCAGGTTCGCGGCCATCCGCGCCGTGTCAACGTCCAGGTAAACGAGCAGGTCGCGGGCCCAGGCGGCGGCCGAGGCGGTGAGCTCGAGCAGGTGGCTGTACGGCTGCCACTCCGCGTGCCAGGCGCCGGCCGCGCGCTGGTGCTCCTGCTCCGCGCAGGCGACGAGCGTGGCGAGCAGGCCGGGCGCCTGGCGGGCACAGCCCAGGAGGGCGACGGCGGCGACCTGGTTGCCCTTAACCTCCCGTACCTCGGTCTGCGTGAGCAGCGTCACGTCACGGGCGATCTTGGACAGCGCCGCGCACGCCCGGGCGGACACGGTGCCGACGTCGATTACCCGCAACCGTTCGGTATGCCAGGGCAGGGGCGGGTCGGCGAGGCCGAGCTCCTCGGCGAGCAGCGCCCGCACCCGGGCACCGTCGGCGCCGAGCGAGGCGAGGGTGCCCGTCGCGCCGCCGAACTGCACGGCGAGCCGCGTGTCGCGCACGAACGCGAGCCACTCGACCGCGCTGTCGAGGCCGGACAGCCAGCCCGCCGCGACCAGGCCGAAGGTGACGGGTACCGCCTGCTGCAGCAGCGTCCGGCCGATCATCAGCGTGCGGCGGTGGGCGCTCGCCAGCCCGGCGGCCGCGCCGGCGGCGGCGGTCAGGTCGGTGACGGCCGCGCCCAGCGCATCGCGGGCGAGCAGCATCGCCGCGGTGTCCATGATGTCCTGGCTGGTCGCCCCCGTGTGCACGGCCGCGCGCGCGGCGGGGTCCGTGACGCGCCTGGTGAGCACCCGGGCAAGGCCGGGCACCGGGTTGCCGGTGACCGCGGTGGCCCGGCTGAGCTCCGCGAGCTCAGCCGGGCCGAAGTCCGCGGCCGTCGCCTTGGTCACCGCCGCGCCCGCGCCGTGCGGTACGAGCCCCGCGCGCTCAAGCGCCCGGGCCAGCGCCGCCTCCGCGGCGAGCATCGACCGCAGCCACGCGCCGTCGTCGGCGATCGGCCCGCCACCGGGGGCAGCGCCGCGCCCGAACACCGCGCCGAACAACCCTAGTCCGGCGCTTACGGGTCCGCTATTCTGATCAGGCATGCCCGGATGTTATCGTCCGAACATGACCGCACTTCCCGCTGGCGGCCCTCAGCTGCCACAACGCCGTAACCTTGTCACCGAGATCCCGGGACCCGCCTCGCGCGCGCTGATGGAGCGCCGCAACGGCACGGTCGCCCGTGGCGTCTCGACCACGCTGCCCGTCTTCGTCACCGCCGCCGGCGGCGGGGTGCTGCTCGACGCGGACGGCAACTCCCTGATCGACTTCGGCTCTGGCATCGCGGTCACCTCGGTCGGTAACGCGGCGAGCGCCGTCGTCGACCGCGTCCAGGCCCAGGTCGCCCAGTTCACCCACACCTGCTTCATGGTCACCCCGTACGAGGGGTACGTGGAGGTCTGCGAGGAGCTGGCCCGCCGCACTCCGGGCACGCACGAGAAGCGCTCCGCGCTGTTCAACTCGGGCGCCGAGGCCGTGGAGAACGCGGTCAAGATCGCCAGGCACTACACCGGCCGTTCCGCCGTGGTCGCCTTTGACCACGCCTACCACGGCCGTACCAACCTGACGATGGCCCTGACCGCGAAGAACATGCCGTACAAGCAGGGTTTCGGCCCGTTCGCTTCGGAGATCTACCGCGTCCCGATGGCCTACCCGCTGCGCTGGCCGGACGGCCCGGAAGCGTGTAAGGCCGAGGCGCTCGACGTGGTCAAGTCGCTGATCCACGCCCAGGTCGGCGAGCAGAACGTCGCCGCCGTGATCATCGAGCCCATCCAGGGCGAGGGCGGCTTCATCGTCCCGCCGGACGGGTTCCTCGCCGGCCTCGCCGCGTTCTGCAAGGAAAACGGCATCGTGTTCATCGCGGATGAGATCCAGTCCGGCTTCTGCCGCACCGGCGACTGGTTCGCCAGCGAGCACGAGGGCGTGGTGCCCGACCTGGTGACCACGGCCAAGGGCATCGCCGGCGGCCTGCCGCTCGCCGCGGTGACCGGGCGGGCCGAGATCATGGACGCGGTGCACCCCGGTGGCCTCGGCGGCACCTACGGCGGCAACCCGGTCGCCTGCGCCGCCGCGCTCGGCTCGATCGCCACCATGGAGTCGCAGGACCTCGCCGGCAAGGCGCGCCGGATCGGCGAGATCATGCTCCCCCGGCTGCGCAAGCTCGCCGAGACCCACCCCGTCATCGCCGACGTCCGCGGCCGGGGCGCGATGATCGCCATCGAGCTGACCAGGCCGGGCACGCTCGACCCGGACCCGGCGACCACCGCCGCGGTCGCCGCGTTCTGTCACGCGCACGGACTTGTCGTGCTTACCTGTGGGACGTTCGGCAACGTGCTGCGCTTCCTGCCGCCGCTCGTCATCGGCGAGGACCTGCTCGAGGAAGGGCTGGGCATCCTGGAGGACGCGTTCGCGTCGCTGTAGGCCCGGGGCCGGCGGGGCGTTGAGCTGCCTGTTACTCTTCGGTCCGCACCATCACGGCGTTTTTCGTGAAGGATTTCGGTGTTGTGAGGGCTTCATAGCGTCAGAGGTTGTCTTCTCGGTCGAGCAGGCCGATGATCGCCTGGACTCCGGCGAGGACCTTCTCCTGCCCGGCCTCCAGGTTCGCCACGCGAGAATCCAGCTTCGCCACACCGGACTCCAGCCTGGTAAGCCTGGCGGTGTGGTCGGCGAGCGTGGCGGTGTGCTCGCTCTGTGTATCAGCCAGCGCCTGCAGCAGGCTGCCTTGAGCGTCCAACTTCACGCTCAGGTCACTTATGTCCCGGTCCATCTGCGCCCTCACGAGTGCCTGGGTCTCGACAGTGACCTCAAGCGTACTCACTCGGGCCTCGATGCTGTCTCGCCACTCGGCGAAACCTTCAAGATCGCCGGACATGACGACTCCTTTCAGGTAATTCGATTGGCTCCCCGCGACAAAAGTACCGAGAATTCCGTGACACGCAACTCGCAAATTGTTGCCATTGGCAACGCAACGCTTTGCCAATCATTGTTGTCAGATTGAGAAATGGTCCTGCCTGTCGATTTCTAATCGAACGAAGGGTCGCCAGTCATTGATCGCCCGATATTTAGGCGGGGCCGGAGGGTCCTGCTCAGTAGCGGATCGCGATTTCCGACCCGTCATCCGCCCGCTGATCACCGCGGGTGAGGGTCATCGCGGTGCCCGCCGCGATGCGGAGGGCGGACCACGCGACGGCGGCGGCGTCGAGCAGGTCATCCTCGGCGGCACCCGCGATCTTCACCGGCAGGGTGATGCCCGCACGGGCGAGCAGGTCCCGGCGGGCGGCGAGGCCGGCCGGGGTGTGCTTGCTGTCGGGCAGCGGCGCGCCGGCCAGGGCGGCGAAGGAGAGTTCCGGGTGCACCTCGTATAGCTGGCCTCTGTCTGGCTCCGCTGCCGTCGCGGCCCGGCGGCGGAACTGGTCGGCTTCGGTGATCTTGCGCCGCAGGCCCCAGGCCTGCACGGAGAATCCCTGGCCGGTCAGTTCGCGGCACCGGCGGTTCGCCTCGGCGTAGGACTGGCACTCCCAGACTGCCCGCGGCGGGATGGCGAACACGGTGACGCCGCGCCGCCCGAGTGCCCGGCGGGCCAGCCGGTCGGCGTCCCGCCAGCCGGCGCCGAGCAGGCCGAGCGGCATGTCGATCCCGGTGACACCGGACAGCGGCAGCAGGTCAAGCGTCGCCGCCACGGTAACCGTGACGGCCAGCGGGCCGAGGGTGACCGCCACCCAGCCCGCGGGACAGCCGTCCACGCCCGTGACGGATCCGCCAACGGGGCGTTCAGGTCCCGACATGCCGGGTACGTCCCGGTCGGGATGTCGGCGAGGTGAGGCGGGTGGCGGCATCGATCACGAGCATAGGACGGGCACGCGGAGTTGGCGGCGACCGCGGTTCTGGCCGGGAAAGCAGCCGGGCGGCGGTCAGCGTGTCTCAATGAGCGTGCGCCAGACCCTGCGCAAGCTTGCCCTCTGCGCGTTGCTCGGGCTGGCCGCTGCGGGGTGCCACGGGAACCAGGCCGGCATCGCCGCTGAGTCCCGCTCGGCCATGGCGGCGACCAGGACAGCGGCCGCCGCGCCGGCCGCCGCGGGGCTGGCGGACGTTTACGTGGTCGCCGACTGCGCTGCCGCCGCGCCCTACCCGCTGAGCAGGGAGCCCGTTTCCATCACGCTCGCCTGCGCCGACGCCGGGATCGGCGTGCAGGACATGCTCTGGACGAGTTGGACGACCACGGCGGCGACGGGAACCGGGCTGCTCTGGGAGAAGCTCTGCGTGCCCGACTGCGCGAACGGGAAGATGGGCTACTACCCCGTCGCGGTGACGCTCTCCGCGGTGCGGGCATCGGCCAAGGGGCAGTGGTTCAGCGAGCTGACCGTCAGCTGGCAGGGCAGCCGGCCGCCCAACCAGACTCCGGACACCTTCACGCTGATGCCGCCTCGCTAGCGGCAGGCCCGGCGGGCGCAGGCGCCGGGAAATAGCGGCGGGCGCGAATAACGGCACGTCCGGGAGACGTTTACCCCCGGACGTGCATAACAATGGTGGGTGTGACGAACGGTGCGGAGCGGGACACGGCGAGCGCGACGCCGGAGCTCGCGGTATCCGCGCTCACGGTGCGGTTCGGCGGGCTCACCGCCCTTGACGGGGTGCACCTCGCGCTGCGGGCCGGGGAGATGGTGGCGCTCGCCGGCGAGAACGGGGCGGGCAAGACCACCCTGATCAGGGCCATCGCGGGTGACGTCACCCCGGTCGCCGGGTCGATCCGGGTCGCCGGGCAGGCAGTGCCGCCGTCGCCGTCCGCCGCGGCCAAGTTCGGGGTCCGCGTAGTCTGGCAGGATCTGGCGCTGGCGGAGAACCTGGACGTCGCCGCGAACGTGATGCTTGGCAACGAGCGGCGCAGGCACCTGTTCTCGGAGGTGGCGCTGCACCGGGACACGGCCAGGCTGCTCGACCGGCTCGGCATCCCGCTGCGGGACACCACCCGGCCGGTCAGGATGCTGTCCGGCGGACAGCGGCAGATGGTGGCGGTGGCCAGGGCGATGGCCCGCAACCCCAAGTTGCTGCTGCTCGACGAGCCGACCGCTGCGCTCGGCGTGCAGGAGGCCGCGCTCGTCGAGCGGCTGATCACGCGGCTGCGCGCACGCGGCGTCACGATCCTGCTCTCCTGCCATGACACGGAACTGATGTTCCGGCTCGCTGACCGGATCGTGGTGCTGCGGCACGGCCGCGTGGTCGCCGAGGTGGCGCCGAGCGAGGTGCACCCGGACGACGTGGTGGCGCTCGTCTCCGGGCAGGCCGTTGACTCCTCCGCGCGCCGCCAGCTGACCCGGCTGCACGGCCTCACCGGGCGGCTCGTCTCCTCCGACCCGTCGTCGTCGCTCTCGCTGATCTTGTCCGCACTCGGCGCCGCGATCGGCAGCGAGCGGCTCGCCATTCACCTGCTCGAGGACGGCCAGCTGGTGCGCGCCGCCTCCCTCGGCATGCCGGACTCGCTGCTCGAGACGTGGGCGCGGCTGCAGGTCGGCGCGGCGGGCGGACCGGTCGGGCTCGCCGCTGAGCGGCAGGTCCCGGTCATCGAGGAGAACCTGCGCAGCGGCGGCGGCTCCTGGCAGGTGTTCGGCAGCCAGGCCCGGCCGGCGAAGGTGGCGAGCTCCTGGTCGGTGCCCGTCCTCGGGCCCGGCGGGCTGCTCGGCGTGATCACCGTGTTCCGCGCGATGCCCGGCAAGCCGCGCCGCGACGACCTTGACCTGGCCGCGCTGTACGCCGGGTACGCGGCGAGCGCGATTGAGCGGGACCGGCTGCTTGACGAGGTGACCGCGCGGAACCGGCTCCTTGAGACGATCAGGGAGGTGCTGCAGATCCTCGCGGGGCCCGTGCCGGTGGAGGCCGGGCTGCGCATCGCGCTGCACGCCCTGCGGGAGGGGCTCGACGCCGACGAGGTGGCGCTGATCGCCGCCTCCGCCGAGGTGACGACCTGCCGAGGGTACTCGAGCACAGCCGGCGATGTCACGGTGGCGGACGCGGGGAGCGTCATACCCAAGCTCGGCCTCCCCGGCACCGTGCGGGAGGCGCCGGCGGCGCTGCCAGCGGCGATGGTGGACGCGGCCCATGCCGCCCTCGACCGCAGCGACCCCGACGGCGTCGCGGTCGCGGGCGTACCCGTCTTTGCCCCGAGCCAGGGAACGCTGCGCACCGGGGGCGGCCAGCCTGAGGCCAGGCAGCCGGGGCCCGGCCAGCCCGGGGCCGCACCGGACGCGCACGGCCCGGGCAGCCAGTACCTGTCGGTCTCGTTCAGCAGCCCAGACGGGCGGACCGTGCTGCTGGCCGGCTGGCGGGACGGCGTCAGGCCGGACGACGCGACCGACCTGCTCGAGGATGCCGCGAACTCGCTGCGGCTCGCGCTCGAGCGCGAGCGGGCGCTGCTCGCGCAGCAGGAGGCGATGGCGCTGCGCCAGTCGCGCGAACTGCAGCGGACGTTCCTGCGCCGGCTCAGCCACGAGCTGCGCACCCCGCTCACCGCGATCACCGGGTATGCCACCAGCCTGCTGCAGCAGGACGTCACCTGGGACGCGGACTCGCAGCAGCGGTTCCTGTCCCGCATCGCGGCCGAGTCCGCGCGGCTCGGCCGCCTGGTCAACGACCTGCTCGACTTCTCCACCATCGAGTCGGGCATCCTGCGGCTGAACAGTGACTGGTGCGACATACCCTTGGTGCTTGACGCTGCCGTCGCGGTCCTGCCACGGGAGGCGGCGGAGCAGGTGCGGGTCGTCGAGGCGGCCGGGCTGCCGACCATCTGGGCCGACCATGACCGGCTTGAGCAGGTGTTCGTCAACCTGATCGGCAACGCGCTCGGGCACAACCCGCCGGGGACGAAGGTAACCGTCACGGTCGCCGCGGACGACCCGGGCGCGATCACCGTGCGCGTGGCCGACGACGGCGAGGGGCTACCGCCCGAACTGTCCCGCGCCGTCACCGAGGCGGCCGGCCAGCGGGACCCGCGCTGGCACGACGTGCTGGCGGCGGGCACCATCCGGCCGGCTCGGCGCGCGTCAGGCGCCGGACTCGGGCTGTCCATCGCCAGCGGCATCGTGGCCGCGCACGGGGGAAGACTGGAGCTGGAGCCTGCCGAGCGCGGCACGTGCTTCCTGGTTTCCCTGCCCGTTGAGAGGCCACTGGAGTGAAGGCACGTGAGTGAGCTGACCATACCGACCAGGGTGCTCATCATCGAGGACGACCCGAACATCGTCGACTTGATCAGGGTCAACCTCTCGGTGCGCGGGTTCGACACGCTGGTGTCGTCGGACGGCAGGAAGGCGCTCGCGATGCTCGAGACGGAGCAGCCAGACATGGTGCTGCTCGACCTCATGCTGCCCGGGATTGACGGGTTCGAGCTGTGCAAGCAGATCCGCGAGGCCTCCAGCGTGGCCATCATCGTCGTGTCGGCCCGGGGCGGCGAGCGGGACAAGGTCACCGCGCTCAACATGGGCGCGGACGACTACATGACCAAGCCGTTCGGCATCGAGGAGCTGCTCGCCAGGATCGTGGCCACGCTGCGGCGCACCATGCCCGCGGAAACGGCCGCCGAGGCGGCCCCGTCCGTCATCGCCATCGGCGAGATCGAGATGGACCTCGTACAGCAGCGGGTCCGCATGGCCGGCGCGGACATCCACCTCACGCCGACCGAGTTCGCGCTGCTGCGGGAGCTGGCCCTGAACAAGGGCAAGCTGGTTTCCCGCACCCACCTGCTGCGCAGGGTGTGGGGTCGCGGCTACGAGACGGAGACCGAGTACGTCCGGGTGTACATCAGGCGGCTGCGGGCCAAGCTCGAGCCGCCGGGCAGTCCGCCGCTCATCCTCACGCAGCCACGCGCCGGCTACCGGATCGTCGGCGAATAATGGACTACTGTATGTGACCATGAGGTATCGTACCGTGAGCGGATGGCGCGCACCTGCCAGATAAACGCCAGGGAACGGTAACGTCACGAAATGATCTCGAATAATTGTGACGATTCCGCGACCCGTTCGCCTTTAACACTTTTTTAACGAACATACGAAAGTGTTAATACGAGCGTTTTTCCGCGCAGTCCTAGCATTTCCGCGGTAATAGCCCAGTCAATTGTGTCTGGGTTATACGGATCTGTTCTCGTACATGCCCGCGCGACATGTCGATTCGAATAAGCGAGGTACACCGTTGTATTCCGTATCAGCACGAGCCGGACTGACCGCGGCCGCCGCGGCGGCCGCGCTGCTCGTCGCTGCTGGCTGCAGCAGCTCCACCACAAGCAGCACCTCGGCTCCGGCCACGTCTGGCGCGACATCCTCGCCGGCGGCCACGTCGGGCGCCGGGGCGCTCTCCATCAACGACCTGGACAACTCGTTCTCCGCGATGGCGAAACTGAAGTCGGTCGCCGCCGCGGGCAAGGGCGGCGTCACGGTGATCCTGCCCGACACCGTGTCCTCCACCCGCTACGTCGAGTTCGACGCGCCGTACCTGAAGCAGGCCTTCACCGCGGCCGGGCTGTCCGCCTCGGACTTCACCATCGAGAACGCGCTTGGCAGCGACGCGACGCAGCTCAGCATGGCCCAGTCGGCCATCACGAAGGGCGCCAGCGTCCTGGTCATCGACCCGCTCGACTCCGGCGTTGGCGCGCACATCGAGTCGTACGCCAAGGACCACGGCGTGGCCGTCATCGACTACGACCGGCTGACCCTGGGGGGCGCCCGCTCCTACTACGTCAGCTTCAACAACGTCAAGGTCGGCCAGATCATGGGCCAGGGCCTGGTGACCTGCGTCACCAACTGGGGCGTCAAGACCCCCAACGTGATCGTCATGCGCGGCGCCCCGACCGACAACAACGCGACGCTGTTCGCCCAGGGGTACGACGGCGTGCTCGCCCCGTACTTCAAATCCAAGGGCTGGACGAACGTGTCCCAGCCGGCCGGGACCTGGGACCCGCCGACCGCGCTTTCTGAGTTCCAGCAGCAGTACACCGCGCACAAGAACATCGACTCGGCGCTCATCCCGAACGACGAGAACGGCGCCCCCATCATCCACTACCTGCAGGGCCAGGGCGTGAAGGCCAAGACCTTCCCGACCACCGGCCAGGACGCCACCCTGACCGGCCTGCAGAACATCCTTACCGGTTACCAGTGCGGCACGGTCTACAAGCCGATTTACCTCGAGGCGCAGGCCGCCGCCGCGCTCGCGCTCTACGTGCGGGCCGGCCAGACGCCGCCTGCCTCCCTGGTGAACGGCTCGACCGAGGACTCCACGGCCAAGGTCGAGGTCCCGTCGGTCCTGCTGATCCCGAAGTGGGTCACCACGGCCAACATGAACTCGACCGTCGTCGCGGACAAATTCGTGCCGGCCGCGCAGCTGTGCGCGGGCACCTACGCGAGCGACTGCAAGGCCGCCGGAATCACCTCTTAGTCCGCACTAACACCGCTCGTCCGGGGTGCGGGCAGCCAGGCCCGCGCCCCGGACGGGTCATCAGGCAGGGATGTGACCGTGAACGACGCTGAGCCGCTGCTGCGGCTACGTGGCATCGGGAAGAACTTCGGGCCCGTGCACGCGCTGACCGATATTGACCTGGAAGTCCCCGCCAGCCAGGTCACCGCCCTGGTCGGCGACAACGGCGCGGGCAAGTCGACGCTGATCAAGACGATCGCCGGCATCTGGGAACCCAGCGGCGGCGAGGTCATCTGGCAGGGCAAGCCGGTGCACTTCCGCTCCCCCAAGGACGCGACCGCCGCGGGGATCGCCACCGTGTACCAGGACCTGGCGCTCGCCGACAACCTCGACATCGTGCAGAACATGATGCTCGGGCACGAGACGCTGGCCAAGACCAGGCTGCTCGACGAGATCTCGATGGAGAAGCAGGCCAAGAAGACCCTCGCCGACCTCCGCGTTACCTCGGTCCGCAACATCCGCCAGCCGGTCGGCTCGCTGTCCGGCGGGCAGCGGCAGTCCGTCGCCGTGGCCAAGGCCGTCATGCTGGAGGCCAAGCTCGTCATCATGGACGAGCCGACCGCCGCCCTCGGCGTGTCACAGACCGCGCTCGTCCTCGACATCATCGAGCAGCTCGCGAGCCGCGGCATCGCCGTGCTGGTGATCTCGCACAACCTGACCGATGTGTTCCGCGTCGCCGACCGGATCGCCGTCCTCTACCTCGGCCGCATGGTGTCGAACGGGCCGGTGGCCAACTACGACACCAGCTCGGCGGTCCACTGGATGACCACCGGGACGGCACCGAACGGCTCGGCGCAGAAGCCGGGTGCCGCTAACCCGCAGAGCGCGGAGGGCTGAGCCGTGACATCCCTGAACCAAGAACCGACAGAAGAAGAGATCATCGCGACGCCGGACGCGTCGGCGGACCTGCTCGCCAGCTCGATGGGCGACTACCTGCGGATCGTCGGCAGGCGCGTCAAGTCGGGCGAGAGCGGCGCGCTCCCAGTCATCGTCGGCCTGGTCGTTATCGTGATCTTCTTCCAGGTGAAGAGCTCGCTGTTCCTATCCGCGGGCAACCTGGTCAACCTGATGGCCCAGTCGGCGTTCATCATCACGCTCGGCATGGCCGAGATCTTCGTGCTGCTGCTCGGCGACATCGACCTGGCCGCCGGGTTCACCGCCGCCTGCGCCGCCGTCATCGCGCTGTGGATGCTCGCGCTCGGCGACCCGTGGTGGGCCGCGGTCATCGTCGCGCTCATCGCGGCCGCCGCCTACGGCGCGCTGCAGGGCATCATCACCGCCAAGCTGGTACTGCCATCGTTCGTGGTAACGCTGGCCGGCCAGCTCTTCCTGTCCGGCCTGCTGCTCTACCTGATCAGCGCCACCGGCAGCATCGGCGTCGGCGGCGTGATCAACCTGCACAGCAGCATCATCAACGACATCGAGAGCGGCCAGATGAGCCCGGCCGCGACCTGGATCGTGATGATCGCCATCGCGGCGGTGGCCGGCCTGTCCATGTTCTACAGCGACCTCCGCCGCCGGTCGGCCGGCCTGGTGGCCCCGCCCGTGTCGGTCACGCTGCTCAAGGTGGCAGGCGTCCTCATCGCCGCCATCATCGTCGCGGCGATCGCGAACCAGAACCGCGGCCGGCTGACCACCCTGGAGGGCATGCCCTGGGGCGTGCTCGTCGTGCTCGCCATCCTGTTCGTGTGGACGGTGCTGCTCGGCCGGACCCGGTTCGGCCGGTACATCTACGCCATCGGCGGCAACGCCGAGGCGGCGCGCCGGGCCGGCGTCAGCATCGTGCGGATCCGGACGCTGGCGTTCATGCTGTGCGGGCTGACCGCAGGCATGACCGGCATCATCTACGCCTCGTACCTGGGGTCGATCTCCAACGGCGTGCAGGGCGGCCAGAACGTCTTGAACGCCGTCGCCGCGGCGGTCATCGGCGGCACCAGCCTGTTCGGCGGGCGCGGCAAGATGCTGCACGCGGTGCTCGGCGGCCTGGTCGTCGGCGTCATCTACAACGGCCTTGAGCTGCTCGGCCTGTCCGCCGCGGCCCAGCTGATGTGGACCGCGCTCGTGCTGCTCGGGGCCGTCATCGTCGACCGGATCACCAGGCGCGGCTCGGCCGGGTAAGTGACCGCGCTCCCCGCGTCCGCTGGCCGTTAGCGCCACCTGGTCAACGGCCAGCGGACGCATCCGTTTCCGCTCCACTCGATTACCCTGGTGCCGGGAGACGGTGGAACGTGAGTGACGGTTCAGGGCGACAACGGGCGCCACGGCGGGCGAGGTCGGGCGGCGCGCGGGCGGCGGTCCACCGCGAGGTGCAGCTGGGGTCCGCCGAGCTTCTCCCGGACATCGACCGAACGGACGGGTGGCTGCTCTTCATTGACGGCGTCCCGCAAAGCGGTGTCGACCTTGCCGACCCCGGTTACCTGGAGTTCGAGTACGTCCGCCGCATCGGGCACGCCGCCGACCTGGCGTTCCCCGCGCGGCAGCCGCTGCGCGCGCTGCACCTCGGCGGCGGCGCGCTGACGCTGCCGCGCTACCTCGCCCACACCAGGCCGGGATCGCGGCAGCTGGTCGCCGAGCTCGACGACGCGCTCACCGACCTGGTCCGCGGGCACCTGCCGCTGCCCGCCGGGCACCGCATCCGGGTGCGCGCCGCCGACGCCCGCGCCGTGGCGGAGTCGGTTCGCGTCGCGAGCTATGACCTGGTGATCGCCGACGTGTTCGCCGGCGCGGTGACGCCGGGGCACCTGACCACCGCGGAGTTCGCCGCCGCGACCGCCCGCGCGCTGCGCCCTGGGGGCGTGTACGCCGTCAACGTCGCCGCGGGGCTGCCGCTCGACGGGGCGCGAGCCGCGGTTGCCACCGTCCGTTCTGTGTACAAGGAAACGTGCGTGATCGCCGAGGCGAGCGTGCTCCGCGGCCGTCGCCGCGGTAACCTGGTGATCCTGGCCAGCGACCAGCCGCTGCCCGAGGCGGCGCTCGGCCGCGCGGCGGCGGGCGACCCCTTCCCCGCGCGCGTGGTGGCCGGCGAGGACCTGCGGCGCTTTGCCGCGAGCGCAGCGGTCGTTACCGACGCGATGGTGACGATTTCCGCGCCACCTGAAACCGCTCCGCAGTCAACGAACTGGTAACGGGGGCGAATCGGCCTTACTACGGCGGCCTATTCTTCTACCCTTGGCCCATGGACTTGCCTCCCTCCGGTTGGTACCCCGACCCGTACGGAACACCCGGACTACTCCGCTGGTGGGACGGGTCGACGTGGACCCACCACACGCACCCGGACGTGACTCCGGGCAACGGGATGGCAGGGGGCGGCGGCGAGGTCGGCGTCGGCCGGCAGGCGACGGCCGTCCAGGCGGCCGTGGCGTCCACTGCGGTCCAGGCGGCCGTGGCGTCGACTGCGGTCCAGGCGGCCGTGGCGTCCA
>CAZORE010000100.1:0-1799 GCA_964581815.1 uncultured Streptosporangiaceae bacterium | reverse complement strand
ACTGCGGTCCAGGCGGCCGTGGCGTCGACTGCGGTCCAGGCGGCCGTGGCGTCCACTGCGGTCCAGGCGGCCGTGCAGCCTTCCACCGAGTGGCTGCGCACCACCAAGCCGCCCACCGGCCGGCCGACGGCGCCACAGCCCGCGCTGCCCGCCACGCCTTATCACATGGCGATGCAGCCCACGACGGTCCAGCCCGGCTACCCGCAGCCCGCGCTCGGCGGAATGGGCGGGCCCGCCGGGGGCGACGGCGCGGGCACGCAGGTGATGTTCACGGGCGGCGGCGGCGAGCAGCCCTGGCAGTTGCCGGGCATGAGCATGCCCGGCGGGCCGGGCCAGGGCAACCCTTACGGCTACCTTCAGGTGCAGCGGCGGCGGCGCATCCTGGTGTTCGGCGGCGTCACCGCGGGGGTGGTGGCCGCGATCGCCGCGATCGCGATAGTCATCGCGCAGCTCGGCAGCACCCCGGCGAGCACCACCGCCGACCAGGCGCCCGCCACCACGCCGCCTGCCTCGCCAACCGCTTCCCACTCCGTCGCGGCCTCCCCGTCGGCGTCATCGAGCGCCAGCGCGACCCCGGCCGGCTCGCTGCTGTCCGACGGGCAGTCCGGGCTGTCCTACACGCAGCTGCCCAGTCCCTGGCAGGGCGCGTCCTGCCCGTCCGCGTTCAACAACGGCGCCTTCACCTGGACGGCCGGGGAATACGCCGTCGCCGGGCAGGTCAACGGCGGGTCGGAGGCCTGGTACGGCGAAGCGTGCTCCGGGCCGCTGCCGCAGCAGTACGGCTATACGGGCACCGCGCAGCTGGAGACCACCGCGGTGAACCTGGAGCAGACGTTCCAGAACGCCTATTACGGCGACCTCAACCACACGGTCACCCAGGAAAACTCCCAGCCGGTCTCGGTCAGCGGGCACGTCGGCTGGGAAGTCACCTACGACATCGTCTACACCGACCAGGCGGACCAGGGGGAAACCTGGGCAGACGAGCAGGCCGCCGTGGTCGTGGTGGACAACGGCACCGGGTCGCCCGCCGTGTTCTTCGCCTCCATCCCCGCGAACCTCACGGAGAGCAACGTGCAGACGCTGGTCTCGTCGCTGACGCTGTCCACGTCGGGAACCGCCACGCCGACCGACGCCGGGACTGCCACTGCCTCGTCCGGCGACGGCGGGCAAGGGAACGGGCAGGGCAACTAACCTGGCACCGGGCCGGCCACGCCTCCCGGTGCCGGCCGGCGGAGGCGAGGACACCGGGCCCCTGGAATTACTCGTCGGGGGCACCGGGTCTACCGAGCCCTTGGAGTTAATCGTCGGGGAAGGCCTGGCGGAGCCGCACCGCGATCAGCTTCTCGACCAGGGGGGCGGGCAGGGGCTGGCCGATGTCGAAGCGCAGTGCGCCCGTCGAGGTCGTGTAGCCCTTGAGCTCGTCCTTCAGCTCGGGGAAGACCGAGCCGCTGTGCGGCAGGTAGCTCAGGTGGGTCTTGAACGCGGCGAAGCCGGCGATCGTTTTCCCCCGCACCCTGAAGGCCGGGAGGCGGTAGGACATCCCCTGCTCGGCCTCGGGGAGGACGTTAAGTATCGCCTGGCGCAGCTGGGCGAGCGTTTCGCGCCTGGGCGCGTCCAGGCCCTCCAGGTACTGGTCGATCTCCTGAGCGGACACAGGTCCATTGTCCTGGCCAGCCGGCCTGGCGGGCCAGGAGGCGGCCATAACCGCGCCATCGCCTTCTGGGCGGCCGTTCCCCTACGCTAGGACGCGGTAGCGGAAGGAGTGGTCGTGGCGGAGCCGATGAGCGCGGCGCGGGCGA
>CAZORE010000099.1:0-27409 GCA_964581815.1 uncultured Streptosporangiaceae bacterium | reverse complement strand
AAGGGGGATGGGGAAACGGGCCGTCACAGGCACCGCGCCCCTGACTACCAATGGATGACTCCGGCGCGTTCGTTATCGATCACGGGCCCGACGTGCTTTACCGGATAGGCCACCAGGACAACTCGCGCTGGGACGGATTCGTGTTCCGTCCGGGTGACATCGTGATCAGCACAAGGTCTCGCAGCGGGACGACCTGGATGCAGATGATCTGCGCGCTGCTGATCTTCCAGACCCCGGACCTCCCCGCCCCGCTCGCGCAGCTGTCGCCCTGGATGGAGTGGCTGTCGCTCGACCGGGAGGAGCTGCTAGCCGGACTCGCCGCTCAGAAGCACCGGCGGTTCATAAAGACTCACACGCCGCTTAAGGGCCTGCCGCTGGATCGGCGGGTCGCCTATGTCGTTGTGGCCCGGCATCCGCTGGATATGGCGGTGTCGCTGTATCACCACTACGCCAATCTCGATGTGCGGCGCCTGAACGAGCTTGCGGGGTATCCCGAGACGGGCGCACCGGAGCCCTTGCCTCCGCTGCGGGAATGGCTGCTGTCCTGGGTCGCTCAAGACTGCGACCCGTACCAGCGGCTCGATACGCTCGCCGGGGTGATGCACCACGTCGCTGACGCCTGGTCGCGGCGGGCCGAGCCGAACATCATCCTGGTGCATTACGAGGATCTGGCCGGTGATCTTGAGGGGCAGATGCGGCAGCTGGCCGCGCGGCTGGGCATCGCGGTTCCGGCATCGCTGTGGCCGGAGCTCGTGAGCGCGGCCACCTTTCCTAGCATGCGCTCTCGCGCTGAACGCCTCACTCCCGGTCCGCCAGGGCTCTTCCTGGATGACACCGCGTTCTTCCGGGACGGCCGGTCGGGCGCCGGCACCGCGGTACTGACTCCCGGGGAACTCGGCTCGTACCGGATCCGCGTGGCCGAGATGGCGTCTCGGGAAGTGGTCTCCTGGCTACATCGAGACGTCTAAAACTGATGCATCCGGCAACAGCGGCCGGTCCTGGATGGGAGCCAGCCTGGAAAGCGCCACGTTGGCGAGGAAAAGAAGGAGCGCGAGCACGACCATCGCCGGGCCAAGCACCGCCAGGCTCGTCGTGTCGATCAGCAGCCCGATAACGGCGGAGATCCCGGAGCCGCCGGCGGCCGCGGCGCCTACCTGCCAGGCGATCGCGTGCTGCGCCCGTTCCTCGCCAATCCGCTGTGGCGTGACGGCGATGAGGGCCGGGAAGACGCCGGCGAGCGCGCCGCCGAGAACGACAAACGCGAGGACTACCACGACGGGCCCTGGTTGCCACCAGATCAAGCCGGTGGCCGCGATGGCGAGGAGCAGGCCGCCGCCGATGACCGTCTGGGCCGGCACCGGCTTGGCGGGCAGGGCAAGGCCGATCCGGACGGCGGTCAGCGCGCCCCAGTAGCCGAAGGCGGCCAGCCCGGCAGCCGATGCCGACAGGCCAAGGTGGCCGCGGACGTAACTGGTCTCCCATTGGCCCGCACTCACCTCGAGCCCGGTGTACAAGAAGAACACGATCAGTCCCAGCGTGAGGACCGCGATGACGCGCCGACGGCTCCAGTCGGCGGTCGGCCGTGCGGTCTCCCCGGACGCCTCTGCTCTATCAGGCCAGCCGGGATCAGGCCCGTCGGGATCAGGCCTGTCGGGATCAGGGCGGGCCTGTTCGGCAGAAGCGGTCGCCACCGGAGCGGGAACGCCCCGGTGATAGGCGATCCAGCAGCAGGCGATTACGACGTCGAGGGCGGCGAGAACGAGGTAGGCAGGCCGCCAGGAACCGGCGATGATCGCGCCGGTGACCATGAGCGGCCCGATCGCGGTGCCCACCCCGTAGAAGCCGTGGAGCAGGTTGAGCAGCCGGGGTCGGCCGGTGAGCGCGACGGCCGTGTTCAGGCCGCCGTCCATCATCCCGGCGGCGGCGCCCATGAGCGGGCCGACGCTGAGGACGAGCCACAGCCCTGGCGCCACCGCGTAGCCGAAGCCGCCGAGAGCGGCGCACCCGCCAGCGACAGCTAGGACGGCGGCCGCGCCTAGCCACTGGATGAGCCGCCCGACGAAGGTGGCCACCGCCACCGAGCCGATGGTGTTGATGAGCAAGATAAGGCCCAGGGCTCCCACGGGCGCGCCGAAGCTATGGCGCATCGCCGGCCAGGCCGTTCCGAGTATCCCGTCAGGCAGGCCGAGGACTACAAATGTTCCCAGGCTCACCAGGTCGAACTTCCGGTCAGTCGCGGTCGCCATAACGGAGGCAGTCTTCACCAGTGCCCGACTTTCACTCCGCTTCGGCATCCTTTTGACGTAAGTGTGACCGTTTGCGCTGTTCGCGCCGAGGACAACCGTAACCGTTGTCACGGACGCTGACCAAGCCGTGCCCAGGCGCAGGCTCATGGAGGCTCTAGGCTGCTGCTCATGGCATTCGAACTCACCGGGCAAGTTGAGGGTCACCTCGTCGACGACCAGATCGTCTGGCTGACGACCGTTACGCCGAGCGGGCGGCCCGCGCCGCGGCCGGTGTGGTTTATGTGGGACGGGTCCACGGTCGTCATCTACTCGCTGCCTGACGGGGCGAAGCTCAGGCACATCGCGGCCAATGAGCATGTCTCGCTGCACTTCAACTGCACACCAGGCGGCGGGGACGTGGTGGTGATCTCCGGTCGCGCCGAGGTGCTCACCGCCGCGCCGCCGCCGTCCGAGGTCCCAGGAATGCTGGACAAGTACCGGGACGCGGTCGCGTCGATGGGCTACACGCAGGAGTGGTACGACAGCTACAACACGGCCATCCGCGTTATCCCGGAACGCGCCTGGACCATTCCCGCCTGACCGGCAGCTTCATCGGTCAGCTAGGCGGCGCTCACGAAGAAAACGAGTCGCGTTTCCGCGGCGGCCGGTGTTTGGTTGGAGCATGCAGATCGAACGGATCGACCTGGCGGACGATGACGTCCTCCGGGCGTGTCATGCGGTGCACGCGGCCGCCGCGGCGGCGGACGATCCGCAGGGCGAGCCGCCGGGTTCCCCCCGGACACTCAAGGCCTGGCTCACGCCCGGCTGGAGCGGCGAACCTAGTGAGGCCTGGTACGTACCCACGGACAGCGCGGCCGGCCCGGCGGGTGAGTGCGGGCCGGTGGCCGCCTGGTACCGGATTCAGTTCCCTGACCTGGAGAACCGGGACAGGGCGTTCCTGTCGCCCGTGGTGCACCCGGGCCTGCGGCAACGGGGACTCGGCACGGAAATGATCATGCACGCGCGAGGCCGGGCGGCGGCCCAGGGGCGGGCGTTTATCGACAGCCAGACGATCCACGGATCGGCCGGCGAAGCTTTCGCCCGGCACCTTGGCGCGGAGGCCGGCATCCTGGACGCGCGGCGCATCCTTGACGTGCGCACAGTGCCCGCCGGGCGGTTCACTGAGCTCAGGGAGACGGCGGCCGGGCACGCGGCCGGGTACTCCCTCGTCTCGTGGACGGGAGCGACGCCGGAGGACAGGCGCGCGCAGGTCGCCGGGGTGATCAACGCGATGAACGACGCACCGCGCGAGGAGGGCTGGTTCGAGGACGACATCTGGGACGCTGAACGGGTCAGGACGCGCGGCGACTCGCGGGTGCGGCTCGCGGGGCACCGGGGCTACTCGGTCGCGGCGGTGCACGACGAGACGGGTGAGATGGCTGCGCTGACCCAGGTGGGCGTGGACCCGGCGGAACCCGCCTGGGGACACCAGGGACTCACCGCGGTGACCCGGCCGCACCGTGGCCACCGCCTGGGCCTGTTCACCAAGGCCGCCCTGATGGCGTGGCTCGTGGCCGCCGAGCCGCGGCTTGAGCGGGTCACGACCACCAATGCCTCGGTCAACTCGCACATGATCGCGGTGAACGAGGAACTCGGCTACCGGCTGGCCGAGCCGGGCTACCAGTTCTTCGCCCTCCCGGTGAGCTGACTGGTACACGCGAAACGGCGGTGACCCGGTGAGCCGGGCCACCGCCGCAAGTCGCCATCAGCCGCGCCTGGCTCGCTGCCGCTTGAGCTCCGCGCGGGCCAGCCCGTTCTTGTGCACCTCATCCGGGCCGTCGGCGAAACGGAGCGTGCGGATCCCCGCGAAAGAGGCCGCCAGCGGGAAGTCCTGGCTGAGCCCGCCCGCCCCGTGCACCTGAATCGCCTTGTCGAGGATCCACTCGACGGTCGACGGGGTAGCGATCTTGATGGCCTGGATCTCGGTGTGGGCGGCCTTGTTGCCGACCGTGTCCATCAGCCAGGCGGCCTTGAGCACGAGCAGCCGCAGCTGCTCGACGCGCACGCGCGACTCGGCGATCCAGTCCCTGATCACCCCCTGCTCGGCCAGCGGCTTGCCGAAGGCGACGCGCTCGTCCGCCCGGGCGCACATCAGCTCGATCGCCCGCTCCGCGACGCCGATCGAGCGCATGCAGTGGTGGATCCGGCCGGGGCCAAGCCGCGCCTGGGCTATCGCGAACCCGTCGCCCTCGGCGCCGATCAAGTTGGCCGCGGGCACCCGCACGTCGCTGAACAGGATCTCCGCGTGACCACCGTGATTGTGGTCGTCGTAGCCGAAGACCTCCATACCGCGCAGCACGGCGACCCCGGGGGTGTCACGGGGAACGAGGATCATCGACTGCTGACGGTGCCGGTCCGCGGACGGGTCGGTCTTGCCCATCACGATGAAGATCTCCGCCTGCGGGTTCAGCGCGCCGGTGATCCACCACTTGCGGCCGTTGATCACGTACTCGTCGCCGTCGCGCTCGATGCGGGTGGCGATGTTGGTCGCGTCGGAGGACGCGACCTCGGGCTCGGTCATCGCGAACGACGACCGGATCTCCCCGTCGAGCAGCGGCTGCAGCCAGCGCTTCTGCTGTTCGGGAGACCCGAACGTGGCGAGCACCTCCATGTTGCCGGTGTCCGGCGCCGAGCAGTTCAGCGCGGCCGGGCCCAGGTGGCTCCAACCGGTGATCTCCGCGAGCGGCGCGTACTGCAGGTTGGTCAGCCCGGCGCCGTGCTCGCCCGGCAGGAAGAAGTTCCACAGCCCCCGGGACCTGGCTGCCGCGCGAAGTTCTGCGAGCACCGGGACGGTGGACCACGCCCAGCGGTTCTCCAGCGCAGCGAGTTGCTCGTGGAACACCGGCTCGGCCGGGTAGACGTAGGCGTCCATGAACTCGAGCAGTTGGGCTCGCAGTTCCTCGGTCCGAGCGTCGAAGGCGAATTCCATCAGTTTCCTCCGCGAATCGCGGCCAGTCCGGAGGCGACCAAAGGCTCGACCCGCGCGCCGATTTCCCCGAAGCCCTCGCCGACCGTCTGGCCATGGATGTACCGGTAGTGAATGCCCTCGAGGATCACCGCCGACTTGAACGAGGCGAGGGCGATGTAGAAGCCGAGATCGGAAAGGTCGCGCCCGCTCGACGCGGCGTAGAGGCGGAGAATCTCCCCCTCAGGCGGATATCCGGGCGCGTCGCTGGCCATCGGGCCGTCGGCGAGCCGGTCCATCCGCTGGTAGACGATGAGCAGCCCGACGTCGGTCAGCGGGTCGCCCAGGGTGGCCATCTCCCAGTCGAGCACCGCGGCGATCTTGTCGTCCGGGCCGACGAGCATGTTGTCCAGCCGGTAGTCACCGTGCACAATCGTCGGCGCCGTCCCGTCGGGCGGGTTGGCGTCAAGCAGGTCGTGCAGTTCGTCGATGCCAGGGAGCGGGCGGCTGCGGGACGCGTCGAGCTGCTTCTTCCAGCGGCGGACCTGCCGGGCCAGGAAGCCCTCCGGCCGGCCGAAGTCCGCCAGCCCGACCTCGGCGGGATTCACCGCGTGCAGCAGCGCGAGCGTCCCGACCATCCGCTCCGCGATGACCTGGGTCCTGGCCGGCCCCACCGCGGCGAGCTGGTCGGCGGTCCGGTACGCGACTCCGTCGACCGCTGACATCACGTAGAACGGCGCGCCGAGCACGTCGGGATCGGTGCACAGCGCGTAGCTCATCGGGACGGGGACGCTGGTGTCGCGCAGCGCGGTGATCACCCGGTACTCCCGGGCCATGTCGTGCGCAGTGGCGAGCACGTGGCCGAGCGGCGGGCGGCGCACCACCCAGCTCCTGGTCCCGTCGCTGACCTCGTAGGTCAGGTTGGACCGGCCCCCGGCGATCAGCCGCCCCTGCAGCGGGCCGCCGATCTCGCCCGGGCAGGCGGCATCGAACCAGGCGGCGAACCGCTCCAGGTCCAGGCCTGGGAGGTCGGTCATGAGAGGATCCTCCTCATTGCGGAACCGGACCGATCCTTTGGGTTCTACCCTTCCGCGCACGTCGCCGCAAGCCCCGACGGCCGTTGCCTTGCCCACACTGAGGCGGCAGCAAGTACGGTGACCTGCTGCGACCCTCTTTCACGCGGCCGCTTGCTCAAGCCCCGCCGCCTGCGGTGCCACGTCCGGCTGCGGCACGGGCGGCCGGCGCGGCAGCAGCAGCGGCGTCGCAAGCAGCAGCACGCCCGCGACGGCGATCGCGATGCGCGGGCTGGTGAGGGCGGCGAGCACGCCCCACAGCGCGGTCAGCGCGGCGGTGGTGAGGCTGGTCGACACCGACCAGGCCGCGAGCACCCGTGCGACCAGGTGCTTCTCGGTGTGCTCGAGCCGGTAGGTGGCGGACACGGGGTTGAACACGCCCATGCAGAGCACCAGGCAGAACTGGAGCCCGATCACCAGGACGAGCCCGCCCGGGGCCGGCCCGATGAACGCGAGGCCGACCGGCCAGCAGGCCGACAGCGTGCCGAAGACGAGCATGACCCGGTGCGACCCGAACCGGGTGACGAGCCCGCGGGACAGCCGGGATCCGATGAGCCCGCCGATACAGGGGCCGCCGAACGCGAGCGTGTACTCCCACGGCGCGAACTTGAGTTGTCCCAGCATGAGGACGGCGAGCTCCGGCTCAACCGCCAGGATCAGGCCGCCTACGAACAGCCGGTTGAAGAACACCGGCCGCAGCGCCGGGCTGCTCAGGATGTGCCGCCAACCGTCGAGCAGCTCGCCGGCGATGAGCTCCGAGCCCGCGGGCCGCACCGGGCGCGGCTCGCGCCCACCGATCGCGGCGACCCCGCAAGCGGACAGCAGGTAGCTAACCCCGTCGGCGATCACCGTCGTCACCGGGCCGAGCAGCCCGACGGCGGCGCCGCCGAGCGGCGGTCCGATCACCAGGGTGGTCCAGTTGGTGGACTCGAACCGGCTGTTCGCGACCAGCAGGTCCGCCGGCTTCACCAGGGCCTTGAGGTTCGCGCCGCTCGCCGCGTTGAACGCGATCTTGGCCGCGGCCACGACCACCGAGACGAGGAGGAGCTGCGCGAAGCTGAGCCTGCCAAGCGCGTACGCGACCGGAATGGTCATCAGCGCGGCGAACCTGGCCAGGTCCATCGCCATCATCACCGGCCGCTTGCGCCGGAACTCAACCCACGGGCCGAGCGGGACCGCCACCACGGCGCCGACCGCGAGCCCCGACGCCGAGAGCGCCGATACCTGGACCGGCCCGGAGTGCAGCACCCGGATCGCGATCAACGGGAAGGCGCCGAACCCGATCCCCGACCCGTACGCGCTCACCGCGTACGCCGCCCACAGCCAGCCGAACTGCCGGCCGAGCGATTGCCTGCCCAACCCCCGGATGTGCATGAGCTAATTACAGCCATGGAATTCCGCTGGATCAAACAACGAGAAGGAGATGTTGAGCCCCCCACGTCATCGCCGCCTAGCGCTACGCCGTCACGATCTTGAGCTCGGCAATGGACTGCCTGATCACCAGCGCCAGGGACTGGTCGGCCTCCCCGCTTACCCAGCGCTGGAAGGCGACCTTGAACACCGCGACCCCGGCCTCCGCGGCGAGGCTGGCGGCATGGTCCGGCACGCCGCGCCCGCGCAGCGCGTCGGCGATCGCCGACGCCAGCGTCGCGAGCTTGATCAGCTCACGCTCAAGGAGCTCTGGATTCGCCTTGACGATGGCCTGACGGCGCCCGGCCAGCTCGCGCCCCGGGAAGACGCCGACGGCCGACTCGAGCGCCGCGCCCACCGCGTCGATAGGCGGCAGCCCGTCCGGTCCGCCGGCGATTCCCTCGACGATCAGGTCCTGGAGAGCGCTGGAGCCGTGGAACAGCACCTCGCGCTTGTCGGCGAAGTAGCGGAAGTAAGTCCGCTCGGTGAGCCCCGCGTGGCGGGCGATCTCCGCGACCGTGACCTGGTCGTATCCGCGCTCGCTGTAGAGCTCAAGGGCGGCGAGCTGCAGGCGGCCGCGCGCGTTGGGCTCCCATCGGGTCATGAGGACGATTCTACCGTGATGACAGCAACTGTCATCACGGTGCTATGCTAGTGATGTCAGCAACTGACATCACCCGTTATAGGGAGTAAATCCATGCGTGTATTCGTCACCGGCGCGTCCGGGCACATCGGCTCCGCGCTCGTCCCCGAGCTGCTCGGCAACGGGCACCAGGTGGTCGGCCTGGCCCGTTCCGACCGCTCGGCCGCCGCTCTCGAGGCCGCGGGCGCCGAGGCCTGGCGCGGCGACCTGGACGACCTCGACGGCCTGCACGCGGCCGCTACGGCCGCCGACGGCGTCGTTCACCTGGCCTTCAAGCATGAGGCGATGGTCACCGGCGACTACCTCGGCGCAGTCGCCGACGACCTCAAGGCGATCGAGGCCATGGGCGCCGCGCTCGACGGGACCGGCAAGCCCTTCGTGGGCACCGGCGGCACCCTGATGCTCGCGTTCGGCGGAATCAAGGGCCGGGCCGGGACCGAGCGGGACGCGGTCACCGGCGGCCCGCGCGTCGACGCGGAGAACACCGTGATCGGGTTCGCGGAGCGAGGGATCCGCTCGTCCCTCGTGCGCCTTTCACCGCTCGTGCACAGCTCGCTCGACCACCACGGCTTCGCCCACCAGTTGATCGGCATCGCCCAGGCCAAGGGCGTGTCCGGCTTCGTGGGCGACGGGGCCAACCGCTGGCCCGCGGTGCACACCCTGGACGCCGCGCGGCTTTACCTGCTCGCGCTTGAGTCAGCCCCGGCGGGCTCCCGGCTCCACGGTGTCGGGGACGAGGGCGTGCCGTTCAGGGACATCGCCGAGGTCATCGGCCGTCGGCTGAACCTGCCCACCGCCAGCGTTGAGCCGCAAGACGCAGGCGCGCACTTCGGCTTCCTTGGTGGCCTCGTGGGGCTCGACAACCCAACGTCGAACAGGCTCACCAGGGAACTACTCGGGTGGGAGCCGACGCACGCGGGACTAATCGACGACCTCACCCACGGCCACTACTTCGACGGCGTCAGCTAGCCAAACCCGTGATGGCGCCGGCGCCGTGACCGGGACTCATCGATCACGGCGCCGGGCAGCGGCCCGCTAGGCGGCCGACGCCTTGTCGAGGGCCTCGATCTCGTCGGCGGCCAGGTCGAGACTGGCCGAGGCAAGCAGGGCGGGCAACTGGTCCACCGTGCGGGCCGAGGCCAGCGGCGCGGCGACCTGCGGCCGGGCGCGCAGCCAGGCGAGCGCGACGGTAGCGGGCTCGACGCCATGGTCCGCCGCGACGGAGTCGAGCGCGGCGAGCACGGCGAGTCCGGTGGGCGTCAGGTACCGCGTCGCGCCCGGCTGCCGTGCCGCGCCGGCGTGATCGGCGGCGCCGCGGTACTTCCCGGCGAGGAAGCCGCTCGCCAGCGAGTAGTACGGCAGCACGCCAAGCCCGAACTCGGCCGCGACCGGCGCGAGCGAGGTCTCATAGGCGGCGCGCTCGACCAGGTTGTAATGCGGCTGGAGCGCCACCGGCGGCGCGAACCCCTCGGCGGTGGCGACGGCGAGCCATTCCCGCAGCCGGGGCGCGGTGTAGTTGGACAGGCCGACGTGCCGGATCTTCCCGGCCCGCTGCAACTCGCTGAACACGCCCGCCGCCTCGGCGACCGGCACGTCCGGGTCGTCGTAGTGCACGTAGTACAGGTCGATGTAGTCGGTCCGCAGCCGGGCGAGCGACGCGTCCGCCGCGGCGAGCACGTTGCCCCGCGACAGCCCGCGGAACTTCGGGTGCCTGCTCACCTTGGTCGCGATGATCACCGAGTCCCGGTTGCCGCGCGCCGCGGTCCACTCGCCGATGATCGCCTCCGATTCCCCGCCGGAGTTCCCTGGTACCCAGGCGCTGTAGGAGTCGGCCGTGTCGATGAAATTGCCGCCGCCCGCGAGATAGGCGTCGAGCACCGCGAACGATGTGTCCTTGTCCGATGTCCAGCCGAACGTGTTACCGCCGAGCCCGAGCGGGAACACGTCAAGGCCGGAACTCCCGAGAACCGTCATGTTGCACCCTTGCGTCCGAGGCAGTCATATACGAATGACGGTAACAGAAAACTTGAAGCGTCATTTACCGGGCGCGCGGCGGCCAGTGCCGCGGCCGGGGGCGCGTCATCCGTTCCTGCTCTCACGGATCGCCTGGCGGAAGCTGATCTTCGGTCCGGTCCGCAGGATGGAGTTGGCGTAGATCCGTGCCGCGAGCCTGGCCATCCACACGGTGCCCACCGCGCACAGGACCGCGGACACCGCGACCTGCCAGGCCGGGACGTCGCCCGCCGCGTACAGCACGGGCATCGCGATGGGAGAGGTCGGCGGCAGGAAGCCGAGCACATGGTAGAACGTGCTGGCCCCGTTGGCGTAGATGACGGTAAATGACAGCGCGTAGGCCACGATCAGCGGGAGCTGCACCGGCAGGATGGTGGCGTTGACGTCCGACTGCCGTGACACCAGCGATCCCGCCGCGGCGTACGCCGTGCAGTAGAACGCGTAGCCGAGCACGACGAACACCCCGCCGGCGAGCACCACGCCGAGGGTGGCGCCGTGCACCAGGCTTGACCCGCTGGCGAACCCGGCGACGACGAACACGGCGACCATCGCCGCGGCCTGCGCGAGCGCGAGCAGGCCGATGCCGATCACCTTGCCGATCAGTAGCTGCACCGGGCGGACCGACGACAGCAGCACCTCGACTACCCGGCTTGACTTCTCCTCGCCGATGCCGAGCGCGATCTGCGACCCGTACACGCTGATCAGGATGAAGCCGATGATCACGGTGAACAGCCCGGCCAGCCGGGACGACAGCGAGGTGGAGGGCGCCTGCAGGCCGCTGACCGGCAGCGCCACCCCGTGCGCCACCGCGGCCGCCGCACCGGGCACGGCCTCGATCAGCTTGGACAGCCCGGCCAGCTGCGCCAGTGTCCCGACGGTGCCGGACACGCCGCCGAGCGGCACCTGCTTGACGAAGATCTCCGAGTTGGGGACGAGGACCGCGCCGAGGTCGCCGCTGAGCAGCGCGGCCTTGGCCGCCGCCAGGGTGGGCTCGGCGACCACGACCGCCTGGCCGCCGGACAGCCGGCCGGCCTCGGTGACGATGCCGCTGATCGTGGGGGTGACGCCGCCGACGACGCCGATCCGGTCCGGCTTGCTCTTCCCCGACAGGATGGCGGGCAGCGCGACCGCGAGGGCGACCGCGATCATCATGATGGCGGTGGTGAGCAGGAACACCCGCGTCCTGGCCCGCAGCCGGAGCTCCCGGTGGGCCACCAGCCAGGTCAGCCGCAGCGAGCTGCTTGCCTGCGCGGCGGCGGGCCGCCCGCCCGTCTCCTGGCCGGCGTCCGGCGATGCGCTCAGCGTCCCGCTCCCGTCTTCAGCGCCGTAGCGGTGGCGGCCGCCGCGTGCTCGGCCTCGGCCTGGCCCACCGACGCGCCGGTGGCCTGCCGGAACACCTCGGACAGCCGCCGGTCCTCGTAGGCGAAGTGCTCGACCGGCCCGGCTTCCCTGGCGAGATCCAGGATCCGTTGTGAATCCGCCGCGCTCGTTATGGATATCTCAGCGGTGCCATCGGGGCGTACCTCGTCCACCGTGCCCGTTGCCGGGCCGAGCCGCGTCGCCCAGGCGGCTGCCCGGTCGCCGGCCACCCGGACGGCGAGCCGCGGGCGGTCGCCGCGGCGCAGCTCCGCGACCGGCCCGGATACGACGAGGCGGCCTTGGTGAATGATCGCCACTGCCTCGCAGATGTCCTCTACCAGGTCGAGCTGGTGGCTGGAGAACAGCACGGTGACGCCCGCCGCCGCGCGCTCGGCGAGGATGGAGCTCATGTCGTCGATGCCGCCGGGGTCGAGCCCGGAGAACGGCTCGTCGAGCACGAGCAGCTCGGGATTGTGGACGAGGGCGACGGCGAGCTGAGCGCGCTGCTGGTTGCCGTGGGACAGCGCGTCGATCCGCGCCTTTTCCCGTCCGGACAGGCCGAGGCGGCCGATCCAGTGGCTGGCCGCCCGGGTGGCGGCCGGGCCATCCATGCCGTGCAGCCGCGCGAAGTACTCCACCTGGTCGGCCAGCTCCATGGCCGGGTAGAGCCCGCGCTCCTCCGGCATATAGCCGAAGGTGCGGCGGGCCGCCTCGTCGACCGGGCGGCCGCGCCAGCGGATCTCGCCGGCGTCCAGCGCCGTCACGCCGAAGATGGCGCGCATCGCAGTGGTCTTTCCCGCGCCGTTCGGTCCGAGGAAGCCGAATACCTGGCCGGCGGGAACGCCGAAGCTAAGGCCGTCGAGCGCGGTGACCGTTCCGTACGTACGACGCAGCCCGTCGATCTCTAGTTCCAGCGAAGCCATAACTGAGTTCTATCGCAATCGCGGGCCGACCCACATCCGCCTAAAGGAGGAACAGAGCTCGCGATCTACCCCAGGACGACGGTCCGGTTACCGTTGAGCAGGACGCGGTGCTCGGCGTGCCAGGTGACGGCGCGAGCGAGCACCTGGGCCTCCACATCCCGGCCGGCCTCGACGAGCCGTTCCGGTGAGTAAGAGTGGTCCACGCGCATCAGGCCCTGCTCGATGATCGGGCCCTCGTCCAGGTCGGGCGTCACGTAGTGCGCCGTCGCGCCGATCAGCTTGACGCCCTTGGCGTGCGCCTGGTGGTACGGCTTCGCGCCCTTGAATGACGGCAGGAAGGAGTGGTGGATGTTGATCATCCGGCCCTCGACCCGCTTGCATACCTCCGGGGAGAGGATCTGCATGTAGCGGGCGAGCACGATCAGTTCGGTGCTCGTTTCGTCGATGATCGACAGCAGGCTGGCCTCGGCGGTCGGCTTAGTGTCCGGCGTCACCGGGAGGTAGTGGAACGGCAGCTTGTAGGACTCGGTCAGGTCGCGGAAGACCTCGTGGTTGGAGACCACGCCGGTGATGTCGACCGGCAGCAAGCCTGACGACCAGCGGAAGAGCAGGTCGTTCAGGCAGTGCCCGAGCTGCGACACCATGAGCAGGGTCCTGGCCCGCGCATGCTTGTCGTGCAGCCGCCAGGTCATGTGGAAGGCCTCGGCCACCCAGGTGAAGTCCCGCTCAAGCTCGGCGACCGGGCGCCCCGGCGGCGGGACGGAGAACTGCACGCGCATGAAGAACAGGCCGCCGTCGGGCTCGCCGTACTGCTGGCTGTCGATGATGTTCGCGGAGTGCTGCACCAGGAAGCTCGACACCGCGTAGACGATCCCGGGCTTGTCGGGGCAGGACAGCGTCAGGACGAACTGTAGACCGTTGGTCTGCGACGTGCTCATAGAAACCACCATACATCCGGCGCTGAGCATGGATTTGGTACAACAAAGGGTGCACCGGCTGCCTTTGTGACTTACCCCAAAGATCTCGGCCGCCGGTTCCGTCAGTGCGCGCGCGGCCAGGGAACGTGGTCGTGCCCGGCCGCCGCCGGCCGGAGCACGGCCGAGCCGAGCCAGTGGCATGCAAGCAGCGCGAGTTCGACGTCGTGACGGTGATCGCCCACCGGCCGACCGAGGCTCTCCTGCGCCTTGTGGATCCGGTACTGGACGGTGTTCTTGTGCAGCACCAGCCGTTCGGCGGTCGCCTTGTAGCTGCCCCCGGATTGCAGGAAGACCAGCAGCGTCTCGCGCAGCCGAGCGTGGTGCTCGTCGTCCGTCGCCAGCTCGGCCAGCGTGCTGGACACCCAGGGTGGCAGCAGTTCTCCCGACGCCAGCATCATTGCCACCGGTGCCACCTGGCCGAACATGACCGCTCGCGGCGCGTGTGCCCCCGCGGCCAGCGCGACCGCCGCAGAGGCGATGGCCTGCTGATGGGTGAGGCGGAACCCCGTCGTGCCCCTCGTCGGCTCACCGAAGGCGAAATGGACGTCGGCGTCCATGTCGGCCTCCTCGGCCGCCCCGGGGTCAAACGTGTCCCGGATCCCCAGCGGGAGCCAGGCCCACGCGCTCGATTCGTCGCGGGGCAGGAACACGGGATCGCCGGAGCAGGCCGCCCGGGCCGCGACGTGGCCGGTCGCACGCTCAAGCCGGGTGATCTCGTCGGTGCCGCTCGCCGCGTCGCCCGCCCAGCACACCACTCCCACGTGGTACTGGCGCAGCCGGTAGCCGAGAGTGGCCTCTGCGGCGGCGACTTCGATGCGCTCGCCCGACAGCAGCTCGCGGACACGGGCGGCCCGCGCGGTGCTGCGGTTCCGCAGCCAGTTCTCCCGTTCCCGCGTATAGGCCGTGACCATCTCTTCCGATGTCTGGTCGATGTAACCGGCCACGAGCTTGGACATGGCCATCGCGGTGGCAGTGATCGCCTCGGCGTCAGCCGCCTGCCGCGCCAACTCCTTGAGCATCCAGTCGGAAAAGCACGCGTGCCCGACGCGGTAGGCGCGCAGCAGCGCGGTCAGCGGCGTGCCGCGCTGCGCAAGCCGGCGCGCGTATTCGACGGCCGAGGCCGGGGCCTGGACGGCGGTCAGGTCCATCCGGTGCTGCATGATCTGAATGCAGGTGTCTACGTTGCTGTCGACGCTCGAAGCGAGCAGGGCTAGCACCGGCTTGTCGCCGCGCAGATCGGGAATCTCCCGGAGTATCACCTCGTAGACAGCACCGGACACCGCCGCGGCGTGGCGGCTCACCGCCGCCGCGACATCGGACAGCAGCCCGACGTTTCCCGGCCTATCCATGTCCACCTGCGGATTCTCGCACATTCCGGTGAGCTTGCCGAGGTCGTCACCTGCTGTGTTCGGCCGGGGAAAGCCCGGAAAGCCGCGCCTGGATGTCCGCGGTGACGGATTCTGGCGGCTGATCGGCGTCCACCGCCACCAGGATGCCCCGTTCCCGGTAATAGCCGACGAGCGGGCCGGTCGTCTCGCCGAATACGCGGAGCCGGTACCGGATCACGTCCGCCGTGTCGTCCGTGCGCCCGCCCGCGCCCGCGCGGGCGAGCAGTCGCCGCGTCAGCACCTCGTCAGGCGCGAACAGGTAGACCGCCACGTCCAGCGTCACGTCGAACCGGGCCGCGAGTTCGGCTGCGACGGTGGCCTGGGGGAGCGTCCGCGGGAAGCCGTCAAGGATGTACCCGCCCCGGTCGGCCGCCTCCACAACGGCCGGGGTCAGCACGTCGAACACGATCTCGTCGGGAACCAGGTCGCCCCGGGCCTGGTAGCCCGCGATCTCACGGCCAAGCCGGCCTTCGGTCCGGGCCTGCGCCCGCAGCAGTTCGCCTGCCGCGATGTGCCGCACGCCGAACAGAGCCGCCAGCCGCTCGCCCTGCGTGCCCTTGCCGGCCCCGGGAGGAGCGAGCAGCAGCAGCCTCACGAGGCGGCCAGGCCGGGCGGTACCGCGATCTCCCGCTTGACGATCTTGCCGGTCGGGCCCTTGGGCAGCACGTCAACCAGCCACACGTGGCGCGGGTACTTGTAGGCCGCGACCTGCCCCTTGACGTAATCCCGCAGTTCCTCGGCGGTGACTGCGGCGCCCGGCTTGAGTGCGACCGCGGCGGCGACCTCCTCGCCGAGCGCCGGGTGCGGCAAGCCGATGACGGCGGCCTCAGCGACCGCGGGGTGCTCGTAGAGCACCTCCTCGATCTCCCGCGGGTAGACGTTGTAGCCGCCGCGGATGATCATGTCCTTCTTCCTGTCGACGATGTAGAAGTACCCGTCGGAGTCGGCGCGGGCCATGTCACCGGTGTGGAACCAGCCGTCGCGGACCGCCTCGGCGGTCGCCTCGGGGCGGTGCCAGTAGCCCTTCATCACGTTCGGCCCGCGGATGGCGATCTCGCCCACCTCGCCCTGCGGGACCTCGTGGCCTTCGCCGTCCACGACTCGCATCTGCACGTCCCTGATGGGGGTGCCGATCGAGCCAGGCCGCTGCTCGCGGCCGGGGTGGTTGAACGAGGCGACGGGCGAGGTCTCCGACAGGCCGTATCCCTCGAGCACCGGGACCCGGAATGCTTCCTCGAACCCGCGCAGCACCTCCACCGGCAGGGCCGCGCCGCCGGAGATGCACATCCGCAGCGACGAGGTGTCGTAGTCCTTGCGCTCTGGGGCGTGCAGCAGCGCCACGTACATGGTCGGCACGCCCATGAAGACGGTGACCCGGTGCTCGGCGATGATCCGCAGGGCGTGCCCGGCGTCGAACCGCGGCAGCAGGGTCAGGCACGCTCCCGACGCCACCGCGACGTTGAGGGCGACGGTCTGCCCGAACACGTGGAACAGCGGAAGGCCGCCGAATATCACGTCGTCTGGTCGCGCGAGGACGATGTCCGCCCGCGACACCTGGGTGTTGCTGATGAGGTTGCCGTGGGTGAGCTCGGCGCCCTTCGGATGGCCGGTCGTGCCTGAGGTGTAGAGGATCACCGCGGTGTCCTCGTCGGCGGCGTCCGCGACCCGGTAGTCCGGCTCGGCGGAGGCCAGCAGCTCGGGGAAGCCGGCCGGGTCCACGATGATGGCGTCCGCCCCCGCCTCCGCGGCGCCGCCGCTGGCCGGGTCCGCGAACGTGTGCCACGCGAAGATCAGCCGGGCCCCCGAGTCACCGAGGTAATAGGCGACCTCTCGCACCTTCAGCAGCGGGTTCATCGGGACGACGACGCCGCCGGCGCGGAGCACGCCGTAATACACGACGGGGACCTCGGCGACGTTGGGCATCATGATCCCGACGCGGTCGCCGGGATTGAGACCGCGCTGGCGCAGCAGCCCGGCCACCCGGGCACTCGCCTCGTCCAGCGCCTGGTACGTCATCGCCGCGTTGTCCACCCGCACGGCCACCCGCCTGGCATGGGTACGAGTCGTGTGCGTCAGGTTGCTGGCCAGGTTCGTCATGCTGGTCATTGTCCGGCCGGCGACCCGGCCGGTCGTCGGTCCCCGGTATCAAGGCTGTCCACGGATGTTGGTACGCCGGCACGTTAACCCCGGATTCACCCCGGCTTATTGTCGTGGATCACACCGCGAAAGGGCCCGCCATGGAGTTCGACGTCGTGATCGAGATCCCCCGGGGGAGCAGGAACAAGTATGAGGTCGACCACCACAGCGGACTGATCCGCTTGGACCGGACGCTGTTCACCTCGACGCAGTACCCCGCCGACTACGGTTTCGTGCCGGACACGCTGGGCCAGGACGGCGACCCGCTCGACGCGCTCGTGCTCGTCCTTGAGCCCACGTTCCCCGGCTGCCTGATCCGCAGCCGCCCGGTCGGGATGTTCAGGATGACCGACGAGAAGGGCCCGGACGACAAGGTCCTCTGCGTTCCCGCGGGCGACCCGCGCCAGGAGCACCTGCGCGACATTCACCACCTGCCCCAGTTCGACCGGCTCGAGATCGAGCATTTCTTCCTGATCTACAAGGAGCTTGAGCCGGGTAAGAGCGTCGCGGGCGCGTCCTGGGCTGACCGGGCCGCCGCCGAGGCCGAGGTCGAGGCGGCCCGCCTGCGCCTGCGCGAGACCACGGTGCCGGAGACCGGCCAGGAGCAGGCTCCTAAGTGAAGGCCCCGATACCGGTGATCTGACGGCCGACGATGAGAGTCTGCATGGTCTCGGTGCCCTCGAAGGTGTGGATGGCCTCCAGGTCGACCATGTGCCGCATCACCTGGTAGTCGAGCAGGATGCCGTTGCCGCCGAGCATGTCGCGCGCGTCGGCGGCGATCGCTCGGGCCTTGCGGGTGTTGTGCATCTTGGCCAGCCCGGCGACGGTGGGCGTGAGCCGGCCAGCCTCGGCCAGGCGGCCGATCTGCAGGCAGTACAGCTGCATCGCGGTCAGGTCGGCGAGCATCGACACCAGCCGCTGCTGGATGATCTGGAAGCTGGCCAGCGGCTCGCCGAACTGGCGCCGCTCGAGCGCGTACCGCAGGGCGGCGTCGTAGGCGGCGGTGGCATGACCAAGCGCCGCCCAGGCGCAGGTGCTCCGGGTGGTGGCCAGGACCCGGGTGGTGTCCTTGAACGAGCGCGCCCCCGCCAGCCGGTTCCCGGCCGGCACCCGGACGTCGTCCAGCGTGATCTCGGCCTGCCATACCGAGCGCAGCGATACCTTCCCCTCGATGACCCGGGCCTCGTAACCCGGCGCTCCCTTCTCTACGACGAACCCGTTGACCTGGCCGTCCTCGGTGTTGCGGGCCCAGACGACGACCAGGTCCGCCACGCTGCCGAGCCCGATCCACCGCTTGCTGCCGTTCAGTACCCAGCCGTCGCCGTCCGGGCGGGCGGAGGTTTCCAGGGCTACCGAGTCAGACCCGTGCTCGGGTTCGGTCAGCGCGAAGGCTCCGAGCTTGCTCATTCGTGCCATGTCGGGCAGCCAGCGCGCCTTCTGCTCCTCCGAGCCGCACATCGCGATTGAGTGCATGGCCAGGCCCGCGTGCACGCCGAGGAACACGCCGAGGCTGCCGTCGCCGCGGTGCAGTTCCATGGTGACCAGCCCGCATGCCATCGGACTCATCCCGGCGCACCCGTACCCCGTGATGTCCTCGCCGACGATGCCGAGCTCGGGCAGCCGCTTGACCAGCGGCCAGCAGATCTCGGCCCGTTCCCAGTACGCGCCGGCGACTGGCACGACCTCCTCGTCGACGAACCGCCGGACGGTGATGAAGCGCGACCATTCCTCGTCGGTGAACTGCTCGCGGACGGAGAAGAAGTCCGTACCGAGGGATTCGCCGAGGTGCGTGCTCGGGGCCTGTGTCATTGCTAACTCCTCTCCTGGTTCGGCATTGAGAAACGCCTCTACGACGGAGGCAAGGCGGGCGGCGTCGGCGGCCAGCTCGAGGTGGCCACCGCGGTAGACATGCAGCTTGCTGCCGCGGATCAGGCGGTGCATGATCCGCGCGTTGACCAGCGGGATGATCGGGTCGTCGTCGCCGGCCAGGATCAGCGTGGGCGGGCGCAGCTTCGGCAGCCACGGCAGGCTGGTCCAGCCGAGCTGGGCAATCAGCTGGTAGTAGTAGCCCCGGGCCGGGCCGAGCCGCGTCGTGGCGTGCAGCAGGTCACGAGCTACCGTCGGGTTCTTCCGCGCGCTGCCTCCGTACAGCTCGCCGGCGACGCGGGCCGCGTATCCCGGGTCCTGGTGGCGCCGCGGGGTGAGCATGCGCAGCAAGATGCGAGGGCTCGCGGGGACCATAAGCACGCCCGGCGCCGTTGCGACCAGCACCAGGCGACGCACCCGCTGCGGTCGGCGCAGCGCGAACTGCTGCGCGAGCCCGCCGCCCCACGAGATGCCCAGGACGTCGGCCTGTTGGTAGCCGAGCTGGTCGAGCAGGCCGGCGAGCAGTGACGGCAGCGTGGCCAGGTGGTAGGGGACAACGGGAGCCGGCGAGCCCCCGATGCCCGGCAGGTCGAACCGGATGACCGGCCGCCGGGGGTCGAGCGCGTCGACAAACGGCTGCAGCAGCTCCAGGCTCACGCCGATCCCGTTGCACAGCAGCAGCGGCGGCCAGCCCGGGTCCCCTTCGCGCACCGAGACGCGGAGCGTACGCCCGCCGACGGCCAGCATCCGCATCCGCTCGGGCCGGCCGGTCTTCCGGCGCCGGTTCAGGATCCGGCCCAGGCCGGATCCCGGGCGATCCTCCCCGGTCTGTCCAGGTCCGGACTGGTCAGCGGTCATAGACGTACGTTCCTGGCGCGTCGCTGATCGGCATCAGCCCTCCACCGCCCAGCTCCGCCGGCGCGGCCTCCTCCGCGCCGCAGCGCTCGGCCAGCCAGCCCGCGTAGTCCGGCCACCAGGACCCGTGGGCGGTCTCCGCGCGGCGCAGCCACTCCTTGGAGTCTTCCGGGCACTTCTTAGCCACCTGGTACCTGGCCTTGTCGTTGCCCGGCGGGTTGACCATCGCGGCGATGTGACCGCTTGTCGACAACAGGAACCGCGGCCGGCCGCCAAGCAGCTGGGTTGACTGATAGCAGCTCTGCCAGGGACAGATGTGGTCGGTGATCCCGGCGACGATGTAGCTGTCCCGGTCGACCGCCTTCAGGTCCACTGGTGAGCCGAGCATAGTCGCGTCGCCCGCGCGGACCAGCGCGTTGGCCGCGCCCAGCTCGAGGAAGTCCCGGTGCAGGCCGGCGGTCATCCGGGTGGTGTCCGCGTTCCAGTACAGGATGTCGAACGCCGGCGGCTTCTTGCCAAGCAGGTAGTTGTTGACCCAGTAGTTCCAGATCAGGTCGTTCGGCCGCAGCCAGGCGAACACCTCGGCCAGCGACCGGCCGTCCAGGTAGCCGCGGGCGGCCGACGCGGCGGCGGCGACCTTCGCGGCCCGCTCGTCAATGACGGCGCTGGCCAGGCCCGCGTGCGCCTGGTCGAGCACGGTGACCAGGAGGGTGAGCGCGGCGATCCGGTCCTGCTGGCCGATGTGCGCCAGGTGCGCGGCCACCATCGCGGCGATGATGCCGCCGGAGCAGGTCCCGGCGAGCGCGGTGCGCTCGCTGCCGGTAACCCGCTCCGCCGCGTCCATCGCGTCAAGGATCGCTTGGCCGTACGTGTCGAGGTCCCACTTGGCGTGCCTGGCGTCCGGGTTGCGCCAGGAGATCATGAAGACCTGCAGGCCCGAGCTGACCAGGTACTCCACCATGCTCCGGCCGGGGGCCAGGTCCATCACGTAGAACTTGTTGATCACCGGCGGGACGATTAGCAGCGGGACCGGCCGGACCGCGGACGTAACCGGGCGGTACTGGATCAGCTCGAATACCGGGCTGCGCAGCACCACCGACCCGGGTGTGACGGCCAGGTCCACCCCGACCTCGAACGCGTCCGGCTCGACCATGGACGGCACCCGCGGGGCGACCGCCATGTCGGCGAGGAAGTGCCGCAGGCCCGCCACGGCGCTTCCGCCGCCGGTGTCGACGGCGGCCTTCACGGCCGCCGGGTTCAGCAGCGGGTTGTTGCTCGGGGACAGCGCGTCGATCAGGTTGGTCAGCACGAAGCCGACGCGCTGGGAGTCGGCCTCGTCCAGGCCGGCCTCGGCCACCAGGCCCTCCGCGGCCTGCGCCGCCGCCAGGTAGGCCTGCAGCGTGCGGCGCAGCAGCGGGTTGCCCGTCCATCCCGGGTCGGCGAACCGGCGGTCCCGGCGGGACGGCTCCACCTGCGAGCGGCCCACGGCGATGCGGCCCAGCTCGCCAAGCAGCTGGCCCCCGCGCCCGGCGACCAGGCGGGGCCTGGCCGCAAGCGCCGCGGCCAGGCGCAGGCCAGGGCCGCCCAGGTTCACCCGGCGCAGCATGCCGACCGCCGCGTCGGTTAGTAGCAGGTCCAGCGGTGCCGCGGCGGCGTCCGCGGCGGGTGGCGTGCTCGCATCAGGGTCAGCGCTCATAGTCAGCCGAGCGTAAGCCGCGGCGCGCGTTCTTCCATTGGCCGCTCGTCACGAACCAGGGACCAGTCATGGTTCCGCTGGCACAACGAGTGAACGGCGTAATTACCGCCCCGCTCAGCTGACCAGGGCGGTCAGTCGCCTAGTTCAACGCGGCGCCGCGTGACGTAGTCGTCCAGTTCCGCGCGGATGGCATCGTCGAGGGGCGGCGGCTGGTAACTGTCCAGGGTCGACCGCCAGATCTCGCCCGCCCGCTCGGTGGTGTCCTTGCCGCCGTAGCGCAGCCAGCGCTCGAAGTTGGCGGTGGACGACAGCAGCGGACGGTAGAAGCAGTCCCTGAACCGTTCCATCGTGTGAGCCGCGCCGAGGAAGTGGCCGCCGTGGCCGACCTCTTCGTGGGCGCCGAAGGCGAGCGACTCCTCGGTGATCTCCAGCGGGGTGAACTCGTGCCTGAGCTCGCGCAGCAGCTCGATGTCGATGATGAACTTCTCGTAGCAGCTGACCAGGCCGCCCTCCAGCCAGCCGGCCGCATGCATGACGAAGTTGGTGCCGGCCAGGAAGGTGGGCAGCAGGGTCATCAGCGACTCGTACGCCGCCTGGGCGTCGGCGGTCTGCGAGGAGTTCAGCCCGCCGCCGGTGCGAAACGGAAGCCCGTAGTGCCGGGCGAGCTGGCCGGTGCACAGCAGGCCGATCGCCGACTCGGGGGTGCCGAACGACGGCGAACCAGACTGCATGTCGATGTTGGAGAGGAACGAACCGAAGATAACCGGGCACCCGGGCCTGATCAGCTGGGCGAGCGCGATGCCGGCGAACGCCTCGGCGAGCTGCTGCACGAGCGCCGCCGGGATCGTCACCGGGGACATCGCGCCCATCAGCAGGAACGGGGTGAGCACCACCGGCTGGCCGGCCGCGCAGTACTCGAACTGCGCATCGAGCATCCGGTCGTCCCAGCGCAGCGGGGAGTTGCAGTTGATCAGCGAGACCACGGCCGGGGTGCGCTCGATCGACGCCCGGCCCGCCGCGCGCCCCGCCCCGCCGCCGAACAGGATCTCGGTCATCGCGATGGTGTCGGCCGCGTTCGGGCCCGAGACCACGTTGCCCATGTAGATCTTGTCGGTGAGCGTGCCGAGCGCGTGCACCATGTCCAGGTGGCGCGAGTCGAGCGGCGCGTCGTTGGGCTCGCAGATCACCCCGCCGGCCGTGTCGAGCTGCGGGAACGCCTGCGAGAGCTTGCACAGGTTGTGGAAATCGTCCAGGGTCGCGTCGCGCCTGACGTCGCCCTGGCGGACGAACGGCGACCCGTAGACGGCGCCGAACACCATGTGGTCGCCGCCGACGTGCACGCTGTTGGCCGGATTGCGTGCCTGCAGGTCGAACTCGCGCGGCACCTTCGCCAGCTGCTCGAGCACGAACTCGGGATCCAGGTAGACGACCTCGCCGTCCACTCGCTGCCCGGCCTTGGCGAAGAGCGCGGTCGCCTCGGGCTTGGCGAACTGCACGCCCACTTCGGAGACGATGCGCCGCCAGCCCTTGTCGAGTACCCCGATCGCGTCCTGGGACAGGATCTCGTAGCGCGGCATTCTATTGACAAACACCCCCACATCGTAGAACTTAGTCTCATAAAGTGGAAGTAGCCGAATGAGGACGGCGGAAAGTACCTGATGAGCAACCCCAACGGCACTCAGGCCGTGGACCGGGCCGCGCGCCTGCTCTCGGAGGTTGTCCACGCACCTGACCCGGTGACGTTCACCGAGCTGACCGTGGTCACCGGGCTCGCCAAGTCCACAACCTCGCGGCTGCTGCTCGCCCTTGAGCGCAACCACCTGGTCCGCCGGGACGACCACGGCCGCTTCCTGCCCGGCGAGATGTTCGTCAGCTTCGCCTGGCGCGGTGGCGCGGACACGTCGCTTGTCGCGGTGGCCCAGCCATTCCTCGACCGGCTCGGCAAGGCCACGGGCGAGACCGTCAACCTGGGCGTCGCCTCGGGGAACGCCGTCGAGCAGATCGCTCAGGTCGACTGCGCGTACATGATCGGCGGCATCAACTGGGTGGGCCGGCCGGTACCGCTGCACGCTTCGGGGCTTGGCAAGGTGCTGCTCGCCTTCGGCGCGGCCAAGCTGCCGCCCGGCGAGCTCGAGCGGTGCACAGACAGGACCATCACCAGCGAGTCCACGCTGCGCGCGGATCTCGCGGCCGTCCGCGCCCGGGGGTACGCGGTCACCGACGAGGAGCTTGAGCGCGGGCTCATCGCGTTCGCGGCCCCCGTCTTCCGCTACGACGGCACGGTGGTGGCGGCCTTGTCGGTGTCCGCGCCAACGACGCGGATGAACAGGGAGTCGGCGGCGAACGCGGCCCGCCACTGCATGGACGAGGCGTCCGGGCTGTCGTCCGCGCTCGGCCACCGGCCACGGACCTCGAGGAAGGGATGAGTTCCATGACCAGCGACGAACTGCTCGGGGAACTCTACGACAAGACGCTCACCGGGAACGCCCCCGACGTGCTCGCCCTGACCAAGGAGGGGCTGGCCAGCGGGCTCGGACCAGAGACCCTGCTCTACGAGGCGCTCATCCCCGCCCTTGAGGAGGTCGGAGCGCGGTTCGAACGCGGCGACTTCTTCGTTCCCGAGATGCTGATCGCGGGCAAGGCGATGGCGGGCGCGCTCGAGATCCTGCGCCCGCTGCTCGCGGAGACCGGCGCGGAGCAGATCGGCACCCTGGTGATCGGCACGGTCAAGGGCGACGTGCACGACATCGGCAAGAACCTGGTGAACATCATGTTCGAGGGGGCCGGCTTCCTGGTCATCGACCTGGGCGTGCAGGTTTCACCGGAGAAGTTCGTCGATGCGGTACGGACGCACAAGCCGGACATCGTGGGCTTCTCCGCGTTCCTCACCACCACGATGCCGATGTTCAAGGCGAACATCAACGCGCTGACTAAGGCCGGCCTACGGGACCAGGTCATCGTCATGGTCGGGGGCGCCCCGGTCACCCAGGAGTACGCCGACGTGGTCGGCGCCGACGGCTACGCGGCCGACGCGTCCGCCGCCGTGGTCAAGGCGAAGGAACTGATCCGTCACCGCCGCGCCCTCGCCAACGCCTGACCGGCACCCCACCACCCCCAGACCGCATCGGACGAGACAGGAGCGGGCGAGGCTCGTGCACACCATCGTCTCCTCGGCGACCAGGACCGTCACCATCGGCCATGACCAGCCGTTCGCGATCATCGGAGAACGGATCAACCCGACCGGGCGGGCGACCTTCCAGCGGCAGCTCCGCGACGGCGACCTGTCCAGGATCGAGATCGACGTCGCGCAGCAGGTCGCCGGGGGTGCCATGCTGCTCGACGTCAACATGGGCGCCCCCCTCGCCGACGAGGCGGAGCTCATGGTGCAGGCGGTCACGCTCATCCAGCGCCTCACCGACCTGCCACTGGTCATCGACTCCTCGATTCCCGAGGTGCTCGAGGCCGGCCTGCGGACCTACCAGGGCAAGGCGCTGGTCAACTCGGTGACCGCCGAGGACGAGCGACTGCACATGATCCTCCCGCTGGTGAAGCGGTACGGCGCGGCCGTCATCGGCCTGCCGAACGACGAGGAGCAGATACCCGACGCCCCGGAAGACCGCCTGGTGCTCACCAGGAAGCTCATCCGGACGGCCACGGACACCTACCAGATCCCGGTCGAGGACATCGTCATCGACCCGCTGGCTATGCCCGTCGGCGCCGACACCGGCAATACCATGCGCACCCTGGAGACCCTCGCGCTGGTCAAGGAGGAGTTCGGCGTCAACACCACCTGCGGCGCGTCGAACCTGTCGTTCGGCATGCCTGACCGGCACGCGCTGACCGCCGCGTTCCTCCCGCTGGCCGCGGCGCACGGGCTGACCAGCGCGATCATGGACGCCCGCACGCCCCAGGTGGTCACCGCCGCGCGGGCCGCCGACCTGCTTCTCGGCCATGACGACTGGGGTGCCGCCTGGATCGCCGCCTTCCGCGCCGCCAGGGCAGCCGAGGCCATGCCGGCCCAGTCATGAATCAGCGGGTGGACCTCCGGTTCAATGACCGTCCGGTGCGGGTGCCGCAAGGGGTCACCCTCTTCGACGCGGCGAGCTGGAACGGCATCGCGATCGACTCCACCTGCGGCGGCCATGGCACCTGCAAGAAGTGCCGCATCAGGTTCAAGGCCGACGCGCCCGTTCCCACCAGCCTCGACCTGCGCGCCTACACCGCAGCCGAGATCAGGGACGGCTGGCGGCTCGCCTGCCGCACCCCGGCGACCACCGACGCCGACCTCGAGGTGCCGCCGCTCGTCACCCGCCCCAAGGCGGCCACCGTCGGCGTCGGCCGCCAGGTCATCCTCCGCCCCGCCATCCGCAAGCGCTACCTGGAGCTCGCCGAGCCGTCGCTCGCCGACCAGGTGAGCGACCTGGAACGGGTGCTCGCCGAACTGGACGACGTCGCCACCGCCGCCGACCTCGCCGTCCTGCGCAACCTCGGCGGGACGCTGCGCGCATCGGACTTCAAGGTCACCGCGGTCGTCGCGGACGAGACGCTGATCGCCGTCGAGCCGGGCGACACCACCGGCCGGGCGTTCGGCCTCGCCTTCGACCTCGGCACCACGACGGTCGTCGCCACCCTGCTCGATCTGACCGCCGGAACCCCCGTCGCCGTCGAGTCGATGCTGAACAAGCAGCAGCCGTTCGGCGCCGACGTGATCGCGCGGATCTCCGCGACCATGCTTGATCCCGCCGCGCGCGACCGGCTGCGCCAGCTCGCCCAGGAGACGCTGTCCGAGCTGGCGGCCGCGGCCTGCCAGGCCGGCGGCGTGCTGCCGCAGGAGGTCTACGAGGTCGCCCTGGCCGGCAACGCCACCATGGTCCACTTGGTCCTCGGCATCGACCCGGAGCCGCTCGGCGTCGCCCCGTTCATACTGTCCGCCCGTCTGCTGCCCGAGGTCCGCGCCCACGACCTGGGAGTCCCCGCCCACCCGCAGGCCCGTGCGGTGATCTTTCCCGCGTTCGGCGCGTACGTGGGCGGTGACATCACCGCCGGCCTGCTAGCGAGCGGCATGGACCGCGACCCGCGCATCCGCCTGTTCATCGACATCGGCACCAACTGCGAGATCGTCCTCGGCGGCCGCGACTGGCTCCGCGCCACCGCCGCCCCGGCCGGCCCGGCCTTCGAGGGTGCCTCCATCCGCTGCGGCATGCGCGCCGCCGACGGCGCCATCGAGGCGGTCGAGATCACCGGCGACGGTGACCTCAAGCTCACCGTCATCGGCGACACCGACCCTGCGGGCCTGTGCGGCTCCGGCCTGGTCGATGCGGTCGCCGCCCTCGCCGAGGCCGGCCTCATCGACGGATCCGGCCGTTTTACCCACAACGCGCCTGAACCATCTCTCGACGCGGAAAGGCTCGCCGGTCCGGCGGCGGCCCTGGCGGACCGCCTCACCATGATCGGCAAGGAACGAGTCTTCGTGCTGCACTGGTCGGCCGACCGTGACCCCGCGACCAGCGTCTACCTCTCCCAGCGCGACGTCCGCGAGCTCCAGTTCGCCAAGGCGGCCATCGCCACTGGCTGGCGCATCCTCCTCGAAGAGGCGGGCCTCGTCATCGAAGACATCAAGCAGGTCCTCTTGGCGGGCAGCTTCGGGTCCTACCTCAACGCCAAGTCGGCGATCCGCATCGGCCTGGTCCCCGACGTCGGCCCAAGGCGCATCATCGCCGCAGGCAACGTCGCGGGCGAGGGCGCCAAGATGGCCCTCCTGTCGATCCGCGACCGAGCCGCCGCCCTGTCCCTCCTCGAGGAGGTGACCTATGTCGAGCTCAGCGACCGAAGCGACTTCAACGACCGCTTCATCGACCAGCTCAGCCTCTAACCGCCCGC
>CAZORE010000098.1:0-27477 GCA_964581815.1 uncultured Streptosporangiaceae bacterium | reverse complement strand
GCGGGATGTCGAGGTCGATGCCGCGCACCGCCTCCACGTCGCCCCGGCTTGACTTGTAGGTCTTGCGCAGGCCCTCGGTCCTGATCGCCGACGTCACCGCCGGCGATCCCTTCGCCGACGGCTGCGCGCTTGCGGTCGTCATCTGCCCCGTTCCTCATCTATGAGCTGGCTGAGTTGGTCGATCATCTGGATGAAGAACTTCCGGACGACAGCTTCGTCGTCGCTGTCGACGAAGTCGAATGCTTTACGCCACCTGGCAGCCGCCTGGGGGACGTAGTAAGAGATCAGGGCGCGGCCCTGGTCGGTGATGTAGAGCCGCACCACCCGGCGGTCGGCCTCGTCGGGCCTGCGCTCGACGAAACCATCTTTAACCAGGGTATTCACCACGGTCGTGACCGTGCCAGGCGTGCACCAGGCTTGCTCGGCGACCTCGGTCGACTTCAGGCCGTCCCTGGCCATCAGCGCCCGCAGCACGCCAAGGCCGGCCATGCTGACCTTCAGCCCGGCCGCGTTCACGGTCTGCTGCCCGTAGGCACCGAGCAGCCGGCTAGCGGCCAGCGCGAGCCCGTACAGCGGGACGTCGCCGGGGAACCCGATCAGCCCGCCCGGCCACTTCGCCCAGTCGACGGGCTTGCCGTCCGGCCCGACGGGCGCGCGCGGACCCGCCCCGGCGGGCAGCGGCTCGGTCGCCGCTCCCCCGGGCAGGCCGGCGTCCGCCTGCTCAGGCTCGCTTGAAAGCACGCTTCAGTATCGGCCATGAGAGGTTTGAGGTCAAATATTTTGACCTCAAATAAGTTTCACCCCTCAGTGAACGCGGCCGCCGCACGGCCCCAGGGGTACCGAGACGGCGGGCGGAGGCGGCGCACCGAACGGAACGGCGGGGCCGGGATTAGTATTCGAGTCATGAAGTTCCTGGCCATCGTTGAGCCGCCGGAGCCGATGCGGGGGCTTGAGGTTCCCGCAGAGGTGGTGGCGGCGCTCGGCGGCGGCGCTCGGCCTCGGGTGATCATCACGGTCAACGGGCACACGTGGCAGAGCAGGATCGCCATCATGCGCGGCCGCAACCTGATCGGGCTGAGCAACGCCAACCGGCGCGCGGCCGGCGCGGCGATCGGCGACCAGGTCGAGGTCGAGCTGGAAGTCGATCACGCGGCGCCTGTGCTGACCGAGCCCGCGGACTTCGTCAGCGCACTGGACGCCGACCCGGTCGCACGGACCGCCTACGACCGGCTCTCCTACAGCCACCGGCGCGAGCACCTGCTCGCCATCGAGGGCGCGAAGAAGCCGGAGACGCGGGCCCGCCGGATCGAGAAGGCCCTGGCGATGCTGCGCGGCGACGCGCCGGGGGCCGGGGCCGCCGGCCGCCGCTGACTCGTCGGGCCCAGCTCAAACTGCGTTGGGCGCGGGCACGAACTCGGCGATGGCGCCGGCCACGGCGGCCGGGTTGTCGACGGGAACCCACGTCATGGCCCCGGGAACGGTGACGAGCGTGGCGTGCGGGAAGTCCGACGCGAGCCGCCGCGCCTGGGACACGGGGAAGAACTGGCACTGCTCGCCCCAGATCAGCAGCACCGGCTGGCCGAACTCCGGTATCGCCGTGGCGGCGTCGATGAGAAGCTGCGGGCGAAAACCGGCCATGGCCGCGACCAGGTCCCCGGCCACCCGGCGATCACGCCTGGCCGGCCCGGAGAAGGATTCCGCCCGGTCGCGGTCGAGTCCCTTCGCGGTCACGGTGGCCAGCGTGCGCCGCATGGCGGCCGGCCAGCTCAGCTGCAGCCGGATCGCGGCCCTGGCAAGACCGGGGAGCGCGCGGCAGGCCGCAGAAACACGCTTGAGCGCGTCGGGCGGGAACTGGTCGTAGCTCTCGCAGTTGGTCAGCACCAGCCGGCCGACTCGCCCGAGCGCCTGGTGCCCGGTGGCCAGCGACAGCAGGAGCAGTCCGCCCGCCGTGTCATTGGCGACCATGGTGGCGTCGTCCAGGTCGAGCAGGTCGAGGCAGTCGAGAAGCAGCCGGGCCAGCGAGGTGGCCGACCGGTCCGCGCCCGGCGCGAGCGGCAACGGGTGCGAGCCGAGCGGAAGGTCGACCGTGATGCAGCGGTAGTGGTCGTCGAGTTTCGCGATGACGTCGCGCCACAGGTCATGGTTCGCGAGCGCGCCGCCGAAGAAGACGAGCGCGGGACCGCGACCGGACGACTGCCAGGCCACGGGGCCGAGGCGGGTTTCCAGCGTTCCGGATTCCATGAGTATAAAACATACTCATGGTATGTCAGAAGGGCAACCCTCGGCAGGCGAGGTTTACTGGTTGTCGCCTGGGGCCAGGCCGCGCAGCATCGCGTCGAGTGCGCGGCCGAGCTCGGCCCTGGTCTCGTCGGGGTCGCCGGAGCGCACGATGAGCAGGCCGGCCACCCACGCCATGCCGCCGAGGAGGCCGGTGAGCGCGCCGGGGTCGAGGTCCATGATCTCGCCGCTCGCTATCGCCGTGGCGAGGAACGCCCGTGTCGCCATGTAGCCCGGCTGCTGCTCGGCGCCGTTGTCGATCTCCTGGCCGACGATGGCCGGCCCGTCGACCAGCGTGATCCGCCGGATCTCCACGTCGAGGGCGGCATCCAGGTACGCGTTCATCATCGCGACCATCCGGTCGACCGGCGCCATCCCCTCGTTCCCCGCGCTTAGCACGCGGGCCTGCGCGGCGGTCTCCACCTCCGCGTACACGGCGCGGAACAGCGCCTCCTTGCCGGCGAAATGGTGGTACACCGCGCCCTTGGTGACCCGGGCGGCGTCGGCGATCTCGTCGACCGACGTCTGCGCGTAGCCCTGCCGGCCGAACAGGGACTTAGCGGCGTCGAGCACGGCCCGGCGGGTGGCCTCGGCGTGCTGCGACCGCAGCATGGCCGTCGGCTCGGCGCCGCCCTCGCCTCTCGCCGCTCGCCTGGTCATGCGGAAAGTATGCCAGCAGCGGTGCCGGCCAGCTCAGCATGATCACTCAGGCGAGCCTGGTGACCTCCACGGTCACCCGCATGTCGCCGCCGGACGGGCCGTGGTAGATGCCCTTGAGCGGCGGCACGTCGGTGTAGTCGCGGCCGCGGGCGACCGCTACGTGGCGCTCGCCGACCGCCGCGCCGCTCGTCGGGTCGAGGGGGGTCCACGAGCCTGCCCAGTACTCCACCCAGGCGTGGGACTGGCCGACGGAGGTGCTGCCAGGCTCGGCCTTCGGGTCGGGGTGCAGGTAGCCGGAGACGTACCTGGCCGGGAGGCCGGCGGTGCGCATCAGGGCGACCGTGAGCTGTGCCATGTCCTGGCAGACGCCCTGGCCCTTGTCCCAGGCCTCCTGGGCGTTGGTGCGGACGCCGGTCGCGCCTGGCATGTAGGTGACGTGCTCGCGGACTCGGTCGGAGATGGCCTCGGCGGCGGTGTCCGGTGACAGGCCGTTGATCTCGGCGACCGCGGCGTCGGAGATCTCCTCCGCCACCGTGGTGAGCTGCGTGGGCAGCAAGAACTCAAGGAGCCTGCCCCCGCCTGACTTCTCGCCGATCTCCTTCCAGGACGGACGCTCCTCGCTGGCCGGGATTCCGCCGAACGGCTCGGTCTCCACCGTGGCGGCCGCGCGGATGACCAGGTTGTCGTGCGGCTCGGGCAGGTCGAAGACGGAGACGAACGTGCCCCAGTAGTCGCTGTAGGTCCAGACCGGGACGCCGGGCCCGGCCGTCACCCGGGCCTCGTGCGTGATCTGGGTCGGCAGCGTCAGCGGGGTCATCCGCGCTTCGTTGAACGAGGTCACTATCGGGCCCGCGTACGTGACGTGGGTGATGTGCTCGATTCGCAGTCGCCAGCCCACGGTCAGCCGTCCCGTTCCCAGGCGATCGGGGTCTGGTACTGGAAGTACCGCTTGGCGATCGCCTCACTCGCCTTCACGCAGGTCTCCTGCAAGGTACTCAGCAGCTCCGGCAGCTGCGCCGTGAGCTGTTTCGGGTCAGCGTACTCCAGGCGGTTCCGCAGCCGCCCGACCGGGCGCCGGGCCGAGTCGTCCACCCCTGCCCTGGTCGGGCCGGGATTCAGCGCCGCCAGGCACTCCTCCGCGGTGGTCAGCGCGTGCACCACTGATCGTGGGAAGAGGCGGTCGAGCAGGAGGAATTCGGCCACTTTCACCGGCTCGGCGGCCCACCCGTGGGTTCTGATGAAGGACTCGTGCGCGCCACAGGCCCGCAGGAGGACCGGCCACTCGAGGTCGTCGGGGGCGGACATGCGGGCGAGCAGGAGCCTCGCCGTCATGTCGGCGCGTTCCAGGCTGCGGCCGAGGACCAGGAACCGCCACGCGTCGTCATGGCTCATCGTGGAGTCCGCCAAGCCGAAGAACAGCGCGGACCGCTCCCTGATGTAGCGGAGGTAGACGTGCGGGCCGAGCCGCTCGGCGGCACGCTTTTGCCCGGGGAGGGCGTGCGCCGTGACGTTCAGGCACTCCCACATCTCGCTGGAGATGACCTCGCGGATGCCCCGGGCGCCGGCCCGCGCGCCGAGCATCGAGCCGGCGATGGCGCTTGACGACTGCGCCTCGAAGACAAGCCGGTGCAGCACGACGCCGATGTCCAGCTCCCCGTCCGGATCGACCCGGACGCCGAGGATGCCGAACAGCGCGCGGCAGGCCGTGTCGGAGTCCGCGCCCGTCTCACCGAGCATCCGGTGGACGTACACGTCGATGAGCCGCGCGGTGTCGTCCGCGCGCTCCACGTACCGGCCTGTCCAGTAGATCGTCTCCGCGATCCGGCTGAGCAGCTCGGCGTTCACTGCTCGGGGCCGATCTGCCTGGCGATGGCCACCATCTCGGGCGCGCTCGCCGCCTCGGGCATCGCCATCGCCAGGTGTTCCCTGGCCGCGGCGGCCGGCTGCCCGCCGCGGCCCGTGTCAATGACCCAGGTGTCCTTCGAACCGCCGCCCAGGCTGGAGTTCACCTTGAGCTCGCCCTCTTTGAGCGCCACGCGGGTGAGCCCGCCGGGCAGGACCCAGACGTCGCTGCCGTCGTTGACCGCGAAGGGCCGCAGGTCGATGTGCCTTGGCGCCAGCTTCTCCCCCACCAAGACCGGGGAGGTGGACAGCGCGATCGGCTTTTGCGCCATCCAGCCGCGCGGGTTGGCCCTTACTGTCCTTATGAGGGCTTCGAGTTCCTCGACGGTGGCCTTCGGGCCGATGACGATGCCCGCCCCGCCCGCGCCGTCGACCGGCTTGAGCACGAGGTTGCCGACCTCGCCGAGCACCCAGTCGAGCATGTCCGGGTCCTCGAGGCGGTACGACTCCACGTTCTCCAGGATCGGTTCCTCGCCCAGGTAGTAGCGGATGAGGTCCGGCATGTACGTGCAGATCAGCTTGTCGTCCGCCACGCCGTTGCCGATGCCGTTGGCGATCGTCACGGTGCCGTGCCTGGCCGCGTTGACCAGGCCGGGGCAGCCGAGCAGGCTCTCCGGGCGGAAGTGCAACGGGTCAAGCCAGTCGTCGTCGACTCGCCGGTAGATGACGTCGACCGGCCGCCTGCCGTGCGTGGTGTGCACGTAGACGCGGTTGCGCCAGCAGAACAGGTCGCGGCCCTCGACAAGCTCGACCCCCATGAGCCGTGCCAGCAGGGTGTGCTCGAAGTAGGCGGCGTTGTGCATGCCGGGGGTGAGGACCACGATGAACGGATCGACGACGCCGTGCGGTGCCGCGGCTCTTAGCGCGGAGAGCAGGCGTGACGGGTACTCGTCCACCTGGTGGATCTTCTGGTCGCTGAACAGGGCGGGGAACAGCCGGGTCATGGCGAGCCGGTTCTCCAGGACGTAGCTGACGCCACTCGGGACCCGGACGTTGTCCTCAAGGACCCGGAACTTGCCCTGCTCGTCGCGGATGAGGTCGATGCCGGCGACGTGCACCCGCACGCCGTTGGGCGGCGTGATCCCGGCGACCTCGCGGCGGAACTTCCCGCTCGTGAACATGAGGCTCCAGGGGATCACGCCATCGTCGAAGGCACGGCCTTGTCCGTAGACATCTTCCAGGAACGCCTCAAGGACACGGACCCGCTGGCGGACGCCTCTGGAGACGAGATCCCATTCGGTGGCGTCAATGACCCGCGGGATGAGGTCGGTGGGCATGGCCCGTTCCTCGCCCGCGTAGTCGTAGGTGACGCCGCGGTCGGTGAACACCCGGGCCAGCTGGTCCGCGCGGTACCGCAGCTCGGCGGGGTCCATCGGCTGGAGCACCGAGACGAGCGCGTCATAGGCAGCGCGCGGCTTGCCGGGGGCCGCGAACATCTCGTCCCAGGCCTCGGTGAGCCGGTAACCATCGAAAATGTCCGCCACGACCTCCAGGTTAGACAGCGGCTGTTCCACCTCTATTTCAACAGGTGACAGCTGTGTTTCCGACTGTTTCACTATGTGTCAGGCCGGGGCCGCCGTCCAGGTCGGGAGGTTAACCGGCGCGAGCCCGTTACGCTGGCGGGGAGAGGAGTGCCGTATGTACATCCCTGCCCATTTCGCGCCGGACGCGGCGCTGGTCGACGAGCTGCTGCACAACCACGGGGCGGCCGACCTGGTGACCGTGACCGAGCAGGGGCTGGTGGCGACGATGCTGCCGTTCATCTACGTGCCGCCAGGTGAGGCCAGCACCGGGGGGCCGCGCTCGGCCGGACAACATGGTGCGCTGCACGGGCACCTCGCGCGCAACAACGACCAGTGGAAGCTCAGCGCGGCGGGCGAGTCACTGGCCATCGTACGCGGCCCGGACGCCTACATCAGCCCCGGCTGGTACGCGTCCAAGGTGGAGCACGGCCGGGTGGTGCCGACCTGGAACTACGTGACCGCGCACGTCTACGGGCGGCTGGTGGTGCACGACGACCCGGTGTGGACCGAGGACCTGGTGCGGCGGCTCACCGGCAAGCACGAGGCCCACCGTGACCATCCCTGGTCGGTCGACGACGCGCCGCGGGCGTTCATCGAGGGGCAGCTGCGCGCCATTGTCGGGATCGAGCTCGAGATCACCAGGATCGAGGCGAAGGCGAAGCTCAGCCAGAACCGGCCGCCCGCGGACGTGGAGGGCGTGATCGCCGGGCTGCGCGAGCGCGGCGACAAGGCGAGCGCGGACGCGGTGGAACGGGCGCGCGGCTAGGCGGCGGGACATGGATGTACCTTTGGTGCTGCTATAGCGACAACAAAGGCACATCCACACGGGCCGTGTCGGGGTGGCGGACGCGGCCGCCCCGCGCGGAGTCACCCCTGGGCCGGCTGGCTACTGGCCGGCGCCGCTGAGTTCGCGGCGGGCTAGTTCCCGCATCCCGGCCTCGCGCATCGCCTCCAGGGGGGCGGGCTTGCCGGTCATCAGCTCGACCTGGGCGGCGGCCTGGTGCAAGAGCATGGCGTAGCCGCTCACCACGGCCGATCCCGCGGCCGCGGCCGCCTGCGCGAGCGGGGTCGGCCACGGGTGGTACACCACGTCAAGCACGGCGGGTGGCGCCTGATGAGTCAGCCGCACTCGTTCGGCATAGGCGTCAGCGGCACCGGCGGGGACGGTCGCTATCAGCAGGCCCGCCGCCACCTCGGCATCGCTGGTGAGGTCTTCCCAGGGGCGCAGCCGCAGCTGGAGGCCGAGCCGGCCCGCGGTAGCGAGCAGGTCACCCGCACGGGACGGGTCACGGAGCACCACGTCGGCTCCGGGCGCACCGAGCTCGGCGGCGGCGGCGAGCGCCGAGCAGGCCGTCGCGCCCCCGCCGAGGATGGTGACGCCGCCTGGTCCAGCACTGGCCGGCCCGGCACTGTCCGGCCCAGCGCATCCGGCCTCGGTGAGCGCGTCCACGATGCCCTGGACGTCGGTGTTGTAGCCGTAGCGGCCCTCGGGGCGGAAGACCACCGTGTTCGCGCCGCCCGTGGCCGCGGCGAGCTGGTCAACGTGGTCGAGCAGCGGCAGTACCGTGCGCTTCAGCGGCATGGTCAGGCTGAGGCCGGCCCAGGCCGGGCCGCGTGAGCGGACGTAGTCCGCGAGGCCCGCCTCGTCGCACTCGACCAGGTCGTAGGTCCAGTCGGTCAAGCCCAGTGCCTGGTACGCCGCGCGGTGCAGCACGGGTGACAGGGAGTGGCCAATGGGCTTGCCGAGGACCGCTGCTTTCATGGAGGCGAGGTTACCGTGGGCGTCACTGGCCCTTCAGCGGAGACGCCGAGAACTGCGACTTCCCGCCGGGTACGGTCAGGAAGTACAGCCAGTTGCCGTGATCCGCGTTCAGGATGCCCTTGATCGCGGCGTCACCCGGGTTGGAGATCGGCCCGGCCGGCAGGCCCGCGTTCAGGTACGTGTTGTACGGACCGGGGGTCTGGGTCTGCTTGATCGTGGCGCTGACCGCGTACTTGCCGAGGCCGTAGAGCACCGTGCTGTCGAACTGCAGGTGCATGCCGATGGCCAGGCGGTTGTGGATCACCTCGGCGATCTTCGGGTAGTCGCTGACCGAGCCGCCTTCGGCTTGGGCCAGCGACGCCTCGATGATCAGCTGAGTCGGGGTGAGGCCGACCGACTTGGCCGCGGACTGGAGGCTGATCGCATTCGCCTCGTCGTTGAACCGCTTGACCATCGCCTGCAGGATCTGCAGCGCGGTCTCGTGCGGCACGATCGCGTAGGTGGCGGGGAACAGGTAGCCCTCCGCCTTCCCGCCGGCGTAGGACGGCAGGCCGAGCTTCGCCGGGTTGGCCAGGACCTGCTGGAAGTCCTTGAGCGGGATCTTGGTCTTCTTCGCGATGATCGCGATGACGTCGACGGCCCGCTTGCCCTCGGGGATCGTCACCGTGGTCTGCAGCAGGTTCTTGGGGTTGATCAGCGCGGCGTAGGCGAGGCTCGCCTGCATGTGCTGGTGCAGCAGGTAGAAGCCGGCCTCCAGCCCGCTCGCGCTCGTGCTGGTGGTGCCGGCATTCTCGGCCGCGTTGGTGAACGCCCGGGTGCTGGCGATCACGCCGAGCTGGAGCAGGCGCGGGGCGAGGCTGAATGCGGTGTCGCCGCTCATCACCTGCACGGTCACCTGACCGGTGCCCTGGCCCACGTAATCCGCCGGGTGGTACCTGGCCTCGTACTTGTGGTAGACGTCAAGGCCGCCGACGAGGCCGCCGATGAGGATGGCCCCAACGACCACGAGCACCAGGATCCTGGGCAGCCAGCGGGTCGCCTTCTTGCGGGGCTTGGGGCTTCCGGCGTCCCGGTCATACCAGTCTCGGCCATCGTCGCGGCCGCCGGGGCCGTCGGGGCCGCGGCCGGCCTGGCCGCCGCGCGGGCCGCGGCGGTCGTCGTAGCCTGCGCCGTAGCCGTCGTCGTACCGGCCGTCGCGCCCTTGGGCGCGGCCGTTGTCGTAGCCGCCGCGGCCGTCGAAGCCGGGCATGAACGAGTTGTCCCGCGGCTCCTGCTCCCAGCTGCCGTAGCCGCCCTGGTCGTAACCGCCGGCCGCGCGGCGTGGGCCGGTGCCGCCCTGGCCGGGCTGGCCGCCGGCGCCGGACCCGGCCGGTGGTCCGCCCGGCGGGTACCGGTACCCTCCGTCCGGGCCGTCCGGCTGGCCGTAGCCCCGGGGGTCGTAGCCGGGTTCGGCGTAGTTCCCCTGGTCGCCGTAATCGTCGTAGGCCTGGCCGTCGTACGGCCGGCCATCGAAGTCCTGGCTACCGTAGCCCGGTCCCTGGTAGTTCCCGCGGGGGCCGCCCGGCCGACCCGGCCTCGTGCGCTCGGGATCGCCTTCGTAGTCCGGCGCGCCGTACCCCGGCCCGGGGTAACCGCCCGGGCCGTAGCCGCCGCTCACTGGCCGGACCCGAGAACGACGAGCTGGCCGGGAACGGCGCCCGTGCGGCGCTCTGCCTCGAGCGCCGCCTCAAGCAGCACCGCCGCGGCGGCCGAGTCGACCGTCTGCCGCCGGCTCCGCGAGTCGTGCCCGCCCGCGCGCAGCGCCTCATGCGCGGTCGACGTGGTGAAGCGCTCGTCGATGAGCCGGACGGGGAGCGGCGACACCCTGGCCGCGAGGTCTGCCGCGAACTTCCTGGCAGAAACGGCGGCCGGCCCCTCATGGCCGGACAGGGACCGAGGTAGGCCCACCAAAATCTCCATTGCTTCTTCGGTCGCGGCCAGCGAGGCAAGGGCGTCTAGGTCGCCCTTGCCTCGCCGCACGACGGTTAGCGGGGTGGCGAGCACACCATGCGGGTCGCTGCGTGCCACGCCAATCCGGACAGTACCCGGATCGACGGCCAGACGCACGCCGGACCTCACCGGTTAGCCAGCCCGTAAGAACATGACACTACGTTACCCGGCACTACGGGCGCTGTCGCGCAAGGAACTACGAATACTCTCAAAAGCGGAATTTACCGCAGAAAGTTCCGCACCGGGCGCGCCGCCGCCCTGCGCGATGTCGGGCTTACCGCCGCCTCCGCCGCCGAGTGCCCGGGCCGCGCCGCTCACCAGGGTGCCCGCGGCGAGGCCGTAACCGCGCCCGGCCTCGTTCACCGCGATGACCACTACCGGCCGGTCCGCCGGGGTTCCGAGCAGCGCGACGACGGCCGGCTGCAGCGCCGGGATCTTAGACCGCACGTCGAGGGCGAGCCTGCGTATCGAGTCAGGGTCGGTGCCGTCCGGCACGCGGTGCGCGACGAACGCGATCCCGCCGATGTTCTCCGCGGTCGCCGCGATCTGGCCGGAGGCCTCAAGCAGTTGCGCGGACTTGAGCCTGGCCAGCTCCCGCTCGGCGTCGCGCAGCCTGGTCACCACGTTCGAGATCCGCTCAGGCAGTTCTTCCGGGCGAGCCTTCAGCTGGTCACTCAGCTGGTTGACGAGCACGCTCTCCCGGGCGAGGAAGCGGAACGCGTCGATGCCCACCAGGGCCTCGATACGGCGCACGCCGGAGCCGATCGACGCCTCGCCGAGCAGCTTGACCAGGCCGAGCTGGCCCGACCTGGCCACGTGGGTGCCGCCGCACAGCTCGCGGGAGTACTCGCCCACCTCGACGATGCGAACCTCGGAGCCGTACTTCTCGCCGAAGAGCGCGAGCGCGCCCAGTGCGCGCGCCTCCTCCTGTGAGGTGTGGTACGCGCGCACGGTGAGGTCGTCAATAAGGATCCGGTTCACCTCGTCCTCGACCTCGCGGAGCACCGTCACCGGCACCGCCCCGGTCGCGGTGAAGTCGAACCGCAGCCGGCCTGGCGCGTTCTCCGAGCCCGCCTGGGCCGCCGACTCGCCGAGCGCGCCGCGCAGCGCCCGGTGCACCAGGTGCGTGGCCGTGTGGCTGCGGGAGGTTGCCCGCCTCCGTTCGACATCAATCTCCGCGTACGCCGGCGATCCGGTGGTGACCTCGCCGTGGCGGACGGTCCCGCGGTGTACGACGAGGCCGGGCAGCGGGGTCTGCACGTCGGTCACCTCGACCTCGGCGTTGCCGCCGGGCCCGGTGGTCTTGATCACGCCGTGGTCCGGCAGCTGACCGCCGCCCTCGGCGTAAAACGGGGTCCGGTCAAGGACGACCGCGACCTCCATGCCTTCAGGCGCGGACCGCACCGGCACTCCGTCGGCGAGCAGCCCGACGATGGTCGCCTCGCCGTCCGCCGCGTCGTAGCCGGTGAAGGTGACCTTGCCCGCCTGCTCGAGCAGGCTCGCGAACACGGAGATGTCCGCGTTGCCGGTCTTCTTCTCCCGCGCGTCCTTCTTTGCCCTCATCCGCTGCTCGGCCATCAGCCTCCTGAAGCCGGCCTCATCCACGGTCAGGCCCTGCTCGGACGCCATCTCCAGGGTGAGGTCGATCGGGAAGCCATAGGTGTCGTGCAGCTGGAAGGCCTGCGGCCCGGTCATCTCGGTGGAGTGCTTGCGCTTGGCCTCCTCGACCGCGACGTCGAAGATCGCGGTGCCGGTGCGGAGGGTGCTGGCGAATGCCGCCTCCTCCGTGTCCACGACGGTGTGGATGCGCGGCGCGTCGCGGCGCAGCTCGGGGAACTGCTCCCCCATCGCGTCGATCGTGACGCCGGTCAGCTCGTGCATGAAGCCGGTGGACGCGGCGGCACCGCCACCGCGCTGCGCGCCGGACAGCAGGCGCAGGTTGCGGATGGAGCGGCGCAGCAGCCGCCGCAGCACGTAGCCGCCACCCTCGTTGGAGGGGAGCACCCCGTCCTCGATGAGCATGACCGCGGACCGGACGTGGTCGGCGACGACCCGGAGCGCGATGTCACTGCGCGGGTCGGTGCCGTACTCCTGCTCGGTGAGCTCGGCCGCCCGCTCAAGGATCTTGTAGGTGGTGTCGATCTCGTAGAGGTTGTCGACGCCCTGCAGGATGGACGCCATCCGCTCCAGGCCCATGCCGGTGTCGACGTTCCGGGCCGGCAGCGGCGCCTCGACGTCGAAGTCGTCCTTGGCGCGCACCGCGGACAGCATGTCCTGCATGAAGACCAGGTTCCAGACCTCTAGGAACCGGTCCTCGTCCGCCTCGGGTCCGCCCTCGCGGCCGTGCTCGGGCCCCTTGTCGAAGTAGATCTCCGAACAGGGGCCGCCCGGGCCGGGGACGCCCATGTGCCAGTAGTTGTCCTTCAGGCCGCGGCGCTGAATGCGGGACTCTGGCACGCCGACCTGGTCTCGCCAGATGGCGTAGGACTCGTCGTCGCCGTGCAGCACGGTGGCCCACAGCCGGTCCTCGGGGAAGCCGAAGCCGCCGTCCGCCTCGGACTTGGTCAGCAGCTCCCACGCCCAGCGGATCGCGTCTTCCTTGAAGTAGTCACCGAACGACCAGTTGCCGAGCATCTGGAAGAAGGTCGCGTGGCGCGTGGTCTTGCCGACTTCGTCGATGTCAAGGGTGCGGACGACCTTCTGCACGTCGGCGACCCGCTTCCACGGCGGGGTCTGCTGGCCGAGCAGGTAGGGCTTGAACGGCTGCATCCCGGCGACCACGAACAGCAGCGTGGGATCGTCGGCGACGAGGCTGGCCGAGGGGACGATGGCGTGTCCTCGCGCCTCGAAGTGCGCCAGATAACGGCGGGCGATCTCTGCCGACTGCATCAGTGGTCTTCTCTCTTATCGTGTTTACCGTGGTATTGGCTGTCCGTGCTGGCTGTGCTCTCGACAGCGCGCGCGCCTGGCCCAAGGGTAGGCCGTGCGGCGCGCGGATGCCGAGCGGAATACAGGTCCATGCCTTCCCGCACGTCGCGGGTGAAACGGATCGCCTCGCGCGCCCAGTGGCGGCGGACTGCTGTTTTCTGCGCTTTCTGCTGCTGCGGGTCTCGGCCAAGCGTTACGGAAAGCTGGCGGGTCAGCGAGGAGACACGCCGGTAACCCATGATGCCGCCGGCCGCCCCGGCGAGTAGCCAGAACCCGCGGCGGATCATCGCTCCACCTGGCCGCGCAGCGCGCCTGGCCGCGCCGCGGTGCCACGGCGCAGACCGACCGCGTGCCTGACCCCGTAGGCGACGGCGGCCGCGCGGCCCACGGGACCGCCGACCACCGCGCCGGCCACCGACCGGCCGATGGCGGCCAGCGCCGAGGCCTGCCCGGCGAGCTCGGTCATCGAGTCGCCCAGGTCGGCCACCGCCGCCGTGGCTGCCTCGGTGCTGGCAAGCTGCGTTTCCGCCCGGCCGATGGCGGCGTTCGCGCGGGCGAAGAGCGCCTGCTGGCCGGCCTGGGTATCCCGGACCACCGTGGCCGCGTCGCTGAGCACCTTGGTGAAGCGCAGTGCCAGGTAGACGACCGCGCAGGCGATCACCGCGAAGCTCACCGCGGCGATCAGCGCGGCCACCCCGGTCAGGCTCATTCCGTGTTCCCCTCGTCGCCCTTCCCCTTATCGGCGGGGCCCGCGGCTAGCTGCCCGCCATCGTGCTCGGGATGCAGGATCTGGCGGATAACCCGCGTCCGTTCGGAAAAACGGCTCTCCATGCCATGGCTTGACGGCTCATAGTACGCCCGGCCGTTGATCACGTCCGGCGCGTACTGCTGCGCCACGATGCCCTCGGGCAGGTCGTGCGGGTACACGTAGCCGTCGCCATGGCCGAGGCGCTTGGCCCCAGGGTAGTGCGCGTCACGCAGGTGCGGGGGCACCCCGCCGATCAGGCCGGCCCGCACGTCCGCCTCGGCCGCGCCGATGGCGCGGATGACCGCGTTGGACTTCGGGGCCAGGGCGATGTGGATGACGGCCTGCGCCAGGTTGATCCGCGCCTCGGGCAGGCCGACGAACTCGACCGCGTGCGCGGCGGCGACGGCGGTCTGCAGCGCGGTGGGGTCGGCCATGCCGACGTCCTCGCTCGCATGCACGATCAGCCGCCGCGCGATGAACCGCGGGTCCTCGCCCGCCGCGATCATCCGCGCCAGGTAGTGCAGGGCGGCATCGACGTCGCTACCCCGCATCGACTTGATGAAGGCGCTGATCACGTCGTAGTGCTGGTCGCCGTCCCGGTCGTAGCGGACGGCCGCCCGGTCCACGGCACGCTCAAGGGTGGTGATGTCGATGTGGCTGGTGCCGAGGGCGGCGGCCTCCAGGTAGGTGAGGGAGCGTCGGCCGTCGCCGCCCGCCAGCCTGATGAGGTGGTCGAGCGCGTCGTCGTCGATCTGTGTTGTGCCTTTGAGGCCGCGGTCGTCTTCCAGGGCGCGGGTGATCAGGGTCCTGATGTCGTCGTCGTCGAGCGGTTGCAGCGTGAGCAGCAGCGACCTGGACAGGAGTGGTGAGACCACGGAGAACGACGGGTTCTCCGTCGTCGCCCCGATGAAGGACACCCACCGGTTCTCCACGGCGGGCAGCAGCGCGTCCTGCTGCGTCTTGGAGAAGCGGTGCACCTCGTCGATGAACAGCACGGTCTGCCGGCCGCTCAGGCCAAGCTCGCGCCGGGCCGCGTCCACGGCGGCGCGCACGTCCTTGACGCCGGCGGTAACCGCGGAGAGCTCGGTGAACCGCCTGCTCGTCACCTGGCTCACCACGTAGGCGAGCGTCGTCTTGCCCGTTCCCGGCGGTCCCCACAGGATCAGTGACATCGGCGCGTCGTTGTCGATGAGCTTACGGAACGGGGTACCTGGCGCGGTGAGGTGCCGCTGTCCGATTACCTCGTCCAGGCTGCGCGGGCGCATCCGCACGGCGAGCGGCGCGGCGTCCGCGGCGGCCCGCTCCTCCGCCTCATCGAACAAACTGTCCACGGCAGCGAGCCTACTAGGGGTTGCGACCGCGAGAAGCTCGGTGTGGTAGGGCTATAGGCCGCGTACCCCCGTCGCGGGCAAGGGACACTACCGGCAGGGTCCGACATTCCGTCCGAAGTTATCCACAGGCACCGGGGTGAAGAGGCCGGAATCCACAGGTATTCGATGTCACTTTCCCGGGTGGACGGCCCGAGTGGACGATGATGCCATGCCCGCCGCACTGCCGCCCGAATGCCTGCGCCTGCTTGATAGGCAAGATGGCGTCATCACGGTTGGCCAGGCGGTTGCCGCCGGGATGTCGGCGAAGAGCGTTCGCGACCAGGTGCGCGCCGGACGCTGGCAGGTGATGCACCGCGGGGTCTATGCGGCCTTCACGGGGAAGCCCGGCAGGCAGGCCGAGTTGTGGGGCGTGCTGCTGCGTCTCGGACCCGAGGCCGTGCTAAGTCATCAGAGCGCCGCGGAACTGTGGGGCTTGCTCAAGTGCCCAAGCCCGGTCATCCATGTCATGGTGCCACACGACAGCCGCCCTGGACGGTACGGGAAGATCGCTGACGTGGCCATCCACCGGTCGCGCTCGGTGCTGCATGCCCGGCATCCAATGCTCACGCCACCGCGCACCCGGGTTGAGGAGACCGTGCTGGATCTCGTCGAAGCCGCACGAGACTTCGACGAGGCATACGCCTGGGTCTGCCGGGCCATCGGACGCAGGCGCACAACGGCAGCGCGCATCGAGGTGGCGCTGGAGGCGCGGGCGAGGATGCGGTGGCGAGCTGAGCTCGGGCTGGCTCTTGGTTATGCCGCGGGCGGCGCGCTCTCTGTTCTTGAGTTGCGGTACGTGCGAGGCGTCGAGCGTGCCCACGGGCTGCCGACGGCGACACGGCAGGCCCGGATAGGGCAGGCGACCGGGAACCGGTACCTGGACAACCTGTATGAGGAGTACCGGGCTTGCGTCGAGATCGACGGGGCCGCCGCTCATCCGGAAGACGAGCAATGGCGGGACAAGGCCCGCGACCGGTGGAACTCGGTCCACGAGAAGATCGAGACGATCCGCGTGGGGGTGCCTGACCTGATCAGCCAGGAAAGCAGGTGCCGTACTGCGGCGGATGTGGCTGCCTGGCTCAGCAGCCGGGGCCCGCGAGTCGGCCGTCCGTGCGGGGCAGGGTGCCCGCTTGCGTTATCGGGGGTTGTTCCGACCACATACGGGCACTAATCGCCCCCAATCTGGTCGACGACTGCGCGCGGGGCCCGGGCCGAGGAGGTTGTCTCGGTCAGCTTGGTTACGACGCGGGCTGGGCCGGCTTCGCGTCGATGCCGGCTTCTTTGCGCTGGGCTTGGGTGATGGGGGTGGGGGCGCCGGTTAGCGGGTCGGCACCGCTCGCGGCCTTGGGGAAGGCGATGACGTCACGGATGGTGTCGGCGGCGGCTAGCAGCATGATGACCCGGTCCCAGCCGAAGGCCATGCCGCCGTGCGGCGGGGGGCCGTACTTGAAGGCGTCTAGCAGGAAGCCGAACTGAGAACGTGCCTCTTCCTGCGACAGGCCGATGACGTCGAAGACCTGCTGCTGCATGGCGCGGGAGTGTATGCGGATGGAGCCGCCGCCGATCTCGTAGCCGTTGCAGACCATGTCGTAGGCGTCGGCCAGGGCGCCGCCCGGCTCGGCGGCGAACTTGTCGGACCATTCCGGAAGCGGGGAGGTGAAGGGGTGGTGCACCGCGGTCCAGCCCCCCGCGTCGGTCTCCTCGAACATAGGGGCGTCGACGATCCAGAGGAAGGACCACGCGGTGGTGTCGATGAGGCCGCAGCGGTTGCCGATCTCCAGGCGGGCCGCGCCGAGGAGTTCCTGGGAGGGGCGGGCGGCGCCCGCGGCGAAGAACACCGCGTCTCCGGCGGATGCGCCGACGGCCGCAGGCAGCCCGGCTCGTTCTGACTCAGAGATGTTCTTGCCGACCGGACCGGAGATGGTGCCGTCCTGCGCGATGAGGGCGTAGGCCAGCCCGCGGGCGCCGCGCGACTTGGCCCAGTCCTGCCAGGCGTCGAGCTCGCGGCGGGTCTGGGCCGCGCCGCCTGGCATGACCACCGCGCCGACGTAGGGTGCCTGGAAGACGCGGAACTCGGTGCCGGCGAAGTAGCTGGTCAGGTCGGTGAGCTCAAGGCCGAAGCGCAGGTCGGGCTTGTCCGAGCCGAACCGGGCCATCGCGTCGGCATAGGTCATCTGGGGCAGCGGCAGCGGGATCTCGTAGCCGGCGAGCTCGCGCCACAGGGTGGACACGATCGCCTCGCCGACGCCGACGACGTCCTCGCGGGTGACGAAGGACATCTCCAGGTCGATCTGGGTGAACTCCGGCTGCCTGTCCTTGCGGAAGTCCTCGTCGCGGAAGCAGCGGGCGAGCTGGTAGTAGCGCTCAAGGCCGCCGACCATGAGCAGCTGCTTGAACAGCTGCGGCGACTGCGGAAGCGCGTACCAGTTGCCGGGGCGCAGCCGCACAGGCACCAGGAAGTCGCGGGCGCCTTCCGGGGTGGACCGGGTCAGGTAGGGGGTCTCCACGTTCACGAACCCGTGGTCGCGCATGACGTCGCTGAGCAGGTAGGCCGCCGTGGAGCGGATCCGGAGGTTGCGCGCGGTCTCCTCGCGGCGGATGTCCAGGTAGCGGTACTTGATCCGGACGTCTTCCGAGATGTCCGTGGACCCCTCGACGGGGAAGGGGAGCGGGTCGGCCTCGGACAGGACCTCGACCTCGGCCGCCGCTACCTCGACCGCGCCGGTGGGCAGCTCGGGGTTCTCGTTACCGGACGGGCGCAGTCGCACCTCACCGGTCACCCGGACGCAGAACTCGGCGCGCAGGTCGTGCGCCGCCTCCTCGTCGCTGCGCCAGACGACCTGCACGACCCCGCTCGCGTCGCGCAGGTCGAGGAAGATAACCCCGCCGTGGTCACGCCGCCTGGCGACCCAGCCCGCCAGGACAACCTGCTCCCCCGCGTGCTCGCCGCGCAGCGTGCCGGCCTCATGGGTCCGGATCATTCAGCCTCTCCCGCCAGTGTGTTGACCAGCCATTCGGTGGCTGAGCTCGCCGCCACGTCCTGCTGGTCGCCGTCCTTGAGATCCTTGATCGCCACGCATCCGTTGCGCTTTTCTTCCGCGCCGATGAGCACGGCGAAGCGGGCACCGGACCGGTCGGCCGCCTTCATCGCGCCCTTGAGGCCCCGGTGGCCGAACGCCATGTCGGCGCGCACCCCGGCTCTCCGCAGCGACGTGACGAGCGTCAGGACGTCGGCGTGCGCGTCCTCGCCGAGGGCCACGCCGAAGACCTGGCAGCCGGTCACCGCCTGGGCGGCGGCCGCGCCGCGCTCGGACTCGATGGCTAGAACTATACGGTCAAGGCCAACGGCGAAGCCGATGCCGGGCAGCGGCGGGCCGCCGATGTCCTCAGAAAGCCCGTCGTAGCGGCCTCCGCCGCCGATGCCCGACTGAGCGCCGAGCAGCGCGTGGTCGAACTCGTACGTGGTCCGCATGTAGTAGTCGAGGCCGCGGACGAGGCGCGGCGCGTCCTCGAACGGGATGTCCAGGCTGGCGAGCAGCGCGCGCACGGTGTCGTGGTGTGCCTTGCAGTCACCGCAGAGGAAGTCGATGATGTACGGCGCTTTCCCGGTCTGCGCGCGCACGTCGGGCCGCTTGTCGTCGAGCACGCGCAGCGGGTTGATCTCGATCCGCTGCCTGGTTTCCTCGTCCAGGTCGAGCTTGCGCAGGAAGTCCTGCAGGGCCGCGCGGTAGACGGGGCGGCAGTTCTTGTCACCGAGCGAGTTGAGCAGCAGCGTGAACTGGGTGAGGCCGAGGGACTTGTACGCGTCGTAGGCGACCGCGATCGTCTCGGCGTCGACCGTCGGGTCCTCGGTGCCGATCGCCTCCAGGTCGAACTGGTAGAACTGCCGGTACCGCCCGGCTTGCGGGCGCTCGTAGCGGAAGGCAGGGCCGCTCGTGAACACCTTCACCGGGAGCGCACCCCGGTGCAGGTTGTTTTCAAGAACGGCGCGGACCACGCCGGCGGTGAACTCCGGGCGCAGCGTGATGTCACGGCCGCCGCGGTCGGTGAAGGAGTACATCTCCTTGCGGACGACGTCGGATGACTCGCCGACGCCCCGGACGAACAGGCCGGTGTCCTCGAAGACCGCCGTCTCCATGGGGGCGTAGCAGGCGCGCCTGGCGGAAGTGACGAACGCCTCTCTTGCCTCGGTGAACAGGGCACCGCGCGGCGGGACGTACTCGGAGACCCCCTTGGGGGCCTGGAAGCTCATGGTGGTTATAGCCCCTTCTGGGCCGGCTGAAGTCCGGTAAGGAATGGATTGCCGCGCCGCTCGGCGCCGATCGTGGTCTGCGGGCCGTGGCCGGGGAGCACGATCGTCCCGTCGGGCAGGGTGAGCGTGCGGGCCAGGGACTTGAGTATCGTCGCGTGGTCGCCGCCGGGCAGGTCGGTGCGGCCGATTGAGCCAGCGAACAGCAGGTCGCCGGTAAACAGGGCATCGAGGTCGTCCTCCTGGCCACGGAAGGTGACCGAGCCCGGTGTATGCCCCGGCGTGTGGCCGATCGAGAAGTCCAGGCCACCCAGGGTGACGATCTCGCCGTCGGACAGCTCCTTGACGTCGTCCGGCTCACTGAACGTCATGCCGCCGAACAACTGCTGACCCATCATCAGGGACATCCCCTTGCCCGGATCGGCGAGCAGCTCACGGTCGTCTGGGTGGATATAGGCGGGAATGCCCTTCGCGCCGCAGACCGGAGCGACCGACCACATGTGATCGATGTGACCGTGCGTGAGCAGCACCGCGATAGGCTTCAACCGATAGCGACCGAGCAGTTCCTCGATGCCCCGCTCGGCGTCCTGCCCTGGGTCGATGATCACGCACTCCTCGCCGGGCGCTGGCGCCACCAGGTAGCAGTTGGCGGCGAAGGCGCCTGCGGGGAAGCCAGTCACTAGCACGTCACAAGGCTACCGACTCGGCGCGTGATGCAGCGAACCGATAACGAGGTAGCAGGGGTTCGCCCAGCAGGAAGATAGAGCAGCGAACTCATAACGACAGTTCCGCAATGGCACGGCGGCCGGGTACGATGCGCGAACGATCGTGCGCTAACGCCCCCAACGGGGACGTTGCGGGCTTATCGGCAAGATTAGGAGGCGGCACCCTTGGCGGGCAGCAGAGAGCGGGAGCGGCGGCGCGCCCGCGAGCGGTATGAGCGGGCACGGGAAGTACGGCTCGCGCGGCAGCGCAAGCTTCGTCAGCGTTTCGGCATTGGCCTGGCGGTTGCCTGTGTGATCGGCCTTATCGCGGGCCTGACCATCGCGTTCACCGGCGGTGGCACCCCGAAGGCATCCCCGTCGGCATCCGCGTCGGCCAAGGCATCGGCGTCCGCATCGGCCACGGCCAGCACGTCGACCGCCGCCGTCAAGGAGCCCGCGACGCACTGCACATATACGCAGGCCTCAAGCACGGGCAAGCCGAGCATGCCGACCGCGTCCCCGAATTACAAGGCCGCCTATACGGCGACGATCAATACCAATCTCGGCAAGGTCGTCATTAACCTGCTGAACTCGAAGGCCACCTGCACGGTGAACTCGTTCGTTCACCTGGCGGAGACCAACTTCTGGAACAACACCCAGTGCCACCGGGTGTCCAACAGCGATGGCCTCTACATGCTCCAGTGCGGCGACCCCACGGCCGCGGCATCGCAGAAGCTGTCGTGCTCTTCGACCACGCTTGGCACTGGCGGCCCCGGGTATTCATTCGACGACGAAAACCTGACAGGCGCGACGTATAAGGCCGGGACCGTCGCGATGGCCAATAGCGGTGCGAACACCAACGGAAGCCAGTTCTTCCTCGTGTTCAAGGACACCACCTTGTCCCCCAGTTACACGCCCTTCGGGACGATTACCTCGGGGTTGGATATCCTCCAGAAAGTAGCCAATGCCGGTACTTCGTGTACTTTCTCGGCCGGCGGCGGCGTTCCCAAGGAGAAAGTCGTTATCAGCAGCGTGACTATCAAGCAGACCTGAGCAACACATCGCCCCGGGCATCAGCCTAGGGCAGCAGATGAACCAGGAGGTTCGCCGTGACCACCGCCAACGATCCCTGGGGTCGGGTAGACGCCGACGGAACGGTCTACGTGCGTACCGCCGATGGCGAGCGAGTGATCGGCTCGTGGGCGGCGGGGAGCCCGGAGGAGGCGATCGCTTTCTTCCGACGCAAGTTCGAGTCGCTCGAGACCGAGGTCGCGCTGATCGAGCAGCGCATGTCGACGACCGAGATTGCTCCCGCTCAGGCGCAGGCCACCGTGCAGCGGCTGCTCAAGTCCGTGGCCGATGCCAACGCGCTCGGCGACCTCGACGCGCTGCGTGTGCGGCTTGAGGCACTAACTGGCGCGGTCGACCAACGCCGCGAGGAAGTCAAGGCCGCCCGCGAGCACGCCAGGACCGAGGCCCGCGAGGTCAAGGAGCGCATCGTCGAGGAAGCCGAGCACATCGCGGCCGAGGCGACGCACTGGAAGGCGAGCGGCGAGCGGATGGCCGAGCTCCTGGAGGAGTGGAAGACGGCGCCGCACGCGGACCGCGCGGTCGAGGCCGTGCTGTGGAAGCGGCTGTCCGCCGCGCGCAACGGGTTCACCAAGCGGCGCAAGGCCTACTTCGCCTCCCTGGAGGCCGAGCGCGAGGCCGTCCGCACCCGCAAGGAAAAGCTCGTCGAGGAGGCCGAGTCCCTCGCGGACTCGACCGACTGGAGCGCCACCTCCTCCGCCTACCGCGACCTGATGCGGCTGTGGAAGGAAGCCGGCCGGGCCGGGCGCGACGACGAGGCCGAGCTGTGGAAGCGGTTCAGGGACGCGCAGGACAAGTTCTTCGCCGCCCGCTCAGAGGTGTTCGCCGCGAAGGAGACCGAGCTGCGCGCGCACGCGTCGGTGAAGGAGCAACTGCTCGCCGAGGCGCAGGCACTGCTGCCGGTGACCGACTGGCGCGCCGCGCGGTCCGCGCTGCGCAGCATCCAGGAGCGCTGGGAGCAGGCCGGCCCGGTGCCGCGCGAGACCCGGGACCAGCTTGAGCAGGGCCTGCGCCGGGTCGAGGAAACGGTCAGGCGCGCCGAGGAAACCCAGTGGAAGCGGTCCAATCCCGAGGCCCTGGCGCGGGCCGAGGGCACGGTCAGCCAGCTCCGCGCGGCGATCGAGACCCTGGAGGCACAGCTCGCCAAGGCCCGGGCGCGCGGCGACGCCTCCGGTGTCCGTAAGGCCGATGAGGCCCTGGCCGCGCGGCGGTCCTGGCTCGCCGAGGCCGAGCGCACGCTTGCGGAGTTCACCAGCTGAGGTCGGTCGCCTCTGGTTACCGGTGCTCGGCGTTTTTGTCCCTCGTGATGGTCGTCGGCCAGGTCTTGGCCGTCGAGCGGATGATCAGGCGAGGGCGAGGATGATGGCCTCGCCGGCGGTGGCCTCGCCTTTACTGCGCTTCTCGGCCAGCGTGACAGTGGCGGCGACCGTTTGCAGTATGCCGGAAAGGTCGGTTCCGGCGATGGCGGGGCCATTGGCGAGGGCGAGGGCGACAGCCCGCAGCGCGGCCGCCTCGGGCGCCGTCGGGGGCTGATGCGCGGTGAACATCGGGCCGCTGGCGTCCGTCAGCCGGCCAAGGCCGGTTACCTGGTGCCAGTCGGCCGGGCCGTCTGTCCTGGCGGAGGCGGTCGCCGTCAGTTCGCGGAGCACGTCGGTGAGCGGGCCGCCGAGGGCCGCCTTGAGCGGCGTCGCCTCGTCCATCCGCGCTCGCGACGTGAGCCCGAGCGCGAATGCCTGGCCCGCGTCGATGTCCCCGGCCGCGGCCGCCGCGTGGCTCGCGGCGAGCACGTCCAGCATGGTGCTTGCGAGCGTCCCACTACTGGTCCAGCGCAGCGGGAGCCCGAGGACGCCGGGGAGCGGGAGCGCCGGGTCGAAGGTCGGGGTGCCGGCCAGGCCGAAGTCGTAGGCAAGGACGGCAGCGGAGGCGTCCGGTATGCGGGCGAGCGCGTGGGCGCGGGCGAGCTCGGCGGCGTGCGCGCGGGCGAGCTCACGCACCTCGGCGAGGTCGAAGTGACGGTCGAAGGCGGACAGGACGCTCATGTCCATGTCGATCGCTGCGGCGAGCTCGACCGCGCGGGTGCGGGCGAGGGTGATTTCGCCTGCCAGGTCGCGGGCGACGCCCTCGGCTAGCGCGCGGGCATGCGTGACATCGTGCCCGCCGATGGTGTCGGGCGCGGCGCAGGTGCGGACGATGGGTTCGGAGCGGCTGAGGTCGAGCGCGTGCGCGTAGCCCAGCACGATCGCGTGCGCGTGCGCGTGCATGAGGTCGACGACCTGCCCGTCGGAGCCGGCCCGGGCGGCGATGTCGCCGGCCAGGGCGCCGGCGAGAGCGCGAATGTCATCGAGGTCGCGGGTGATGTTCAGCGCGACGTCGAGGACCGCCGCGGTCATTACCTGCAGCAGCAGGGTGGTGTTCCGCATGTCATCGGCGACCGCCGCCCGGATGGCGGCACCGCTCAGCTCGTGCGGATGGGGCTGCCCGGGGCGGAGCCACAGGCCCGGCGCGGCGGCCGGCGCCTGCGCGGCGGGCGACGGGTAGGTCCAGGCGGACGTCACGGAGGCCGGGAGGTAGCGCGCTAGGTCGCCGGCGACGGCCGGGTCCTGGAGTTCACCGTGGGAGGGGAGCCTGACTTCGATGCCCGTGGCGGTGGCGGTGATCGAGTTCAGCCATCGGACGAAGGCCTGCGCCTCGGCGCCCCAGATGCCGGTGGCGGGCTGGTCGGTGAGCGGGTCACAGCGGCTGTCCGGCTTGGGCGCCTGGGTATCGGCGAGGAAGAGCCAGTACAGGTCGGCCGGGACGGCCCGCACGCAGACCCGTGCCGCTCCCCCGGTCGTGATGCGGGCCTGGCGGACCAGGCGCGCCCCGAGGACCCCCGCGATGAGCCGCCGGTGCGCGGGTGAGCAGTCCGGCTCATAAGCCCGGCGGCGTTCCCTGTCCAGGCGGTAGCGCAGGTCGGGATCGATCTCGGTGCTCGCCTCGGCGCAGTCGAAGGCCAGGGTGAGGGCGGGGATCGTGCCGCTGTCCAGGCAGGCGCGGACGATCGGGCTGGCGTCGGCGTTCGCCGCGTACAGCAGGATGGTCTCGTACCACCAGATGTCGTTGACGTTGTCGGCGAGGCTTTTCACCAGGTCCTGAACGGTGCTGACGTGCCGGGCGGCCAGGTACTCCTGGAAGGTCAGGTGCGTGAAGGCGTACCTGCGGAAGGACGTCTCCACGAGCAGGCCGTTACGCGCGATGTCCTCGAGGAACACCTCGCCGGTGACCGACGAGGAGAAGCGCTCCAGCTGCGGCCCGAGGATCTCCAGGGCACGGGCGGCGGGAACCTCGCTGACGTGGTCGCGCATCATCTGGTAGGCCAGCGCGGCGAGCAACCCCTGCCTGGCCGACCAGGACAGCAGCTCGGGCAGGTCCCTGGCCTGGCCGCGGCGCGAGAGCAGGACCTGGCAGATCTCACCGTAGAGGTCGGCGCGGCTGCCCGGCAGCGCGCCGCGATACCGGTGCGCGGTCGCGATCATCGTCAGCAGCAACGGGTTGACCGACAGGTCATGCAGGGCCGGATGATCCCGGAGCAGTGAGCTTAGCCTGGCGGCAGACTCACCCGCCCGCATCCCCACGGCGCGCAGCGCGGACCGGTCCGCGGCGCCGGTCGCATGCCGCTCCGCGGCGAGGTACCACCGGTCGAGGAACAGCTGAACTTGTTCCGTGGTGAACGGCCGGACCACCAGGACATCGGCTTGAGCGGCAAGCTCGTCGGGCAGGCCGTAAGGGCGTGCGGTGATCACGAAGTGGTTGCCTGAGTGGGCGGCGACCTGCCGCTCCACCCACTTGGCCACGGCGAGGCGGTCGTCGGCGCTGGCGACCTCGTCCAGGCCGTCGAGCAGGACCAGGCACCGGCCGCGGCGCAACTGGCGCTCCCACCACCCGGCGGGCTCATTGCCGGTCGCGTCCCCGGCCATCGCCCGGATCACGTCCGGCAGTGAGACCCCAGGATCCGCCAGGATCGACCTCGCGTGCTCCCGCAGGGCGAGCAGGACGGGAAGGCGCCTGCGGCCCGGGCGGCCGAGTACCGACTGCTGAGCGCTCCGGTGCGCCGTATGGGCCAGCAGGGTGCTCTTGCCGCTGCCCGGCTGGCCGACCAGCGCGAGGACCGCCCGCGAGCGGCGGTCGAGGAGTTCGCTGAGCGACTGCCGCTCCGAGGTGCCCTCAACCCGGCCGAGAGGGCCGGCGGAACCCTGCTCCGGGTCCCGGGTGACCAGGGCGACATCGACGTAGATATCGCTCAGTTCCGGGACGTGGTCCCCGCCGATCGCGAGATCCTGCACGTCGACGTACCGCAGCGAGTCAAGCACCCAGCGCCGGTACCGGGAGCCGTACCAGGGACCGGCCGATCCTCGGACCACCTGCTGCCACGCATTCGCGGTCACATATGCCCCTCAGCCCCGAAACCTGACTACACCCGCTCCAAGCTAGCGGAGCCGGACACGGCGGACCAGCGTTTGTTCCTTGACGTTGCGTTATTGCCTGGCAACGTCATGACCTCGTTACTTTCCGTCCGCTCGGCGAGGAAACTCGCGACCGGCGACAGCAGCGCGCTCGCCGCCCTGGTGAAAGACGGCGAGCGCTGCTGTCAGCGGATTACATGCCTCGCGCAGGCGAGGGTGAGACGGCAGGCGGCGGCCGGCCTCCGCGGTGCGGGCCCGGTGACGACGCAAGCGCTTGCTGCTAGTTTCCTGGTATGCGGCTGACGGTCCTCGGCGGTACCGGCGGATGGCCGACCGCCGGGACGGCATGCAGCGGCTACCTGGTCGAGCACGACGGTTACCTGGTGCTAATCGATCCCGGCTACGCGACGTTCCCGCGCTTGCTTGAGCACTGCGCCGCGGCCGCGGTGGACGCGGTGCTCGTCAGCCATGGGCATCCCGATCACTGCGCCGACCTCAACCCGCTGCTGCGCGCCAGGGCATGGGCGGAACGTCCCGTGCCGCCGCTGCCGGTCTACGCGCCGTCTGGCGCGCTTGACGCGGTGCTCGCGCTGGACCGCCCCGGCGCGCTGGACGGCGCGCTCGACCTGCGCGAGTTCGCCCCCGGCGCCACCTTCGAGACGGGCCCGTTCGCCGTGCGCACCTGGCTGCTGCCGCACTCACGGGTCAACGCGGGACTGCGGCTGCACGCCGGCGGCGTTGTGCTCGCCTACACCGGGGACAGCGGCCCGAGCCCCGCCCTCCCTGTCCTGGCCCGCGACGCCGACCTGTTCGTAGCCGAGGCGAGTTATCCGGAACGTGTCCCCGATGACTTGGTCCAGTACCTGTCGAGCGCCAGGCAGGCGGGGCAGACCGTCGCGGCGGCGGGAGCCCGCGGGCTGCTGCTCACCCACCTGATGCCGGGCACCGACCCCAGCGCCGCCATCGGCGCCGCCTCGGCCAGCTACGACGGCGACGTCGCCGTCGCGGTCCCCGGGCTCACGCGGCTACTGCCCTGACGCGATGCCAAGCGCGGCGAGGACCGCGTCCAGCCGGCCGTCGAGTGGCCCACTGAGTTCTAGCACCGGAATGCCTTCCCAGGCGCTTAGCGGGTCGTCGTAGACCAGGTCGAGCAGTGCGTCGTTCACTTGCGCGCGGAGCAGGGGCAGTTCCGGAGGTGGCAGCATCCGTTCTGTCTCCGGTGTGATCGGCGTGATGACCAGCAGGTCGAGGCGGGCGAAGGCGTTGCGGAGTCCGGCCGCCCCGGCCTGCTCCGCGGGATCCGCGCCGGCCGCGGTCAGGTAGGCGAGGTAATCGAGCGGCGTCCGGTCGAAGATGACCGCGACGCTGTCGGCCTGGGTCAGGCTCCGCACCGAGTACGCCAGCATGGCCCGGTAGTCCTCCGGGGACGGCGGGGAGCCGAACTCGTATCCCTCGTCTACAAGCAGGTAGTAGGGCTCGTCGACGGCAATGTGGCCGGGCAGGCGCGCGCACAGGCCTTCGGCCAGCGTCGTCTTGCCGGTGCCGTGCGTTCCAGAGATCCCAACCCTCATCCGCGGCTCCCCTTCTGTGGAGGCTGCCGCACGATCCTACGGCCACACAGGTCATGGGCATTCCGGTTGAGCACAAGGTTCATACAAAAAGTATGCTGGTTGTATGAGCGACACAACGATCAGGCTGGCCAGCGCAGTGCGAGACAAGCTCCGCGCCTTGGCCGACGAGGATCACGTGACGCTGGGAGAACTGCTCGCACGGCTAGCGGAACGCGAGCAGTACCAGCGCGAGATGCGGCGCGCGAACGAGGTCATGGAACGCA
>CAZORE010000097.1:0-27635 GCA_964581815.1 uncultured Streptosporangiaceae bacterium | reverse complement strand
AGCGGCAGGCGGAACGCGAAGCCGCAGCGATCCAGGCCGCCTGGAACTTCTGAGGCATCACCATGCGATGAGGTCGCCGCCGGCTCCGTTGGTGACATCTCCGGGATCTTGCGGGGGAAGGGTGCGGCCGCGGGTGAAGCGGCCGTTGTCGACGGTGCCGTTGAGGGCGCCCCAGGTGCAGGCGGCGGTGAGATGCTGGCCGGATGGGTCGCTCCACAGGGTGCCGCAGAAGGCACCATCGGTGTTCTGGGGCTGGATGGCCACGCGCAGCGGGCGGCCGGTGTGCGCCGAGAACTCAACCAGCCCTATGGAACCTGGGCCGTTTTCCATGGCGACGTAGATGGCCGACCCGTCGGGGGTGATCCTGGGCCATTGCAGGCCCTGCAGGCCGTGGTACTGGGTGGACCAGGGGATGAGGAGGCGGGACTGGCTCAGTTCGTGGCCGGGTGCGGTGGTGTCGAGCAGGCACACGCCGTCGCAGGCGTAGGCGAGGCTGCTGTTCCCAGCCCAGGACAGGGAGCTGATGTCTTGAGGGGTGGCCGTCCAGGTCCGCGTCGCGCCGGTGGCCAGCGTGATGACCTCGATGTCGGCGGGGCCGTTCTTGTCACCGGATTGGCGGTTGGTGGCGATGGCCAGCTGGGCGCCGTCGGCCGTGAGGGCGATCGACGAGATGTCCTGGTACCAGTGGCCGACCATGCCTTGCTGCTGCCGCGGGAAGGATAGCGGCTGCAGCGGGCCCGGGGACCCGCCGGGTGCCAGGCGTATCTCGAACAGCCAGACGGGCAATGCCTTCTCGCTGTTGGTGTTGGCGATCGCGGCGAGCACGAACGTCCGGTCGTCGCCCGCGGCGGCGATACTGGCGAACATCGTGGAGTAGCGGACGTGGCCAGACTGCTCATTCGGCGCGGCGATCGTTGCGAGTTCCTTGCCGGTCGTGGCATCCCAGACACCTGCGCTGCTGCCGTCTGAGCTGACAGCGAGGTAGTACGGCGCGGCCGCGGCGCCGGCGTCAGGCGCCGGCAGCTGCCCGAGCCGTGGCGAGACCGACAGGACCTGGCGTGACGCTGCCGGTGCCTGGCGTCCGCCGATCTCGCGGGTCGCCAGGATCCCGCCAGCGGCCACGACGGCCACTGCGGTTACGCAGGCTGTCGTGACTCGCGCGGTGCGGTGGCGGGCACGCCTGCGGATGACCGAGACCGCCGGGGGGACAGTGGCCAGCAGGGGCCGTGCCCACTCGCTGAACTGTTCACGCAGATCTTCATCCTGCATCGGTTAGCTCCTCGGGGTGCTGCGTGAGTTCGTGCTCCAGACGCCGCCGGCCTGCGGCGAGCCGCGTCCTGACCGTGCCAGGGGGCAGTCCGCGCTCGTGTGCGATGGCGTCAACCGGAAGGTCGGCCAGGTAGTGCAGGACGACCACCTCGCGCTCGCGCATCGGCAGTCGCCGCAGCGCGGTACCTAGCCGGGTGAGGGCGAGTGAGTCGCCCGGTTCAGGCCCCGGACTGTGCCGCTGGGCGGCAAGCGTGGCGGCAACCCTGAGGGAACGCCGCAGGCGTCGGCCCGAGTCGATCGCGATCCGTAGTGCCACTCGCCTGACCCAGGCCTCGGGAAGGTCGTACCCGCCGAGCCGGGCCCACCGGGTGAAGGCACGGGCGAATGCCTCTTGTGCTACGTCCTCCGCCTCATGCCTGTCGCCGAGCACAGCCGTCACCATCGCGACAATCCGGCCGTAGTTGGCCTCGTAAAACTCCTGGAAACCGCCGTCCAGGCGCATCCGCTCACCTTTCGCCGTGGCACACGGCAATGCCGAGATGAATCAATACACGCCGCGGGCAGTTACCAGGTTTGGAGTCTAGGTAACGATGGAGTAAAGGTTCACGAGAGAGTGATCAGCACGCCACGTCGCGTTCGCGACTGATCCTGCGGCACCAGGACCCGGCTTCACCGGCGGCCAGCGGAAAGCCACGTCATCTGAGCCGCCCTCGGCCCTCCCGAGCTGCGGTTATGAGCTAGCGGCGTGCCTGCCGCCGCGGCGCAGCGAGCGGGTGCGCTGGCGCGGCTCGGGCACCGCACGGGACAACTCGTCGGGCAGCCGGAGCAACGGGTTCGCCGTGCTTGCCACCACATCCTGAGCGAGCTCGGTAACCCGGGTGCCGCGTGACCGCGACGCCTTGCGCAGCAGGTCGAACGCTTCACGGGGCCGCAGCCGGTGCCGCTCGGCGAGCACGCCGATGGCCTGCTCCACCCGGACGCGGGAGGCGAGAGCGTGCTCGAGCTGGGCCACGGTGACCGCAAGGCGCTCCGCCTCACCGGACGCCTTCGACCGGTCCGTGACGTCGCCGACGTCGGTCACGGTGGGTAGCCGATGCGCGCCCGAGTCGCTCGCCCGCGGCGCGGGCGCCGAAGGTCGGCGGACCTTTTCCCGGGGCGCGCCGTGCTCATCGACGACTTCCAGGGCGGTGGTGTCGTCGTCGTCCGACTGGTCGGCGGCGAACAGGTCGGCAAGCACCATCGCGCTGGTCAGGTCGGCGACGCTCTCGTCGCCGACAACCCAGCCGTGCTCGGCCTTCCGCACGACTACGTCGTCGTGCTCATCCCTGCCGTTGCTTCGGTTACCGCTCATGCTTTCCCGCCTCCCCCAACCCAGGTAGCTCGGGGTACCGACAACATTACCTGTTGTAACAGCGAAGGCGGAAAGCCCCGGCCGCGAAGGTTTTCGCGGCGGTGCGGTAACCGGTTCAGCTGGCGACCTCGGCGAGCGCGGCGAGCTTCTGCTGCACCATGGCGGCCGAAGGGTTGCACATCGTGCTGCCGTCGGCGAACAGCAGCGTCGGCACGGTCTGGTTACCCCCGTTGACGCCCTCCACGAACTTCGCGGCTTCCGGGTCGAGCTCGATGTCGACCTCGTTGACCTCGACCCCGGCCTTGCCGAGCTGCCGCTTGAGGTTCTTGCAGAACCCGCACCAGGTTGTCGTGTACATCGTCAGCGGCACGAGGGCCTCCTTGTCATCGTGACCCAACCGCCTGTTTTGCGGGGTCTCCGGAGCTGTGCAACAACTTTTACGTGTCGCACGTTCCCGTCGCTGACCGCGCGGGGGCGCGGATTCCCGTGATGTACGGCACCATAGGGCAGGTGGACGCCGATGACCTGCTCGCCGCGCTTGACCCCGAGCAGCGGGCGGTAGCGCTCGCCAGCCGGGGCCCGGTCTGCGTGCTGGCCGGCGCGGGGACCGGGAAGACCAGGGCGATCACCCACCGCATCGCTTACGCGGTGGCGACCGGGGTGGTCAGCCCGTCGCACGTGCTCGCGCTGACCTTCACCGTGCGCGCGGCGGGGGAACTGCGCGGGCGGCTGCGCGCGCTCGGCGGCGGCGCGGAGAGGGTGCGCGCGACCACGTTCCACGCGGCCGCGCTGCGGCAGCTCAGTTACTTCTGGCCCCGGGTGATCGGCGGGCGCCCGCCGCGGCTCGTAGAGTCCAAGCTGCCGCTGCTGCGCGAGGCGGCCGCGGGCCTCGGGCTGCGCATGGACGGCGCCGCGCTCGCCGAGGCCGTGACGGAGATCGAGTGGGCGAAGGTCTGCCAGGTCCACCCGGACTCGTACGTGTTCGCCGCGACGGAGGCCGGCCGGGGCCCGTCGTCCGGCGTGGAGGACACCGGCAGGCTTTACGCGGCCTACGAGGGGCTGCGGCGGGACCGGCAGCTGATCGACTTCGAGTCGGTGCTCGAGCTGACGGCGGCGATCCTGCTCACCGAGTCCGTCGTCGCCCGTGAGGTGCACGCCGCTTTCCGGTACTTCACCGTGGACGAGTTCCAGGACGTCAACCCGCTGCAAAAGCTGCTGCTCGACGCCTGGCTGGGCGGCCGGGAGGAACTCTGCGTGGTCGGCGACCCGCGGCAGACGATTTACTCGTTCACCGGGGCCACATCGGAGTACCTGCGGTCGTTCACCGAGGACTACCCGCAGGCGACGATGGTCCGGCTGGTCCGCGACTACCGGTCGACCCCGCAGGTGGTGGCCGCGGCGAACCGGCTGGTGGCCGCGGCCGCCGACCCGGGCGCGCTGACGGCGCAGCGGCCGGCCGGACCGGAGCCCGCGGTGACGCGCTACCCGGACGAGGAGGCGGAGGCCGCCGGGGTGGCCGCCGAGATCGCGGCGCTGATCAGGCGGGGCGTGCCGGCGCAGGAGATCGCCGTCCTGTTGCGGGTCAACGCGCACCTGGAGCGGTTTGAGCGGTCGCTCGCCGAGGCCGGGCTGCCGTACGTGGTCCGCGGCGCCGAGCGCTTCTACGAGCGGCCCGAGGTGCGGCAGGCGCTGGTGCTGCTGCGCGGTGCCGCCCGGGCGGCCGGGGCGGGCACCGACGCGACCGGGCTGCCCGGTGAGCTGCCCGCCGCGGTCAGGCACGTGCTCGCGTCGGCCGGGCTCACCGCCGCGGCGCCCGCCGCCCGCGGCGCGGTCAGGCAGCGCTGGGAATCCCTCGCCGCCATCGCCGGGCTCGCCGACCACCTCGCCGCCGCGCGGCCCGCGGCCACCTTGGCGGAGTTCGCCGCCGAGCTCGCCGAGCGCGCGGAGACCGGGCACGCGCCGGTCGCGGCGGCGGTGACGCTGGCGACGATGCACGCCGCTAAGGGGCTTGAGTGGGACGCGGTGCTCCTGCCCGGGCTCGCAGAGGGCATAATGCCCATCGTGCACGCGCGAACGGCCGAGGCCATCGAGGAAGAGCGGCGGCTGCTTTACGTCGCCGTCACCCGGGCGCGGGTCCACCTGGCGCTCTCCTGGGCCGCCGCACGGACCCCCGGCACAGGGACACCGGGCGCCGGGGCGTCGGGTTCGCCTGCATCCCGGCAGCGCTCGCGCTTCCTCGCCGCGATGCAGGCGCCGGCCATGGCGGCCGGCCGATGAGCGACGCGCTTGACAAGCTGCTCGAGCTTCTCGACCTGGAGCAGATCGAGCAGAACATCTTCCGCGGCCGGTCACCGGACGAGCGGGTCCAGCGGGTGTTCGGCGGCCAGGTGGCCGGGCAGGCACTAGTCGCGGCCGGCCGGACGGTGCCGGAAGACCGGCCGGTCCACTCGCTGCACGCCTACTTCATCCGGCCGGGCGATCCCGCCGTGCCGCTCGTCTACACCGTGGACCGGGTGCGCGACGGGCGCTCGTTCACCACCCGCCGGGTCACCGCGATACAGCACGGCAGGGCGATCTTCACGCTCTCCGCCTCCTTCCATCACCCCGAGCAAGGGCTTGAGCACCAGATGCCGATGCCGTCGGTGCCCGCGCCGGAGGAACTGCGGCCCAATGTCGACCGGATAGCCGAGGCACTGGGGAGCGCGCTGCCCGCCGAGATCCGGGACAGCCCGATCGAGCTGCGATCGGCCGGCCCGCTGTGGATCGAGGCGGCCGAAGACCGCTCGCTTTACGCCGGCCGCAACCTTGTCTGGCTGCGCGTCAATGAGTTGCTGCCCGACGACCCGCTGCTGCACGTGTGCCTGATGACCTACGCCTCTGACCTGACGCTGATCGAGACCGTGCTGCTTGAGCACGGCGTCAGCTTTCTCGACGGGCGCGTCGCCCCGGCGAGCCTGGACCACGCGATGTGGTTCCACCGCCCGTTCCGCGCCGACCAGTGGCTGCTTTACGCCCAGGAGTCGCCGGTCGCCGCGGGCGGCCGCGGCCTCGCGCGCGGTGAGGTGTTCACCGCCGAGGGCAAGCTCGTCGTCTCCGTTGTCCAAGAAGGACTCATCAGACTCAACGCGACGCAGCGCGACTAAAGCCTCACGCGGCATGTTCCTTGGACTTGGAAACCTTCTTTACCGTTGGCCACCTGCGGAACCAAAATCCCAGGTCGAAAATGGGTTGCCCTCGCGTGGGAGCCTTACGTAGGCTAAGCGTCATGTCCGTAGGACAGAGCATCTGACCCCAGAAGGAGGTGCCTACGGTGGAGATTTACACGACTGACGTCGCGGCTGCCCGGACGGGCGCCGCCTTCCTTGGTGCCTGCTCGCCGTGGATGAGCCTCTCTGCCGAATCAGGCGCAGGGGCGAGCCATGTCCGCACGCAGAACCCAGTCCTGGCCGCCGGTTCCCTGGACGCGCGCCTTGGCGCGTTCCCGGTCCCGGCCATGACGCCGACGGCCGACCTCGTCAGCGGCGAGCAGCCGGCCGTTAACGGCACCCGTAAGCAGAACGTCCACAAGACCCGCATCAACGCCGGTGGTTACGGCGCGATGGGTCCGCATCCAGAACGGGAACCGGCCTAGGAATAGGCCGGCCAGATCCCCGAAGGCCGCGGACCCGTAACCAGGGTCCGCGGCCAGATTTGTTTTGAGGCCCGGTCCCACGACCAGCACAACTGGACCTTCAAAGCGAGAGGGGATGGCACCGATGGAGTGGCCCGACGCCTCATTTGAGGCGGTCGCCGTCATCGAGTCCTACGTCGACAACACCACCGAGCCGGGCGCGATCGCGTCCCTGTTCAACTACCCCGATGTCCCGGTCGGTCTCGACCTGCCGTGCACGGATGACCCGGAACTGTTCTTCGCCGAGGCGCCAGCGGACGTCGAGGCGGCGAAGGCCCTGTGCCAGGGCTGCAAGATCCGGGCCGCCTGCCTGGAGGGCGCGCTCCAGCGGCGCGAGCCGTGGGGTGTCTGGGGCGGGGAACTGCTCCTGCGCGGCACGATCGTGCCACGGAAGCGCCCGCGCGGACGTCCGCGCAAGGAGGACAGGGAACTGGCGAAGGCCGATGAACAGGCCGCATAGCGGACGTCATCTTTATGGCGACCCGCCACGGTCCGGACGAGGAGAACTGCGGCGCGCCGGCCGCCTTGACCTTCCCCCTGCGGAAGGCTCCAGGCTGAAGGCAGGCAAGCTGGCGCGCCGCAGCGGAACCAGTCGCACACGATGCGGCTAGCAGTCATGAACACACGTGAACGCACACGATGCGAGGTAGTCAGTCATGTATACCCAGGAACAGCTGGCCAAGGAACGGCAACACGAACGACTCAGGCAGGCGGCGCAAGAGCGCTCCGCTCGCCAGGTCACCGAGCTGCGCAAGCTGGAGAAGCGGCAGGAGCGCGCCGAGCGCCAGCTGCTGTCCGCGTGGCAGCGGGTCGAGCGCCTGCGCTCGACGCTCGGGACAGTCGGCTGAAAAGTCCGGCGGGCCGCAGGAAACCCGGGATGTGCGAGGGCCATCCCGGGTTTCTTTTTGCCGTATTTGAGCTGGTCAGGCGACCGGAGGGGAGTCCGCGTACCCAGGCACCCAGCGGACCACCTCGGCGCGGAACGGCCCCTCGCACTCAAGCTGGCAGAGCACGCCGATTCCGGCGGTCGATACCCGGTGAATCAGCACGTAGGACGGCGGCAGGTTGAACTTCCTGGTGATGTTGCCCGTGGCGTTCAGGTCGGTGACCCGACTCGCCTCGCCCCGCATCCATTCCCTGGAGAACTTGAACGTCTCCACCGACGAGGGCTCGGCGAGCGGCGCCAGGAACGCGCGCAGCGCGTCCAGGTCGACGGAGATGCCCGGCCGGAGGAAGTTATCCGCCCGCAGCGACCTCTCCACCTCGGCGACGTCCGGGTCCGGGTCGTGCATGATCCGCAGCAGCCGCCCGAAGATCGGCGGCAGGCCCTTGGGCAGCCGGTCGACCGCGCCGAAGTCGAGCACGCCGAGCCGTCCGTCGGGCAGCAGCCGGAAGTTGCCAGGATGCGGGTCGGCATGCAGCATCCCCGCCCGCGCGGGGCCGGAGAACAAGAACCTGGTGAACAGGATGCCCGCCCGGTTCCGCTCGGTCGCGGACCCGTCGCTGATGATCTTCGACAGCGGGGTCCCGTCCATCCACTCGGTGACGAGCACGTGGTCGGTCTCCGTGACGACCTCCGGCACGAAGATGTCGGGGTCACCGGCGTAGGCCGTCGCGAAGGCGCGCTGCGCGTCGGCTTCCATGTGGTAGTCGAGCTCCTCGGCCACCCGGTCGCGGAGCTCGTCGAGCATCGGCTTCACGTCAAGCCCGGGCATGATGATGCCGAACAGCCGCCCGATCCGCGCCAGCTGCGTGAAGTCGTTCAGCAGGGCCCGGCCTGCCCCCGGATACTGGATCTTGACGGCGACCTTGCGGCCGTCCTGCCACACCGCCCGGTGCACCTGCCCGATGGAGGCCGCGGCCGCGGGGGTGTCGTCGAATGACTCGAATGAGGACCGCCAGTCCGGCCCGAGGTCGGCGGCGAGCACCCGGTGCACCGTGCTGGCCGGCAGCGGCGGCGCCGACTCCTGCAGCTTGGTCAGCGTCGCCCGGTACGGGCCGGCCAGTTCGGGCGGCAGCGCCGCCTCGAAGATCGACAGTGCCTGGCCGAGCTTCATCGCCCCGCCCTTGAGCTCACCGAGCACGCGGAACACCTGGTCGGCGGTGCGCTGCTGTATCTCCTGGGCGACTAGCTCAGCGGAGCGCCCGCCGATCCGCTTGCCGATGCCGAGCGCGGTGCGGCCGGCCCACCCGAGCGGCAGCCCGGCGAGCATAGCGCCGCGCTGCACGCTGCCCTTCGGCACGTCGGCGCGCCCGTTCGGTGCAGGCTGGCTCTCGCCGTCCTTCTCCGCCAATGAAAAGACCCCATATCCGAGTGCTCTAATCTTGCGCTGCCGACGAGGGCTAGGACCTGCCCGGGAACGGCAAGATTAGAGCATTCGCCGAACGAGTGCGTGGTCCCAGCTTAAGCGGGCCGTGACCGTGGTCGGCCGGCGCCCGCCGCGGGCGATTGGGTATCCACTGTCTTCAATGTCTGGAGAAGGCGCGCTGTTCCGCGGCGCCAGAATGTCTGTCGGTTACGTCCCGGTACGCGCATGAGCCCAGCAGCGGAGGTCGGGCGCGGCTATCGTAGCGGGACAGGCGCGAGGAGGCAGGCGAGACCGTTAGACGGTTTCCAGGGCCGGGTTGCGCTCGCAAGCCTGGTATTGCGCGAGCCCGAGGTGTTCGGCTCAGTGATCCTGGCCGCGTCTGAGGCGACGACGTGAGCAGCCGGTGATCGATGATGCCTTACATACGATTCACATATGATTCACATACGATTTTGCGGTACGGTAAGCGGGTCGCGCGACGGCGCATGCCCCCGAGCTGAGGCGGATTCTGGACCATGGCCAAGCCCATCAACGTTGCCGATTACTGCGCCAGCGCTCAGCGCCGCCTTCCGCGCTTTGTCTGGGACAGCATCGAGGGCGGCGCCGGTGATGAGATCACGCTACGGAGGAACCGGACTGCGTTCAGCGATTACGTGCTGCGTCCAAGACCGCTGGCCGATGTCTCTCGCCGCGACCTAACGACAACTGCGCTCGGTACCACGATATCGCTGCCCGTCATCCTTGGCCCGGTGGGAGCAGGGCGACTTATCCACCACGACGCCGAGCGCATCGCCGCGCGTGCTGCCGCGAACTCGGGCACTATTTACTGCCTCAGCAGCGTTGCCCGGGCTCCAGAGGAGTTGGCCGGGGCCGCGAATGGCCCCATGTGGTTCCAGCTGTACATAAGGCCGGCCAGAGAACATACCGAGCGTCTCGTGCGCAGGGCGCTCGCTTCGAACTACAGGGTTCTCTGCGTCACCGTGGACGGCGCGGTGTCAGGTATACGCGAACGTGATACCAGGAACGACTTCAAGCCGCCAGTTTCGCCTAGAGCGCGATTCCTTCTTCAGGGAGCCGCCCATCCAGCCTGGGCAGCCAACTTCGTGAACGCAAGAAGGCTGCTGGCGCCGCGCGGTGCCAGCGGGCCAGCGCAGACTAGCCTACGGGACGTCGAGGACGAGATTACGAGTACCTGGCATCCCATCAGCTGGGATGACCTCGCCTGGCTGCGGGACCTGTGGCCGGGCCCGCTGGTCGTGAAGGGCATCATGCGGGCTGATGAGTGCGCCCGGCTCATCGACCTGGGCGTCGACGGGATCGTGGTTTCAAATCACGGGGGCCGGCAGCTGGACGGAGTGAGTGCCTCGATAGAAGCCCTGCCTGAGGTCGCGGCGGCCGTCGGCGGGAAGCTTGAGGTCTACCTGGACGGCGGAATCCGCCGGGGGACTGACGTGGTAAAGGCGCTGGCGCTCGGTGCTAAGGCGGTCTTGGTCGGCCGCCCCTACATATACGGCCTCGCAGTCCGCGGGCAGCGTGGCGTTGAGGATGTCCTGGGTATCCTGCGGCACGAGACTGACAACGCGATGGCGCTGCTCGGTTGCTCCTCCGTCGCTGATATCGACAGCTCCCTGGTCAAGCGGATCGACGACGCTAGCACGACCCGCGCCACCAATCCATGGGCGGTCCTGCCAGCCTGATCAGCCCTCCCCGGCGTGGACCCTCGTGGTGGCTGCCTTGCCGACGCGTGTCGTCCTGGCCACCCGCCAGCCGTCGTGGGCTGATTCCGCGACAGTTCGCGCGCTGTCCAAGATCTTGGACAGCGGTCGGCCAGTGCGTCCGGCCGTCGCCGCCACACTTCTGGAGGCCAGATCCAAGGCCTGGTACTCATCGTCCTTTAGGCATATCTCGGTGGCCGCAACATTATTCTCAAGCTGGGCAACACTTGAGGCCCCGGGAATCGCAACCACGGCTGGGTCACGAATGACCCAGGCAACGGCTATCTGAGCAACAGAGGCCGAATGCGCGCTGGCGATCTCCCGGAGGATTTTCATGAGCTCATCGATTCTGTCCAGAGCCGCTGGGGTGAACTCGGAGCTATCGGCTCTGCGGGCATTGCTCGGCCTGTTGGCCTTGTCGTATCGGCCAGACAGCAATCCTTGCGCCAGCGGGCTATGCGCGATGATCAGCCGACCGTGCTCTCTGGCAAATGCAAGGTCCGTCTCGGCCACGCGGTTGACCAGGCTGTACGAGACCTGGTCGCTCAGGATGCGGCTGCCCAGCGAGTTCTCGGCGCTCCGCCAGCGCGCCAGGGGATAGTTGCTGACGCCGACCTCGGCCACCAGGCCATCCTGCTGGAGATGACGCATCTGCCGCATGACAGAGCCGTCCCCAACCAGCGCGTTAGGCCAGTGCATCTGGTAGAGGTCCAGCCGGGCGACCCCGAGGCGGCTGGCGCTCGCCGCGGCGCGCTGCGGCAGCCGGAAAGACGGTGGCAGGATCGGATGAGCCTTCGTGGCCAGGAAGACCGATGCTCGGTCATCTCCGAGCGCCTCGCCGAGGATGCGCTCGCTCTGGCCGTCGCCATAGATCGCGGCCGTGTCAAAAAGCGTGATGCCCAACTCGACCGCCCGACGGACGATGAGGCGAGCCTCGTGCTTGGCATAGAAGGCGCCGTAACCCCACTCTTCGCTGCCAAACTGGCTAGTGCCCAGGCCAATCTGAGAGATCTTCTTCTCGGTCCCGACTTCCCGGTACAGCATGAGTACTGAAACTCCTCATCACCCTGAGTTACGACCGCCCGGGATGCAGCGACCCGCCGACTGACGTCAAACCATATGCGGCCTTTGCATTCCCACCCGCATCAGTCCCATCGTCATGCTAGTGCGTGGATTTCATGGGGCGTCCCGTAGGCGGCTCTGCGTTTCCTCAGACAATTGGCGTCGTCCTCTGCGGTCTCCTGCCTCACCAGCTCGCGACGCCGCGGTCCCCGCGCTATCGCCACCCTCGATGACCTATCCCAGTGGGTGAGCTGGTCGAGCGGGGACCGAAATGTCAGTGGGCTACGTCACGCTATGTGCATGAGACCAGCAGTTAAGGTGGGGTTGCGGCCGCTGTGGCGGGACAAGGGCACGCTCCAGATCGGCGTCGACCCGCGCCGCGCCCGCGCGCTGACCGGGCTCGGCAAGGCGGCGGCCGTGGTGAGCCTGCTCGACGGGTCGCGGGAGACCACCGAGGTGGTGCGGGCGGCCGCCACGTACGGCATCCGCCAGGAGATCGTGCACCGGGTGATCGAGCTGCTGGCCACGGCGGGCGTGCTCGACGACTTCCCTGCGAGCCTGCGCGCGGCCCTGCCCGAGTACCTCAGGGCGAGGATCGGTCCCGAGCTGGCGTGCGCCGCGATAGCGTACGGGCACGGCGACGGCGGCGCGGCGGTGCTCGCCCGGCGGCGGGCGACGTTCGCCCGGGTGTACGGCGCGGGCCGGGTGGGCGCCTGTGTCGCCACGTTCCTCGCCGCGTCCGGGGTCGCCTGGGTGAGCTGCCTTGACCCTGGCCTCGCCGAGGCGGCGGACGTCGCGCCCGCGGGCGTCGGCGCTGCCGACGTGGGCACGGGCGTGGCCACCGCGGTCGCCCGTGCGGTGCACCGGGTGGCGCCCGAGGTCCGGACGGCGGACGATGCCCGGCGGCTGCCCGACCTGGCGGTGATCACTGGCCGGCCGGACCCGGTACTGCTCGCCGCGCTCGTCCGCGACCGGGTACCGCACCTGGCGGTGCACGCGGAAGAGGCGATCGGCGTGGTCGGGCCGCTGGTGCTGCCCGGTCGCTCCGCGTGTGTCCGCTGCCTGGACCTGAGCCGGGCTGCGCGCGACCCGGCGTGGCCGTGGATCCTGGCCCAGGCCGGCGGTGAGTGCGGGTCGCCGGCGAGCACGCAGGCGTGCGACACCGTACTCGCGGCGTCCACTGCGGCGCTCGCCGCCGCCCAGGCGCTCATGTTCATCGACCGTGCCTGCGAGCCGGCCACCGCGAACGCGACGCTCGAGGTGGTGCTCCCCGGCTGGCAGTGGCAGCGCCGCGGCTGGCCGGCGCACCCGGCCTGTACCTGTGGCGCGGCCTGCTAGCCCGGGGGGTTCTCGGGCTCCTCGCCCTCCGTTGGCTCCTCGCCGTCCGCGGGCTGCGGGCCTTCGGCCGGCCCCTCGCCGGCTACGGCATCCTCGAAGTCAGCCATGTCGAGGTCGGTGCTGCCGCGCAGGAAGGCCTCCGGGTCCTCCAGGTCCTCCGCGGTCGGCAGCAGGTCCGGGTGCGCCCACAGCGCGTCGCGTCCTTCGGTGCCGCGTGCCTCGGCCAGACCTGCCCACAGCGCAGCGGCCTCCCGGAGCATCCGGGGCCGGAGCTCGAGGCCGACCAGGGTGGCGAAGGTCCGCTCCGCCGGGCCGCCGGACGCCCGGCGGCGGCGGATCGCCTCCGCCAGGGCCACGGCATGCACGAGGCGCGCGTCGGCGGCGGCGGAGACGACCGCCGCCACCCAGCCCTCGACGAGGGCAAGCGCCGTCTCCAGCCGGGCGAGCGCGGCCTTCTGCTGCGGCGTGTCCTCCGGCCGGAACAGGGTCTCGCCGGACAACGCCTCGCGCAGCGCCTCCTCCGGGTTGGTCATGTCAAGCTCAGGCAGGGCGTCGCGGAGGCGGCTCATGTCCACGGAAATGCCGGCCGCGTACGCCTCGACCGCGCCAAGCAGGTGCTGGCGCAGCCACGGCACGTGCCCGAACAGCCGGTGATGCGCGGCCTCCCGCAGCGCGAGGAAGATCCGTACCTCACTCAGCTCGACCGACAGGCCCTCACCGAACGCCGCGACACCGCTCGGCAGCAGTGCCGCGGTGCCCTCCGCGGCAAGCGGCAGACCGATATCGGTAGTGCTTGCCATGTCCCCGGCCAGCTCGCCGATGGCCGTGCCGACCTGGCCGCCGAGCATCGCCCCGCCAAGCTGGCGCAGCATCGGCGCGAACGCGCTGAGCCCGCCCATACCGGACAGCATGGCCCGCATCTCCGGCGGCACCTCGGCGTCGCCCAGCTGTGACGGGTCGAAGGCCATCATGGAGCCCATCGCGTCGACCGCCTTGGCGGCGATTGGCTCGCATAGCGAGGACCAGACGGGGAAGGTCGCTTCCAGCCATTCCGACTTGGACCACGCCTCGATCTTCCTGATACCGGAAGGGAAAGCGGTGACATCATCGAGCCACAGGTCCGCGAGCCGGACGGCCTCAGTCACGGCGGCCCGCTCGTTGGCGAGCACGCTCGGGTCGCCCTTGGCGACGATGGTGTGCCTGGCCAGGTTCTTGGCGAGCTCCCAGTTGACCGGACCGCCGCTGTACGAGAGCAGGTCGGCGAACTGGCGCAGCGCGTCAGCGAACTGGTTCGGATTCGCCCCGCCGCTGGGGTCTCCCGGGCCGCCGGGCATCCCGAAGCCGAACGGGTTCTGCCCCCCGGGCCCCTGGCCGCCCGGACCTGAACCCCCGTGCGGGTTGTCGTCGCCTGGCCGCCCGGGCGGACCGAAGCCGAAGGGAGGACGCTCAGCCACGATGCACCCCCTTCGCTCTCAGATGGTCGGGCAGGATAGAAGGGTCACGACGAACCTTCTTCCTCCTGCCCTTCGTCCTAACATTAGCCGGGCCAGGACATCGGGATGAAGAAGGTCCGCAGTCACGCTATTCGGGAGTAGCCCATTTTGAGAAATGGCAGACGGCAGGTTCGCCCTGAGCGCAGCGTTCGCCGTGAGCGTAGCACCGGCGCGGTCCCCCCCGTGGTGGCGGTCACGGGTGCGGCGCGCGGAGTCGGGCACGCACTGGTGACCAGGCTCGCCGGATCGGACCGCTTGGGCCGCGTGGTCGCGATCGACGATCACCGCGGCGACGCCGTCGGGGTCATGTGGCGGCTCGCGGACGTCAGGGATCCCACGCTGGCCTCGCGGCTCACGGACGTGGACGTGGTGGTGCACACCGACGTGGACGCCGCGGCGGACAGCAACCCGAGGGACCGGCGGGCGCGCAACGTGCGCGGTGCGCAGACCGTGCTGACCGCCGCGGCGGCCGAGCGGGTCGGCCGCGTCATCCTGGTGACGAGCGCCATGGTCTATGGCGCGCGACCGGACAACCCTGTCCCGCTGCCGGAGGATGCGCCGCTGCTCGCCGATTCGGGCGGCAGCCTGGCCGGGGACCTGATCGAGATCGAGGAACTCGCACGGCGCTCCCGCCGGGTCAACCCCGGCACCTCAGTCACGGTGGTCCGCCCGGCAGCGCTGGTGGGCGATGCCCTTGACACTCTGTTGACCAGGCATTTCGAGGCGCCTCGGCTGCTTGTGGCGCGCGGCTGTGCGCCACGCTGGCAGTTCTGCCACATCGACGACCTGGCGGCAGCGCTCGAGCTCGCTGCGGCCGGAGTGGTCGACGGCGACTTCGCGGTGGGCTGCGACGGGTCACTGTCGCAGGGCGAGGTCGAGTCGCTGAGCGGCCTGAAGTCGCTTGAGCTGCCCGCCCGGCTGACCTTCAGCACGGCGCAGCGGCTGCACCGCCTCGGCGTGATCCCCTCGCCGTCGGCGGAGCTGCGCTACGTGGTCTACCCGTGGGTGGTGGAGTGCGCCGCGCTGCACGCGGCCGGCTGGCGGCCCGCGTTCTCGAACGCTGAGGCGCTGTCGGTGCTGCTCGCGGCCCGGCAAGGGCGTCACGCGGTGGCGGGACGGCGGATCGCGCGGAAGGACGCGGCGATCACCGCCGCGGGTGCCGCTGGGACCGCCGCCGTGGTCATCGGCACCGCGGCGATCGTCCGCCGCGCACGGAAGAAGGCCGGCCAGGAATGAAGAATAAGGCCGGCAGTGGCAGTCCGGACGGAAGCGGCTAACCGCGAACATTGGCAGGCCGGTGCGTCGCGTGAGGTGAAATTGCCGCGGATTGCGGCTGGCCGCAGGACTTGACCGTCGCCGTCCTGGATGCCCCTGACCGTAGCGGGATCCTCATTTGATTGGACTTCGTTCCCGCTGCGTGTGGACCGTTTTATGACTTTTGGCGTTTCACGGGAAGCAAGCGAGCGTTGAGACTGACTGCTACACTCATGCCCGAGTTGTCCGTTCGGTGTAGGGCCGAGCCTGCCTCACGGGAGCGTAGCGGCTCTCGTTGCGGAGGGGCGGGAACAGTTGGTGTCTCGAAGCGACGAGACCTCGCCGTCGGCCGCTGTGGGCTGTGTGAACGCAACCATGCCTACTTGGCGTCGCTGCCTTCACTAGGCAGGCATGCGTTGTTGAACACGTTTTCGATAATACTTGGGAATGCGTGGGCTCGAAGCACGAGCTGCCCGGGCAGCTCAAGTCTGAGTGGAAGCATCAAGGAGCTGACATGGAGCTGACTGTCGTCATCCCTTGCCTCGATGAGGCGGAGACGGTGGCCACGTGTGTCTCCAAGGCCGTACGGTTCATCGCGGATAACGGGATCGACGGCGAGGTGATTGTCGCCGACAACGGAAGCACCGACGGCAGCCGGCAACTCGCGGCCGGCGCCGGAGCCCGGGTGGTTCCGATCAACGACAAAGGCTACGGTAACGCGCTCATGGGCGGCATTATCGCGGCTCGCGGCGAGTACGTGATCATGGGCGACGCCGACGACAGCTACGACTTCACGAAGCTCATGCCGTTCATCGTGGAACTGCGCGAGGGCGCAGACTTGGTGATGGGAAACCGGTTCAAGGGCGGCGTCGAGCCAGGAGCAATGCCGGTGCTGCACAAGTACCTCGGCAATCCCGTGCTCTCATTCATCGGTCGGCTTTTCTTCCGCAGTCCAATCGGTGACTTCCACTGCGGTCTGCGCGGATTCCGCCGGGCCAGCGTCCTTGACCTGCACTTGCAGGCTGCGGGCATGGAGTTCGCAAGCGAGATGGTGGTCAAGGCGACGCTCGCACGACAGAAGATCGCCGAGGTGCCCACCACGCTGGCAAAGGACGGCCGGAGTCGCGCGCCGCACCTGCGGACCTGGCGGGACGGCTGGCGCCACCTGAGGTTCCTGCTCCTGTTCAGCCCACGGTGGCTGTTTTTCATCCCGGGTGTCGTCACGCTTCTCCTTGGCCTGATCATCGGCGTGATGACCGCGACGGGTCCGATAACCATCGGCAGGGTGACATTCGACGTCGACACCTTGGTCGCGGCCGGCGGGATGGTGATCATCGGCTTTCAGTCGGTGCTGTTCTGGCTGTTCACCCGGGCCTACGCCCGCACAGAAGGCTTTCTGCCCAACTCGCCGAGGGCAGAGAAGGTCCTCGCCAGGTTCTCCCTGGAACGCGTGCTCTTCATCGGCGGCGTCCTTGGGCTGGCCGGGCTGGCAGGCCTGATCTTCTCGGTCGTTGACTGGCAGGCCGCAGGGTTCGGGCGGCTGAACTACGAGCATGCCCTGCGAGTGATGGTCCCGTCGGTTACCGCGCTGACGTTGAGTTGCCAGACGATACTCGGGGGCTTCTTCCTGTCGATCCTCAACATCACCCAGACAAGGCGTCCGACGATCGCCGAGACGGTCTCGACCGAACCGAGCGATGACCGGCGCGTTGCCATTGCTCACACCTGAGCTGCCATGAAGCAACCTTCGCCGCGCAGGCTACTGATGCTTAGCTCGGGTTCGTATAACAGCACCCTGACTATCCGGCCGCGCTACCTAGCTCGGCATTTGTCCGCTGGGTGGGATATAACCATCATCGCGCCGTCAGCAGACAAATATAATGACTTTAAGCCGGACTATGCTCTCAAATCTGAATTCGCGCGGCTCATTCAGCCCTGGCAGCTCGCTACGCGTTCCTTTATACTGAACCTGATCCCGTATTTGTTTTCATCTCTTGTATCGATCATCCGCGCACGGGCCGACGCGGTAATCATCAACAAGCCTACGCCGATCACCGTGCTTGGACTCGTGCCGAAGCTGTTGTCTCGCACCGCCGTCGTGGTGGACCTGGATGACCTGGGCGCTGAGGTGATAAGAAACGAAGGTCGCTCGCGCCTTACCTATAGCTTGGTCGACTGGAGTGAGCGGTTCTGTGTGCGGCATGCCGACGCGGTCGCGGTAGCGTCGACCACGCTCCGCGAACATGTTCGGCAGCTCTACCCGGGCAAGCCGATCCTGATGCTGCCGAACGCCGTCGAGCCGGGCGAGTACCAGGTGGTGACCGAACAGCCCCCGCGTCACGGAGTGTACTTTTTCGGTGCGCTTAACCGGCTGGATTTGATCAAGGACCTGCTGCAGGCCATGCCAACCGTCTTGAATCAAGTGCCAGACACGCGCTTGACGATCATCGGGGGTGGCACCGCGCTTGATGCTGCTAAGAGCATGTGCCGTGAGCTGGGCATCGAGGCGGCAGTGACCTTCACCGGCTGGCAGACAGACATGCTAGCGGTGCAGAACTACACTCAGTTCGCGGATGTCGGGGTCTGCTACATGCCCGACCTGCGAACGGTGCGGGCAGCGAGCAATATGAAGGTCTTCCAGTACATGGCCATGGGAACCGTACCGGTGGTGAGCGACGTGGGAGACCTGCGTACTTACGTCCAGGATGGCCAGGCCGGCGTAGTGGTGCCGCCAGGCAATGTGCCCGCCCTGGCCGGGACGCTGGTTGAACTGCTACAAGACGACGAGGCCCGAGTGCGCATGGCCAAGGGGGCCTGGCAACTGGCCGGGGACGAGCACTCCTGGCGGACTCGCGCCACGGCGCTGGAAGCGTTCTTGAGCGAAACAGTTCCAGCGGCTCGCTCCCAGGACGTATAGTGACGGACAGTGTTACAGGGACATTTGGGTCTCTCTAGGCTGCTCCTCATGTGGATTGAGACGCACGTCACGAGGACGGTCCGCGCTTTGCTGAGCACGTGCAGCCGATGCCGCAACAGGAGAAGAAGCACTCCGGCGTCGAGAGCCCGGCAGAGATCTTAAGGTGGTTAGTTGTGCGCGCTGAGGAGCACGGGCGTCGCCCGTCATCGTCGGGTGATGGGCAACCCGATGAGGATGCAGAAGTCTCACAGTACGAACCACCGCGCTGGGATTTCTGGCTGCTTGGCACGGGACTTCTGGCGATAGCCCTTGCTGCCGCGAGTTTCCTGTCGCCCTGGGTTCGCCATGAATGGTCGTTGTCCTGGCAACGTCAGCCCACCCCCTACACACAGCTTGGTTTCACCAGCGCTGCCAGCCTGCCGACTACCGGAGTTCCCGGGAAAGGCATACCGGTATCCTTCACCATAACCAACGATGAGGGAAGACAGGTTTCTTACCGGTATGTTGTGGCCTCGGGGAGCGGAACCACGTTGACCGCGATTACTTCAGGGACGGCAGTCATTGCCGCGGGGCATTCATTCGGTGTGGGTATCGTTGTCGTGCCCAAGTGTGCGGCTGCTTCCTGTCGAGTTCAGGTATCTCTGCCCGAACAAGCCGAGAGCATCGACTTCCTGTTGACGTACCCAGCCCAGAGCGGAAAGAAAACTAAGTGACCGGGAGTGGCCGCGTCCCCGGCCGGGTCGCTGACAGGGATCGCGATAGGAGCATAGGCGTGAACTACAGTAGGCCTGCTCCGGTTGCCTCCGGGAAATCGGGCGCCGCTCCTATTGCGGGCCGTGTCTTTGGTGCGTTCGTTACCCTGGTCCTGGCTCTTGTCGTCAACTTCATGGTCTTTGCGAGCGTGGATCTGCCGGTAGCGCGTCCGGTGCTTGGGTTCTGGTTCATGGTAGTTCTTCCCGCTTACCTGCTCTACACCTCATCGGCATGGCGCAGATGCGGTCTGCAGGAGCGCGTGGGCTACAGTGTCTGCCTGGTGCTTCTTATCCTGATGGCATCGGGTCTGGTCATCAATGAGGTCTTGCCGCTCGGGGGCGTGCAGCGCCCGCTTGCTCCGGGTCCCATCATCATTGTCGGCGACCTCATCAATCTTTCGCTGTACGTTTACCGGATTCGCCACCCTGACACGATCAGGCCGCGCATCAACTTCGCTGAATTTAGCAAAGAGGAATTCCGGCTACTGGTAGCGGCGGCGCTAACGGTAGCGCTGGCAATATTCGGCGCGAACAACCTTAATAATGGCGGCAGCGGAACTATAACGTTGATCGCCCTGGCGATTATGGCTCTCATCGGCGTTCTCTCTGTCCGTTGGCTGAGGGTAACTCGTGAAACAGTCATGTCGGCGGTAATTTATCTCGTCTCGCTCGGCTTGCTGCTATCGACCTCATTGCGCGGCTGGTCCGTTACCGGACACGATATTCAGCAGGAATACCTGGTATTTCAACTGACCCAAGTTCACGGTCGTTGGTCCATGGCGTATTTCCACGATGCCTACAATGCTTGTCTCAGTATCACCATACTGCCGACCGAGCTGGCCCAGATAATAAATGTCGACAATCCTTATGTTTACAAGCTCTTCTTCCAGCTGCTCTTCGCCTTGTGCCCCGTGCTGGTGTACGCCTTGGCAAGGCGGTATTTCAATCGCGGGGTTTCCACGCTAGCAGTTGCCTACTTCGTTGGTTTCCCGACTTTCTTCACCGACATGCCGTTTCTGAACAGGCAGGAGATCGCTCTCCTCTTCGTTACTGTCGGACTGCTCGCCGCGACAAATCCAGTATGGAGCTTCCGCAGACGTCAAGTTTCTCTTGGCATAGCTGGTCTAGGTGCAGAAGTATCGCATTATTCGACCATGTATGTCTTCGTCGGAACCCTGGTAATCGCACTACTATTCTCCTACGTTGGGCGTCTATTTATTAAGCCAAATCGCGGTGAGCCTAAACCCGATCCGACAATGCGCTATGCGCGTCGTGGCGGGAGACGCTGGGTTCCCACCTTTAAGGGTTCTCTCTCTATAGGGCTAGTCATCGCTTTTATCGGCATTGTTTTCGCGTGGGGTACCCTGGCGACCAAAACCACGGGCGCGGTGGTGAGCACCGCAGAGCAGGCGATTACCTCCGGAAGCATCTCAATTACGGCCTTTGACAGTGGCGGTGGTTCGGACGCATCGGTGCAGGCCGCCCTGGTTAAGGATGGCCTGCAGGCCAGAGTCGGCGTTCCGTCGGGCACCTTCCTTCCGTGGTCAGCGGTATCTAAGGCTGCCGCTCCCATTGTCGATGTACCGCTTACCCCCCTCACGGCAATTGGACGTGACCTGAAGTCTCTCGGACTACCCGTTTCGACCCTCAACTCTCTTGCGCGAAGTCTTGTGGCCTATAGCGAGGAACTGTTCCTCGCTATAGGACTGGTCCGGTTGTTCCTGGCCGGACGGCGCGAGGGCCGCCTAGTCGGAGGCCAATTCTTTTGGCTGCCCGTTGGCATCACTGGCATGGTGGTGGTCATTACGGTAGTGCCATCGATTGCCGTGGACTATGGGGTACTGCGGGCATTTCAACAAGGACTGGTATTCTTTGGGCCAGTTATAGTCATCGGTTCCATGACAGTGTTCGCGCCGATTGGAAAGAATCGAGCAAGGATTGCCGCTTGCGCGGTTTGCCTGGGGATGTTTCTTTTTACTAGTACCCTAGTGCCTCAGATTCTTGGAAATAACTTGGCCGAGCTCAATCTAAACAACAGCGGTAATTACTATAATTTGTATTACACGACCCCTCAGGAGGCGAGTGGGATAGCGTGGCTAGGCGCGCAGCCCGCGGTACTCAACTACCCGATACAAGCCAGCTTTGACCCGAGGAGGTGGGAGCCCATGGACCCGAGTAGCATAGTCGGCGAAAGAGTAATCGATGAGTATCCTACTTTGGTGTATCAAGACGGCTGGGTAATCCTCGGCAGTATGGTAGCTAAGTCCGGCGTGTCCTTCGCACTCGAACCGACCAGCGACGCTGTAGTTGAGTATAAATACCCGACAGAACTTTTGAATAACTACAAGAACTTGGTATATACAAATGGTGGCACCGCCATCTACAAATGATTGCGGCAGGTTCAAGGCTCGACACATGGTGCTAGCTAATTCACAGTGATGTGAGGACTTGATGGATCAGCAGAGCAAGCCATTCATAAGCGTTCTCCTACCAGTATATAACGGTGCGGCGACTATCGGGACTGCGCTTGACTCTCTCGTGGCGCAGGATTATCCAGCGGACCGGTATGAAGTCATTGTCGTAAACGACGGATCGACCGATGACACGGCTAGGGTGGTCGCTGAGCGCCAGGACTTGCGCTATATCGAGCTGCCGCGGAACATGGGCATCTCGCCAGCGCTGAACGCTGGACTTGATGCCGCAAGGGGCGAGATCCTCGTCATCTTCAATGACGACTGCCTGGCCGCGCCCGACTACTTGAGTGAGTTGGTTCTCGGCTACCAGCGCGTGGATAAACCGCTCGGGATCGGCGGTGTAATCGTGAAACGTGCTGCGGACAAAGTTAAAGGCGCAACGGCTAACTACGTGGAAGCAATTAGCGTCGGTAACCCGACTGTCGATGAGAGCGGACTGGATTTCTTGCCGCCGGTCGTGCGTCGGTTTTACGTTTATCTCAAGATAAATTACACCTCGCGCAAGGACGGCCAGCAGGATCAGTATCCAGAAGTGGTTGAGATGTACGGCGCCAACTCTTCATTCTTGATCTCGGAGCTTCGTCAAATCGGCGGATGGGACACCAGCATGTCGGCGCCGGCGGTCGGCGGCATTGAAGACCGTGACGTGTGCTTCCGCCTCCGCAAGCGGTTTCCTGATAGGCATTTCTACAGTGCCAGCCCGGCCCATATCATCCTTGATCAGGACATCAATGACTCAGCGGTCTCCTTCAAGTCCCATATGCTGCGGCAATACCGTCGCGGCCCGTTTAATTACGCCTTCCATGTCAAGCACGGGCTCGTACCGCCGCTTTTTCCTTTCCCGCCCCTCATTCTGTGTACACTGCTGGCTTATTCGGTAGCGGTGGCTGTTCTGCAGCCCGTGCTACTTTTCTTCCTGCCTCTGCTGCTCGTCCTGCTTCCTCAGGTGTGCTATGGCTGGTGGATCAAGCGGGCCATAGTCGCACGACGGTCAGTTTATCTTCTGTTCCCCTATTTCCAGTGGGTGGAGGAGACGATGGTGCTGGTTGGCTTGCTGAGAGGCTACCTTCGCTTTGGCAGGATGGCGCGGGCAGCCGAAACAATAGCCAAGGAGTCGGCCGATCAGCCCAGCGAGGTAGATGTCATCTAAGGTAACGCCTCGCCGTTTCTCGGAGCCGGTGACCTGGGTAGGCAGGAACGGGTTCCGTGAAAATAGTTCGCGCGTCGTGACCGCTCAGTTACCGACAGTCTTCAACAGGCTGCCGGTAATTGGCTGAGACCAGCGCCGGTGCTCCTATAGACTGTGCCCGATACGCGCTCGCATGTCGCAAGAAAGAGAGTCGATCCTGGACGGTAAGCAACCGCGTCCAGATGGCTCGGTGCCGGCGGTTAGCCAAGGACCGCTAGCCCGGCGAATGTTCGTTGTGGGCAGGGGATTGTGTAAATTATGCCAGCCGATCGTCCAAGTCACCGACCCGGACCCGCACCGGATGGCTCCTCATACCGCAGCGACGGCGGGTCGGCCCAAGACCGCGCCGTCGGCAGGGTTCCCGGAAGGGGCCCCGATCCCGGACCGAAAGAGATCTACCACCTCAGCGACGGTGAGTCGGCACCGACCCGAAGCGAAATCGGGAAGCCTCGGGTCGGCCCTCCTCCAACGCGAGTTGAGCGTGCCTACCCAGAGGGCGGCGCGGAACCGCGGGGTCGCGGTGATGCCGGGAACCGCCGCGGTCGGCATGCTCCGACCCGGGTTGAGCGTTTCTCCTTCGAAGGGGGTCAAGGGCCGGGGCGGCGGCCTGGCGGTAGGAGCTCGGAATCCGAGGAATCCGACGATGTGTCGCAGACCCGCCAGATGGCGGGCATCAACGCGCTGATTTCGATCGCAAATATCGACTCTGTGTTGTATGACCGCCAGACCGAGGGCATGCGTGCGCTAATCTCTATCGCCAATGAAGTGGCTACTGCCACTGCATCCAGAGAGATAATCGTCTCACCCACGGGGGAGATACGCAAGCAAAGCAGATTGAGTGTCATCTCGAAGCTCCGCAAGGACGAGATGACCTGGAACTCTCTTTTCTTGATAATGAATACCGGGCTTATGGCCGGGACCGGTTTTCTCTTCTGGATCGTCACGACTCACCTGTTCCCCCCCTCTGATGTCGGCACGGGAAGTGCCCTGATTTCCGCGGCAAGCCTCATTGCCCTACTCGCCCTCCTTGGGCTTAACATGGGAATGAACAGGTTCCTGCCGACCGCACGTAACCGAGATGTGCTCATTACCGCCGGTGTCGCCTTGGTCGCGGTGGCCGGTGCTGTGGGGGCAGTCATTTATATTTTGCTGACCCCTCTTATTGCTCCGGCGCTCGCATTCGTCAGTAAAAACCTGCTGCTAACAATCGGCTTTGCTGGCGCAACCGGTGCGATAGCCGTTAATACGCTGACCGACAATATCTTCATCGCATTGCGCAAGGCCAAGTACACCGTTCTCGTTGACGGCGTAATCGGCGGATGTGGAAAAGTTGCGCTCGCTTTCGTTGCAGCGGGGGCCGGCGCGTACGGGCTCTTCCTGGCTTCATCAATTGCCTTGGTTCTCGCGTCCACGGCAAGTCTATTTCTCATTTTCATAGTAATGCGGGTCCGTTTCGATTTTAGAGAGCCACTGAGGGCACTCAAGCCCCTGCTCCGGTTTTCCGCCGCCAACTACGTCGCCAGTATAGTTAACCTGCTGTCCGGGCTCGCGAGTTCCCTCATCTTGCTCGACCGCCTAGGCTCTACTAAGACTGGCTATTACTTTGTGGTGCTTCAGATGACCCAGATCGTGTACACGGCGGGGAACGCGTTGGAGCAGACGTTCCTTACGGAGGGCTCGCAGGCCGGTGCCGATATTCCTCAACTGAGGCGCCGAGCCCTCCGTCTCCTTGCGCTATTCTTCGTGGTGAGCGCGACGTTTATGATTGTAGTTGGACGCTGGCTGCTCCTCGCGTTTGGGGATGACGGGGCGTATTATCAGCATGGGTACACGATCCTCATCATTCTCGTTCTAGCGGCCGGGCCTCTATCGGTCAGTGCCTGGTTCCAGACGATTCTCCGGCTGGCGGGCAAGCTGCGTGCCATTGTTGTGGTTACTTCGACCTGGGCTGTTCTGACCTGCGTGGGTACATGGTTTGGTGCTTCATACGGACTGACGGGCGCAGCTCTCGGCTGGGTGGGCGCCTCATTGATCGGGCTGCTCATTTCAGGCGTCGCGACTCTAGAGAGGCGCTTATGACCTGCCCGGGAAGGTCCAGCAGGTTCCGAAACCGGGGCCAGTTGGTCGGCACGGGGGACGTTGGACGTGTTCGGGGTCCTATGTCCGAAATGCCGCGCCGGCGCGTGAAGCATGTGTAAGAATCTTTTCTCTATCAAGAATGCCGGGACGGCGGTGAGGCCGACCGCATCGTGGAGCACCAGCCTTGGGCCGGGGGACGAAGCGGCGGTTCCGCTGAGACTGGCGATGTCTATCGAGGAGTGGGTTAGTGGACGAGCAGACGCATCATGTGCCTGCGGCTGAGCCAGCGACAGCGGTGATAGCACGGCGGTCGCTGCTGGCTCGGCTGGAGATTGTCGCCTTCTGGCTGGTGGTAGCGCCGCTGGCGGCACTGCTGCCTGCCCGGCTCGCCTACTGGGTTGCCTGCCGGAGGGGCGACTGGGAGTTTCGCCACTGGCCCGCGGGCGCTGCCATTGTCAAGCGCAACCTGCTCCAGGTCTTCGGGGACACGCTCAGTCCGGCGGAGGCTGAGCGCCTGGCCACGGAATTCAGCCGGGCTGAATCTTGTGAGGCCATCGACATCATGAGGCTGCGGAACGGGGCGCGGCCGCTGCGGAAGCTCGTGGAGTTCCGCGGGCGTGAGCACCTGGAGGCGGCGATGGCCGCGGGCAAGGGGGCGATCCTGTGCTCGGCCCACTTCGGCTCCTACGTAAGCGCCTTCTCCCTGATCCATGCCAGCGGTATCCCGGTTACCGACATCGGGCGCTGGTGGTGGAATTACGATCCCAATGCGTCTCCCGCCGTGCGGCGGTTCTGGGACTTCGCCTATGCCCGGCGCTTGCTGCGCTACCGGCAGGGCCCGAACATCGAGCCGTGGGCGGGCCGGATCATGTCCGGCGTGCAGGCAATTCGCACGCTGCGCCGTAACGAGGTGGTGACCGTGGAGCCCGACGTCGCCCCCCAGCAAGGTGAGGAGTCCCGCGCGGTCAAGGTGCCCTTCCTCGGCGGGGAAGCGACGCTCGTGCCGGGAGTCATCCACCTGGCCCGGTCGTCCGGCGCTCCCGTCCTCATGGTCAGCGTGTACCGCTTGGCGGACTACCGTCACCAGGTGGTGGAGATCTCCCCGCCGATATCCCTGGAAGGCGAGGTGGAGGAGGCGTTCGCGCGGTGCGTGGCCGCGATGGACGCCACGATCAGAACCAATCCTGCCCTGTGGATTCCCTGGGACGAAGACCGTGGCCTGGCCGATCTCGGGCTAGCCCCCCTCCCGTCTCCCCGGAGCACTGCCGTCGCATAGCAGCTAACCGAACCCTGCCCGGGTTCCTCGGCCGGGTTGCCTCAGCACTTTCGTTATTGGAGGTCAGCTCAATGGAAACGGTTGAGCTGGCGACAGCGGCGACACCACGGCCGTCGCTGCTGACCCGGCTAGAGATTCTCGTCTTCTGGGCGGTGGTTGCGCCGTCGGCGGCAGTGCTGCCTGCCAGGCTGGCCTACTGGGTTGGCTGCCGGAGGGGCGACTGGCTGTTCCGGCACCGGCCCGAGGGCCCTGCCTTGGTCAAGCGCAACCTGCTTCAGGTCTTCGGGGACACGCTTAGCCCGGCGGAGGCTGAGCGTCTGGCCCGGGAATTCAGCCGGGCTGGGTCTTGTGAGGTCATTGACATTATGAGGCTGCGGAACGGGGCGCGGCCGCTGCGGAAGCTCGTCGAGTTCCGCGGGCGTGAGCACCTGGAGGCGGCGATGGCCGCGGGCAAGGGGGCGATCCTGTGCTCGGCCCACTTCGGCTCCTACGTAAGCGCCTTCTCCCTGATCCATGCCAGCGGTATCCCGGTTACCGACATCGGGCGCTGGTGGTGGAATTACGATCCCAATGCGTCTCCCGCCGTGCGGCGGTTCTGGGACTTCGCCTATGCCCGGCGCTTGCTGCGCTACCGGCAGGGCCCGAACATCGAGCCGTGGGCGGGCCGGATCATGTCCGGCGTGCAGGCAATTCGCACGCTTCGCCGTAACGAGGTGGTGACCATTTTGCCCGACGCCATCCCGCAGGAGCATGATGAGTCCCGCGTTGTCAAAGTTCCCTTCCTCGGCGGGAAAGCGACGTTCCTGCCGGGAGTCGTCCACCTGGCCCGGTCGGCCGACGCTCCCTGCCTCAAGGTTAGCGTGTACCGCTTGGCGGACTACCGCCACCAGGTGGTGGAGATCTCCCCGCCGCTATCCCTGGAAGGCGAGCGGCAGGAGGCGTTCGCGCGGTGCGCGGCCGCGATGGAGGCCACGATCAGAGCCAATCCTGCCCTGTGGACCACCTGGAATGAAGACCTTGCCGATATCGGGCTAGCGCCCGCGCGTCGTCGCCCCGGAGCACTGCTGTCGCATAGCAGATGACCGAACCCGGCCCGGGTTCCTCGGCCCGGTTGCACCAGCACTTTCGCTATTGGAGGTCAGTTAAATGGAAACGGTTGAGCTAGCGACAGCGGTGGCACCACGGTCGTCGCTGCTGGATCGGCTGAAGCCTGTCGTTGCCGTCCTCGGGCTGGTGGTTGCGTCGCTGACGGCACTGCTGCCTGCCCGGCTGGCCTACTGGGTTGCCTGCCGGAGGGGCGACTGGTCGTTTCGGCACCAGTCCGCGCGCTTTGTCATTGTCAAGCGCAGCCTGCTCGAGCTCTTCGGGGAGACGCTCAGTCCGGCGGAGGCTGAGCGCCTGGCCCGGGAATTCAGCCGGGCTGAAGCGTGTGAGGCCATTGACGTCATGAGGCTGCGGAACGGGGCGCGGCCGCTGCGGAAGCTCGT
>CAZORE010000096.1:26675-27817 GCA_964581815.1 uncultured Streptosporangiaceae bacterium | reverse complement strand
GGCCCGCCACGGCGCAGGGTTCAACATCAGCCTCGGCGTCAACGTCCCGGACTGAAGCCCCGCTTGCAGTTCCAGCGCCGCGCACTGGCACCCGGCGACCATCCCGGGCAGGGTTCCGCCTGCCCGGGATGCCGGGCAGGCCGCGCGCAATCGGCCTGCAGGCAAGCGATACCACTACGGACTGCCCGCGTCCGGCACCGGCGAGGACGTCATCAAGCAAGTCGGCGACGCGATCTCATCGTGGCTGGCCACACCCGAATGACTGAAGGAGACACCCGTGCCTGACTATGGTCATCCTCTGCGTTTCGCAACGTTCATCTCTCCCGCCAACTCCCCGGCGCACCGTCCGGTCGAGCTGGCGCAGCACAGTGAGCGGCTCGGTTTCGACTTCGTCACCTTCCAGGATCACCCTTACCAGTCGAGTTTCCTCGATACCTGGACCCTGCTGAGCTGGGTGGCAGCGCGGACCGAGCGCATCGGCGTGTCCGCCAACGTGCTGAACCTGCCGCTGCGCCAGCCCCCCGCCGTGCTCGCCCGCGCGGCTGCCAGCCTCGACCTGCTCTCCGGCGGACGGACGAGCCTCGGGATCGGGGCCGGCTTCTACTGGGACGCCGTGCAGGCGGCAGGCGGCCGGCGGCTAACCCCGCTGCAGGGCGTGGCGGCGCTTGGCGAGGCAATCGACGTGATCCGCGGGATCTGGGACGCCGACGGGCCCGGCACCCTCAATGCCAGCGGCGAGTTCTACCAGGTCCACGGCGCCGAGCGCGGACCCGCGCCCGCACACGAGATCCCGATCTGGCTCGGCGCCCACAAGCCGAGGATGCAGGACCTGGTGGGACGCAAGGCCGACGGCTGGCTGCCGTCGCTGCCGGTCATGGAGCCTGGCGGCCTGCCGAAGGGAAACGCGATCATCGACGACGCCGCACGGGCCGCGGGCCGCGACCCCCGCGAGATCACCCGCCTGCTCAACATCTTCCCGGGCCAGCAGACCCCGGAAGCACTGGCCCAGATGACCCTCCAGGACGGCGTCAGCATCTTCATCCTGGCCAGCGACGACCCGGACGTGCTCGAACGCTTCGCCGCCGAAACGATACCCGCCGTACGCGAACACGTCGCCCGCGGACGCAAATAGCACGCATGCC
>CAZORE010000096.1:2931-26575 GCA_964581815.1 uncultured Streptosporangiaceae bacterium | reverse complement strand
ACGATACCCGCCGTACGCGAACACGTCGCCCGCGGACGCAAATAGCACGCATGCCGCTAAGTCCAGACAGCCACGTGCGTTGAAAGGCGCCAGCGTGGTTCCGGAGGAAGGCCAGGTGCTCCGGCACGAGGTCGCGGTCTTGCGCCGCCAGGTCGCCCTGTGCCGTGCCAAAACTCGCGCCTGGGCGCTGACCGGCCGTTTCGCGCCCACTAGGCGGCTCTGTGGTATGCGCCAGTCAGCCGAACACCCGGACCATGAACAGGTAGACGAGGCGAATAAGCACGAGCGCCGAACGTAAAGCACCAGATCAGGCCACACGCCGGGCTTTGGCACGACACAGGCCCCAGTACGTTGGGTGCGACCGAGCCGCTTCAGCGCGTGCCGCCGGCGAGTCCGATCCGGTACGCGAGGACGACTGCCTGGACCCGGTCGCGCAGGTCGAGCTTGGTCAGGATCCGTGATACGTAGGTCTTGACGGTCTCGGGCGTGATGAACAGGGCCGCGGCGATCTCGGCGTTCGACAGCCCTTCGGAGATGAGTTTGAGCACTTCCAACTCGCGGGGCGTCAGCGTGCGCACGACGTCTTCACGCGCCGTGCGGAGCGGGTCGCCCGGGCGCAGCCGTTCGGCGAAGTGGCCGATGAGCGTGCGGGTCACCGTCGGTGCCAGCAGGGCGTCGCCCCGGGCGACGGTGCGGACGCCGTTGACCAGTTCGGCTGGGGGTGCGTCCTTGAGCAGGAAGCCGCTGGCGCCGGCGCGGAAGGCTTCGTAGACGTAGGCGTCGACGTTGAACGTGGTGACGACCAGGATCTTCGGCGGGTCGACGGCGCCCGGGCCGGCCAGGCGGTGGGTGGCCTGGATGCCGTCCAGCAGAGGCATCCGGATGTCCATCACCACCACGTCGGGGCGCAGGTGCGTCGCCTCCTCGACCGCCTCGCGGCCGTTGGCGGCTTCGCCGACGACTTCCATGTCGGGCTGTGCGGAGAAGATCGTGGCGTAGCCGGTGCGCACCAGTTCCTGGTCGTCGCAGACGAGCACGCGGATCGGCTGGTCGGTCACGGGGTCACTCCTGATCGGGTCCGGACGGGATCGAGGCTCGGACGGTGAATCCGCCGTCGGGGCGCGGGCCAGCCTCCAGTTCGCCGTCGAGCACGCGGACGCGCTCGCGCAGGCCGACCAGCCCCCGGCCGCCGGCCGGCAGTCCGGGTGCGCGGGGGCTGGACGCGGAGGCCGCCGGTCTTTCCTTGGCGGATTCCCTGGTCGTCACCTCGACCTCGATGTGCCGCGGGTGCTGGTTCACCAGGACGTGCGTGCGTGCTCCGGCCGCATGCTTCATCGCGTTGGTCAGCGCCTCCTGCACCACGCGGTAAGCGGCCAGCTCGACCGCGGCCGGTCGCGGTCGGCGTTCGCCGGCTTCGATGAGTTCGACCGGTTGGCCTGCGGCCCTCGCCTGCTCGACCAGGTCCATGATCGCGCCCGGGGCCGGGGCCCGGTCCGGGCGCGCCGGGTCGGCGGCGGCCTTGTCGCCGGTCGCCTCCAGCACACCGAGCAGATAGCGCAGCTCGGTCAGTGCCCGCCGCCCGGTATCGGATACGGAATTCAGCCCGGCCGTGACCCGCTGCGGGTCGGAGATCAGTAGGAACTGCGCCGCGTCGGCCTGCACGACCATGGCCGTTACGTGGTGGGTGACCACGTCGTGCAGTTCGCGGGCGATCCGGGCCCGTTCGGCGGCGGTGGCGGCCTCGGCGGCCAGCCGCCGCCGCTCGGCCTGCTGCTCCCGCAGTCTGCGCATCACGCCACCGGCCAGCCAGGCCGCAGCGGTGGCCAGGTAGAAGGCGAAATAGTCGCCGAACTCGAGCTGCGAGCCGAGGTGGTGCAGAACCAGGGCCAGCACGGCGTAGCCGGCGGACGCAGCCGCGGCGGCGGTACGGCGCAAGCGCTCCTGGTGCGCCCCGGCGGAGTAAAGGGCCAGATACAGCCCGAGGCTGGCGAACGTCGTCGGGTAGCCCCGGGCCTGATCCACGGCGAACGCCGCGCCGATAACCGCAAGCACGGCCGCCGGGAACCTCCGCCGCGCGGCCAGCGGCAGCGTCTGCGCCAGGGCCAGCACCACGCTCAGCGCGTCGGCCGGGCGGCCGGGCAGGTCGCCGAGCTGCGCGCCGAGCTTCGACAGCGCGGGGACGAAGGCCAGCACCGCCAGCACCGCCGCCAGCACACCGTCCTCGGCCAGCGCATCACGCCGTCCCCGCAAGCCGGGCACGCCCCGCGGCGGCGGCGGCCGGCGGGGCGTGTCAGACGTGTTCACTAACGGTTCCTTCGTTCGGCGCGGCCTGCGGGCACCACATTGCCACGTCGGCGGGCGGCGGCGAACATCGGCACCGCGAGCAGCAGGCCGATCACCACGGGGATAACCGAGGCCTCCAGGCCGAAGCTGCCGCCGGTCAGAAGGTGCGAGCCGGTGACGTGAGCAGTCCACAGCCGGGCGTCGGGGGTGTGCCCGGACACCGGGACGCCTAGCAGTTGCTCGGCTGTGTTCCAGGCGAAGTGCACGCCGACGACCAGCCAGATGCTGCGCCGCCACAAGAACGCCGCCCCCAGCATCACCCCCGCCTCGGCCGCGATCGCCAGCCCGCTCCAGAGTGTCGCCCCAGGGTTTGCCAGGTGCGCGGCGCCGAAGAACAGCGCGGTGACCGCGACCGCGACCCGGCTGCCCCAGCGCTGCTCGATGGCCTGCAGTGCCACCCCGCGGAACATCAGCTCCTCGGTCACCGCCGCCCCCGCCTGGACCGCCACCACCGAGGCCACGGTCGGCAGCACGGCACTGTGCGCCCAGGAGAACGAGTATCCGCCGAATGCCGCGATCAGCAACGCGGCGGCCATGACGAACCCCAGCCCGATCGCACTGCCCAGCAGCGCCTGGCGCCCGGCGCCGCGCCAGGCGATCTCCGGGGTGGCCCGCCGCGCCAGTCGGCGCATCACCATCCAGTACACCCCCACCGCGACGACCGCGCCCAGCACCGGCACCGGGCCCGGCCCGGTCGCGGTCACACCCGCGACCAGACCTACACCCGCGAGCCCGGTAAGCGCCCAACCCAGCGGGGAATGCACGACCCGTTTCAGGCACCCGTCACCGTGGCCAGATCGCCCCGGCCCGTCATCGTGGTCTGTGTCGCGGCGAACATCCGTCGTGCTCATCGAAAGCCTCCTAGCTCTCCGGCCGCCCCGTCGGCGACCTGCCACCAACGCTAGGAACCCGACCGGAACCACGAATCACCTGCCAGTGGACGATTCCGGTAGCTCTCACAGGGGATGCGCGGCAGCGATCACACCCGGATACGGGGGTTGTCCGCTGATCGCGCTCAGACCGCCGCCCACCGGAACCTGGACGCCGGCGATACAGCGCACCGGGGCCGGCGAGGGCGGTGCTGGCGCTGCGAATCTCGGAAGACCGGCCCTGGCCCGTGACAGGCTTCTGACCGACCAGAGTCAGCCGACAACACCGCGGTACCCGGCGCCTTCGCCAACCTGGCGGCAGTGGCCGACCAGCTCAATGCAGCCACCGCCTTCAGTTCCAATCGAGCTGGGTCATGTCATTCCCCGCGCTACTCGCCGGCCCCTAGCTCCGCGGCGATCTGCGCTGCCCACGCGTCGATGGCCGGCCAGTCGCGGAAGTCGCCGGCCGGCATGGCCGCCCGGGCGGCGGGCATGTGCTGTACGAACCGCTCGCCGAGACCGACAGACGGGGCGTCCGGGTCGTAGGCGCCGAAGAAGACCTGCTCGCCTCGCGGGTGCAGCAGCTTCGCGAGCTCGTCGAACTCCCTCGGCCGGCTGGCTTCAAGGACGTTCCTGCCGTCCTTGCCCACCAAATCGGTGCCGAGCGGGCCACTGCTGAACAGCCACACGGGACGCGCCGCGAGCTCCTTGCGATAACGCCGTGAGAACAGCACAGCCGGCTTGAGCCAGTGGAACATATATGCAGCACCGCCCAGGACGACCGCGTCGAAGGACCCGATGTCCTTGACGTCCTCGACGGGCCGGGCCTCGGCTGACAGGCCAGCCGCTGTCAGGGCGGCAGTGATCCGCTCGGCGATCCCGGCAGTGGCGCCGTGCCGGGTGGCGTAGGCCACGAGGACTTTCATGGCATCTCCTCCAGTGAATTGCCGGCCTGCGCGCTCCTCAGCGCCACGAACAGGACACCCCGCGCACCGCACCCCCGCTCGCGCTCCCGAGGAACCAGGCGCTACCTACAGCATTGCGGCCGGTCCGGTGGCCTGCCAGAGCCGAAAGTCACCGATCAGCCCACCGGTACGCCATCATTAACACATGCACCCAGATTCATCGGGATTAGCCCGGGAGAATTGCCGCGGAAGGATTGCAATTCTTCGAGATAATTAGGCCGGCCGGTGATGAGCCATGGCGGACGGCACGCGCGGGCTGTAGGGTGCCAGAACTGCGCCCGTGGCCTCTGATCTGCAATTTTCTGGGTCAGGGGATGACCTTCATGCGGCTTGTTCGTACTCGTGGATCAGCCCGCCGAGGGCTGCGCGGCGGGATTTTCAGCACCTCGATTCCTGCGCTGGCGAAGACCTCGTCGAACGCCTCGGTGAACTGCCCGGCCCGGCCGCGGATCAGGAACCGGAACCGGCCAGCCCTCTCCCCCAGGTCCATCAGCAGGTTCCGCGCCTGCTGAACGGCCCGCGCGCCGTCGGGGTGCGCGGTCACGCCCAGGACATGAACATGGCGGGTCCCGGCCTCGATCGCGAAGAACACGTACAGGTGGCGCAGCGTAACCGCGCAGTCGACATGGAAGAAGTCGCACGCCAGCGTCGTGGAGACCTGCGAGCGCAGGAACTGCCGCCAGGTCGTGCTGTTGCGCTGCGGCGCGGGCGGGATCCGCAGCCGCCTCAGCACCCGGCGCACCGTGGAGGCGAGCCGGATCAGGTAGAGCATCCGTACCATCACAAGCTCGCGATGCTGCCAGTCACAGGCCGGCGCCGCAGGAAAGCCTGCAGGTCAGCCAACTATGCACCGTTTTGGAACGCTACAGGCCGTCCGGCATGATTTGGAATCTTTTGAAATATTTCAGTGCTTTCACTGGGGCCCGTGTTACGGTGACAAATCTTACAAGCAATACGTATCAATGGTTGGTCACGCCGGGGGGGTCTCGGCTACCGCCAGGCCAGAGGCGTCGGACAACCTGACGCTTGGCTTCGTATGCCTCTGCGGCGGGCAGACAGACGCCTCCTTCGTGCTTGTCTTGTGTGAGGCGCTATGGCGGTTGTTAGGCGTCCTGTCCGCTCCCGGCCGGTCCGGCTGTTCCTGATCAGCATGGTCGCTGTTCCGTTGCTCTCGCTGGTTGGCCTGTGGGTCTTCGCGACGAGCATTACGGTCCCCCAGGCGATCGCCGACCATCAGTACTACGTCAACAGCCAGGCCGCTACCGGCCCCGCGGTCGGCGCGCTGACAAACGGTCTTCCCGCCGAGCAGGAGGAGACCTACATCTGGCTGCTCAGCGGCCGGCAGGCCCCGAAGTCCGCGCTGGTCGCTACCAGGGAGTCCAACACCAAGGTGCTACCAGTCGCCGAGGCCACGCTGCGGGCCGGCGGCGGCCTGGTGTCCGCCGATTCCAGGACGAACCTGGACGCCCTAGTAGCCGACCTGAGCGGCCTCACCGGCATCCGGCAGTCCGTCGATGGCGGGACGATGACCCCGGTCGCCGCTTTCCAGGCGTATGGGGCCATCATCGATGCCCAGTTCCAGTTGTACTACGCAGAGTCACTGCAACGGGCCACCTCGCTGCAGTCGATCGGGATCGGCTCCACCGACGCGGGCCTGGCGACCGAGCTGCTCAGCGGGGAGGTCACGCTGGTCGACGGCGCGCTGACGATCGGCCGCGGCCAGATGGACGCAGCGTCGCAGCAGCTGTTCATCAGCACCGCGACCAAGCGCCAGTTCCTCACCAGCCAGGCGCTTTCGCTGCTCCCGCCCAGCCTCCGCGCCCTATTTGCCGCCACGGTCGGCTCGCCGACCTACCAGCAGTACCAGGCCATGGAAAGCCAGGTCATGGCGCACACGGGCAGCGGGCCGCTCCCGGTGACCGCCAGGGAGTGGGACTCGACCTCGGGCGCTCTGCTCGGCGCCCTGGTGAAGGACGAGACCAGCAACGCCGCGCAGTCGGCGGCGATTAGCAGCACGTCGAGCAACGGGCTGTTCACTGAGGCCATCGTGGCGGGCGGCGTCGGCCTCCTCGCGGTCCTCGTGTCGGTGTTCATGCTCATCTGGTTCGGCCGCAGGATCACCGGCGACCTCGGCAAGCTGCATACCAGCGTCCGCGGGATGGCCGAAGAGCGGCTGCCGCGCGTGGTCGACCGCCTCCGGCGCGGTGAAGACGTCGACGTGCGCGCCGAGTCCCCCGCTCCCGCCCCGAGCAGCATCGCTGAGATCTCGCAGATCGCGGGATCCTTCGGCATCGTGCAGGAGGCGGCGGTCGAGGCCGCCGTCGAGCAGGCACGGCTGCGCAAGGGGGTCAACCAGATCTTCCTGAACATCTCCATGCGCAACCAGTCGCTGCTGCACCGCCAGCTGGGCATGCTGGACTCAATGGAGCGGCGGACCAGTGACCCTGGGTCGCTCGCCGACCTGTTCCGCATCGACCACCTCACCACGCGCATGCGCAGGCACGCGGAGGGCCTGATCATCTTGTCGGGGTCCACGCCCGGCCGCGGCTGGCGCGAGCCCGTGCCGGTCGTCGACGTGCTGCGCGCGGCGGTGGCCGAGGTCGAGGACTACGTCCGGGTCGACGTGCTCAGCGAGTCACGCGACCTGGTCGCGGGGAACGCGGTCAACGACGTCATCCACCTCGTCGCCGAGCTCGTCGAGAACGCCACGGTCTTCTCACCGCCGAACACCAGGATCGAGGTCAGGGCGGACCGGGCGGGCACCGGCCTGGTCGCGGAGATCGAGGACCGCGGCCTCGGGCTGAGCAAGGAAGAACTCGCCGACATCAACGGGCGGCTGGCGAACCCGCCCGAGTTCGACCTCGCGCACAGCGAGCAGCTCGGCCTGTTCGTCGTCAGCAGGCTGGCCGCCAGGCACGCCATCAAGGTGTCACTGCGCCAGTCGGTGTACGGAGGCACGACGGCCATCCTCTTGCTGCCCTTCGGCGTGATCGTGCGCGAGGAAGAGGTCGGGCAGCCCGCTGGCCCGGGCGACTGGCCCGCCGACGGCCAGGCGCCCGGCGTGGTCCCCCCACCCGGCGCGAGCGGATACGACCTGTCCGCCACCGGGCCGCTGCCGTCATTCGGCGCGACCGGCCGGCATCGGCTGCCCGCGACCGCGACGGGCTGGCGCTCCGACACCGACATAGCCGGGCGGGACGAGGAAGAGCAGCCGCCGGCGCCGCGGCCCCTGACGCGGCCGCCGTGGGAGTACGCGCAGTCCGAGCCGCAAGGACCGGTGGGGGCGCCCCCGGCTCCCGCCGAGCGGCCGCCATGGGACGCATCGCCGAATACGGCCCGGTTCGATGCCTTCAGCCGGCCCCCGGCCGGGCGCGTGCCTGACCGGCGGGGCGAGGATCCGCTCATCTCCGCGCCGGGGGGGCGGCGCGATCAGCCGGCAGCCGACCTGGCTTCGTCTGGCAATCATCTCGGGATGCCGATCCGGGTCCCGCAGGCCAGCCTGGCGCCCCAGTTGCGCGCCCACCAGGAGAACGCCCAGCAGGCGGCGGGAAGCGCGGCACCTGACATCGACGCGCGACCGCCGGAGGCGACGCGCAACATGCTGATGATGATGCAGCAAGGCTGGCAGCGCGGGCGCGTCGACGAGCTGGACGATGCGGCGGGCACCTCCGACAACGGAACTGAGCGATAGCGAGGCTGGAGTAATGGCACAGACGGACACGGTCGGACAGCTGAGCTGGCTGCTCGACAACCTGGTCGATCAGGTCGAACACGTCCAGCAAGCGCTTATCTTGTCCCGGGACGGCCTGGTGGTGGCGGCATCGCGGGGGCTCACCCGTGAGGACGGCGAGCACCTGTCGGCCCTGGCGGCGGGCGTGCAGAGCCTGGCCCGCGGGGCGGGACGGCACTTTCACGCCGGTGAGGTCAGGCAGACCATCATTGAGATGGAAGAAGCCTTCCTCTTTGTCATTGCGGCGGGAAAGGGCACCTGTCTGGCGGTACTCACCTCCGCCGAGCCGAACGTGGGGCTCATCGCCTACGAGATGGCCATGCTCGTGCGCCGCATGGGCAAGTACCTGGCCGCCGAGCCTAGATTTCCTGAACATGAGACAGCGGCAGAATGATCCCGCACGACGGTCACGGGGAGCGCTGGTTCGACCAGGAAGCCGGTCCAGTGGTCCGTCCCTACGCGATGGTGAAAGGGCGGACCCTGCCGAACGGCGGCGCGTCGTTCGGCCTCATCGATGTCGTCGTCGCCACCGGGGAGTGGCCGTCCGAGCACTTCCGGCCGGGGCCAGAGCACCGGCGGATTCTCGGCGTCTGCCGTCGTCCCACGCCAATCGTCGACCTAACCTCCGAGGTTGACCTTCCCCTCGGGGTGGTGCGCGTACTGCTCGGCGACCTCGTGGGCGAGGCGATGGTGCGGATCGTCTCCGCGCAGCGGCAGCGAGTGCCCGACCAGCGCCTATTGAGGATGGTGCTTGATGGACTTGAATCACTTTGACGGTACTGGGGACGGGGCTGGCGCGCCGTCGACCGCCAAGATCCTGGTCGCGGGCGGGTTCGGCGTCGGTAAGACCACGCTGGTCGGGACGATCAGCGAGATACGGCCGTTGCGCACCGAGGAGCCGCTGAGCGACCGCAGCGTGGGCGTCGACGACACGCACGGCGTCAGCGCGAAGACCACCACGACCGTGGCCATGGACTTCGGCCGGATCAGCTTCTCCTCCCAGCTCGTGCTCTACCTCTTCGGCACGCCCGGCCAGGAGCGCTTCTGGTTCATGTGGGACGACCTGTCCCTCGGCGCGATCGGCGCCGTGGTCATGGCCGACACGCGGCGGATCGCCGACTGCTTCGCCTCAATCGACTACTTCGAGCGGAGCGGCACGCCGTTCATCATCGCGGTCAACTGCTTCGACGGCGCTCCCCGGTTCGAGCCGGAGGACATCAGGATCGCCTTGACGCTCAAGCCAGAAGTGCCGATCGTGATGTTCGACGCCCGGAACCGCGACTCGGTGAAGAAGGTTCTCGTCAGCCTCGTCAGGTACGTGCTGAGCATCAGGAGCCTGTAGGGTTCCGAAACGGCGTATAAGCGGCGCCGGCCCGGCCCTTGACCTGAGGCCGTGCGGCCAGCGCTGGTGTTCATTCCCGAGTCGTGCGGGCCAGGGGCGCAAGGGCTTCCGCGGAGGGTGAGTCCCTGGGGGGCGGCCGCTGCGGCCGCTGTGAATACGCCGACCTGTGCGGCGGGTCACGCGCGCGCGCATACGCCGCCAGCGGCGATCCCCTGGGCGAGGACCCCGCCTGCGCACGCGCGTAATCCCGGCGAATCTTACTAACACGCCTAGTCCAGGTAGTTCAGGTTGATGATCACCTCGACCGGCGCGGCACCCTGGGAGAGGTCGTACCAGTCCAGCGTCACCAGGTTGCACCGATGGCCCTGGTGCTCGCTGAAGAATCCGGCCAGCACCGAGTTGGCCGTCAGGGCGAGTTCGGCGATCAGGAACTCGGGCTGGAGGCCGCTCAGCTCCTGCAGCACGTTCCCCGCTATGTCAGCAACCTGCGGCGTCAGCGTCCACGACACCTCATACAGTGCCTTGGTGTTGGCGTCGAGCGCGTTGCCCTCATCAGTGGCCAGCTCGATGACGCTGTCCGTGCCGCCGGCCTTCCGGTTCGAGGTGGCGAAGCCGGAGGTGCTCACCACGGTGTGGGCATAGACGTAGTCGCCGTCGGTATCGAGGACGATGACCTTGGGCGCGCCGGCGGTGATCCCCGCGACGTACAGGTCGCCCAGGATCTGGAAGTTGAAGTTCTTCACTCCCTGGGCGCCGGTCGGCATGTAGAGATACGGGTCCAGGTGGTCGCGGATCATCTTGGACACTTCGGCCGCCTGCTCTTTCTGGAAGTTGGTCTGCGAGATCTGGAGGAAAATCAGCTCACCCGACGTGGGATGAGCGTCGATGAACAACCGCACCTGGGCGAGCAGGTCTTCGAACCGTAGACCGCGGACGGCGTGCTGCGCGTAGTAGTGCCCGTCGGTGTCATGGTAGATCCGCAGGTCGAAGAACCGGATGCCGTCGTTGAGCTGCTGGGTCAGGTCATTGATCTGGGCGGTCGACACGCGCATGACCGCGTTGAGCACGTAGCTCATCAGGTCGCTGCCGACGTGGATGGTGCCGTCCTCGGGGAACGGCCAGTTTCCGTCCGCCGGAGCGGGGTCCGGGCTGAGCCGCCACAGGAATTTGATGTCGTCATACTTGATCTGCGATAGCACCGGCTCAAGGGCGAACGTGGCGCTGTCGTGCGTGCCGGGAAGCGTTAGCTCGGAGAGCGACTTCGCCTGGATCGCCGGCTCGGACATCCAGGTGCTGTAGTCCCCGGTCCGGGCCCCGTCGTGCGATGGCCGGCGCGGCGTGGCTGCCCGGCGGCCGGCGTCCTGGCGGGCGGCGTCCTGGCGGGCGGCGGCCCGCCCGATCCCCGCGACGGCCCCGGCCAGCGCCGATGACTCGAGCGCGGCGGCGAGCGCGGCGTTCACCGCTTCCATGATTGTCAGGTTGTACGTGGTGTTGACCGCGCCGGCCAGCGTGTAGGAATCGACCAGCGCCAGGTACAAGGTCGGGAACAGCACCTTGATGACCTCGATGAGGCCGCCGCTGATGCTGAACCCGCCGAGCGAGCAGGCCAGCGCGACCAGGGCGCACTTGACGTGGTCCTCGTCGGGGACATCAAGGCCGGCCTCGACGAGCACCGCGAGCTGGCTGACCGAGACGGTGGCGTCGGAGCTGATGCCCTTCCAGCTGATCGTGGCGGACACCGACCCGGTGATCTCCATGATGGTGGTGAGCTTCCAGAGCGTGCCGGGCGGCGACACCGGAGTGAACGTGGCGAACCGGCAGGACACGTTGTCGCTGGTCACGTCCAGGCCGGTGATGGTCAGCGTGGCGCCGCCACCCAGGTCGATCGCGATCGGGTTCTGGGCGACCCAGGCGACGATCGCGGATAGATTGGCCTGGATGAAACTGTCCGCGTTGCGCTTGGCCCCGCTGGCGCCGGCGAAGAACAGGAACGAATAGTCGGCCCCGGACCCCGGCATCGGGGCGAGCACGGCACCCGCCGCGCCATCGGAGCCGTAGGTCACGTCGGTGACATACGGCCAGCTGCCGATGTCGACGGTCAGGTCCTCGCCGGTAGAAGTCTGGTAGCTCAGCTTGAAATGCGACTGGCCCGGCAGGATGCTCGCGGATACGTGGGCGTACGGGCTGGTCTTCCCGGCGGGGACTTCCTGGTCGGGGAAGGTGTCGCTCATCCGGACGGCGTCGGACGTGACGACGCTCAGATCGTCCTGGAGCAAGTTCGTGACGGTCATGAAAGCGTCTGTGGTGACGCTGCCAGGAGCGGCGGACGGGCGATTCTCGGCTGTAGCCACGGGACTGCCTTTCTGTTCGGCGGGTCGGCCCGGTGCCGACGCTAGATGATTGATTCCTGGTGGTGTGGTTGCGTCAGTGGTCGTAGGCGATGAGGGATCGTTTGACGTCCTGGCCGGTCTTGTCGTTGTGCCTGATGGCGGCGGTGAGGGGGATCAATCATCTAGTCGAGAACGCCGAAGTCGTCGAGCGGTTCTTCCGCGACTAACAGGTAGCTCTGACCAGCCCACTGCCGCTTTCGGGCTTACTCGGTCTGCCCCCCTGAATGTCGAGCCGTCGGTCGGACTCATGGCCTATTCGGGCAGAAACCGGACTTTTTTCAATCACGGTGCGACCTTCCCACCCGCCGCGGAACCGCGGAACTGACAATGACCCTGACATTGGGGTGACAATCACCCGGGGATAGCATTTGCCGGGATTCGTTGCGGCGAAGGTGTGGGATGGCTGGAGACGGGACGGGTGTTTTCGGGGAATACCTGCGCCGCCTGCGTCTTGAGGCGGGCCTGTCCCAGGATGCGCTGGCCGAGCGGGCCGGCATCAGCGCCGACGCGGTGGCCTCCCTTGAGCGCGGCCGACGGCGCACGCCCCGCCCGGTCACGGCCAGGCGGCTGATAGATGCGCTTGGCTTGCCAGACGCCGAGCGCGCGCTGCTTGAGCATGCGGCCGGCCTCACGGCGGGCGCGAAACCGGGCGGCTGGGTACCGGTGGCGAGCCGTCCGCCGGCCCCGGCCGGGGCGCTCATCGGCCGCGAGCGTGAGCTGGCCTCGATCATCGGGCTACTCCGGCGTCCGGACTGCCGACTGATCACCCTCACCGGGCCCGGCGGCGTCGGGAAGACCCGCCTCGCGCTCGCGGCCGCCGCATCGGCCGGGTCCGACCACGCCGACGGCGCGGTGTTCATCTCGCTCGCGTCACTCGCCGATGCCGAGCTGGTCGCGCCCACGGTAGCCAGGGCCCTGGGTTTGCCAGGCACCGGGCCGCAGCCGCCGGCCGACCAGCTGCGCGCCTACCTGGCCGACCGCGATTTGCTCCTGGTGCTTGACAACTTCGAGCACCTGCTGCCCGCCAGCCCGCTCGTGGCCGAGCTTGTCGCCCGCTGCCCGGGGCTGTCGGTGGTCGTGACGAGCCGGGCCGCGCTCCGGCTCCGGGCTGAGCAGCGGTTCGTCGTGCCTCCGCTGGAGGTTCCGCCGCGGGACGCCAGGCCGGGCGAGCTGGCCGTCTACCCGGCGATGGAACTGTTCACGGCCAGGGCCAGGTCCGTATGGCCCAATTTCGAGATCCGCGGCGAGCGGGGCGCACAGGAGGTAGCCACGATATGCAGGAGGCTCGACGGGCTCCCCCTCGCGATTGAGCTGGCCGCCGCCCGGACAAGCGTGCTGGCTCCGGCTGCCCTGGCGCGGCGGCTGGCCACGAGCTTTGACGCGCTCGGCGACGGAGCCCGCGACCTGCCGAGCCGGCAGCGCACCCTGCGCGCCACCATGGACTGGACCCATTCCCTGCTCCCCGAGCCGGCCCGCCAGCTCTTCGCCCGCCTGGCCGTATTCCACGGCGGCGGCTCCTTCGAGGCAATCGAGGCCGTCTGCGGTGCCGGGTCAGCTGACGCGCTCGAAACGCTGGCTGAGTACAGCCTGCTGCAGGCGGGTAGCACGGCAGGCGAACGACGTTTCGGAATGCTGGAAACCATTCACGAGTACGCGCACGAGCAGTTGCTGCTCCTCGGCGAAGCCGAGCAGGCCCGCGCGCGCCACGCCAGCCATTTCCTGGCCCTCGCCGAAGCCGCCGAGTCAGCCCTCCAGGGACCTGGCCAGCTGGACTGGCTGACCCGGCTAGACGCCGAACGCGACAACATGGCGGCGGCGGTCCGCTGGACCCGCGAGCACGGCGAGTGGGAGGCCGGCCTGCGGCTCATCTCCGCACTCTGGTGGTTCTGGCCGTACCACGGTGACCTGCGCACCGGCCGGGAATGGATGGAAGACTTGCTCGCCGCCTGCGGCGCCGGGGTACCTGACACGGTCCTGGCCCGTGCGCTCGCGGTCGCCGGCTGGATGAGCATGCATCAGGGCGACAGCGCCCGTGCGCAGCACCAGTTCGAGCGCGCCCTCGCCCTCGCCAACCAGTGCGGCGCGGACTGGAGTTCCGCGTTCGCGCTCATGGGGATCGGCGCCGCCGGACTATGGGCGCACGCCCCCGGCCGCGCCCGGCAGCGGGCAGCCCTGGAGGACGCGCGCGACCGCTGGGCGAAGCTCGATGACGCCTGCGGAAGCCTGTTCGCCAGCATCTACCTCGGCGCGCTCGCGCTGAGCGAGGACGACCTGCACCGCGCCCGGCCGCTGCTACTGCAGACACGGGAGATAGCCGACCGGATCGGCGCCCCGCACGCCGCCGCCTACGCCTGCTGCCTGCTGGCAATGCTGGCCCGGGCGGAGGGGGACATGACCGCAGCGGCGGGACAGTACGGGGTGGCCCTGCGCCACGCCTACGCCGTGGCCGACCCGTTCATCATGTCCTACTCGCTGGTCGGGCTGGCCGGGGTGGCCGGGCACGTCGGCCAGCTGGAGCGGGCCGCCTGGCTGGCCACCGCGGCCGAGCGGCTGCGGGCAATCATCGATTCCCCGGTCCTCAACACCCAGCAGGGGGCCAGGCTAGCCGACATCACGGCGGTCCGTGACAAGCTCGGCACGGACCGCTTCGCCGCCGCGGCCGCATCAGCGCGCACGCTGCCGCTTAACGCGGTCATCGCCGCCGCACTCGACATCGACTGAGCCAAGCGCCGACATCAGGCGGCCGCAAAACGGCAGTCGGTACTCGAGGAATCCGGTATCCACATGAAAGAAGTCCGCCACGAGGGTCACCGTGCGAGCATCTGTACATAAGGTCGCGTGTTAGCGCAAACAATTGCGGGAGGCACCGTGCCGGTAGGCGTTCAGCCGGGTAATGACCGGTCGGGGACCGGCTGCTGTTCCGCGCCGCAAGCCACGCCCGGCGCGGGCACGTCGTAGGATGAGGGCGGGCCGTGACTGGCGCGGGTAGGTGGAGCACCACCGGGGAGCGGCTGCGTCGTCAAGCCGTGCGCCTGGGCGATCTCCTTGCAAGCGAAACGATGTGACGTCCAGCAGGAGCATGCCCATGATTGATCGTGACCTCAATAAGTCCGCCGCCACCGCGTTCAGCGCGGGGCTGGAAGTCATCGCCTCCGTCGAGCCGGACATCGCGGCTGCCATCTCCGGCGAACTCGGCAACCAGCGGCGGCAGCTGAAGCTGATCGCCTCGGAGAACTACGCATCCCCCGCCGTGCTGCTGGCAATGGGCAACTGGCTGTCTGACAAGTACGCCGAGGGCACCGTCGGGAACCGTTTCTACGCCGGCTGCGAGTACGTGGACAAGGTCGAGGCGATCGCCGCCTCTCACGCGAAGGCGCTGTTCAGCGCCGAGCACGCCTACGTCCAGCCGCACTCCGGCATCGACGCGAACCTCGTCGCGTTCTGGGCGATCCTCGCCAAGCGGGTCGAGGAGCCCGCCCTCGCGCAGGCTGGCGTCAAGACGGTCAACGACATGACCGCGGCCGACTGGGAGAAACTGCGCAGGGCCTTCAACGAGCAGCGGATGCTCGGCATGTCCCTGGACGCCGGCGGCCACCTGACCCACGGATTCCGGCACAATATCTCCGGCAAGCTATTCCACCAGGCCAGCTACGGCACCGACCCGCAGACCGGGCTGATCGACTACGACGCGGTCGCCGCCCAGGCCCGCGAGTTCAAGCCGCTGATCCTGGTGGCCGGCTACTCGGCCTATCCGCGCACCCTCAACTTCCGGATCCTGCGCGAGATCGCCGACTCGGTGGGCGCCACGCTGATGGTCGACATGGCGCACTTCGCGGGCCTGGTGGCCGGCGGCGTGCTGAGCGGCGAGGAGAACCCGGTCCCGTTCGCCGACGTGGTCACCTCCACCACGCACAAGTCCCTGCGCGGACCGCGCGGCGGGTTCGTGCTGTCCACCAGGGAGTACGCCCCGTACGTCGACAAGGGCTGCCCGATGGTGCTCGGCGGCCCGCTGGGGCACATGATGGCCGCCAAGGCGGTCGCGTTCGCCGAGGCCCGCCAGCCGGCCTTCGCCACGTACGCGGCGCAGGTCGCCGCCAACGCCCGCGCGCTGGCCGAGGGCCTGCTCACCCGCGGCGTCACGCTGGTGTCCGGCGGCACCAGCAACCACCTAGTGCTCGCCGACGTGGGCGCCAGCTTCGGCCTGACCGGCCGGCAGGCCGAGTCCGCGCTGCTGGAATCGGGCGTGGTCACCAACCGCAACAGCGTCCCGCGCGACCCGAACGGCGCCTGGTACACCTCCGGGATCCGGCTCGGCACCCCGGCGCTGACCACGCTCGCTCTGGACGGCGCCGAGATGGACGAGGTCGCCGACATAATCGCCACGGTGCTGCGCGCGACCGCCCCGCAGGTCGCGACCGCCAAGGCCAAGTACACGCTGGACGCGCAGGTGGCGGCCACCAGCCGCCAGCGCTGCGCGGACCTGCTGGCCGCGCACCCGCTCTACCCGGGCATCGAGGTATAGGCCAGCCCGCTCCCTGGAGGACGTTCACCAGCGCCGTGACGTCCTCCAGGGAGCGGAGCGTGTTGTTCAGGTGCGGCCAGGGCAAGCGCGCTTGGCGGTGCCTTCCCCGGCACTAGCCTCAGTGGCGTGGCGCCTTTCGCCCCGGTACCGCACCGGAGCAATGGGGCAGCTCGCACCGCTCGCGGGCAGGTAAGCAGCACGCGGCATCATCATCGCCGCTCCCCCTGCTGACGATCACGTTCACCGGGCTGCACGTGCTCACCACGATCACCGATCCGTTCGCCCCGGCTGACGGGCACCAGCAAGGCAGCGGAAGGCGCATGCTACAGCCGTTGTGTCAGCGAGCTGGCCAGGTCGCGCAGGACCGCCAAGTGGTCGTCCACGCCCGACAGCCCGGCCCCCATCGTGTTGACCGAGACATGGGTGGCGCCGGCGGCGCGCCAGTTCTCAATCAACGCCAGGGCGGCGTCGAGGTCGCCGGTGTAGTTGACCCGGCCTTCCAGCCCGATGCCGGCCGGGTCGCGGCCGGCATCGCGGGCCGCCTGCTCCACGATGCTCCGGGCCTCGTCCAGGGCGGGACCGGGAGCGACCTGGGGGAACCAGCCGTCGGCCAGGCGCCCGATGCGCTCGTAGGCACGCGGCGACGACCCGCCGATCCAGACCGGGATGGGCCGCTGCACGGGCAGCGGGCTGATCCCGGCACCGACGACCTGCTCATCGGCACCCTCGAACGTCACGCTCTGCTCGGTGAACAGCCGGCGCAGCAACGCGATCTGCTCCTCACTGCGGCGCCCCCGGTTGCCGAAGTCCTTGCCGAGCGCCTGGTACTCCACCTGGTTCCAGCCGATCCCCACGCCGAGGCGAAATCGTCCTCCGGTGAGCAGGTCGACCTCGGCGGCCTGCTTGGCGACCAGGGCGGTCTGGCGCTGCGGCAGGATGATCACGCCAGTGACCAGTTCCAGCGACGTCAGCGCGGCCAGGTAGCCGAAGAGGACGAAGGGCTCGCGGAACGTGGTCCGGACGTCGTAGGGACCGTCCCAGGGTGCGTGAACGGCCGGGTCGGCCCCGAGCACGTGGTCGTAGACCAGCACGTGCCGGTACCCGGCGCGTTCGACCTCCTGCCCCCAGGCGCGGACAGCCCCGGTGTCGTGGCCGAGTTCGGTTTGGGGGAAGACGGCACCGATGCGCAGTGCAGGTCGTGTCGAGTCGCTCACGCAACGCCCAACGACACGGTGCCGTGTCCGCATTCCTCGCCGGAGCAGGCACGCCCGGTGGCGACTCATGCGGGCGTGCAGCTCAGGTGGCGCGGAGCAGCCGGTGCGGCACCCGCGTTACCCTCGCTAAGCCTCCGATTATTTCCCATATTGTCGGTAGACTTTACCGTGTTCGCGGGCCTGCGGCGCCCGCAAGGACGAGGGCGAGTGAGGATTGAGGCCATGACCGCTACCTACACAGACCGCTGGGACGCCCCGGTGCGGGCGGCCGACGGGTCCGCCGTCGCGCTGCTTGACCAGGCGATCGAGGACCTCGTGGCGCTGTCCGGCGACCCGGTTGGCGGCGCCGAGGCCGCGATCGCGGCCGACGGCGAGCTGGCCCTCGCCCGCATCTACCGCGCCTACCTCTCGCTCTACGGGACGACGGCGGAGGGCGCCGCCGAGGCGGGCACGCTCATCAAGCCCGTCGAGGCGGCGGCCGGGCCGCTGCCGCCGCGCGAGCGGCACCACCTGGCCGCCGCCCGCGCCTGGGCCGACGGCGACTGGCAGGCGGCCGCCCGCGCCCTGGAGCGCGCCCTGGTGGCCAACCCGCGCGACCTGCTCGCGCTGAAGGTCGCCCAGGACCTCTACTTCTTCCTCGGCAACCGGCTCGAGCTGCGGGACGTCGCGGCGCGGGTGCTCCCGGCCTGGCCGGAAGACGACCCGGCATGGGGGTACGTGCAGGGCATCTGGGCGTTCGGCCTGGAGGAGAACGGCGACTACCGGGCCGCGGAGACCGCCGCCAGGAACTCCCTGGCCCGCAACCCCAGGGACGTGTGGGGGGTGCACGCGCTGGCGCACGTCTTCGAGATGGAAGGCCGCCACGAGCCCGGCGTGTCCTTCCTGTCCTCCTCGTCGCCGGACTGGTCGGGCAGCTACTTCGCGGTGCACAACTGGTGGCACCTCGGGCTGTACCTGCTCGAACTCGGCCGGGTCAGCGACGCCCTCGCGCTGTACCACGAGCGGGTCCGCGCAGCCAGGTCCACCGAGTGGCTCGACATCGTCGACGCGGCCGCGCTGCTGTGGCGGCTGTCGCTCTACGGCACCGACGTGGCCGCTCCCGCGGCCGTCCTCGCGGCGGACATCTCCGACCTGGTGGACGTGCCCGCCTACATCTTCAACGACTGGCACGCGGTGATGACCTTCGGGCTGGCGGGCGACCACGCCCGCAACGGGCGGGTGATCGCCGGCAACAGGCGGCTGACCGCCCCCACCAACCGTCAGGCGGCGGAGCGGGCAGGCCTGCGGCTCCTCGAGGGCTTCGCCGCGTTCGCCGCGGGCGAGCCCGCGACAACGGTTGACCTGCTCATCGACATCAGGCCGGAGGCGCACGCGGTCGGCGGCAGCCACGCGCAGCGCGACGCGATCGACCTGACGCTGATCGCCGCCGCGGCCCGGTCCGGGCAGGCCGCCCTCGCCCGCGCCCTGGTCACCGAGCGAACCGCACGCAAGCCGCCGGCGGCGGCCTCGGCCCGCGCCCTCGTGCTCGCCAACGGCGGCGACGAGACCTGGCTCCGTTGGCAGCCGTCCGCGCGGATGTAATCATGCGGGTTTCCGCACGGGCCGCATTCCCAGGCCCCCGGGCTCGCCGGGAAACGCCATATTGTCCCAGCGCAGCCGCATCACTACTCTAAGATCTGCCATGACAGCACCCTGGCGAACGCCCGCCGGCCTGCACACGTCGCCGGCCCGGCTGCCCGTTGAGGGCAGGCTGCCGTCTTTCGACGGCGCGACCGGGTGGCTCAACTCACCCCCGCTGACAACGGCCGGCCTGCAGGGAAGGGTCACGCTTGTCAGCTTCTGGACCTACACCTGCATCAACTGGCTCCGCCAGCTCCCTTACCTCCGCGCCTGGGCCAAGAGGTACGCCGATCACGGCCTGATTGTGATCGGGGTGCACACCCCCGAGTTCGGCTTCGAGCACGACCTCGCCAACGTCCGCCGTGCCGTACACGACAGGCGGATCGACTACCCGGTCGCCGTCGACAGCGGCTACACGGTATGGGGCGCCTTCGCCAACCACTACTGGCCCGCCCTGTACTTCGCCGACCCGCAGGGGCGCATCCGGCACCACCACTTCGGTGAAGGCGAGTACCAGCAGTCGGAGATGGTGATCCAGCAGCTGCTGGCCGAGGCGGGAACGACCGACCAGGACCATGAGCTTGTCTCGGTCGATGCCCGCGGCGCGGAGGCCCCGGCCGACTGGGCCAGCTTGCGGTCACCGGAAAACTACGCCGGCTACGAGCGCACCACGAACTTCGCGTCTCCCGGCGGCGCGGTACCGGGCAAGCGCCACCCTTACCAGGCGCCAGACGTGCTGAGGCTCAATCACTGGGCGTTGTCCGGCGACTGGACGATGCAGGACCAGGCCGTCACGCTGAACGAGGCCGATGGCCGGATCATGTGCCGCTTCCACGCCCGCGACCTTCACCTGGTCATGGGCCCGGCCGCACCGGATGCCCCGGTGCGGTTCCGTGTGCGCATCGACGGGCAGCCGCCGGTGGCGGCGCACGGGGCCGATATCGACGACGCGGGCAACGGAACGATTGCCGAGCAACGGCTGCACCAGGTCATCCGCCAGTCCGGCCCAGTCATCGACCGGACCTTCGAGATCACGTTCCTCGATCCGGGCGCCCAGGTCTACGCATTCACCTTCGGATAGGGGGCTTCCGCATGACCGACACGTCCAGTCGCCGTCGGTCGTTCACCCCAGTGCCAGGATGAGGCCGGCCGCGACGAGCAGGGTGGCCGTGAGCCCGTGGATGCCGAACGCGGTCGCGCGCTTCCCGCCGTTGGTGAGCACGATCACGGCGTCCCCCGCCGCCGTGAGGGCCGCGGCGACCATCACCCAGCCGAGCGCCGTGCGGCCGGCGACGGCCCAGACCACGAGCGGCACCACCCCGGAGGTGATGTCGCGGACGCCCTTGATCGCGGTCAGGGCACGGACGTTGTCCGCGGCGACGCCGAAGTCAAGCGTCGCCTTCCGGGGCTGCACGAGGAAGCGGGCGCCGAGCACGATGATGGCGACGCAGGCGATGACCGCGACTATGAGGGCGGCGAGATGCATGGTGAGAAGTCCTCTCAGATTATTATCTAGCAACGTTATATAACCAAGGTAGGCTATCGGACTTTAACTAGCAAGGTTAGATAACCATGCTATTCTTCGGTCATGTCACCTAGACCGGCTCCAGATCTTGACCTGAGACGTGATCAGGTCATCCGCGCCGCCCGCGGCCTCGCCGAGTCCGGCGGCTGGCCCGCCGTCACGATGCGCCGCCTCGCCGGGGAGCTCGGCGTCACCCAGCCGGTGCTCTACTCGGCCTTCCCCAGCCGCCAGGCGCTCATCGACGCGGTGGCGCTCAGCGGCTTCAGTGACATGGCCGCGGCGCTCGAGGCGGCGGACGCTACGCCCGTGGCGCGGATGCGCGCCTACTTCGACTTCGCCGCCACGCACCCGCGGACCTACGAGGCAATGTTCTCACTGCCCTCGGGGCTGGCCTTCGCGGCCGACGACACCCCCGAACCGCTCCGCCGCGCCTTCCTTGGCATCCGCGACGCCTTCCCCGATGCCGACGGCACCCGGGCGGAAGTCGCCTGGTCGGCACTGCACGGCCTGGCCACCCTCCAGGCCAGCGGGCGCCTGCGCGCGAGCCACGCCCAGGCCCGGCTCGACCTCGCCCACCGCATGCTCACCCAGCAGGAGGCCCACTGACCCGTGTCCGGGCAGCCCGGAAGAAAGATCTGACAGTGCTGTCCGTCCGCGTCCGCCTTGTTCGTCATCCAGCCAGACCCGCCCGGCGAGGCGGTGCCATCTGGAAGGAAAGAAGATGACGAATACACGCCCGGCGACCTCGGGCCGCAGCCGCCTCGGCTGGGTCCTCGGCCTCACCTCGACCGCGTACTTCATGGTGGTCCTCGACTCCAGCGTGGTCCTGACCGCGCTGCCACGGATGCAAGACGACCTGCACGCCAGCCTGACGTCCCTGCAGTGGACGGTCAACGCCTACGGCATCGCCTTCGCCGCCGGCATCATCACCGCCGCCGCGCTCGGCGACCGGTTCGGGCGGCGCCGCCTATTCAACGCCGGCCTGGCACTGTTCACCCTCGCCTCGGCCGGGTGCGCCCTCGCCCCGGAAACCGCCGCGCTGATTGCCGCCCGCACCGTGCAGGGCCTCGGCGCCGCAGCCGTCATGCCGCTGAGCCTGACCATCTTGACCGCGGCATTTCCCCCGCGCCGGCGCGGGCTCATCGTCGGCATCTACGGTGGCCTGGCCGGCCTGGCCGTCGCGGCCGGGCCGTTGGTCGGCGGCGCGGTCACCGAGGGACTCGACTGGCACTGGATCTTCTGGCTCAACGTCCCGATCGGCCTGGTCGCGGTCGCTCTCGCGGCACGGTTGCTCCCGGAAAGCCATGGGGCACCGGAGCGTCTCGACCTGCCCGGCGTCACGCTCGTCACGGCCGGCGTCGTCGCGATCGTGTGGGCGCTCGTGCGCGCGAACGACGCCGGCTGGTCCAGCCCGGAGATCCTCGCCACGCTGCTGGCCGGGTCCTCGCTGCTGCTGGCCTTCCTCGCCTGGGAGAACCGGGCCGCCCAGCCGCTGGTCCCGCTGCGGCTCTTCCGCAACCGGGCCTTCTCCGTCGGCAACGCCACCACGTTCTTCATGTCCGGTGCCACTTTCGCCGCCGCGTTCCTGATCATCCAGGAGTTCCAGTTCGCTCGCGGCTACTCGCCGGTCTCGACGGGCGTGCGCCTGCTGCCGTTCTTCGCTACCCCAATGCTCATCTCCCCGGTCGCCGGCGCCGTCTCCGACCGCATCGGACGGCGGCCGGTGATGGTCACCGGCCTGACACTGCAGGCACTCGGCTTCACCTGGGTCGCCGTCCGCGGTTCGCTGGCCACAAGCTGGATCGAGCTCACGCTCGCGCTGCTGGTCGCCGGCATCGGCATCTCGATGGCCCTTCCCACCGTGCCCACCGCTGTGCTCAGCGCCGTCACGCAACCTGACATGGGCAAGGCATCAGGCCTCAACCAGATGGCACAGCGGCTAGGCACCGTCTTCGCCATCGCGACCAGCAGCGCCGTCTTCTCGGCCCACGGCCACCTCGGCAGCCCGGCCACCGTGACCGCCGGCTTCCGCCCGGCCCTGTGGTCATGCGTCATCTTCGCCGCGCTAGCTGCCGTGACCGCCTCCGCCATTCCCTCGCGTACGTCCAGTGCGGCCACCGAAACCAGGCCGGCCGATACCCCACTCGTCACCGCCTGATCCGCCAAGCCGGAGGAAGGGCGACCGCCAGCTCCATGCCGGTGGAGGGTGAGCTGGCGGCGATGGAAGTCAGCGAGGACGCGGTCAAGCTTGGCGGCCATGCCGGTCCCAGGGGACTGTACCTTGCTCAGACCAGGCCGTGCTGATAGGCGGCTACCACCGCCTGGACCCGGTCCCGCAGGCCTAGCTTGGTCAGCAGCCGGGACACGTGGGTCTTCACCGTGGCCTCGGAAACCACCAGCGTGCGGGCGATCTCAGCGTTGCTCATGCCCTGGGCAAGCAAGCGCAGTACCTGAGTCTCGCGATCGCTCAGGCTGTCGAAGCGGGGCGGGACGGCGGGCTCGGTGAGGGACGGCAGCGCCCGCTTGATGAGCTCGCGGGTGATCGCCGGATCGAGCAGCGCGTCCCCCGCGGCGATGACGCGCACGGCATGCACCAGCTGCTCCGGCGTGGAGTCCTTCAGGAGGAAGCCGCTGGCTCCGGCGCGCAGCGCGTGCGCTACATGCTCCTGGCTGCCGAACGTGGTGAGGATGAGCACCCTGCTGTCGCGCAGCTGCCGGGTGGCGGCGATACCGTCCATTCCCGGCATCTGGATGTCCATCATGATCACGTCAGGGCTGAGCTTGCGTGCCTGCTCCACGGCCGCGGTGCCGGTGCCGGCCTCGCCGACAACCTCCATGTCCGGCTGGGCGGAAAGGATCATCGCGAACCCCTGCCGCATCAGCGGCTGGTCGTCGGCGATGAGGATCCGGATGCTCATGGAATCTCCCCGAGTCGCAAAGTGGCACGCAGAGCGTAGCCGCCGCCGGGCACCGGCCCGGCGAAGACGTCACCGCCGAACAGCGCGGCGCGGCGGCGGATGCCGTCAAGGCCATGCCCGCCGGATCCGAGGCCGCCGGATCCGAGGCCGCCGGATCCGAGGCCGGCCGACGGCGGTGCCGGTGCCGCGTTGGTGACCCGCAGGTC
>CAZORE010000096.1:0-2831 GCA_964581815.1 uncultured Streptosporangiaceae bacterium | reverse complement strand
GGTGCCGCGTTGGTGACCCGCAGGTCGAGGACCGTGCCGGTGCGGGTGACGTCGACCCGCGTGGCGACGTGCCCGGCATGCTTGATCACGTTGGTCAGTGCCTCCTGAACGATCCGGTACGCGGTGCTCGATGCCGTACGCCCGAGCGGCGCGTCCACGTCGATGTGCACATCGACAGGAAGCCCGCTCGCCCGCAGCCGTTCGCCAAGGGCCGGCAGGTCGGCCACGCCTGGCACGGGGCCGAAGCCTTCCTGATCCGCAGTTACCGTGACCTGCTCATCTCCCGCGGGCCGCAGGACGTCAACCAGGCGCCGCATCTCCGTCATGGCCTCGCGCCCGCCGGCGATCATCGCGGTGAGCACGGGCCGGGCAGGATGCTCCTGCGGCAGGCTGGCTTGCACGGCGCCCGCCTGGACGACGAGCAGGCTCACGTGGTGCCCGAGCGCGTCGTGCAGTTCCCTGGCGATCCAGACCCGTTCCGCGAGGACCGCTTGCGCGGCCGCGAGCCGCTGCTCGCCCGCGGCACGCTCGAGCAGCCTGCGGTGCTCGCCGATGTACAGGCCGATCGCCGCGGCCAGCGCGCAGGTCAGGACTGCCGCGAGGAACTCGGCGGGATTGCGGTCCGCCGCCGCGACCGCGCCGTAGGCGGTGACGACCGCGGCCGCCGCGGCGGCGGTCACCCGCCAGGTGGCGACGGTCCCCACCGTGTAGAGGGCGATCGCGGGCAGCAGCGGCCCGACGGTGCTCCTGTCCGCGATGACCGCCGCGGCCAGAGCGCATGCCGCCGTGACGGCAAGGACAGGCAGCGGGCGGCCCCTGCGGAACGCGAGCGCCGCCAGGCTGGCGAACTCGGCGGCGCACGCACCCCAGGCGCGTGCCTGGTCGCCGCCGTCGTGCACGCCGACGAGTGCTCCCGCGACGGCAAGCGCGGCGAGCGTGCCCAAGACCGCGAGGTCCCCGGCACGCCGCCACCTCGTGTCTGCCACCGGGTCAGGCATCCCTGCTGGCGGTGCGCCACGCGCCCGCCACGCAGGCCACGGCCACCCAGCCGACCAGGACGGCAACGGCTGCAGCCACCGGCATGGCGACGGTATAGGCGCCGCCGACCGCGACCGGGACGAGCCGCTCGGCGGCCGCGTTGGGCAGCAGCCCGCGCAGCTGCCCGAGGCTCGTCGCGTGCTCGAGCACCCGGGACAGTGCCAGATTCCAGCAAAGCAGCAGCCCGATCGCGATGCTCCGCGAGGACAGGAGCGAGGAGAGCCCAACCGCGAGCAGCGTCGTGACGGCGATCGAGACGGCGGCCGCGAGCGCGCTCGCGGCCAGGGCGCCCGTCGCGGGAACCGGTTGCTGTCCTGCGAGCACGACCGCGCCGCCCGTCGCCACGACGAGCGAGGGAATCGTGAAGGCCAGCACCACAAGGAGAGCCGCGGGCAGCCGGACGGCGAACAGCGCGAGCCTCGACCTGCCGGAGGAGACCAGGTCCCGCAGCACCCCGGCGGCCGCGTCACCGCCTCCCGCCGCGGTGCCGATCATCACTGCCGCGACCCCTCCCAGGTAGCTCACGAGCATGAGGGCGTTCACGAGCCCGTGCGTCCCGCCGGCCGGCCCGAAGTGCGCGGGGTCGCTGGCATGCCGGACGGCCCCGAATCCGAAGAATAGTAGTTGCGCCCCGGCGAACAGAAGGGCCGACCAGGCCATCAGCGCGCGGCGCCTGCGGAGCTTGAGCAGGTCCGCCCTGATCATCGCGATGCCCGTGCTCATTTCGCAGCCTCCAGACGTGACGTGATCTCAAGGAAACGCTCTTCGAGGGTGGCCCGCACCGGTTCCAGCCGTTCCACGGCGATCCCCGCCTCGACCATGGACCTGTTCACCTCGGCCACGGTGACTCCGGGGGCCGGGGTCACCTGAAGGAGGTGCTCGTCGCCGGGCACTGCCCGGGCGGACACCACGTGCCGCCGGAGCACCGCGACCGCCCGGCCCGGATCATCGCAGCCGATGAGAACCTGACGACCGCCGTCGCGGGCGATCTGAGCCACCGGGCCCTGCGCGATCAGCCGTCCGCGGTCGAGGATGGCCACCAGGTCGCAGGTCTTTTCCACCTCGTCAAGCAGGTGCGAACTGACCATGACGGTGCGGCCCTCATCGACGAGTGACCTGATCAGATGGCGCATCTCGAGGATGCCTGCCGGGTCAAGACCGTTCATCGGCTCATCGAGGATGAGCAGCCTCGGGTCACTGAGCAGGCAGCGGGCGATGCCGAGCCGCTGACGCATCCCCAGGGAGTAGTCGCCCGCGCGGTCGTCTGCCCGGTCGGCGAGCCCCACCCGCTCGAGCAGCGGCGCCACCCGGCCGGCGGCCGGCGCGCCCCGGACAGCCGCCGCGACCATGAGGTTCTCCCGGCCGGTCAGGTGCAGGTGGAACCGCGGCTCTTCCACGATGGCCCCGACACCCGCCAGCGCCCTCGCGCGCCCGGCCGGCATCGTGAGACCTAGCAGCCGGACCGTCCCCGACGTCGGCCGTGTCAGCCCGAGCAGCATCCGGATCAGCGTCGTCTTGCCTGCGCCGTTCGGGCCGAGCAGCCCGAACGCGCACCGCGCGGGGACTCGCAGGTCCAGCCCCGCGACCACCGTCCGGTCACCGAACCGCTTGGTCAGCTCGTCTGTCTCAAGCACCGTACTTTCGTGCGTCTCTTCCATGGGCAAGACGCTAGTGACGATCCGGCTGGCCGCCATCGGGCGCGAGACCGAACCTCGGTGTCGTCTTACGGCTGATCCGGGAACCACTCCACCGTTCGGATGACTGTACTTCTGCCCAGTCGTGGTGGGCCGCGG
>CAZORE010000095.1:11751-27878 GCA_964581815.1 uncultured Streptosporangiaceae bacterium | reverse complement strand
CATGCACTGAAGGATAACCTCTGCGCTCGTCAAGTGCCCGGCTCAACCAGCCCCGCCTCGGGCAGACGCGGGGCTGCGGAGCACAGGGGTGGCTTCACTTTTGCGTCATGATTTTCGCCGCAGTCGCCAGAGCGGTGCTGTTGGCGTTAGACGCTGAGCCGTTGCGGAACTTCGCTGGCGCGGCCAGAAGTCAGCACCCTGCTGAGTCCCTGGCCGAGCAGGTCAACCTGCTGCGGCGTCAGTTCCAGGGTGAAGCTCGTGTCGGTTGGCATGCCCAGGGTTCCGGCGGCTTCCGCGGTGAGCGTCAGGCGGAGCCGCCCGCCACCGAGTTCGCACTCCCGGACGCCGCCATAGCAGGTGGCCTGCCCCGGGTCTACCACCAGGCAGTAGGTGTCCATGCCAAGCTGGATCTCCTGCGGGTCTTCGGCGTCGTAAGGTTCCATAAACAGCAGCGACCAGGCGTCCGGGGCGTCGGCCTCGCGGATTCCGATCACGTAGACGTCGCTGTCGTCTTCGCCCACGTCGCCTATGACCGCCGGCGCCCACCCTCGCTGCCCGTGATCCCGCATTCCGCTCCTTGTCCGGACTCACCGTGCCACAGCCCGCTGGCGCATGCTCCTTGCCTGATACCTCGGTAGCCAGTCGTCGCAGCCATAGGGTTGCAGCGGGAATGCGCCAGCGTCAACGTCGGCTCTGACGGCCGATGCAGACGCGGGGCAGCAGGGTGCAGGGGTGATTCCACTTTTGCGTCTTGATCTGAATCACGATCTGGCCTCAGGATGCATCAGGCAAGATCGCCGTCACCTGCTTTCGTTTTGTTCGTTTCATGCTAATCTATTGCCATGGCGACGCCACTGATTGAGCGGACGGTGCTGCCCCCGGAGGACCTGGGGCGGCTTGGCGGCGTGCTCGCCGCGCTGACGACCCGGCGGGCGCCGGGTGCGGCATTGGTTGGCCCGGACGGGGAGCGGCTGGAGTTGCCGCCGGAGGTCTTCGAGATTCTCCGTGAGGTGGTGGAGGCGCTGGCCGGGGGGCTGGCGATCACCATCGCGCCGCATCAGATGATCCTCTCGACAAGCGAAGCCGCTGACATCCTGGGTGTGTCGCGGCCCACGCTCGTCCGTCTGCTTGAGTCGGGCGAGATCCCCTTCGAGCAGCCGGGGCGGCACCGGCGGGTGCGCCTGGCCGACGTCCTGGCTTACCAGGAGCGGGCCGCGCGGCACCGGGCTGCGGGGCTGGACCAGATGGTGGCGGACGCCGAGGATGCCGGGCTCTACGACCTGCCGTCAGACGTGCCCTTCGAGCGGCTGCCGATCGAGGACGGCGGGGAGTAGGCCAGGTCATGGACGCGGTGCTGCTCGACACGTGCGTTCTGCTCAAGTCGTATCTCTGCGACGCCCTGTTGTCGATCGCAGAAGTCGGCACGTTCCGGCCGCTTTGGTCCGATCACGTTCTTGAGGAGCTGCGGCGCAACCTGGCTAGGGCGGGGGCCAAGCCGGAAGCCGTCGAGCACCGCCTTGGGCAGATGGCGGCGTACTTCCCCGATGCCCGGGTGACCGGGTACGAGCAGCTGATCGGATCCATGACTAACCACCCCAAGGACCGGCACGTGCTGGCCGCAGCCGTCGCGGGGCGCGCGGACGTGCTAGTCACCGAGAACCTTAGAGACTTTCCGCCAGAGTCGGCCGCGCACCTGGGCATCACCGTTACCGGGCAGGACGACTTCCTGCTCGGACTGCTTGAGCTGCACCCGGATGCCGTCCTGGACGCGCTTCGCCGCCAGTCATCCCGCTACCGGCGCGAGCCCCGATCCGTCACCGCGCTCCTGAGCATCTTGGCCGGACCCGGTCAGGGATGCCCGGAGTTCGCCCGCCAGTGCCGCACCCTGCTGTAACTCAGCTAAGCCGGTCAGACGCGGGGCCGCTGCGCACAGGCCAGCCGCAGTGCGTCGCGAATCGCAGGGCCGACGTCACCCTGGCGCTGTGAAAGCGTGCCGCGCCCGGCACCGGGTCATGACCCGTCGCGGCCCCGTCAGTCCGCGGCGGGCAGCCGGACGCCGAATCCGGTGGCGGCCAGCTTGAGCACCACCTGACCCGGCGCCTGCAGCGCCCTGACCTTGGCGGCGCTGAGTTCCTCAAGCTGGGCGAGGACGCGTCCGTAGGCGTCCGGGCCCTGCCTGCGCGCTCGGCTCAGCGCGGTCGCGTTGGCCCACACCTTCTGCCGGGCCTCGCGCAGGAAGCGCCGGGTGCCAAGCCGGCTGAGCGGCGCAAGCACCCGGTCGAGCAGCGGTACGGGCCCGGAGAGGCGGCCAAGTTCCTCGGCCTCCGCCGCGACCCGGGCGGCGAGCACGCCGTCGATCGCCTGGTGGTCGGCCGCGCGGCGGGCGATCAGCGCCTGGTCGTCGAACTGCGCGTCGCTGATCACCGCCACGATGGCCTGCGGCAGGTCGTAGTTGATGTGCGCGTTCATGCCGAGCAGCACGTGCCGCAGCGGCGGCAGGCTGGCCGGGGCGCCGAACGCGATCGCCCAGGGCCGCGACGGCGCCCGCCCGGCCAGGTCGGCCTCCAGCGCGTCCAGGTAGAGGCCGGCGAACGCGACGTCCCACTCCTCGACCCAGCCGGAGTCAGCGAAGCCGCCGCGCTTGATTTCCTCCGCCACCGCGATGGTGGTGCGCTGGTAGGTCGCGTGGAAGTACCGGCGCTTGTCTCCTGCCGACTCAAGCGGCTGGCCCAGGGCCGCCATCCGGGCAATGAGCTCCTCGATCATGCTTTAGTAACGTCGCGGGGACGCTTCCCGGATCACCGTTGGCGCCGAGCCGCTTTAGCGGGTGACCTCGGCGCGGTCGGCGGCCCACAGCGTGTGGTAGCTGCCCTCGGCGTCCGTGCGCCGGTAGGTGTGCGCGCCGAAGTAGTCACGCAGCCCCTGGACGAGCGCGGCGGGCAGCCGCTCCGCGCGCAGCGCGTCGTAATAGGCGAGCGCCGCCGAGAACCCGGGCACCGGGATGCCGTTGTTCACCGCGGCCCCGATGACCTCGCGCCAGGCGTCCTGCGCCTCGGTGAGCGCCTTGCCGAAGTCAGGGTCGGCAAGCAGCGTCGGCAGCTGCCGGTTGGCCGCGTACGCGGCGCGGATCCGGTCGAGGAAAGCCGCGCGGATGATGCAGCCGCCGCGCCAGATGACCGCCATCTTGCCGAGGTCGATGTCCCAGCCGTACTCGTCGCTGCCCGCGGCGATCATGTTCCAGCCCTGAGCGTAGGAGACGAGCTTGGACGCGTACAGCGCCTGCTCGACCTGGTCGGCGAACGCCTCGGGGTCGGAGACCGCCTCGCGGCCGGGCCCGGCGAGTCCGCGGGCGGCGGCGCGCAGGTCGGTGTGGCCGGACAGCGACCGGGCGAACGTCGCCTCGGCGATCCCGTCAACGGGCACGCCCAGGTCCAGGGCGATCTGCACGGTCCACCGGCCCGTGCCCTTCTGCTCGGCCTGGTCGAGGACGATGTCGACGAAGGGCCGGCCCGTCTTCGCGTCGGTGTGGGCGAGCACCTGGGCCGTGATCTCGATGAGGTAGGAGTCGAGGCGGCCGGTATTCCAGGTGCGGAAGATCTCGGCGATCTGGGCCGGCGAGTACCCGCCGGCGTACCGGAGCAGGTCGTAGGCCTCGGCGATGAGCTGCATGTCGGCGTACTCGATGCCGTTATGCACCATCTTCACGAAATGCCCGGCTCCGTCCGGGCCCACGTGTGTCGTGCACGGCACGCCGTCGACCTTCGCCGCGATCGCCTCAAGCATGGGGCCGAGGGCCTGCCACGACTCGGCCGAGCCGCCCGGCATGATCGACGGGCCGTTGAGCGCGCCCTCCTCACCGCCGGACACGCCCATGCCGACGAAGTGGATCCCCGTCTCCCGCAGGGCGGCCTCGCGGCGCCGGGTGTCCATGAAGTGCGCGTTGCCGCCGTCGATGATCATGTCGCCGCGCTCAAGGAGCGGGGCGAACTCCTCGATCACCGCGTCGGTCGCCGCGCCGGCGTTCACCATGATGACCAGGCGGCGCGGTCGCTCCAGGCTCGCGACGAAGTCCTGCGCCGTGTGCGCGGGGACGAAGGTGCCCTCGTGGCCGAACTCGTCCATGATGGCGTCGGTCCGGGCCGTGGTCCGGTTGTGCAGCGCCGTCGCGTACCCGTGCCTGGCGAAGTTGCGGGCCAGGTTACGGCCCATCACGCCAAGTCCCGTCACGCCGATCTGCGCTGTCACCTCGGGGGCCATGTCGTCCTCGTCTCCCTCGCTGCCGTGCGGTTGCCGCGTGCCCATTCGATCACGCCGCGGCGCGCGCTGGCGCCCCGACCCGGCAGATGCCTGGTCACGCCCGCGGCGGCCGCTTTCCCTGGAGCAGCGCCACGTCGGAGACGGGGCCGAGGTGGCGGAGTTTATCCGGGTTGACGACCGACCGGATCGCCTGCACCAGGCCGTCGGCGATGTCCAGCTCGATCACGTTGATGACCCGCCCCTGCGCGTCGTAGCTGACGGCGCCCGGCTGGCCGTTGACCCAGGCCAGCCGGGCGTAGGCGCCGATGACCTTGGCCCGGCGGAACAGGCCGCCGATCAGCCGCATCACCCGCTGCGGCCCGATGAGCGGCTGGCCGACCGCCTGCGCCTTGCCGCCGCCGTCGCCGTGGAAGACCACGTCGGGCGCGAGCATGCCGAGCAGCGCGTCCATGTCGCCGCCCGCGGCGGCCTCGAAGAACCGGCGGGCCAGTTCCTCGCCCTCCGCTCGCCGGGACGGCCCGGGCGCGCCGTCGCGGGCCGGGCCGCCGGCCGCGATGCGCTGCCTGGCGCGGGCGAAGATCTGCCGGCAGTTCACCTCGGTCTTGCCGGTGATCCGCGCCACCGCCGGGTAGTCGTAGCCGAACACCTCGCGCAGCATGAACACCGCGCGCTCCACCGGGGACAGCGCCTCCAGCAGCACGAGGAACGCCATGGACAGCGAGTCGGCGAGCTCGGCGTGCTCGGCGGGCCCCGGCTCGCCCGCGGGCACGACGACCGGCTCGGGCAGCCAGTCCCCCACGTACGTCTCGCGGCGCACCCGGGCGGACCTCAGGTAGTTGATGCCGAGCCTGGTCACCGCCGTCGCCAGGTACGCCTTGGGGTCGGCGATCACGGTTCCGGCCTGGCGCGCCCTGGTCAGGCCGACGAACGCGTCCTGCACGATGTCCTCGGCATCGCCCACCGACCCGGTCATCCCGTAGGCGATGGAGAACAGCAACGGCCGGTACTCCGCCGCCCGGGCTTCTCCGGTCACGTGGTCATCCGCTGACCCAAGCACGAAATCCCTCCCGCCAGCTCGCGAACCGCGGCTCCCAGCCGAGCTCCTTGACCGCCTTGGCATTCGATGACCCGCGCGCGCTGGTCATCCAGGCGACGATAAACTCACCGGCGAGCAGCCGGCCAGCCCAGGTGGGCACGCGCAGCGGCGCCTTCGCGCCCGCCACCTGCGCCAGGTACGGCAGCCACTGCGCGGTTGGGGCCGGCTCGCTGTCCACGATGTTGTAGACGCCGGGCGCGCCCTGGGTCACCGCGGCGACCGCCGCGGTCGCGGCGTCGGCGATGTGCGTGAACGACCAGACGCCGGTCCCGCCGCCGACCACGGGCAGCTGCCGCTTCCGCACGACGTCGAGCATTACCTCAGAGGCGCCGGGGCCGTAGAAGGACCCGTAGCGCAGCACGATGCCTTCCGGCACGTCGCGCGGCACGGTCTCCTCCACGTACCTGATCGCGGCGAGGGTCCGCGCCGTGGACGGAACCGGCCGCGGGTCGAGCGGGTCGTCTTCCGTCTTCACCGGGCCGCCGGACCGCTCATTTGGCCAGCCGGTGAAGCTCTGCGCGATGACCCGCCTGGTGCCCGCGGCGGCGGCGGCCGCGAGCAGGTTGTCTGTGCCCCGGGTGCGCAGCTCGTTAGTGACGGCGAACTCCTTGTCCAGGTGGCGCGGCGTCCGCATGGCCGCGAGCGCGGTCATCTGGTGGATGATCACCTCCGGGGCGGCGGCCCGCACCGCCGCGATCACCGCTTCGCGGTCAAGCCCGTCGAGAATGGCGGGCTCCGCGCCCATCTCGCGCAGTAGCGCGACCTTGCCGGGCGACCTGGTGGTGGCGGTGACCTGGTGACCCGCCGCGACAAGTCCTGGTACAAGGTACTGCCCCACTGCCCCGGTCGCTCCGGTGACGAAGACTCGCATGATGTCTCCTTCCGCGTGATCCCTTTCCCTCCAAGACAAGGCACCACCAGAAGCTGTGACATCCGCTCGCTTACCGCCCGGGCTGGAGGCGAAGCCCGCCCACGTTCTGGATGATGCCGGCGGTGACCTCGGCGCGGCGTGGCCGGCTAAGAGAAGTGGTCGCCGTGGGTGAGGGCCGAGGCGGACGCGGCCCAGGGGGCCGGGGTGATCTCGGAGCCGCCGGCGACGTGGCGGTTGAAGGCGCTCCGCGCCACGGCCATCAGGGTGAGCAGGGAGTGCTCACGGGCGGCGAAGGCGTTGAAGTCGAGCACGCCGCGGTCGGCCTTGGCGCAGGCCAGGGCCAGCTCGGTGGCGGCGAGCTGGTAGTCGGACATCGCGGTGGCGGCCGGGTGGCCGCCGGAGGCGCGGGCCCAGCGGCGGGCGACGCCGCGGGCCCGCAGCGAGGCGAGCATCGCCACGTCGTCGGCGGTGACCAGGCCGGTGCGCTGGTAGGCGGGCAGGTAGCGGCGGATGAGGCCGATGACCCGGCGGCGGTCGGCGACCAGGACGACGATCAGCGCGACGAGCACGCCCGACATGATGAGGTACCCGGCGACCAGCCCCGCCGTGCCGTACAGCGACAAGCCGTTCCATATGCCGTGCAGCGTCATCGCCGCGAGCAGGCCGAGCGCCACCGCCCACTTCCCGCCGCTCCGGCGGCTCGCCGCGTAGGCGACACCGAGGCCCGTCATCGAGGTGAAGATCGGGTGCAGGAGCGGTGAGACCACGCCGCGCAGCACAAAGGTATAGCCGAGCAGCTCGATGCCACCGCGCTGCGGGCTCACGAAGGCGTTGATGTAGTAGCCGACGTTCTCGATCATCGCGAAGCCCAGGCCCACCATCGCGGCGTAGATGACGCCGTCGGTGGGGCCGTCGAGTTCGCTGCGGCGCCGCCACAGCAGGCCGATGAGGACCGCGCCCTTGAGCGACTCCTCGATCACCGGGGCGCCGAACGTGGCGGCCACGTACTCGCCGGTGGACGCGCCGAGCCGCGGCATCGTCACGTACTCCAGGTTCACGGTGTTGACGATCAGCGCGGTCAGCGCGGCGATGCCCGCGCCCCAGCCAAACGCGAACGCCAGGTTGGCGCGCGGCTCGGGCTCAAGCCGGTCCATCCACAGCACCACCACGACGAGCAGCGGCACCGGGAGCAGCGCCAGGGGCAGCGCGATCGCGAACGGCGCGGCGCCGTCGCCGACCGCGAACGACTGCACCGCGTCGATGCCGAGCGCCATGATCGCGCAGGCCGCGGTCACCGCGATGCCCACGATGAAACCCACCGGCGTCCGGCCGGCCGGGCGCCCCGCGAGTACCGCCCGGGGACTGAACGGCTCCCCCGCGGCAGGCGGCGGGCCTGACTCGTTCACGGTCAGCAGCTTACTGCGGGAGGGCCCGGTCCCATGGGCCGATAAGCAGTCAGATTGGTCTAGACCGGGATGGTTCTTTGGTCTAGACCAATTTCGGATGAACCTTACGGAAACGGTCTCCCCCGCGCGTTCACCCGGCCGGGCAACGGGATAGGCTCTAACCGTTGCCGGAGGGACTCCGCCTGCCCAGGTTCCGCCGCGCGCACGCCAGCTCTTTCCGCCTGCCGCGGCGGACGCCAGAGAAGCCTGCAGAAGGGATCCGTGACGTAAAGGTGAGCAACGACGCCCTTGACTGGACCCCCGCCGACAAGCGGGCCGTTGACCTGGTGCGCGTCCTGGCGATGGACTCCGTGCAGAAGGTCGGCAACGGGCACCCTGGCACCGCGATGTCCCTTGCGCCCGCCGCCTACCTGCTGTTCCAGCGCGTGCTGCGGCACGACCCGGCCGACCCGAAGTGGCAGGGCAGGGACCGTTTCGTGCTTTCTTGCGGGCACTCGTCGCTGACGCTCTACATCCAGCTGTACCTGTCCGGCTACGGGGTCGGGCTCGACGACCTGAAGGCGTTCCGCACCTGGGGGTCGATCACCCCCGGCCACCCCGAGCACGGGCTGACCCCCGGCGTCGAGACCACCACCGGGCCGCTGGGTCAGGGCCTGGGCAACGCGGTCGGCATGGCGATGGCGGCGCGCCGCGAGCGGGGCCTGCTCGACCCGGACGCCGCTCCCGGCGCCTCTCCGTTCGACCACTTCGTGTACGCGATCGCCTCCGACGGCGACATCGAAGAGGGCATCACCCACGAGGCCTCCGCGATCGCCGCGGTGCAGGAGCTCGGCAACCTGGTCGTCATCTACGACGACAACCACATTTCGATCGAAGACAACACGGTGATCGCCAAGTCCGAGGACGTCGGCGCCCGCTACGAGGCCTACGGCTGGCACGTGCAGCACGTCTCCTGGGTGACCGACACCGGGTACGAGGAGAACGTCCAGGCGCTGCACGACGCGCTCGAGGCGGCCAAGGCGGCCACGGGGAAGCCGTCGCTCATCGTGCTGCGGACGATCATCGGCTGGCCCGCGCCGACCAAGCAGAACACCGGGGCCGCGCACGGCTCCGCGCTCGGCGACGCCGAGGTCAAGGCGACCAAGGAGATCCTCGGCTTCGACCCGGACGTGACCTTCCCCGTCGAGGAAGAGGCGCTCAACCGGGCCCGCGAGGTCGCCGCCCGGGGCAAGTCGCTGCACGCGGAGTGGGACGCGCAGTTCGCGGAGTGGGAGAAGAGCAATCCCGAACGAGGGGCGCTCTTCGCCCGGCTCGCCGCCCGCGAGCTCCCGGCCGGGTGGGCGGACGCCCTGCCGGAGTTCCCCGCCGACCCCAAGGGCACCGGGACGCGCCGCACGTCCGGCAAGATCCTCACCGCCCTCGCGCCGGTGCTGCCTGAGCTGTGGGGCGGTTCCGCCGACCTGGCCGAGTCGAACAACACGACAATGGAGGGCGAGCCGTCCTTCCTGCCGTCCAACCGGCAGTCCGAGATGTGGGCGGGCAACCCGTACGGGCGCACGCTGCACTTCGGCATCCGCGAGCACGGCATGGGCGCCATACTCAACGGCATCACGCTGTCCGGCCTGACCCGGCCCTACGGCGGCACGTTCCTCCAGTTCAGCGACTACATGCGCGGCGCCGTGCGGCTCGCGGCGCTGATGGAGATCCCGGCGACGTTCGTCTGGACCCACGACTCGATCGGCCTCGGCGAGGACGGCCCCACGCACCAGCCGGTCGAGCACCTGTGGTCGCTGCGGAACATCCCGCACCTGGCCGTCGTCCGCCCCGCCGACGCGAATGAAACGGTCTACGCGTGGAAGGCGATCCTGGAGAAGACGGACCGCCCGGCCGGCCTCGTCCTGTCCCGGCAGAACGTGCCGACGTTCGAGCGGGTCATCTTCGCTCCGGCCGAGCTCACCGCGCGCGGCGCGTACGTGATGGCCGACGGCACCGACGTGATCCTGATCGGGACCGGGTCCGAAGTGCAGATCGCGGTGGCGGCGCGGGAACTGCTCGCCGCCGAGGGGATCTCGGCGCGGGTCGTGTCGATGCCGTGCGTGGAATGGTTCACGGAGGAGGACGCGTCCTACCAGGAAGAGGTGCTCCCGGCGGCCATGCGGGCGCGGGTCTCGGTCGAGGCGGGCATCACTCCCCCGTGGCGGATCTTCGTGGGCGACGCCGGGGAGTCGGTCGGCATCGACCACTACGGCGCGTCCGCCGCGGAGGCCGTGCTCTACCAGGAGTTCGGCATCACCGCCGAGGCGGTCGCGGCCGCCGCGAAGGCATCCATGGCGAAGACCCAAAGCTGAGCGCGGCCCCGTGAGATAAGCACAGCGACATCAGCACGCGCAAGAAGCACGGTGTAAGAAGCACGGGCCGGCGGAACAAAAGGCTGTAGACGGAAGGAACGCGGACAATGTCTGACGTACTCGGGGAACTCACCAAGGCCGGCGTGTCGGTCTGGCTCGATGACATCAGCCGGGAGCGGCTGCGCAGCGGCAACCTGGAGGCCCTGGTCAGGGACTTCCACGTGCGCGGCGTGACGTCGAACCCGACTATCTTCGCCAACGCGCTCGCCAAGGGCGACGCGTACGACGAGCAGATCAAGGACCTGGCCATCCGCGGCGTCACCGTCGAGGAGGCGTCCCGGATGATCACCACCTACGACATCCGCTGGGGCGCCGACGTGCTCCGCGGCGTCTACGACTCCTCCGGCGGCGTCGACGGGCGCGTCTCCATCGAGGTCGACCCGCGGCTCGCCCGGGAGACCGACAAGACGATCGCCGAGGCCAAGCAGTTGTGGTGGCTGGTCGACCGGCCGAACATGTACATCAAGATCCCGGCGACCGCCGAGGGCGTCCCGGCGATCACCGCGACGCTCGCGGAGGGCATCTCGGTCAACGTGACGCTGATCTTCTCCCTGGAGCGGTACGCCGAGGTCATCGACGCCTACTACGCCGGCCTCGAGCAGGCCGTGGCCAACGGGCACGACATCTCCACGATCGCGTCGGTGGCGTCATTCTTCGTGTCCCGGGTGGACACCGAGGTGGACAAGCGGCTGAACGCCATCGGGACCCCGGAGGCCCACGCGCTCAAGTCCAAGGCGGCGATCGCCAACGCGCGGCTCGCCTACGAGCTGTTCGAGCAGAAGCTGGACACCGACCGGTGGCGCGCGCTGGCCGCCAAGGGCGCCAAGGTGCAGCGGCCGCTGTGGGCGTCGACCTCGACGAAGGACCCGTCGCTGCCCGACACGCTGTACGTCGTCGACCTGGTCACCAGGGACACGGTGAACACCATGCCGGAGGCGACGCTGCGGGCGACCGCCGACCACGGCGTGCTGCAGGGCGACACCGTGCACGGCACCTACGACGAGTCGCGGGCGCTGTTCGCCTCGCTTGAAGCGCTCGGCGTGCACTACGACGACGTGGTCCAGGTCCTCGAGGACGAGGGCGTCTCCAAGTTCGAGGTCTCGTGGACCGAGATGCTCGCCAGCATCAAGAACGAGCTCAGCCTGAACTCATAACCAAATAGGCTGGTTAGGACCTACAGGAGGTTCCGATCATGGAAAAGCCGAACGCCGGCACCCGGGGACCGGCGCCGGCGAACCCGGGGGTGATCGCGGCCTCGGGCGACCCGGCCAACCCGCTGCGCGACCCGCGGGACCGCCGGATCCCGCGGGTCGCGGGCCCGTGCGTCATGGTCATGTTCGGTGTCACCGGCGACCTGGCACGCAAGAAGCTGATGCCCGCCCTGTACGACCTGGCCAACCGCGGCCTGCTGCCGCCCGGCTTCTCCCTGGTCGGCTTCGCCCGCAGGGACTGGGAGGACGAGGACTTCGCGCAGATCACCGAGCAGGCGGTCAAGGAGCACGCGCGCACCCCGTTCCGCGAGACGGTGTGGCGGCAACTGCAGGAAGGCGTGCGGTTCGTGCCCGGCGAGTTCACCGACGACGCCGCGTTCGACCAGCTCGCGCAGACCGTCCGCCAGCTGGACCAAGACCGCGGCACCGGCGGCAACTACGCGTTCTACCTGTCCATACCGCCCAAGTTCTTCTCCACCGTAGTGGAGCAGCTCAAGCGGTCCGGGCTGTCCGACCCGGGCCCGGCCGACGCCGCCGGGCGCAAGCCGTGGCGGCGGGTGGTGATCGAGAAGCCGTTCGGCCGCGACCTGGAGACGGCGAAGGAACTCAACGCCATCGTCGACGCGGTGTTCCCCGCCGAGTCGGTGTTCCGCATCGACCACTACCTCGGCAAGGAGACCGTACAGAACATCCTGGCGCTGCGCTTCGCCAACACCCTGTACGAGCCGATCTGGAACCGCTCCTACGTGGACCACGTGCAGATCACCATGTCGGAGGACATCGGGATCGGCGGCCGGGCCGGCTACTACGACGGGATCGGCGCCGCCCGCGACGTCATCCAGAACCACCTGCTCCAGCTGCTCGCGCTGACCGCGATGGAGGAGCCGGTGTCGTTCGACGCCGACTCCCTGCGCCAGGAGAAGGAGAAGATCCTGTCCGCCGTCCGGCTGCCCGCCGACCTCGCCCAGGGGACGGCGCGCGGCCAGTACACGGCCGGCTGGCAGGGCGGCCGCCAGGTCTCCGGCTTCCTTGAGGAGGACGGCATCCCCGCCGACTCGCGGACCGAGACCTACGCCGCCGTACGGCTGACCATCGACACCCGGCGGTGGGCGGGCGTCCCGTTCTACCTGCGCACCGGCAAGCGGCTCACCCGGCGGATGACGGAGATCGCGCTGCTGTTCCAGCGGGCGCCGCACCTGCCGTTCGCGGCCACCGACACCAAGGAGCTCGGGCAGAACGCCCTGGTGATCCGGGTCCAGCCGGACGAGGGCGTCACCGTGCGGTTCGGTTCCAAGGTGCCCGGCTCGCTGATGGAGGTCCGCGACGTGAACATGGACTTCGCCTACGGCGAGTCGTTCACCGAGTCCTCGCCCGAGGCCTACGAGCGGCTCATCCTCGACGTGCTGATCGGCGACCCGCCGTTGTTCCCCCGCCAGGAGGAGGTTGAGCTCTCCTGGCGCATCCTCGACCCGATCGAGCACTTCTGGGCCGAGAACACCAAGCCGGACCAGTACGTATCGGGCTCGGCCGGGCCCCCGTCCGCGGATGCGCTGATGGCGCGCGACCGCCGCGCCTGGAGAAGGTTGTAGGAGACCCTGTGACTATCGACCTGACCGACACCACCACGGGCGCCATCGACCAGGCGCTGACCGAGGCACGGCGCCGGCTCGGCGGCATGACGCTGGGCATGGTGCTCACCCTGATCATCGTGACCGACGAGGCGGCGCAGTACGACGCCATCCGGGCCGCCAACCAGGCGGCGCGGGAGCACCCGTGCCGCGTCCTCGCCATCATCAGCCGTAAGCCGAAGGGCGACTCCCGGCTCGACGCGGAGATCCGGGTCGGCGAGGCGTCACCGGGGGAGACGATCGTGCTGCGCATGTACGGCCCGCTCGGCCAGCACGCCGACTCGGTCGTCGCGCCGCTGCTCGTGCCCGACGTGCCCGTGGTGACCTGGTGGCCGGACGAGGCGCCGGAGATCCCCGCGAAGCACCCGCTCGGCGCGCTCGCCCAGCGACGGGTCACCGACGCGGCCGCCGCCGAGTCGCCGCGCGACGCCCTCGCCGCGCTCGCCTCGGCCTACCAGCCGGGCGACACCGACTTCGCCTGGACGCGGTCCACCCCCTGGCGCTCGCTGCTCGCCGCGACGTTCGACCAGCCGCACCCGGCGGTCACCGCCGGCGAGATCGCCGCCGAGGCGGACAACCCTACCGCGGACCTCATCGCGGCCTGGCTGTCGCTGCGGCTCGGCGTGCCGGTCTCCCGGGTCACCTCGGCCGGCCCGGGCATCACCGGCGCCACCTTCACCACGCCGGACGGCGACATCAGCGTCTCCCGCTTCGACGGCCGCACCGCGACGCTGGCGTGGCCGGACCGGGTCGACCGCATGGTCGCGCTGCACCGCAGGGACACCGCCGAGTTGCTCGCCGAGGAACTGCGCCGCCTGGACCCGGACGATGTCTACGGTGAGACGCTGTCGCGCGTCGACGTGTCGCCGCCGGCCGCGCTGCCCGCGGCGGGCGAGTAAGACGGTCCGCGCCGGCCAGCACAACATTACGGCCGGCGGATGAGCATGCCGCGCCGCCTGATGGGGAGAGAGAGCCCGTGAGCACTCCTGAGGTTTTCGTTCATGCCACCGGCGACCTGCTGGCCAGCGCCGCCGCGGCCCGCACGGTGACCAGGCTCGCCGACGCGGTCGCCGCCCGCGGCCGCGCGCACCTCGTGCTGACCGGCGGCGGCATCGGCACGAAGGTGATGGCCGCGATCGCCGCCTCGCCCGCGCGGGACGCGGTCGACTGGCGGCTTGTCGACTTCTGGTGGGGCGACGAGCGGTTCGAGGCGACCGGGGACGAGGAGCGGAACGAGACGGGCGCCCGGTCGGCGCTGCTCGACCACCTCGCCCTCGACCCGTCCCGGGTGCACGTGATCCCGGGACCCGACGGGCCTGACGGCGACGACCCGGACGCGGCCGCCGCGCGGTACGCCGCCGAGCTGGCCGCGGCGGCCGACGGTGCGTCCGGCACCGGGGGCAGCGTCCCGGTCTTCGACGTGCTGATGCTCGGCATCGGCCCGGAGGGGCACGTCGCGTCGATCTTCCCCGACTCCCCGGCCGCGCACGCCGACGGCACCGTCGTCGCGGTCCGCAACTCACCCAAGCCGCCGCCCACCCGGATCTCGCTCACCTTCGGCGCGCTCCAGGCGGCCCGCGAGGTATGGGTCCTGGCGTCTGGAGCGGAGAAGGCCGAGGCGGTCGCCGGGGCGCTGTCCGGCGTCAGCGAGGCCGAGCTGCCGGCCGCCGGGGCCCGCGGCCGCGAGCGCACGCTGTTCCTGCTCGACGAGGCGGCGGCGGCCAAGCTGCCCGCGGCGTAGCGCGAGCCAGCCGCGGCATCCCACCGCACGGGCCCACGGCACGGGCGAGTACCTCGTGACGATTTACGGGTTGGCCGATCGTCATCGTGGTGCAGATGCCGCGACCGGCGCGACACTGGCATGGGAGGCGACAAAGATGCGTTACGCACTGCTGATGCACTACCGGGAGCCCGGTGCGGTGGAAATCAGCGAGCAGGCGATCGAGGAGGCCAAGGAGGCGTTCGGTGCCTACGGCCGCGCGCTGGAGTCCGCTGGGGTGCTGCTTTCCGCCGACGTGCTCCAGCCGTCCGCCGCGACGACGACAGTGACCTGCCGGGACGGCGGCCTGCGGGTGCAAGACGGGCCGTTCGCCGAGACCAAGGAAGCCCTGGCGGGGATCTTCGTGCTCGAGGTACCCGACCTGGACGCGGCCATCGGCTGGGCGGAGAAGTGCCCGGGCGCGCAATGGGGCGTGATCGAGGTGCGCCCCACCGCGACCGCCTTCGTCGACGGCGCGTGGACACGCTGACGTCAGCCAGCGAACGGGAAGCCGGCCCAGGCGGCAGCCGGCGGGGAGCCGGCCCAGGCCAAAGTGCGCCTGGGCCGGCGGCCCGCGCGGCGAGCGTGGCGGCCAGGGACAGCTACGGCCGGCTGCTCGCCCTGCTCGCCGCCTCCACCAGTGACCTCGCCGCGGCGGAGGACGCACTCGCCGACGCGTTCGAGCGGGCCCTGCGGACGTGGCCGTCGCAGGGGGTGCCCGCCAGCCCCGACGCGTGGCTGCTGACCGTCGCCCGCAACCGGCTGCGCGACCAGTGGAAGTCCGCCCGGGCGCAGCGGACCGTCCCCCTCGATGCCGCGCAGGACGCGCTGGCGCCCTTCGCCGACGTTGACGTCGACTCGATCCCCGACCGGCGGCTTGAACTCATGCTCGTGTGCGCGCACCCGGCGGTCGACCGCGCGGCGCACACCCCCCTGATGCTCAACACGGTGCTCGGCTTCACCGCCGAGCAGGTCGGGCGCGCCTTCTCCGTACCGCCGTCGACCATGGCGACGCGCCTGGTCCGGGCGAAGAAGCGCATCAAGGCCGCCGGCATCCCCTTCCGCCTTCCGGAGCGGGCGGACCTGCCGGCGCGGATGAACTCGGTCCTCGAGGCGGTATACGGCGCGTATGTCATCGACTGGGCGACCGGGCCGCAAGCCCGCCAGCTGCCCTCTGAGGCGCTGCACCTCGCCGAGGTGCTCACCATGCTCGTCCCCGGCGATCCAGAGGCCCGCGGGCTCGCGGCCTTGATCGAGCTCTCCGCGGCCCGCGCGCCGGCCCGAGTTGACGCCGACGGGCAATTCGTCCCGCTTGCCGACCAGGATCCCTCCCAGTGGGACCAGCACCTGATCAGCCGGGCCCACGAGCACCTGCGGGCGGCGCACGCGCAGGGACAGCTGGGGCGCTTCCAGCTCGAGGCCGCGATCCAGGCCGTGCACTGTGCCGGGAACCACGGGGCCGGGAACCACGGGGCCGGGAACCACGGGGCC
>CAZORE010000095.1:0-11651 GCA_964581815.1 uncultured Streptosporangiaceae bacterium | reverse complement strand
GCCGGGAACCACGGGGCCGGGAACCACGGGGCCGGGAACCACGGGGCCCGGAGACTCGATGACACCACCGACTGGCCAACGCTGCTCGCCCTGCACCGCATCTTGCATACGGTCGCGCCCTCGCTCGGCAGCGGTGTCGCCCTCGCCGTCGTCACCGCCGAAGTCGAGGGGCCCGCAGCGGGACTGGCCGCACTCGACGCGCTGCTGGCCGAGGCCGGCCAGCGGGCCCGCCTCTTCCAGCCAGCCAAAGCCGCCCGGGCCCACCTGCTTGACCGGCTCGGCCGCAGGCAAGAGGCCACCGCTGCTTATGAAAGCGCGATCAGCCTGACCCACGACGCCGCCGAGCGTCAGTACCTGGAGCACCTCCGCGACCGCGCCAGCGGTCAGGCTCAGCCCGGCTGACCGCAAGGGCCGCCCTGGTGATCTACCGGCGGCGGATGCCCGAGATGCTCACGGCGAGCACGAAGATCACCGCGACCACGAACAGCGCGGGGAACACAGCGGCGCCGTGCGCCACGAGCAGGGTCCAGATCAGCACCGGCACGAAGATGCCGATCGGCCGGCGGGGCCTGCCGGACGTCGCTGGCGGCTCGCCATGCGGCGCGTCCCGGCCGTGCCCTGCCACTGGATCGTCCTGCGCCCGCCAGGGCGGGTAGGCCGGGGGCGCGGTGGGAGCGGGAAGCTGACGCCCGGCCACGTCGGCGCCGAGCACCGGCTGGACCGGCAGGTCGAGGGTCAGCTCGCGCAGCTGGCCCCAGGTCTTGCTCACGTAGGCGGCCGACATGCGCTCGTCGAACTCGTCCGCGGTGAGGCGGCCCTCCGTGTACGCCTCCCGGAGCACGTCCACCACGACATCCCGGTCAGCGTCCGAGGCGCGAATGGGGTCATCGGTGGCCATGAGCAGAACTTCCCCTCGGGAGGCAGGCCTTTACCATGCTACAGCGCCGTTCCCTGCCGCTCTCATCCCGGTGCTGGCCATTCAATAAGATCTGCCCATGCCCCTGCCCCCCGTGACCGGGAGCCATTTCATCGTCTGCGGCGATAACCCCCTCGCCTACCGCATCACCAGGGAACTCACCGACCGCTACGGCCAGTACGTCGTCGTGCTGCTCGCCGACAAGCTCAGGAACCACGGACCGCAGATCGCGGCGCTCCCCGGTGTCATCGTCCGCGAGCACGCGGAACTGACCAGCGAGGCGCTCGCGGACGCGGGCGTCTCCACCGCCCGGGCCATGGCCCTGGTCGGCCCCGATGACCTCGCCAACTTCCACGGGGCGCTGCGCGCGCAGGAACTCAACACCGAGTTGCGGCTGGTGGTCGCCGCCTACAACCGACGGCTCGGCGATCACCTGGCCGGGTTCTTCCGCGACTGCACGGTGCTGTCGCGCAGCCAGCTCGCCGCGCCGGCCCTGGTGGCCGCCGCGCTTGGCGACGTGGCGCCCAGCCACGTCCGGCTGTCTGGCCGCACCCTGTACGTGGCGCGGCGCGAGGACACCCCGCCCGGCCAGGTGCTGTGCGGGCTCGCGGTTCCCGACGACCCCGCCGACAGCACCCAGCTCATCGCGCCCGAGGACCTCGACGGCCACGCCGGCCTGGTCCTCGCCATCGCGGACGGCACGCCGCGCGATCCGCTGGCCCGGCAGCACCATCCGCTGCGCGCCGCGCTCCGGATAGGCAGGCGGCTGCTGTGGAACAAGTTCGGCGTCACCTTCTGCGTGGTGCTCGCCATCGCGCTGGCCGGCTTCATCCTGCTCGCCGTCGCCGGGCACGCCCCGGGCGACGTGCTGTGGCTGGGCGTCATGGACACGACCGGGTCGGCGTTTACCAGCCCTGCGGATACCGTCGCGGAGAAGGTCGCGCAGGTGCTGCTGACCGTCGACGGGATGGCGGTGCTCCCGCTGGTCACCGCGATCATCGTCGGTGCCCGGCTGACCGGGACGATCCGCAGCGAACCGCGGCCGCACGGCGGGCACGTCATCGTGGTGGGCGGCGGCGAGATCGGCACCCGGGTGTCTGGCGGGCTGCACGACCTCGGCTTCGACGTCGCCCTCGTCGACCAGGACCCCAAGGCACGCGGCGTGGCGTTCGCGCGCAGCCTTGGCATGCCGGTGGTGATCGGCGACGCCCCGGGCGAGCGCACGCTGCGCCGGGCGGGCCTGGACGGCGCGATCGCGCTCGTCTGCGCGACGAGCAGCGACATCGCCAACCTGGAGACCGCTCTGCAGGCCAGGGCCCTGCGCGGGGACGACCTGCGCATCGTGCTCCGCCTGTTCGACGACGACCTCGCCCAGCGGGTGAGCGAGACGCTCGGCAACGTGGTCTCCCGGTCGGTCTCCTACCTGGCGGCGCCGGCGTTCGCGGTGGCGATGCTCGAGCACCAGGTGCTGCGCACCATCCCGGTGGGCAGGCACGTGCTCCTGGTCGCGGACGTCCGGGTGGCGCCCGGCGCGGCCATCGCCGGGCGGACCCTGGCCGACCTTGAAAACGAGGGCCTGTCACGGGTCCTGGCCATCGCCGTGCGCGGCACGCCGCGCTTCAGCTGGTCGCCGCGGCGCGATCACCGCCTGGTGACGGGCGACCGGGTGATCGTGCTCGCCACGCGGGCGGGACTGTCAACCTTCCTGGAAGGCAACCGGCCGGCGGTGACCTCATCAGCGAATCGTGAGCATATTTATTTCGATAAATAGTTATTTGCCGGACTCATGGTGCTATTAGCCTTTTGCGCGAATGTCTCGCGGTCCAGAAAAAACACATCCGCCACTTTGTGCACTTACGCCTCAATTTTTTCAGAGGTGTTAGCCTATCGCGGGCGAGTTACACCAGAGTTACGCTAAGAGCGGAATGTATTTCCAAACCTGGCAACCCTCTGCCAGGGAGCTGGTCAAGCTCGGAGGCAACATATGAGTGTCAGCGAAGAGCACGAAGCTACTCCCGCCGTCCAGCCCGCTGCCGCGGTTACGCCTGTCGCCGATCCGGCCCCGCTTGGGCTAGCGGCGTTCGCCCTCACCACCTTCCTGCTGTCCGCCGCCAACGCCGGCTGGATGGGCGCCGCCACCGGCAGCGCGTGGCTCGGGTACGCGCTGGCCTACGGCGGCGCTTGCCAGCTGCTCGCCGGCATGTGGGAGTTCCGCAACAAGAACGTCTTCGGCGCGACCGCGTTCTCCACCTACGGTGGGTTCTGGATCGGACTGTTCCTGTGGGTGCAGTTCGTCGCGCCGCACGCCGCGAGCGCCTCGGCGGCCGACCACGACCTCGGCTGGATCCTGCTCGCGTTCGCGATCTTCAACACCTACATGCTGATCATGTCCGCGCAGCTGAACATGGCGGTCTTCGCGGTGTTCCTGACCCTGGAGCTCACCGAGATCATCCTGGTCATCGGTAACTTCTCGGGAACCTCGGGGATCGTTAAGCTCGGCGGCTACGTGGGCATCCTCACCGCGCTTGCGGCCTGGTACACCTCGGCCGCGGGCGTGTCCGCCAGCTTGAATGGCAGGGTCAGGCTACCCGTCGGCAAGCCGCTGATCTAGCGGTCGGCGCCGGACCCGAATCCCCGTTCCGGTTGAGATGTCCGCATCAGTCCTCCCGTTCGCCCCGGTACCGTTAGGCCAGTCAGCCACTTCGGTTTCAGGCAACGGGAGGACTTGCTGTATGCGCGGGTATGACGGGCCGGACATGCACGACCTGTCAGTACAGGTGGCCAAGGTGAGAGCGAAGACAAGGCCCTGGAAGTCGATCATCGCGCTCGTGCTCGCGATCGCCGCGGCCGTGACTTCCGCCTGGGCGCGCAGCAGCTTCCCGCATTTCTTCTCCGGCTACGCGGTGGGCAGCCAGGTCATCGCCACGGCCACCGCCGTCGCCTTCTGCGTGTTCGCGAGCGCGGCCACCATCGGCCTGTCCGGCAAGGCGCGCGAGGTGATCCAGCCGGTGATCGGGACGTCGCACGCGGCCGTCGTCCGCTACGCGCTTGTGCTGATCGGCGCGGTGACCACGCTGCTGGTCACCCTGGCGCTGTTCGACGTCCCGGTCGGCCAGCTGCTCCTTGGCGGGGCACTGACCAGCGTCTTCGTCGGCATCGCGGCCCAGCAGGCGCTGTCCAACGTGTTCGCGGGCCTGGTGTTGCTGCTGGCCCGCCCGTTCAAGGTCGGCGACTCGATCCGGCTGCGGGCCGGCGCCCTGTCCGGCGAGATCGGCGGGACGGTGAGCGAGATCGGCATCACCTACGTGCGGCTGGCCACCGCCGACGGCGTCGTGTCCGTCCCGAACTCGCAGGTGCTCAACGCGGTGGTCGGGCCGCTGCCGCCAGGCACCCGGCTGTCACCGCCACCGGCCCCGCAGCCCGCCACCGCGGCGGCCGACCCGGCTCCGGCGGGCCCCTCTCCCGCTAGCCCGGCACCGGTTGGCTCGGTGTACGGCGCGGCGGCCGGGCCGGTAGGGACTACGGACGGCGCCGCCGGGGCGCACCGGCCCGGCACCGGGGGCGAGCAGTAGCGTCCCTGGTTAGAGGGTCATCCTGGATTCCTGGCGACCTGGAGGGTGAGCCCGGGCATGCGCAGCACCCGGACCCGCCGTGGCGCGGTGAAGCCCGCGGCGCGCAGCCAGCCGGCCAGTTCGGCCGGGGTATGTATCTGGGCGCCCGAGCTGAGGTAGACGAACAGGGCGAGCATGTCGGCGTGGGCCTGCGCGCGGCGGCCGTGGTCGGCGAAGACGTCAAGCACGGCGAGCGTGCCACCGGGGTTGAGTGCCTTGCGGGCCCGGCGGAACAGGTCGGCGATCTGGCCGGGCCCCAGGTGATGCACCAGGTTGAAGCAGAGGACCGTGTCGTACCCGTCGCCGAGGTCCGCCGACGTCACGTCGCCGTCGCGGAACCGCACCCGCTCCGACAGGCCCGCGTCGGCGATGAACTCCCGGCCGACGGCGGCGCTGCCCGGCAGGTCGAGCACGGTCGCGGTCAGCCGAGGGTAGCGCCGGCACAGCGACGCGGAGTACCAGCCGTGACCGCCGCCAAGGTCCAGGAGGGCGCGCGGGCGGCGCGGCATCGGGAGCTTTCTCGTGATCTCGGGTGCCGACAGCCGGGCCAGTTCCCGCTGGCCGGCCAGGTAGCGCTGCCAGTACGGGTCGCGGGGCCCCGCTTCGTGCGAACCCGGTGACGTTCCCGGCCGCATGGCGTCCGGCAGCCCGGCCCACCAGGACCAGTAGTCGCCCGCGCCCTCAACGTAGGCGGCCACCGACAGCCGGGAGGCCGGGTCGAGCCAGCGCCGGCCGCGCCGGGTCAGCCGGTACCGTCCCGACCGCTCAGCGACGTAACTCCCGGAGCGCAGGCAGTCGAGCAGCAACTGGGTGGGCAGCGGGTCCAGGCCGAGATCGGCGGCGATCTTGGGCGCGGTGGCCTCCCCGCCGGCGAGGCGGGCAGTGACCCCGCTGCGGACGGCCGCGACCACCACGCCGGACAGTGCCATCCCGCCCCAGGCCTCGGCGGCGGCCTCGGGCACCAGGCCAGCCCGCAGCGCCAGCCATTCGGCCGGGTTAGCACACTTCAGCGCAAGCTTCACCTATTCAGGTTTATCAAACTCTCCGACCGCATTGGTACATCGCATGTCGTTTTTGGGTATAGATATCGTCGTCGTCTACTGTCTTGCCGTTTGCTCTACAGTGCTAATGTCCATCCGATATCCGACAGATGTCAGTGGTGCCACGCGGCTTGCCCTGTGACGCTGAGCCGGACACGGTTTATTTTCTACGGGGGCGCTCAGGCCATGAACCGCGTGCGGTCACTCATTATCACCAGCCATCCGGGTCCGTCGCTGGCCATCACGGCCCTGACGACCCTGCTCGCGGCACAGGCGGCACCGCACGGCATCGGCCCGGCGCTGACCGCTCCCGCGCTGCTCGCCGGTCAGTTGTCCATCGGCTGGTCCAACGACGCCTGCGACGCCGCGCGGGACGCGGCGGCCGGCCGGACAGACAAGCCGCTGGCCCGGGGCGACATCAGCCCGCGCGCGGTCTGGACCGCGGCCTCGGTCTCCGCGGCGCTTGGATTCGCGCTCGCGCTGGCCATCAGCCCGCTCACCGCGGCACTGTACGTCCTGGTGGTCGCGCCCGGCTGGGCGTACAACCTCGGACTCAAGGCGACCCTGGTGTCGGGGGTGATGTACCTGCTCGGATTTGGCCCGTTGCCCGCCTACGCGGCGAGCACGCTGCCCGGTCACCCGGCGCCGCGCTGGCCGGTGACGCTGGCGGCCGGGCTGCTCGGCCTCGGCGCGCACTTCGCGAACGTGCTGCCCGACCTGGCGACCGACAAGAGGGTCGGCGTGGGCGGCCTGCCGCAGCGGGTCGCCGCCCGCTGGGGACCCGCGGCGGTGCGGGCGGCCGCGCTCGTCCTGCTGCTCGCCGCCTCGGCGCTGCTGCTCATCGGCGCGACAAGGCGCTGGGTGGCCATCCCCGCCCTGGTGGCCGCGGTGCTGCTCGCCGTGGCCTCGGCCCGCGGCAAGGGGAAGGTGCCGTTCTTCGCGGCGATCGGCATCGCCGCCGTCGACGTAGTGCTGTTCGCGCTCGGCGGGGAGGCGCTGACATGATGCCGCGGATCCTGGCCGTACGGTCGGCGTTTCCCGAGCACCGGCTGGCCCAGGCCGAGATAACCGAGGCGTTCGCCAGCCGCGGCAATCTCGGCCCAGCCGAGCGGGCGCTCACCGAGCGCCTGCACGGGTCCGCTGACGTCGACACCAGGCACATCGTGCTGACCGTCGAGGAGTGCGTGGAACTGGAGGGCGCCGAGGCGGTCAACGACCGCTACATCCCCGAGGCGACGTTGCTCGGCGAGCGGGCGCTGCGGCGCGCGCTCGACGCCGCCGGGCTGTCACCCGCGGACCTCGACCTGCTCATCGTGACGTCGGTTACCGGAGTGGCCGTGCCGTCGCTCGACGCGCGGCTGATACCGCGGCTCGGCCTGCGGCCGGACATCAGGCGGCTGCCCATCTTCGGGCTCGGCTGCGTCGCGGGCGCGGCCGCCCTCGGGCGGCTGCACGACTACCTGCTCGGCTGGCCCGGGCAGACCGCGGCGCTGCTTGCGGTCGAGCTGTGCTCGCTGAACTGGCCGAGGTCGGGGGTCACCCTGGCCGACATGGTGGCATCCGGGCTGTTCGGCGACGGCGCGGTGGCGCTCATCGCCCGCGGCGGGGAAGGGGACGAGCCGCACGCGCTTGGGCCGCGGGTGATCGCCTCGCGCAGCGTGACCTATCCCGACAGCGGCGACGCACTCGGCTGGCGGCTGAGCGCGAACGGCTTCCGCATCGTGCTCACCACCGACCTGCCCGTCGTGGTCGAGCGCGGGCTCGCGGACAGCGTCATTGCCTTCCTCGCCGAGCACGACCTGACCATCGACGACATCGCCAGCTGGATCTGCCACCCGGGCGGACCGAAGGTGATCGACGCCGTGCAGCGGTCGCTCAAGCTGCCCGACCGCGCGGTGGCGGCGAGCCGCCGCTCCCTCGCCGAGGTCGGCAACATGTCCTCGGCGTCGGTACTGCACATCCTTGAGATGATTTGTGACAGCGAGCGCCCGCCCGAGGGCTCAGCCGGCCTGATGATCGGCCTTGGCCCAGGGGTGAGCGCCGAACTCGTTCTACTGCGGTGGTGACTTCATGATCGTGTACTGGGTGCTGCTCGGCGTCATCGCCTGCGAACGGGTCGCCGAGCTGGTCGTGTCGGCCCGGCACGCGACGGGCCTGCTGCGCCGCGGCGGCACGGAGTACGGCTTCGGGCACTTCCCCGTGATGATCGCCCTGCACGTGGGGCTGATCGCCGGCTGCGTGCTCGAGCCGCTGCTCGGGCACCGGACGTTCATCCCCGGGCTCGGCTGGCCGATGCTGGCCGTGACGGTCGCCGCGAACGCGCTGCGCTGGTGGTGCATTTCCACGCTCGGCGAGCGGTGGACGGCGCGGGTGATCGTGCTGCCGGGGGAACCGCTGGTGCGGTCGGGGCCGTACCGCTGGTTCGCCCACCCGAACTACGTCGCGGTGATCGTGGAGGGATTCGCGCTGCCGCTTACCGGGTCGGCGTGGATCACCGCGTCGGCGTTCACTGTCCTTAACGCCGCGCTGCTAACGGTACGGATCCGCTGCGAGGTGAAGGCCCTGGCGACGACCGCCCTGCAGCCCGTGGCCTCATGATCGACGTTCTCGTGGTCGGCGGCGGCCCGGTGGGCCTGGCCACGGCGATCCGGTGCGCGCAGCACGGCCTGTCGGTCACGGTGGCCGAGCCGCGCACGGCCCCCGTCGACAAGGCGTGCGGCGAGGGCGTGCTGCCCGCCGCGGTGCGGCGGCTCGCGGAGCTCGGCGTCGTCCCTGACGGCCACCCGCTGCACGGGATCCGCTACCTCGACGCGCGCCACCGGGCCGACGCGCCGTTCCGGCGCGGGCATGGGCTCGGCGTCCGCCGCACCGTGCTGCACGCCGCGCTCGCCGAGCGCGCCGCGGCGCTGGGGATCACCGTCATCCCGCAACGGGTCTCCGGTTTCGACCGCCACGCGGGCCACGTGGCCGCCTCCGGGATCGAGGCACGCTACCTGGTAGCGGCCGACGGCCTGCACTCCACCATCCGCCGTGCGCTGGAACGCGAGTCGCCTGCAGGGAACGAGCGGGGTAAGTCCGCGCGCAGCGGCGCCGCAGGCAACGGTGCCCCGCGAAACCCGGCGCCGCCACGCTACGGCTTGCGCAGGCACTATCACGTGCCGCCCTGGACGGACATGGTCGAGGTGTACTGGTCGGCGAGCGCCGAGGCCTACGTCACCCCGGTCTCCCCCGACACCGTCGGGGTCGCCCTGCTCTTCGCCAAGCCGCCGCGTACCGCCGCACCCGACCCGGACGGCACCGGGCCGCGTGACGAGGCGGGTACGGACGGCGACTACGATGCCCGGCTCGCCGCGTTTCCTGCCCTGCTTGATCGCCTCGGCGGCGCTCCCTGGGCGAGCGCGGTCCGCGGGGCCGGGCCGTTGCGGCACGACGTCGCGCGCCGGGTCCACGGCCGGGTGCTGCTGGTCGGCGACGCGTCCGGGTACCTGGATGCCCTCACCGGCGAGGGCATCGGCGTCGGTCTCGCCCAGGCTGACGCACTCGCGCGCTGCCTCGCGGCGGACCGCGCGCAGGAGTACGAGCGTGCCTGGCGGCGCGTCTCTGGACCGGCGTGGCGCTTCACCGCGGGCGTGCTGTGGTCCCGGAACCAGCCGCTGCTCGGCCCGCGCATCGTCCCCGCGGCGCAGCGGCTCCCGTGGCTCATGTCGGCCCTGGTCAACTACGCAGCCCAGGCCTTAGCCGGCCAGCGCCGGTCCCGCGCCGTGATCACGGCGGGAAGGCCGGGAGCGCCTTCGGTGAATGTGGGCCGGTGCGACCGGTCGCCTCCTCGGCGAGAGGCACATCGCGGCTCCAGCCGAACGGTATTCCGCGAAGGCGATATTAGGTGCGGCCCGGGGGACCCTAGCCGCACCGGCCACTTGATTCTAGCGCGGCGCAGGAGGTAGGTGTTCCCTTTGACATCCTCCCGGGCTTGAGGGCCCGGGATTCCGGCGGCGCTGCTCACGCGGCGCTCCGGCGGGTTCCTCGTTCACCGGCTGCCGCCGGGCCGAAGCCCGGTCTTACGCTGCCTCCCGAGGCGTTTACCCTCTCCCTCTGCCCGAGGGCGAGCACGTTCTTCGCCGCGTTCACGTCCCGGTCGTGGAGCGTGCCGCACGCCTTGCACTGCCACGCGCGGACAGCGAGCGGCTTAGGGCCGTCCCTGGCCCCGCACGCGGAGCAGACCTGGCTGGTCGGCTCGAACCGGCCGACCTTCGCGAAGTACCGCCCGTGGTAGGCGGCCTTCTCCTCCACCAGCCGCAGCAGCGTCGACCAGCCCGCGTCATGCACCGACTTGGCCATCTTGGTGCGGGCAAGCCCGGCGACGGCGATGTCCTCGCAGTAGACCGCTTGGTTGTCGCGGACCAGCGCCAGGGCCGTCTTGTGAGCGTGGTCGAGCCGTGTTTCCCGCACCTTGCGGTGCAGGACCGCGACCCGGTGCCGGGCCCTGGCCCGGTTCCGTGATCCTTTCTCCTTACGGGACAGCGCCCGCTGCGCCTTCCGCAGCCGCCGTTCCGCCTTGCGCAGGAAACGCGGGTTCACGATGACCGTCCCGTCCGAGCAGACGGCCAGCGAGGCCAGCCCCACGTCGATCCCGGTCGCACGGTCGCACGGCGGGAACGGGTCCGCCTCGCGCTCGACCACGAACGAGGCGTAGTACCGGCCGTCTGCCTCCCTGATCACCGTAACCGAAGACGGGACCGAGGGAAGCTCACGCGACCACTTGACCTCGATGTCGCCGACCTTCGCCACGTACAGCCTGCACCCATGGAGAGCGAACCCGTTGCGGGTCAGCCGGACCGACTGCAGGCCGTGCTTGCGCTTGAACTGCGGATGCCCGATCTTCCGGCCCTTCCGCACCCCGGCGAAGGAGTCGAACCAATTGCGGTACGCGCGGCGCGCGTCCTGGCACGCCTGCACCAGCACCACCGACGCAACCTCGCCCAGCCATCCCCGTTCCGGGGTGCGCTTGGCGAGGGTGACCACCTGGCGCTGGACCTCGGTGTCACTCAGCCTCTCGCCCCGCTCGTGCGCCTGGTCCCGCAGCCGGACCGCGTCGTTGAATACCACCCGCGCGCACCCGAACGCCCGCGCCAGCGCCCCGCGCTGGGCGGCGTCCGGGTAGACACGGTAACGGTAACGGACCTGCACAACACCAGACCGTAACAGCGGGCTACGACAATCGGCAGTGGACCATAGGCCCGGCAGGCACCTTGTCCCAGCGCTTCACGTCCACCTGGCCCTCGTGACGAAATACCGGCCGTCCTGCGGCAGCGCCCCCTGTCCACAATCCGCCAGTAGACCTACCAGCAGCAACGCCAAGCCTGACAGCCAGGCCAGGCTGACCCCGCCCAGAAGGACAGGGCCCTCACCTCGAAATCCGGTCACGTCCAATTTCCGCGCTGTTGCTGCTCCCGGTCCCAGTAGCCTTGCTGGCCCTGCTCCTGCTGGCCAGCAGGATCGTAGCCAGGGACCTGCTGGTACCCGGCGGCCCCGGGCTGGCCGGCCTGCTGCCCGGCGGCATACCCGTCACGCGGGTAGCCGTTGGCCCACTCGGTGCCGTCGGCGGCGTGATAGCCGTTGGCGTGGCCCGCGGCCGGCTGGTAGCCCTGCGTGCCTGGTGACTGGGCGACGGCGTAGCCGGAGGGCGGCGCGTACCCGGCCGGTTCCCGCGGCCCCGGCTGGCCGAACCCGCCCGTCTGGCTGGACGGAGAGCCGTTCGTCGAGAATGTAGGGGTGAACGTCGGGTGGGCGGCGGACCGCGCCGTTCCCGGAGCGTAGCCCGCGCTCCCGGCCTGACCACCGAGTGTCGCGTACCCGTTCGACGGCGCCATCCCGTTGCCCGACGCGTATCCGTTCGACGAGGCCGACCCGTTGACGGACGGGTAACCGTTCGACGGCGCCATCCCGTTGCCGAAGGCGGGGCCGTTCGCGGTCGCGGTCGCGTTGCCAGCGGCCGCGCCGTTGGCGTAGCCGTTCGGCGTGAGCGCGGGGTAGGCGCCTGAGGGCGCCGGGGCCCGCTCGGCCTGCCCGGCCGCCTGGTAGCCG
>CAZORE010000094.1:9928-28039 GCA_964581815.1 uncultured Streptosporangiaceae bacterium | reverse complement strand
TGAAAAAGGGAGCCGGTGAGCGGATTCGAACCGCTGACCGTCCGCTTACAAGGCGGATGCTCTGCCTGCTGAGCTACACCGGCGTATGGCTGCCGCGCCAGGGCGACGCGGAACCCCTGCCAGGGTACCGTTTCCTGGCGACGGCAGGTAACCGGCACCGCAGCAGCCGGGCCAGCCCGGCGCTCCGGGGAGGAGAATGCCCGCATGGAAGGACGCGACTGCCCGTGCGGCCTTGGCGAGGACTACGGCTCGTGCTGCGGGCGGTTCCACGATGGCGCGGCCGCGCCGACCGCCGAGCGGTTGATGCGCTCCCGCTACAGCGCATTCGCGGTCGGCGACGCCGTGTACCTGCTGCGCACCTGGCACTCGTCCACGCGTCCCCGCACGCTGGAACTTGACCCAGCGTGCCGGTGGGCCCGCCTCGCCGTGCTTGAGACGCACGGCGGCGGGCTCTTCGACGCCGCCGGCACGGTGAGTTTCCGTGCCGTGTACGTTCTCGACGGACGGCGCAACGTCCTTGACGAGACGAGCAGGTTCGTGCGCGAGGCCAAGCGCTGGGTCTACCTCGGACCAGTAGACGGCCAGGTTACGGGCCGCCGCGCCTTAGCCCGATCGTGCGGGAAGATGGGCGCGTGTCCCTCTATGCCGTGTTCGAGGAAGCCGCCAAGGGAAAGCTGCCGCCGCAGGACGGGCGGGTGGAGGTCTGCGTCGCGGACGCGGGGAAAGCGGCGGGCGCGGTGGTGGCGTTCCCCGCTCACTTCTACGTCGTGGCGCCGGTGGAGCCCGAGTGGGTCCACGGGATGCTGCCAGCCGGCGACTACTCGGCGCCGCTTGGGGCCAGGTTCCTGACGGCGCTCGCGGACCGGCTCGGCGCCGGCATCGGCAGCGTCGACGCGCTGCTCGCGGCCCGCGCCCACGGCGGCGGTAGTTCCCTCGCCCTGCTAACGGCCGACGACCGGACGCATTACCGGGTGCGGCGCGCCGACCGGTACCGCGATGACGTACGCGTGTGGCAGACGGAAGACGGCGCGGGGTGCCTCATCCTTGGCCGCGGCCTGGCCAGGCGGTGGGAGGTGGCCTTCGAGGTCGAGCCGCAGGCGCGCGGGCACGGCCTTGGCCGGGCGCTCGCCGCCGCGGCCCTCGGCCTGCTCCCCGCGGGCACCCCGGTCTTCGCCCAGGTGGCACCCGGCAACAGCGTCTCACTCAGGGCGACTCTGGCCGCCGGGTACGCGCCCGTCGGCGGAGAGGTGCTGCTGCCCCGCCAGCCGTGAATGGCGTACGGCATCTGACGATGGCCGGCGGCCGCCCGGACAGTGACACCTGAGGTTGTCCGGGCGGCCTCGGTCGGAGGTCGTTCGCAGCGGCTAGCCGAGACGGATCGCGCCGACGACGAAGTTGTTGAGCATGTTCGGATCCGCCGTGATCGACAGCGCGCCGGCGTCGACCTGCACCCTCTCATGATCGTTGGCGCCGACCTGGACGGTTACCGTGAAGGTCTCGCTCGCCCCTGCGGCCAAGCTAGGCCTGGACCAGGTGAGCAGCGGGCCGCGCACAAGGGCCCCGTCGGCATCGAGGACGGCCAGTTCGTGCGGCTCGCTCAGTGCCGTGACCTCCGTGCTGGCCGGGGCCGGTCCCTGGTTGGTGACCGTGACCGTCTGGGTCACGGTCGCCCCGTCGGCCGCCGTCGCCGGCATGCTCAGCGTCACCTTCAGGTCGGCCCGGTCCACGACCACGCTCTGCGTCAGCACCGCCGACGTGGAGCCGGCATTGGCCGCGTCACCGGAGTAGACGGCGGTGATGGCGTGGCTGCCGGTCGTCGCGTAGGTGACCTGGCAAGTGGCCTGACCGCTGCTGTTCAGGCTCCGGGTCGCGCAGCCGGTGACCGGCGTGCCGCCGTCATTGAAGGCCACGCTCCCGCTGACGCCAGCTGGGCGGACCGTGGCGGTGTAGGTGACCGTCTGCCCCTGGACCGACGGGTTCGCCGACGAGGCGACAGTTGTGGTGGTGGCGGGGAGCGGGGCGAGCACCGGGAAGGTCCCAAGCACGTTGTTCTGCCCGGGGACTTGGGTGCACGCGGCGGTGATTGTGCCGAGCGCGGTCGGATTGCCCTGGCTGTTCAGCGGAGTAAGCGACAGCGAGAGGTTCCCGACCGCGAGCTCCGCCGTTCCCGCATTGGGGAGCGTAATAGACGGAAACGTCCCCGTGGCGTGCATCGTGAATGCGCCCGAGGCGGGGACGGGCGTGCTTGGCACTGAGTAAGGGATCGACCCGCCAAAGCGGGCGGCGCCGTTGGTCACCGACTGATCGGCGGGGGCTGAGCCCGAGACAGTGGCCGCGCCTATCAGGTTTAGGCCCTGTGTAACGGCCCTCGGCACGGCGATGTCCGCGGTGACGCCGGAGGGGCTCGTGGGCACGCCCTGCGTCACGCTGCCTGGCAGATCCATTCCGTAGGTCACGGTGACTGACCGCGACCCGATCAGCGGAAAGGCACAGGTGTACCTCACAGTCAGCGAGCTTTCTGCCGCCCGCGCCGATGCGGCCCCGACGGTCAGCACGGATAGCGCGGTGACACAGACCGCGGCCAGGAGCCGCGCGAATCGCGCGGATACTGCATGCAAAACCATCTTCGCTCCTTTTTGAATCATTAGTCGCTACCGCCCGAGAAAGCCGAGAATCCGGGTCTCTATGTCGGCAGCGTGCCCCCGTGCGATGATCTCACAGCAGCACGAGAATTTGGCTCATAACCCAGATTAAGAATCAGCGTCGACCCGTCAACCAGCAATAAGAGCATTTAAAGGCAGCCGGGCGAAATGTTATTCCGTCCGGCGTGAAAGTTAAGGGCGGACTAGTCTTTTGAGTCAGAAATTAGGCCCGGTGCGGCAATACAGGACTCCCGGGCGGGCAAAATGTCACGCCATCAAGGCACCGCGGTCTAGTACCGTTGCCGTGTGGCTGCCCAAGATGTCCGCATCCTGATCTCCGGTCTCGTCACGTCGGTGCGGCCATTCGACGCGCGCGAAGCGGCCGATCAGGAGGACATCCTCGCCTGGGTCGCATCCGGGCAACAGCTCTTCCGCACGGCACCGCCCGCCACGCCGCCCAAGCACCTGGTCGTCTACTTCGTCCCCGTTGACTTGGCGGGCCGGCGCCTGCTGCTTGGCGATCACCGCAAGTCGGGGCTGTGGCTGCCGCCCGGCGGGCACGTCGAGGATGGCGAGGACCCGCGCGCGGCCGTAGTACGCGAGGCGGAAGAGGAACTAGGGATACTCGCCGAGCCCGAGGACGGGCCGTTCTTCCTCACGGTGACGCCGACCAACGGCGCGAGCAGTCACCTGGACGTGGACCTGTGGTTCGTCCTCCAGGTGCCGCGCGGAGCGCCGCTCACCCCGGACCAGCGGGAGTTCAAGTCCGTCCGCTGGTTCGGCCTTGACGACCAGCGGGACTGGCCGTCAAACGGGTACGACCCGGAGATGGGCCGGTTCGCCGCCAAGCTCAGGCAGGCGCTCGCGCCGCCCGCTTGCGCGAGCCGCGGAACCTGATCACGGAACCTGACCGCGGAAGATAACCAGGCGGCCAATGGTTACACGTCCCGATACACTGAGCAGTACAAGGCGTCGATCCGGCCATCACCGGGGAGCCCCCGGAAGAAAAGGCACCCACCAAGGCGGGCGCCCCAGTAGAACCGGGCGGGTCCGGCCCGTCACAGCCGGCCAATAAGCGGCCGTCAAGCCCGAAGGCACAACGCAAGGGCAAGACGGCAAGCGAGGTGGTACCGCGGTGTGCCGGCTACGGAGCGGGCGCGTCGTCCTCGCGGCACGTGAACAACGGCCAAGCCCGACCAAGGCGCGGCCACCACGAGGCCCGAGGAGAAAATGGCCACCTACCCGCGCGCGGGCGCGTCAGAGGTACCCGCCCAGCCGGACTTTCCCGAGCTTGAGCGGCGGGCGCTCGCCTACTGGAACGCGCATGACACGTTCAAGACGTCGATCGAGAACCGCGACGACAACCGCGAGTTCGTCTTTTACGACGGCCCGCCGTTCGCCAACGGGCTGCCACACTACGGCCACCTGCTGACCGGCTACGTCAAGGACATCGTGCCGCGCTACAAGACCATGCGCGGCGAGAAGGTCGACAGAAGGTTCGGCTGGGACTGTCACGGCCTCCCCGCTGAGGTCGAGGCAGAACGGTTGCTTGGCATCTCCGGTAAGGCCGACATCCTCAAGATGGGCATCGAGACCTTCAACGAGGCCTGCCGCGACTCCGTGCTCCGTTACACCAAGGAGTGGGAGGAATACGTCACCAGGCAGGCCCGCTGGGTCGACTTCGAGAACGACTACAAGACGCTCGACCTCCCCTACATGGAGAGCGTCATGTGGGCGTTCAAGCAGCTGCACGATAAGGGCCTGATCTACCAGGGCTTCAAGGTGCTGCCGTACTGCTGGCGGTGCGAGACCCCGCTGTCCAACCACGAGCTGCGGATGGACGACGACGTCTACGCGGACCGGACGGACCCCAGCGTGACGGTCCGGTTCAAGCTGGAGACCGGCGAGTGGATCCTCGCCTGGACCACCACGCCGTGGACGCTGCCGTCCAACCTGGCCGTCGCGGTCGGCTCCGACATCACGTACGTGACCGTGGAAGCGGAAGACGGCGAGCGCTACATCCTGGCCAAGGATCGCGTCAAGGCCTACGAGAAGGAGCTCGCCGGGGCAAAGACAGTCGCGGAAGTCCCGGGCAGCGAGCTCCTCGGCCGCCGCTACCAGCCGCTCTTCGACTTCCTCGCCGACACCGGCGCGTACAACACGGAAACCGCGTGGCAGGTCATCCCAAGCGACGAGGTGACCACCGAGGACGGCACCGGCGTGGTGCACATGGCGCCCGCCTACGGCGAGGCCGACGCCGCGGCCTGCCAGGCGGCCGGCATCCCGATCGTGCTCACGGTCGACGAGCAGGGCAAGTACCTGCCAATGATCAGGGACTGGGCCGGCCTGCACGTCTTCGAGGCGAACAAGCTGATCGTCAGGCGGCTGCGGGAAGACCAAGCCCTCGTTAGGCTGGCCGACTACACCCACTCCTACCCGCACTGCTGGCGGTGCCGCAACCCGCTCATCTACAAGGCGGTGTCCAGCTGGTTCGTCGAGGTGACGAAGTTCCGCGACCGCATGGTGGAGCTGAACGAGCAGATCACCTGGGTGCCCGAGCACGTGAAGCACGGGCAGTTCGGCAAGTGGCTGGCGAACGCGCGCGACTGGTCGATCAGCCGTAACCGGTTCTGGGGATCGCCCATCCCCGTCTGGCAGAGCGATAACCCGGACTACCCGCGGACCGACGTCTACGGCAGCGTGGACGAGCTGGCGCGCGACTTCGGGGTAATGCCCGATGACCTGCACCGTCCGGCGATCGACAACCTGACCCGCCCCAACCCGGACGACCCCACGGGCAAGTCGGTCATGCGGCGCGTCCCGGAGGTGCTTGACTGCTGGTTCGAGTCGGGCTCGATGCCGTTCGCCCAGGTGCACTACCCGTTTGAGAACCGCGACTGGTTCGACAGCCACTACCCGGGCGACTTCATCGTCGAGTACATCGGGCAGACCCGGGGCTGGTTCTACACGCTGCACGTGCTCGCGACGGCGCTGTTCGACCGCCCGGCGTTCCGCACCTGCGTGAGCCACGGCATCGTGCTCGGCAACGACGGGCGCAAGATGTCGAAGTCACTGCGCAACTACCCGGACGTCAACGAGGTCTTCGACACCTACGGCTCCGACGCGATGCGCTGGTTCCTGATGGCGAGCCCGATCCTGCGCGGCGGCAACCTGGTCGTCACCGAGCAGGGCATCCGCGAGGGCGTCCGGCAGGCACTCCTGCCGCTGTGGAACTCGTACTACTTCTTCGCGCTGTACGCGAATGCGGAGGACTACCCGGCCCGGGCCCGCACGGACAGCACCCACGTGCTCGACCGGTACATCCTCGCCAAGACCAAGGCCACGGTCGAGGAGATGGGACAGCAACTTGACGGCTACAACGTGGCCGCCGCCTGCCAGACGCTTCGCGACTACCTGGAGCTGCTGACCAACTGGTACATCCGCCGGTCAAGGTCGCGGTTCTGGGAGGGTGACCAGGACGCGCTCGACACGCTGTGGACGGTGCTCGAGACGGTGACGCGGGCCACCGCGCCGCTGCTGCCGTTGACCGCCGAGACGATCTGGCGCGGCCTGACCGGCGGGGCCAGCGTGCACCTGGAGGACTGGCCGTCCGTCGCCGGCTGGCCGTCCGACGACGCGCTCGCGGCCACCATGGACCTGACGAAGAACGTGTGCAGCGCCGCGCTGAGCCTCCGCAAGGCCCGCCAGCTCCGGGTCCGGCTGCCGCTCGCGTCGCTGACGGTGGCGCATCCGGAGGGACCGCGCCTGCGCGAGTTCGCCGACCTCATCAAGGACGAGGTCAACGTCAAGGACCTGGTGCTCAGCGACGATCCGGCGACCCTCGGCGAGTTCCAGCTGACGGTCAACCCGCGCGCGCTCGGCCCGCGCCTCGGCAAGCAGGTGCAGGAGGTCATCAAGGCGGTCAAGGCCGGGCAGTGGACCCAGGACGGCGACGTCGTCACGGCGGCCGGCGTCGAGTTGCAGCCCGGCGAGTACGAGCTGCGGCTGACCGCCGCCAACCCGGACTCGACCACGGCGCTGCCTGGCAGCAACGGCCTCATCGCGCTCGACGCGACGGTAACGCCTGAGCTCGTCGCGGAGGGCACCGCCCGCGATGTGGTCCGCGTCGTCCAGCAGGCGCGCAAGGACGCCGGCCTCGACGTCTCCGACCGGATCCGCCTGGTCGTGGGCGCGGACGGAGCGGTGGCCGACGCGGTCCGCGCGCACGCGGCGTTCATCGCCGGGGAAACGCTGGCCACGGAGCTGACCGTCGTTCCCGCCGCCGAGTTCACCGCGGACGCCGTCCCGCAGCCCGTGGGCGACGGCGGCGAGGTCCGCGTCGCGGTCGCCAAGGCTTAGGCCGAACGGAAGCGGTTAATCCCGGTCGGCCTCGCTATCTCCGCATCGGCGAGGCCGGCCAGGAGGCACCTTCGCCGCGGGACAGGCCGTCAGCCCGGCGCGCCGGTGCGCCTGCCTGCTAGTTCCCTGATGTCGTCCGGCATCGCGTCGGGGGTCAGCAGCCTGGGCAGCAGTTCCGGCTCCGTGGTGAGCGCCCGGAAGGTAACCGCGACGGTGACGTCATGTGCGGGCCGGTACTCGACCGCCACCGGGTCGCCCGCGCTGATCATCCCGGGCGAGATCACCCTGAGGTAGGCACCGGCCCTGGCCGCCTTGGTGAACCGCTTGATCCAGCCGTCCTGCTCCAGCCACCCCTGGAAGGTGCCGCAGGGTATCCGCGGGCAGCAGACCTCGAGGACCACATCGTCACCGACCCGCCACCGCTCGCCGATCAGGGCCTCGTTGACCGCCACGCCCTCGGTGGTGAGGTTCTCGCCGAAGGCACCATTGCCCAGCGTCCGGCCAAGCTCTGTCGCCCACTCGTCCAGGTCTTCGCGTGCGTAGGCATACACGGCCTGGTCGGTCCCGCCGTGATGCTGCACGTCGTAAACCCGGTCGCCGGCCAGCCCGACCGCGCCGCCGCCCTTCGGGCCGGGCGCCGTGACCATGACCGGACCGCTGACCGGCCGCTTGTCAATGCCGGTCAGGGCAACCGGTTTCCACGGATTCGGCCGAGGCCTGCCGATATTGACGGAGAGAAGCCGCATAAGGCCACCATAGGCGGCGTGATCGCGCGGCGGCGAACGGGTTTCCCTGGCCGCCCGGCCAGGGGCAGCCGTCAGCCCTGCCTGGCGCGCACCCCGGCGATCTCGTACAGGGCGATGGAAGCGGCGATTCCCGCGTTGAGTGACTCGTTGCCAGATGCCATCGGAATGGATACCAGCATGTCGCACGCCCCGGCGACGACACGGGAGAGCCCGCGCCCCTCCGAGCCCACGACCAGGACCATCGGGCCGTCCGCGATCGACATGTCGCGCACGGCCGTGGTCCCCGCGGCGTCGAGCCCGGCGACGAAGAACCCGGCTTTCTTGTACCCCTCGAGCGCCCGCGTCAGGTTGACCGCCTGCGCGACCGGCAGCCGGACGAGCGCCCCGGCCGACGCCTTCCACGCGCCGGCGGTGACGCCCGCCGACCGGCGGGACGGCACCACCACGCCGGTCGCGCCGAACGCCGCGGCCGACCGCACCACGGCGCCCAGGTTCCGCGGGTCGGTCACGCCGTCAAGTGCCACGATGAGCGGCAGGGCCGAACCGGCCCGCACCACGAAGTCCTCGGGGTGCGCGTACTCGTAGGGACGCACCCGCAGGGCAACTCCCTGGTGGATCGCGCCGCCGGTGAGCCGGTCGAGCTCGGTAAGCCCCGTCTCGAGCACCGCGATCCCGGACTCCGCGGCCAGTTGGACGGACTCCGCCACCCGCTCGTCCTCGTGGGCGCGGCCGGCGACGTACAGCGCCATCGCGGGGATCCCGGCCCGCAGCGACTCCACCACGGAGTTCCGGCCGGCCACCATCTCCGGCCCCTCGCCGCTGCCCCGTGGCGCCAGATTCTCCCCCGGTGAGTCAACCCGTGCGCGGCCGTCTCCGCTCCGCCCGCTGCCCCGCTGCCCGGGTCGGCCCTCGGCCGCGGCCGCCCTGGCCGCCGCCCGCTGCGCTGGATGGCCAGGCCGCATGCGCGCAGGCGGCGTCGGCCCCTTGCCCTCGAGCTTGTCGCGACGGTTGCCGCCCGTGCCCGGGCGCGGCTTCCCCCGCTTGCTGTAGCCGCCACCGCCCGGCGCCCGGCCGTCCTCGCCACCTTTTTTGTGCCCGCTCATAGCAGCTCCGCAAAGTTCATCACGTTCATCGCACCAGCGCGCGCTCATCGCGTCCACCACCTCGCGCAGGCGCTCGTCCTGACCGCCCGCCAGGCCGGCGTGAGCGGGTCGAGCACCGCGAGCCTGGCCCGCACCGGTTTCCGGTAGGTCACCCGTTTTCCAGGTTCCCGTGCTTAGAGGGTAGTTGCCGTCGCGCACTGTGGCGTGCACCGTGGCGAGAGCGGCGGGACCGCCGAGGTCGTCTTTCATCACGGCGGTGTCCCGACACATCGCACGGCGGGCGGAAATCGTTCCATTCCCGTACCAACACAGATACCGTGGGCTTCGCGTAACAGGGGAAATTACTCATGAAGGCCCCGACAGGGACCCTCCCGGCAAGTGGAACGGCACGCTCCGATGAACCGTCAGCACGCGGCCGCCGCACCGGCACCGCGCCGTAACTGGGTTCGCCGCCTGGCGAACCTGCTTGTCGCACTCGTGGTTATCGCCATGGCCGCGGCGACCTTCATCTTCTCTTACGATGGGGTGCACGCGTTCGCGCTGCTCGGCGGCATGTCCGCTAGGCTCGCGCGGTACTACCCCGGACTGTTCGACGCCGTACTCGTGATCGCCTGCATCGCCGCGGTCGTGCTCCGCGACGCGCGGTGGTGGGCGCGCGCGTGGGCCTGGGTGGTGCTCGTCGTCGTACTCGCCGCGATCGGCGCTACCGACGTGCTGCATGCCATGAACTACACGTTGCGGCAGCGGACGACCGAGGGCATTGTCGCGGCGGCGCCGGTGGTGGCTGTGCTGCTCGCGTTCAGCCTGCTTCTCACCCTGCTCCGCCAGTCAAGGTCGCCCGGCGCCGGCGCCGCGGCCAACGACGCGCCAGGCGACTGGGCCGCGCAGCCGTCCGTGATGCCGGCTCAGCTCGACCTCCCCGCCCTCCCCGCGGCACCCCCCGCGGCCGACGCGGCCACCAGCGCCACCATGGCCGACGCGGCCACGGTCGAGACGCAGGCCATGCCTGCGGCCCCGGCTATCCGGCCGCCCATCGCGCTGCCGGCCGGCCAGGAGACGGCGCCGCTGACCCCGCCGGAGGGGCTGCCCGCGATGACCCGCCCGGCGAAGGAGCCGGACGGGGCGCTCCCGCCCGCCGCGCCGCCCCTGGCCAGCCAGCGGGCACCGGAGGGCGAGCCGGCCCCGCCGACGGTCTCGTCGCCCGCGCTGGCGCCGGTCCTGCCACCGCCGGCCCCGGCAGCTGAGCCCGCGCCGGCCAGGCCGCACGGAATCAGGTACGCGGGCGGCGGCGCTGCCGGACGGGCCGGCGACGAGCCGGGTGCGACCGAGCCAGCGGCGGAGCCCGGCGCGACGGCCACTGAGCCAGACGGCCCGCAGGAGGACTACTGGGACGGCGATGATGCCGGGCAGTTCGCGGGCCTGGTCTACCCGGCCCATGAGGGAAACCCGAGCGCCGAGGCGGCCGCCGGCCGCGCCGATGCCGGTCACGGCACTCACCCGGCCGAGGACCTCGATGATCATCCCGCCGGGGACGACAATGAGACCCGGGCCAGCGGGCCAGCGCTCAGGACGGGGCCCCAAGAGATCGACGAGGACGCCCCGCCGTTCGCTACGGCGCCGTTCGCGACGGTCCCCCGCCTCAACCGGGTCCGCTCAATGCCCGTACCCCCAGAGGACGACGAGGCCGAGTAGCTCAGCGCCGGACGACGAGAGCGGTGGCCATGGCGGCGATTCCCTCACCCCGCCCGGTAAGCCCGAGCCCGTCGGTCGTGGTCGCCGAGAGGGACACCGGCGCGCCGGACAGGGCATCGCTGAGCACGGCGACCGCCTCGGCCCGCCGCGACCCGATCTTGGGCCGGTTCCCGATCACGTAGACAGCGACGTTCCCGATGACCCACCCGGCCTCGGCGAGCAGCCGCGCGGTCTCCCGCAGCAGCACAACGCCGGATGCCCCGGCCCACTCCGGCCGCGACGTCCCGAAGTGCGCCCCAAGGTCCCCGAGCCCTGCTGCCGACAAGAGCGCGTCACAGGCCGCGTGAGCGGCCGCGTCCCCGTCCGAGTGTCCGGCAAGCCCTGTCTCTCCGGGCCACTCGAGCCCAGCCAGAAAGAGCACCCGCCCGTCCGCGAACGGATGCACGTCTATCCCAAGCCCCACCCGCGGCAACCTCTCCACCGCAGCAGGCTACTAGCCAGGCCATGAAAACGAAGCTGGGGGCGCCGGAGATTTCCTCGCGGCCTTCCGAAGGAGTGCCGCGAGAAGTCTTCCGGTGCCCCCAGCTACCAGCAGGGTTTGACTTGAGGTAAAACCCTCAGCTAGTGAGAACCTCGTCGAGGAGCGCCTCAGCCTTGTCCTCGTTCGTCTTCTCAGCGAGAGCAAGCTCGCTGACGAGGATCTGGCGCGCCTTGGCCAGCATCCGCTTCTCGCCGGCGGAGAGCCCGCGCTCCTTGTCCCTGCGCCACAGGTCCCTGACTACCTCGGCGACCTTGTTCACGTCGCCGGAGGCGAGCTTCTCCAGGTTTGCCTTGTACCGGCGTGACCAGTTCGTAGGCTCCTCGGTGTGCGGCGCGCGTAGCACCTCGAACACTCGTTCAAGTCCTTCAGCGCCCACCACGTCCCGAACCCCAACGAGCTCCGCATTGTCCGCGGGAACGCGTACGGTAAGGTCTCCCTTGTCGACCTTGAGGACTAGATAGGTCTTTTCCTCGCCCTTGATCGTGCGGGTCTCAACGGCTTCGATGCGAGCAGCCCCATGGTGGGGGTAAACGACGGTATCGCCGACCTTAAAAGACATCTGGCAAGTACCCCTTCCGCTGAAGGCTATCTTACCACGGCCTAGACCACCGATAAAATGCCCTTGCCGGCAAATATGCAGGTCAATACGCTAATTTCGAGCATACGGCAGTGTGCTAAGCAGGTACCTACGGCGGGGAGCACGGCCGGTGCCGCGGTCCGCCTTGGGGGGTGCCCTAGGTCACGGTCTAGTACGTTGCCGCAGACGGTAGATACCTAGTCTACCTGAGAGATCCACCTCACCTCCGGAAATCACCCCCGCGCGAGTCGGCAAGCAGGCCAGGGCTGGCCCATACTTGAAGGAACAGGTCGGTGGCCGCCGCCACAGCCAGAAGAGGTGTCAGTGAGCTTCGCCAGCGAGCCGGGGCGAGATGATGGCAACCTGCCCCCGGTGAACATCGTGATCCCTGACGACGCCAGGGAACTCGATCGCGACGTGCTCGCTTACCGCCGCGAGATGCGGTCCAAGCGGCGACAGCAGCGGTTCCTGCGGTTCTTCCAGCCGTTCCGCACGTCAGAGTTCGGCGGGCACGCGGCGGTCATCCCGCTGATCGCCATCTGCCTCGCCATCTGCCTGGTCGGCGGCGCGCTGCTCTCGGTCGCGACGATGAGCCCGGCGTCGGCGCCGACCCTCAATGGCGCGCAGGGGACAGCGCAGGCCGTCGTGCCGACCGGGGAGCTGACTGAACTGCCTGACGGCTCCGTCCAGCTGGCCGGGCGCGCGGTGCCGGCCCGGTCGCTGACGTCCTCGGTGATCGCGCTGATCCCCGCGAACTGCGATTGCGGGCTGGGGTTGCAGCGCCTCGCCGGGCAGGCGGTCGACGCGCACGCCAAGCTCTACTTCGCGGCTGGCGGCCAGGCGCTAGCCCAGCTTGCCGGGCTGACCGCCCGTTACGGTCGCGGCGCGGCCGTCGCCGTGGCGGACTCTGACAACGTGCTCACCGACCGGTACCGGCCGTCCGGCCTCACGATCCTGCTTGTCTTCAAGAACGCTACCGCCGACGTGCTGCGGAACCTGTCTGCGGAATTCCAGTACACGCCCGTGATGCGCGAGCTCGGGCAGGCGAGCGCCAGCGCAGGCGCGGCCCGGTCGGCCGCTTCCTGACCGGGACGGCCGAAATCCCCTCCCCGCCGCATCGGCGATTCCCTGGACCGATAGCATTTCTACGGCCTGTAGTGGACTGCCAGGCCACCTGGCCGTGACGGGAGTGGAGTTGCCTCCCGCACCCTTGAACGAGGAGGCATTCGCCTTGATCCGCGCAAGCTCCGGGAAGACCGCCGCTGGCCGCCTGCTGCTCGGTGCTGGCGTCCTTGCCCTGCTGATTCCGGCCATCGCCGGGTGCGAAGCCGGAAACGGCGCACCGACGCTTGACTTCCACTCAGCGTCCTCCGGCGCGCAGAAGAACGTCGGTGACATCAGGATCACCAACATGTTCGTGCTCGGCGCGGCGGCCGACTCGACGGTCCCGGCCGGCTCGTCGGCCGGCCTGTTCCTGTCCATCTACAACGGCGGCACCAGCTCCGACACGCTGGAAAGCGTCAGCGCGCCGGGGTGGGCCTCAAGCGTCAACCTGTCCGGCGGCCCGGTCGCCCTCCCGGCGAACGCCGCACCGGTCAACCTGATGGGCCCGCAGCCCGAGGTGGTCCTTGAGAACCTGAGCAAGCCGCTGCGCGGCGGGTCGGTCCTCACTTTGACGCTGGTATTCGCGCGCGCCGGCACGGTCACGGACGTGCCGGTCCCCATTGAGCCGCAGTCGTTCCAGTGGGCCACCTTCTCTCCGCCGGCCGCCGCGCCGGCGAGCCCCGCGACGCCGACCGCCACGGCGACGCCGACCGCCGCAGGAACGGCGACCGCGGCGGGCACGGCGACCGCCACGGGCACGGCGACCGCGACCGCGAGCCCGACGGCGTCTTAACCCTGGCAGGCAAGCCAAAGCGGTCCGTCACGCCAACTCGGCTGGCCTGGCGGGCCGCTGCGTTTTCACTTCTGTCCCGCCAGCGGCGACGCTGACGCCGGAGGGCTCGCGGGTACCGCTAGCCGGCCGACTCGAACTTGTAGCCAAGTCCCCGCACGGTCACGATGTGCTGCGGCTTGGCGGGGTCGGTCTCGATCTTGGCCCGCAACCGCTTGATGTGCACGTCGAGGGTCTTAGTGTCGCCCACGTAGTCGGCGCCCCATACCCGGTCGATGAGCTGCATCCGGGTGAGCACCCGGTCGGCGTTCCGCAGCAGCACCTGGAGCAACTCGAACTCCTTGAGCGGTAGCTGCACGTGTTCGCCGCGGACGCTGACCATGTGCCGCTCCACGTCCATCCGGACCGGGCCGGCCTCGAGCGTCGCGTCGGTCGCCTCCTCCACGTCGCCGCGCCTGCGGAGGACGGCCCGCATCCGCGCCACCAGCTCCCGTGAGGAGAACGGCTTGGTCACGTAGTCGTCAGCGCCGAGTTCGAGGCCGACGACCTTGTCGATCTCGCTGTCCTTGGCCGTCAGCATGATGACCGGCACGCTTGACCGCTCGCGCAGCGAGCGGCAGACCTCGCTGCCGGGCAGCCCGGGCAGCATCAGGTCAAGCAGCACCAGGTCGGCGCCGGTACGGTCGAAGGTGTCGAGCGCGTCCGGCCCAGTCGCGCAGACGGCCACCTCGAACCCCTCCTTGCGGAGCATGTAGGAGATTGCGTCGCTGAACGATTCCTCGTCCTCGACCACGAGCACGCGTGTCACTGAAGTTCCCCTCCTGATGGGATCGGGCAGGCGGTGTGGGATCGGGCGGTGGTGATGGGGCGGGATCGGGCGGGGGCTGGGCGGGATCGGGCGGGATCGGGCGGGGAAGAGATCAGTCACGCGTCCGATCGGCACTTGTGCCATCATTGTCACTCCGGAGTGGTAGCCAGAGGGTAAAGGTGGAGCCGGCGCCCTCCACGCTCCGCACGGTGACCCGGCCGCCGTGCGCGACCGTCACGTGCTTCACGATGGCGAGCCCGAGCCCAGTGCCGCCGGTGGCCCGCGAGCGGGCCGGGTCGACTCGGTAGAAGCGCTCGAAGATCCGCTCTAGGTCACGCTCGGGGATCCCGATGCCCTGGTCGGTCACGCTGATCTCAACTCCGCCATCCCCCGGCTTCTTTACGCACACCACCACCCTGGTGCGTTCCGGGCTGTACACGACGGCATTCTCAAGCAGGTTCCGCACCGCGGTCACCAGCAGGTCTTCTTCGCCAAGCACGGTGAGCCCGCGGACGCCGATCGACGCGAGCGTGATGCCGCGCGCGTTCGCCTTCATCCGGCACCGGTCGAGCCCCTCGGCGACGACCGCGTCGATGGAAACCGGCCCCGGGTCGGGCACCGGCTCGGCCGCTTGGATCCTGGAGAGCGTGATGAGGTCCTGAACGAGGAACGTCAGCCTGGCCGCCTCCTGCCGCATCCGGCCGGCGAACCTGCGCACCGCCTCCGCGTCGTCCGCGGCGTCCTCGATGGTCTCGGCGAGCAGGGCGAGCGCGCCAACCGGCGTCTTGAGCTCGTGGCTGACGTTGGCCACGAAGTCCCTGCGCACCTCTTCGACCCGGTGCCGGTCGGTCTGGTCCTCCGCGAGCACGAGGACGAGGCCGCCGCCGCCGACGGTGCCGGAGAGCGGCGCCACCCGGACCGCGAAGGTGGTGGTCCGCCCGCCGAAGCGCGGCACGGGCACTTCGAACTCGGCCTCGCGGATCTCTCCGTCCCTGCGCACCTGCCGGGCGAGGGCAGCCAGCTCGCTGACCATGAGCCGGTCGCCCTTGACGATCCCGAAGGCCCGCGCCGCGGCGCTGGCGCGCAGCACGCGGTCCTCGCTGTCCACGACGACGGCAGAAGACGAGAGTACGGAAAGGACCGATGCTATTCCCGGCGGCAGCTTCGCGGACTGCTGCGCTGTGTGCAGCCGCGAGTTCCTCGGCTGCCGCGCTCCGCTTCCCGTGCGTGTCCTTATCGCCATGCTTCGTCCTGGAGTATGGGAGATGCGCGCCGCCAGGGCAGGGGGCACGGGCGTGACCAGACCATACTCACGTATCTGATGGTATGCGGACCTTCCCGGGTGTCGACAATCCGGAGATGGAGGGAAATTTCACTCTTTTCCCGATGTTCACCTTGTCGCAAATCATCGGACGCCCCCCAGACACGGTCCATTTGCCATCCGCTCGTCCTTAGCGGCCCTGATTCTTCACGGCCTCGGCGGCTGCCTTCGCCGCTTCCGGGTCCAGGTAACGCCCGCCGGGTACCACCGGCGCGTAGCTGTCGTCGAGCTCGTAGCACAGCGGTATGCCCGTCGGGATGTTGAGCTCGGCGATCGCCGAGTCGGAGATCCCGTCCAGGTGCTTGACGAGCGCGCGCAGCGAGTTGCCGTGCGCCACCACGAGCACCGTCCGGCCCGCCGCGAGGTCGGGAACGATCGCGTCGTGCCAGTACGGCAGCATCCGGGCGACCACGTCGCGCAGGCACTCGGTGCGCGGCCTGAGCTCGGGCGGAAGCAGCGCGTACCGCGGGTCGCCGGCCTGGGACAGCGGGTCGTCGTCGGCCAGCGGCGGCGGCGGCACGTCGTAGGAGCGGCGCCAGATCATGAACTGCTCGTCGCCGAACTCCTCGCGCGTCTGGGCCTTGTCCTTGCCCTGAAGCGCGCCGTAGTGCCGCTCGTTCAGCCGCCACGAGCGGTGAACCGGCAGCCAGCTGAGCCCCGCGGACTCAAGCGCCACGTTGGCGGTGGTGATCGCGCGGGTAAGCACCGAGGTGTACACGACATCGGGGCGAAGCCCGGCGTCAAGCAGCATCTGGCCGGCCGCCACCGCCTCCTGGCGGCCCTTCTCGGCGAGCCCGACGTCCACCCAGCCGGTGAACAGGCCTTTGGCATTCCAATCGCTTTCACCGTGACGTAGCAACACGAGGGTTCCCATGTGGTTCAGCGTAGCTGGCAGCACCACTCGCACCGACAGGGGCACTGACGCCGGGGACATGCCGGAAGATTTCAGGCCCTGGCGGGGTTGGTTACATCTGTGTCCCGCCTGTCCAATGGCCTTCCGCGACGGATAGCCACGCTCAGTGTCCACACGTCACCGCTCGATCAGCCGGGCACTGGTGACGCGGGAGGCCTGAACGTCTACGTTGTCCAGGTAGCCAAGCGGCTTGCCGCCCGCGGCACCGAGGTCGAGATCTTCACCAGGGCGGTCTGCCGGGACACGCCGCCGCTGGCTGAGCTGGCCCCTGGCGTGCTCGTCCGAAGCGTGCCCGCGGGCCCGTACGAGGAGCTTGACAAGCACGACCTGCCTGCGCAGGTATGCCAGTTCACCCTTGAGGTGCTCCGCGCCGAGGCCGCGTCAGCACCGGGCCGGTACGACCTGCTGCACGCGCACTACTGGCTGTCGGGCGTGGTCGGCGCGGCGGCCAAGGAACGCTGGGGCGTCCCGCTCGTGCAGTCGATGCACACCCTGGGCAAGGTGAAGAACGCGGCGCTGGCGGCGGGTGATGCCGTCGAGCCTGACGAGCGGATCCGCGGCGAGCTTGAGGTGGTGGCCGCGGCGGACCGGCTCATCGCCAACACGGCCGAGGAGGCGCATCAGCTGACCTCGCTGTACGGCGCGGACCCGGCCAAGGTGCAGACAGTCAACCCGGGTGCGGACCTGAGCGTCTTCCGGCCGGGCGGCCCGCATGGCGAGGCGGAGGCCAGGCGCAGTCTTGGCGTCGCGCCGGAGGCCGTAGTGCTGCTCTTCGTGGGCCGGGTGCAGCCGCTCAAGGGGCCCGACGTGGTGCTCAAGGCCGCGGCCAGGCTGCTCGAGGCCGATCCCGGCCTGCGCGGGACTCTCCAGGTAGTCCTCGTCGGCGGCCCGAGCGGGCGGCAGGAACGCGCCGATCCGGACCGGATGCGCGAGCTCGCCGCACAACTCGGTATCTCCGACGCCGTCCGGTTCGAGCCCCCGTGCCCGCAGGACGAGCTTGCGCAGTGGTACCGGGCGGCGACGCTGATGCTCACTCCGTCGCACTCGGAATCGTTCGGTCTTGTCGCGCTTGAGGCACAGGCCTGCGGCACCCCCGTGGTGGCGGCCAGCGTCGGCGGGCTGCGCACGGTCGTCAGGGACGGTGTCTCCGGTGTCCTGGTGGACGGCCACGACCCGGCCGACTGGGCCCGCGCCATCCGGCGCCTGATCGAGGCGCCGGGCCTGCTGCGGGAACTGTCGGCGGGCGCGCTGCGACACGCGTCCGCTTTCGGCTGGTCCGCTACGGTGGACCGGCTCGCCAGGGTGTATACCGGGGCCATGGACGAGGCAGCCGTCTCCCGGGGGGGCGACCCCCCGTACCCCCCGGGGCATGCCCGATGGGAAGACGACGATATCGGACATGCAGCTATCTCCCGGGGGGGCGACCCCCCGTACCCCCCGGGGCATGCCCGATGGGAAGACGACGATATCGGACATGCAGCCAGGGTCGGGGCGTAAGCCGCCATGGCGCCAGAC
>CAZORE010000094.1:3639-9828 GCA_964581815.1 uncultured Streptosporangiaceae bacterium | reverse complement strand
CGACGATATCGGACATGCAGCCAGGGTCGGGGCGTAAGCCGCCATGGCGCCAGACCGCGCTGCCGCCTCCGCCGCCATCCAGTCGGCCCTTGAGGGCCTTGGCCTGGCCTACGAACGCCCGGAGCCGCACGCCTACCTGGTCCGCCTGACCGGCGAGCACAAGCTGGCCACGATGACCTGGCTGATCGCCGGGGAACACAGCCTCCAGGTCGAGGCCTTCTTCTGCCGCCAGCCGGATGAGAACCACGCGGTGTTTTACCGGTTCCTGCTTGAGCGAAGCGCACGGATGTACGGGGTGCACTTCGCGCTCGACCGGGTCGGCGACGTCTACCTGACCGGCCGGCTGCCGCTTTCCGCGATCTCTGAAGCGGAAATCGACACGCTACTCGGCTGTATGCTGACTTATTCTGATGAAATGTTCAACGAGGCGATAAAGATTGGCTTCGCCTCAGCTATACGGCGAGAATGGGCGTGGCGGGAAAAGCGGGGAGAGAGCCTAGCCAACTTGCGCCCGTTCGCCAGCCTTGTCACGGGCCAGGACAGGCAGGGGCGGGTTCGGGCGGGAGAGGGGCGGGGCCGGGTGGGAGAGAAGAAGAGCCAGGCGTGAGCACACTGGATGAGGCCAGTATCCAAGTGCACCTGCATACGATCGGGGTGCATACGATGCTGTGCGTCCTGTTCGCGCTGCTCACCGCCGGAAGCAACGCCTGCGCCGCGGTCCTGCAGCGCAAGGCGGCGGCCCAGGTGCCGCCCGAGCGGTCCATGCACGTCTCGCTCCTCGCCGACCTGCTCAGGCGCCGGGTCTGGCTGGCCGGCATCGGCATGGTCATGGTCGCGGCGGTGGCGCAGGCCGCCGCGCTCGCGACCGGCCCGATCGCCCTGGTGCAGCCGATCTTCATCATCGAGCTTCCGGTCACCCTGGTGCTCGCCGCGCTCGCCAACCACAACCGCGCGGCGCTGCGGCGGCTGCCCTGGACCGCCATCATCGTCACCACGGCCGCGCTCGGCGCCGGGCTCGCGGTCGCCCAGCCCAGCGGCGCGACCGCCGCCGCGCAGGACACCAGCTGGGTCATTGCCCTCATCGCCGCCGCCGCGTTCCTCGCCGTGCTCATCGGGACGGCCATGGGCACCAGGGGCGAGCCGCGGGCAGCGCTGCTCGGGCTCGCCGCGGCCTGCGGCTACGCGCTGACCGCGGCGCTGATGAAGAACGCGATGTCCGACCTCGACGAGGGGGCGGTGCAGTTCTTCACCAACTGGCACATCTACGCCACCGCCGCGGCGGGCGTGGGCTCGCTGTTCCTGCTGCAGAACGCGCTCCAGGCCGGCAGCCTGGTGGCATCGCAGCCGATGCTCACCGTCGGGGACGCGCTGATCAGCATCGCCCTCGGCGTGACACTCTTCAGCGAGCAACTGCGCGTGGGCTGGTGGCTGGTGCCGGAGGTCGTCGCGCTCACCGCCATCATCGTGGGCTGCGTGCAGATCTCGAAGTCCCCTCTGGCCTCAGAAGCCTCAGGCCTAGTCAGGGAAACGCCCTCGACGGTATTCTTATCACCGTGAACAGGCTGGGTGACCTTGAGCGTGCCATCATGGAAGTCCTCTGGCGGACTGATTCGGCGCTGACAGTCAGGCAAGTCAGCAACGGACTACCGCAGAGCCTGGCTCACACCACAGTGATGACTGTGCTTGACCGGCTAGCGAAGAAGGGGTTCGCGCGCAGGGAACGGGACGGCCGCGCCTGGAGGTACCGGCCCGCCGCGACCCGCGAGGCGTACGTGGCCGAGCTGATGCTGACCGCGCTGGCACAAACCGGCGACCGGGATGCGGCTCTGGCCAGGTTCGCGCAGAGCGTTTCCGGCGCAGAGGCCGAGGTTCTCCTGGAGGCCCTGTCCGGCCTCGAGCGGGAGCAGCAGGAGAGCAAGACCGAAGGAGACAGCGGGGTCGGATTATGGGGGCACTGGCCGACGCGGTACTTCTCGCCGCGGTCGCCGTGGGGAGCGTGCGATGCGCACGCGCGATGCCGCGCGTGTCCTGGCCGTGCAGGTCCCCGGCGGCCGCGATTTTGCTATGGCAGGCAGTCGGCTTGGCCAGCGGCCTCGCGGCCGTCGGCGCGCTGCTCGCCGTCGGCGTCAGCGGCGAGGAGCCGAGCACCGGGGTGCTCGGCGGGCTGGCCACTCTCACCAGGCGGCTGGCCGACGGCCAGCCCTTCGCGCCGCATCAGCCGCTCGCGCTCACCGGCATCAGGCTGACCGCGCTCGTCGCCGGCTTCGTTCTGTTCACGGTGCTCTGCGGGGTACTCGTCATGGCGTTCGCCGACGCGGTGGCGGCGCGGCACAGGCAGCGTGAGCTGCTCGCCCTGCTCGCCCACGGCGATCCCAAGGTTCCCGGCGCGCTGGTGGTGGACCACCCGACGGCCGCGGCCTACTGCCTGCCGGGCATCCGCTCGCAGATCGTGGTGAGCGTCGGCACGCTTGACCTGCTCGCCCCGGCGGAGCTCACCGCCGTGCTCGCCCACGAGCGCGCCCACCTGCGCGCCAGGCACGATCTCGTGCTGATCCCGTTCACCTCGCTGCGCCGCGCGTTCCCCAGGTCCCGGATGATCTCCCAGGCCTACCGCACGGTCGCGCTGCTCGTCGAGATGATGGCGGACGACCGCGCGCTGCGGGTCCGCGGCCTGCTGGCCAGGGAACTGGCCATGGCGCTGCTCCGGTTCGGTACCGCGTCCGCCGGTGACGCGCCGGCCGGCGCGCTGGCCGCCGCGGAGGGCGAGCTGACCGCCCGGGTGAGCCGCTTGCTGACCCCGCCGCCGCCGCTATCGCACGCCGCCCAGGCAACGGTCGTGCTCGCGGCGGCGCTGCTCGTGGCGACCCCGCTGCTGCTGCTCGTGGCGCCGTAGCGGCGCAGGATGAGGCTGATCCTGGCTGGGCCTTGACCTGCCGTTACCAGCCGCCGTACGGGCCCGAGGAGGAGCGGTTGCCCCGGTTGCCGTACTCACGGACCTTGGGCCGGACGCCGGCCAGGTAGACCGCCGCGGCGACGAACGCAAGGATCGACAGGAAGCCGGTGCCTCCGCCGTAGGCGGCCGCGGCCAGCCCGATCACGAACGCCACGCCCAGGATGATCAGCCAGATCGGCTTGGTCAGCCGTTGCGCCGCGTTGTCACCCATGGCCGCCGCCGCCGCGAATGCCGCCTTAGGCCTGATGATGGCGTCGACGAACGCCCACGCCTCGACGCCGAACGCCGCGATCGTCAGCGCCAGGAAGAAGTAGTTGAGCGGGCCGTACACCCCGCCTATTAGCGTGACCACGAGACTAACCTACCTCGCTTACTCGGGGTCTGCGCCGTCGCCGGGTTCGCCCGTCGCAGGCCGGTCAGGAACGGGCGTCTCGTCCGGCGCGGGACGGTCGCGGATGACCGCGACGACCTCCGCGGTCGGCGGCTTCTGGCTCTCCCGCCGGAAGGACTCGTAGATCTCGACGAGGACCTGCTTCTGCCGCTCCGTCAGGTGCGGGTCGGTGAGCAGCGCGGAACGGACCCCGGAGTCGCCCGGGCGGTCCTCGAGTATGCCGGCCTGCACGTACAGCGCCTCGGCCGAGATGCGCAGCCCCTTGGCGATCTGCTGCAGGATCTCCGCGCTCGGCTTGCGCAGCCCGCGCTCGATCTGACTCAGGTACGGGTTGGAGACTCCGGCCTGGTCGGCGAGCTGGCGCAGGGAGATCTTCGCCTGCTCGCGCTGCTGCCTGATGTAGTCACCGATGCTGTTCATGTTCGCCACAACTGCCATGCTAGCTCGTCTGCTTGCAGTAGCAAATCACCAGCAAGCGGTCAGGTGACCGGCACGGAGGCGAGGTGGGTCCTGGCGAAGGCCAGCGTCTCCGTCAGGTCGGCGAGCCGTTCCTCCCTAGTCGCGGCGCGCCGGGTGTTCACCTCGGCGCAGACCATTCCACGGTAGCCGGTGGCGGCGATGCCGCGTAGCAGCTCGGCGCACGGCTGCCTGCCCCGTCCTGGCACCAGGTGCTCATCGGGCACCGGCCCGTTGGACACGCCGGTGCCGTCGGCCAGGTGGACGTGCGCCAGCCGGGAGCTCAGCTCGTTGGCCATCACGATCGCATCCGACGCGGACGCGGCGGTGTGCGACAGGTCAAGCGTTACGTTCGGTACGTCGAGCTTGGTTGGATCCCAGTGCGGCGTGTAGCCGGACACCTCACTTGCCCCGGCCCGGATCGGGAACATGTTCTCGACCGCGAAGACGACGTCGGTCTCCTCGGACATCTTCGCGATGCCCTGTTCGAACCCGCGGGTGTAGTCGCGCTGCCAGCGAAACGGCGGGTGCACCACGACGGTCTTCGCGCCGAGCCGCTCGGCAAGCTCCTTGGCCCGCAACAGCTTCGCCCACGGCTCGCGGCCCCAGACGAGCTGAGTGAGCAGGAGGCCGGGCGCGTGCACCGCGAGCACGGGGACCTGGTGGTAGTCGACCAGCCTGGCGAGCGCGTCGGCGGACTGGCTCACCGGGTCGGTGTACACCATGACCTCAAGCCCGTCGTAGCCGAGGCGCGCGGCGGTCTCGAAAGCGTCCGGGGTTCGCTCCGGGTAGACGGACGAGGTGGAGAGGACCACGGGAATCTGCGGCAGCCCGGTCAACGCCCCCATCCCTCCTCCCGGCAATGCCTTGATGACACTGTCCCTCGGCGACGCGTGCCTTGCTCGCCACACCCAGCTTATGCGGCGCGCCGAGCCGATCCGGCGCGGTGCGCCCGGTAACGGCGGTCGCGCCTGAATGTCGGTGCCTGCCGGTATGGTGCGGCCATGGCAAAGTCGACGGCGGCCTTCCGGTGCACCGAGTGCGGCTGGCAGGCGGCTAAATGGGTCGGCCGGTGCGGAGAGTGCCAGGCGTGGGGCACGGTTGAGGAGACGGCCGTCCCCAGGCTCGTCCGGGCCGGGATCCGGGCGGCAGGCTACGGCGGTACCGGACCGCGGCTTGGCGGCGGGCCGGTGTCGACCGCGGCGATGCCCATCGGGAAGGTCGACGCCGCGCATGCCTCAGCCCGCCCGACCGGCCTTGACGAACTGGACCGGGTCCTCGGCGGGGGCCTGGTCCCCGGCGCGGTCCTGCTGCTCGCCGGCGAGCCCGGCGTCGGCAAGTCCACGCTGCTGCTCGAGGCGGGCGCACTGGTCGCGGCGTCCGGCCCGGTGCTCTACATCACCGGAGAGGAGTCCGCCGCCCAGGTACGGCTGCGCGCGGACCGGACCGGCGCCGTGCACGACAACCTGTACCTGGCGGCGGAAACCGACCTTGACGCGATCATCACGCACGTGTCCGCCGTGCAGCCGAGGCTGCTGATCATCGACTCGGTGCAGACGATCTCGGCGGGCGACGTCGACGGGGTGCCAGGCGGCGTGACGCAGGTCCGCGAGGTGGCGGCGGCGCTGACCGCCGTGGCCAAGGACAGGGCTATGTCCACCATCCTGGTCGGGCACGTCACCAAGGACGGCTCGGTGGCCGGGCCGCGCACCCTGGAGCACCTAGTCGACGTGGTACTGCACTTCGAGGGGGACAGGCATTCGCGGCTGCGGATGGTCCGGGCGGTCAAGAACAGGTACGGGCCGACGGACGAGGTCGGCTGCTTCGACCTCGGCGAGTACGGCCTGATCGGGCTGGCCGACCCGAGCGGCTTGTTCCTGTCCAGGCACCGCGAGCCGGTGCCTGGCACCTGCGTCACGGTCACCCTTGAGGGCCGGCGGCCGCTGCTGGCAGAGGTCCAGGCGCTGGTGGGCCACTCAGTGCTTGAGGTGCCACGCCGGGTCACCTCGGGGCTGGACGCCTCACGGGTCGGCATGGTGCTTGCGGTCCTGCAGCGTCGCGCCGAGGTGAAGGTCGGCAAGTCCGACGTCTACGCCGCCACGGTGGGCGGCGTCCGGCTCACCGAGCCGTCCGTCGACCTGGCCGTGGCGCTCGCCATCGCGAGCTCGGTGGCCAACCTGTCCCTCCCCCAGGGCATCATCGTGGTGGGCGAGGTCGGCCTGGCCGGCGAGGTGCGGAACGTGGCCGGCGTGCCGCGCCGGGTGGCCGAGGCGGAGCGGATGGGCTTCCGCCAGGCGATCGTCCCGGTCGGGTCGTCTGGCGGCTCCACGACCGGGTCCGCCGTGGAGGTCACCGAGGTGGAGGACGTGCGCGAGGCGCTCAAGGCCGC
>CAZORE010000094.1:0-3539 GCA_964581815.1 uncultured Streptosporangiaceae bacterium | reverse complement strand
TTCCGCGGGTAACCCGGCGATGCTGAACGCGTGGACCGGGCTCGCCTGGCCGTGGCTCATCGCCACCGCGTCGAGCGTGCCCGGCTTGCCCGCGGTCAGCGACCCGCCGCAGCCCGAAGGCCTGGTTGCCCTCGGATTCCAGGTCAGGGTCAGCACTTGCGGTACGCCAAGCGTGAAGCGGGCCGGCTTGGCCGGCGCGGGGCGGCAGGCCGCCGAGTCCCACACCACGTGGCCAGCGCGCGTCACGATCACCTGGACCGCCCCGGCGCCGAACGACAGCGTGCACGCGGCGGCCTTCGTCGAGACCGCGTACACACTGAACGCGGGCCTGGCGCCCCGCGCGTAGCTCGCCTGGCTGGTGAACAGGCTGAGCACGATGCCGGCTGGCGCGCACGGCGGCGTGCCCGCCGCGCCGGCCGTCGGGCTCGGATGGCCGCCCGTGGCCGGACGCTTGGTAATGGCCGGCGCCGTGGACGGCGGCACGGACGGTACCGCCGGCGTCGAGCTCGCCCACGCGCTGCCGGAGGCGACCGTCGGCGGCGTCAGCTGCTTGTTCGCCGCCGCCGCCGACTGGCGCGCCACGGTAGCGGCTCGCCTCGACGGCGGGTGAGCACCAGGAATGAGCCAGGCGCACACGCCAAGCGCGACCAACCCGGCGCACAGGATCAGGAACCGCCGCCGCCAGTAGACCCGGTTAGCCCCGAGGTCCCATCCCTCGTCCGTCGCGGTGTCGCACCTGGCGTCGTACGCGCTGTCGTACTCCTCGCCCACCGCCTCCTCGTCACTGTCCGCATCTATCCACATACAATCAGTATGCAATCTGTCACTTCCACCATCCGGTAGCCGCGCCGAACCGCCGGAAGTCGGTGGCTGGGGTTGCTGGGCGGGGTGCGCGGGGGATCAGGCCGGGAGGGCGAAGCGGCCGTCTGGGAGCGGGTCGACCAGGCCGTCGGCGACCAGGCCGTCTAGGGCGCGGGCGCGCTGGATGTGATCGGGCCATACCGCGTCCAGGCGGGCCTGCGCTACGGGCTCACGGGAGTCCCTGAGGACCGCCAGGAGGCGGCCACGGCACTGCCGGTCGGTTCCTTCGTATGTCTGCCCTACGGGGCGTACGGGCGCGGCTGGGCTGCCTGCGGCCCGCCAGGCGCACTGCCGGGCGACGGGACACTCGTCGCAACGGGGGGCCGCGGCGGTGCAGGTGAGCGCGCCGAGCTCCATGACAGCGACGGACCAGCGGGCCGCCGCAGCGTCATCGTCGGGCAGCAGCGACTCAGCGAGGCGGTACTCCGCCACCGAGGGCTGCGCCGTGGGGAACTCAGCCCCCGACTCCAGCCGCGCCAGCACCCGGCGGACGTTCGTATCAAGGACGGCATGCTTGCGCCCGAAGGCGAAGACAGCCACCGCGGCCGCCGTGTAGGCCCCGATCCCCGGCAGCGCAAGCAGTTCGTCCCTGGTCGAAGGCAGTTCGCCCCCGTACTTCTGGGTCACGATCGTGGCGGTCTCGTGCAGCCGCAGCGCCCGCCTGGGATACCCCAGCCGTCCCCACTGGCGCACCGCCTCCCCGGCCGGGTCGGCCGCCTGCGCGGCGGGCGTGGGCCAGCGCGCCAGCCATGCCTGGTAGGCGGGCAAAACCCGGCTCACCGGCGTCTGCTGCAGCATGATCTCGCTGACCAGCACCCCCCACGGCGACACCCCAGGCGCCCGCCACGGCAGATCACGCGCATGGTCCGCATACCACCCGAGCACCGCGTCAGCGTATGGCGAGGACATGAGGAGCATTATCCGCGATAGAGACACCCGCCACGCGGCCTTTCTCCGGCCGCTGAGAGCAGCGTGGAGGCGCTGAGGTGCTGAGGCGCCCCCGCGCACCCCGCCCGACGACTTCAGCCAACGACGACCTTGCGCAGGAAACCCAAGCCACCGACAACCTCGGATCCCAGCGGAAAACACGGAGCGGGCCGGGAACGTGTGTTCCCGGCCCGCTCTCGCGCTGGGTGGAGGTGGGTTGGTTAGCCGATGGCCTGGGCGGTGCCCGGGCCCTCGGCGGCCGGACCGGCGGCCGGGTTGGTGCCGCTGGAGGGCTCGCTTGCCGTGGCGGCGACCAGGGCGGCCGCGTCGGGCACCGAGTCCGGCTTCGGCCGGCTGGTGAAGGTGAACTTCGCCGCCTCGCCGCTGCCCTCGGTATCCACGATCACGATCGTTCCCGGCCGGAGCTCGCCGAACAGGATCTTCTCGGACAGCATGTCCTCGATTTCCCGCTGGATCGTCCGGCGGAGCGGCCGCGCGCCGAGCACCGGGTCGTACCCGCGCTCGGACAGCAGCGTCTTCGCGGCAGGCCGGAGCTCGATGCCCATGTCGCGGTCCTTGAGCCGATCGTCGAGCTTGGCGATCATCAGGTCGACGATCTCGAAGATCTCTTCCTGATCCAGCTGGTGGAACACGATGATGTCGTCGACGCGGTTCAAGAACTCCGGCCGGAAGTGCTGCTTGAGCTCCTCGCCGACCTTCGACTTCATCCGGTCGTAGGACCCGCGGGCCTCGCCTGCCCGGGCGAAGCCGACCGACACGCCCTTGGAGATGTCTCGCGTCCCCAGGTTCGTGGTCATGATGATCACGGTGTTCTTGAAGTCGACCATCCTGCCCTGCGCGTCGGTGAGGCGCCCGTCCTCAAGGATCTGCAGCAGCGAGTTGAAGATGTCCGGGTGGGCCTTCTCGATCTCGTCGAAGAGGACCACGGAGAACGGCTTGCGGCGGACCTTCTCGGTCAGCTGGCCGCCTTCCTCGTAGCCGACGTAGCCGGGCGGGGAGCCGAACAGCCGGGAGACCGTGTGCTTCTCCATGTACTCGGACATGTCCAGCATGATCAGCGAGTCCTCGTCGCCGAACAGGAACTCCGCGAGCGTCTTGGAAAGCTCGGTCTTACCGACGCCGGACGGGCCGGCGAAGATGAACGAGCCGCCAGGGCGCTTGGGGTCCTTCAGCCCGGCGCGGGTGCGCCTGATGGCCTGGGACAGCGCCTTGATCGCGTCATTCTGGCCGATGACCCGCTTGTGCAGCTCATCCTCCATGCGAAGCAGCCGCTGCGACTCCTCTTCGGTGAGCTTGAAGACGGGGATGCCGGTCGCGGTGGCGAGGACCTCGGCGATGAGCTCCTCGTTGACCTCGGCGACGACATCCATGTCGCCGGCCTTCCACTCCTTCTCCCTGGCGGCCTTCTTGCCAAGCAGCTGCTTCTCCGTGTCCCTGAGGGCGGCCGCCTTCTCGAAGTCCTGGGAGTCGATGGCCGACTCCTTCTCCTTGCGGACCTGAGCGATCTTCTCGTCGTACTCGCGCAGGTCCGGCGGCGCCGTCATCCGGCGGATACGCATCCGGGACCCGGCCTCGTCGATCAGGTCGATCGCCTTGTCGGGCAGGAACCGGTCGCTGATGTAGCGGTCGGCCAGCTGCGCGGCGGCGACCAGGGCGCCGTCCGTGATGGACACCCGGTGGTGCGCCTCGTACCGGTCGCGCAGGCCCTTGAGGATCTCGATCGTGTGCGC
>CAZORE010000093.1:14751-28432 GCA_964581815.1 uncultured Streptosporangiaceae bacterium | reverse complement strand
CGGGGGGTCGTCCCCCCGGGAGACAGCTGTCAGTGGGCGGCTTCCGCCCAGCTGCGTCCGGTGCCGGTGGACACCTCGAGCGGGACGCGCAAGCTGGCGGCGGCGCCCATCTCCTCGCACACCAGGGCGGTCAGCGCGTCGAGCTCGCCGGGGGCCGCCTCGAAGATCAGCTCGTCGTGCACCTGGAGCAGCATCCGCGACTTCAGCCCGGCGGCGCGCAGCGCGGCGGAGACCCGGAGCATCGCCACCTTGATCACGTCGGCGGCCGAGCCCTGGATCGGCGCGTTCAGCGCCATGCGCTCGGCCATCTCCCGCCGCTGCCGGTTGTCGGACGTCAGGTCGGGCAGGTAGCGGCGGCGGCCCATGATCGTGGAGGTGTAGCCGTCGAGCCTGGCCTGGGCGACGATCGACTGCAGGTAGTCGCGGACGCCGCCGAACTCCTTGAAGTAGTCGTCCATCAGCCCGCGCGCCTCCTCGACGGAGATGCGCAGCTGGTTCGACAGGCCGAACGCGGACAGGCCGTAGGCGAGCCCGTAGTTCATCGCCTTGATCTTGGCCCGCTGCTCCGGCGTCACGTCGTGCGGATCGGTGCCGAACACCCGGGACGCGGTCGCGGCGTGGAAGTCATGGCCCGACTCGAACGCCGCCATCAGCGCCTCGTCGCCGGACAGGTCAGCCATGATGCGCAGCTCGATCTGCGAGTAGTCGGCGGTCAGCAGCGTCTCGTAGCCGGGCCCGACGACGAAGCCCTCGCGGATACGGCGGCCTTCCTCGGTGCGGATCGGGATGTTCTGCAGGTTCGGGTCCTGGGACGAGAGCCGGCCGGTCGCGGCGATCGTCTGGTTGAACGTCGTGTGGATGCGGCCGTCGTCGCCGGTCGCCAGCAGCAGGATGTCCACGAACTGCTTGAGCTTGCTGACGTCGCGGTGGCGCATGAGGTGCTCGAGCACCGGGTGCCCGGTGTCCACGAGCAGTTTCGTGAGCGCCTCGGAGTCCGTGGTGTAGCCGGTCTTGATCCGCTTGGTCTTCGGCAGGTCGAGTTCGTCGAACAGGACCTGCTGCAGCTGCTTCGGCGAGCCGAGGTTGAACTCGTGGCCGACGATGTCGTAGGCGGCCTGCTCGGCTGCCTTGACTTCCCCGTAGAGCGTCGCGGACCTCTCCGCGAAGAGATCGGTGTCGGCCGCGATCCCGGTCCGCTCCATCTCCGCGAGGACGGTGACGAGCGGCAGCTCGATCTCGTTCAGCAGCCGGGTGGCGCCGCGCGTCTCCAGGTCCGCGTCGAGCGCGGCGGCGAGGTCAAGGGTCGCCCGCGCGCGCAGCACGAGCGCGAGCGCCGCCTCCTCCTCCCCCGACCCGTCCAGGGTGAGCTGCACGTTGTCCCCGGAAGTTTCGCTCAGCTCCTTGCCGAGGTAGCGCAGCGAAAGGTCGGCGAGGTCGAAGGTCCGCTGGCCGGGCAGCGCGAGGTAGGCGGCCAGCGCGGTATCCGACGTGAGTCCATGCAGAACGAAGCCGTGCGATGCCAGCGCGTGCATCGGTCCCTTGGCGTCGTGCATGGCCTTGGGGTGACCCGCCGACGCCAGCCACTCCCCGAGGGCGCGCTCGTCGTCGGGGGTGAGTGCGACCGGGTCGAGGTAGGCGCCGGTGCCATCGGGGGCGGCGATCGCGATGCCGGTCACCCGGCCCTTGCCGCCCAGCCATTGGCCGTCAAGAGCAAGCCCCATCCGTTCGGGCGATGCGTGTTCCTCGAGCCAGGCAGCTACCTCCTCGGGACCGAGAACGGATGCGTCGACCTCGAATGCCGTCGGCTTCGCGCTGGCCGGGGACGCGGCGGCCGCGGCCGTCTTGGGCGCGCCGGGCAGCCCGTCGGGGAACGTCTGGTAGAGGCGATCGCGCAGCACGCGGAACTGCAGGGTGTCGAAGAGCTGGTGGATCTTGTTGCGGTCCCACGGCTCGGGCGTGAGGTCGGCCGGGGTCGCGCCGAGGACCTCCTGGGGGAGGTCGCGCAGCAGCGTGGTGAGCTCGCGGTTGTTCAGCACGCTGCCAAGGTGCTCGCGCAGCGCGTCGCCCGCCTTGCCCTTCACCTCGCCGACCCGGTTCACCAGGTTCTCCAGTGAGCCGAAGTCGGTGATCCACTTCGTGGCGGTCTTCTCCCCGACGCCGGGGATGGACGGCAGGTTGTCGCTCGGGTCGCCGCGCAGCGCCGCGAAGTCCGGGTACTGGGCGGGGGTGAGGCCGTACTTCTCGAGCAGGGACGCCGGGTCGTAGCGCTTCATGTCGGACACGCCGCGGCTGTTGTAGAGCACGGTGGTCTTGTCGGAGATCAGCTGGAACGTGTCCCGGTCGCCGGTGACGATAAGCACGTCGTCGCCTTCGCCCTCCGCCTGGGTGGCCAGGGTGGCGATGATGTCGTCGGCCTCATAGCCCGGGGCGGACAGGTGCCGGATGCCAAGGGCGTCGAGCACCTCGAAGATCAGGCTGATCTGGCTGCGGAACTCATCGGGCGCCTTAGTCCGGCCCGCCTTGTACTCCACGTACTTCTCGTGCCTGAAGGTGGGCTCGCTGCGGTCGAACGCCACGGCGACGCGCGTCGGCTTCTCGTCCCGCAGCACGTTGATGAGCATCGCGGTGAAGCCGTAGACGGCGTTGGTCGGCTGTCCGGTCGTGGTGGCGAAGTTCTCCACGGGAAGCGCGAACCACGCGCGGTAGGCCAGCGAGTGGCCGTCGAGCAGCAGCAGCCTGTCGTTCACCCCTCGATCCTATGACCGGCGAGCTGGTCTCCGGCGGCTCCGCGCGGAACCACCGGGCACCGGGCAGGCGGTCACGTAGGTCGTTGCGCACGCGGTGCGGGCGAAAACGCGGAAGATCGTCGTCGGCGCCACCGAATTTCTATCAAGTGATAGTGAACGGAAACACCGCAGAAGTCCCGCCAGGCCGACGAAGAGCTAGGCAGAAGCTTCGTCATCGATGATGATTAGAACGACTGGCTTGAAAACGTGGACAATGCCGCGGCGGACGTGCGGGCCGCGCGGCGGGCGATCGCGGCCGCCGGCCCGCTCCCGGCCGCGTCCCTCGCGGCCCGGCCGGCTGCCCGGCCGGGCGGCGACACGCCGATGCTGCGAGATTGTTATCTATGGCGGACCGGTCACGGTCCGCTGCCAAACCGCCTGCTAGGGCGCCCAGCGGCAAACAACGCGGCGGTGGATTGTCCTGTTCGCGGCCGCTATGCGACTGACGAGTTGTCGCATCGGGGTCAAATGGCGGCAAACGGTGACGTAACTGGGTGAACGGACCGGAATCGGAAGGGAACCGCGGGCAGTCCATCAGCTGAACTCGACTTTGCCGTTGAGACTCGATGTCGCTAACGTAACGACAGCGGACCCGGGGGTCCAAGTAGAAAACGTGTCAGCCCGGGGAAGGCGGACACGGTACCAACGGGTCCCCGGGTCCCCTCACGCTACTCGGCCTGGTCACTCTTCGCGGTCGCGTTCAGCGTCCCCTCGATCACGGACTCAGCGACCTTGCGCATCGTCAGGCGCCGGTCCATCGACGTCTTCTGGATCCACCGGAACGCCTGCGGCTCGGTCATGCCGTGCTCGGACTGCAGCAGGCCCTTGGCCCGGTCAAGCAGCTTGCGGACCTCGAGCCGGTCCTTGAGCGTGTTGACCTCCTCGTCCAGGGCCTTGATCTCGGTGTACCGGCTGACCGCCATCTCGATCGCGGGCACCAGGTCCGCCTTCGTGAACGGCTTCACAAGATAGGCCATAGCTCCGGCGTCCCTGGCGCGCTCGACCAGCTCCCGCTGGGAGAACGCCGTGAGGATCACCACCGGGGCGATCCGCTCGGCGGCGATCCGCTCAGCGGCGGAGATCCCGTCGAGCACCGGCATCTTGACATCGAAGATGGCCAGGTCCGGCTTGAGCGCGGTGACCTTCTCCACGGCCGTCTCACCGTCCGCGGCCTCGGCCACCACCGAGTAGCCTTCTTCCTCGAGCATCTCCTTGAGGTCCAGGCGGATCAGCGCCTCATCCTCGGCAATCACGACTCGCAACACATTCTGGCTCACGTCGTAGAGCCTACCGGGAAGCTGTAGGCTGGTCTTCATCAGGCTTGGTCAGCCTGGGTGCCAGCCGGGATGGAGGAATCGGTAGACTTCGACGTCTCAAAAGCGTCTGTCCGAAAGGACGTGCGGGTTCGAATCCCGCTCCCGGCACCTCGTCCAGAGAATGCTCGCGTGGGTAATGTCGCCCCTCGGGTACTCGTTCTCCTTGCTTCGTGTGGAACGCCCCAGTCCCCCTCGCCGCACCTAACGGCGAGATACAGACTTATTCGGAGATCTCCGCAGCGCTTCATCTGAGGGCGTGATCTCGCTCGAATGTCAGTGGTGCTACTTACGGTAGTGCCGTGCATCCGAGATCAACGGTGGATAGGGCCTTGCGACTGTCAAGCCAGGGTCTCATCGACCGCGAGGTGGAAGATCGAGCTCGCCGGGTGGCAGCAGGTCATTGTCGATCGTTACCCCGGCGACTTCGCGCGGGGCCTGATCCATTCGGACGGGTACCGGGGCCTGAACCGGGTGCGGCGACCACTGGCAGACGGGGATCGCTGGTACGAGTACCCGCGCTACCTGTTCACCAACAAGTCGACGGACATCCTGGGACTGTGCGGGGAAGCGCTTGACCGGCTCGGCGTGGAGTGGCGGTTCGCGCGCTGGGACATGATCTCGGTGGCGAGGAAGGAGGCCGTCGCGCGGCTCGATGAGTTCGTCGGGCCGAAGTACTGACCGGCCTTGTACCTTCGCCTCGCCTCCCGCGAACGCTCAGTCGCGGGAGATGGTGATCTTGGTCCAGGCGCCAAGGTGGATGCGGTCGCCGGGGCGGAGGGGGACGGAGTCGCCGGAGTGGACGTCCTTGCCGTTGACGGTGATGCCGTTTTCCGCGCCGAGGTCGACGACGGTCCAGCTGCCGTCGGGGGCGAGGATGAGCTTCGCATGCATGCGGGAGACGCCGGGGTCGACGGGCGGGCCGATGAGGTCAATCTCTGGCTCGATGCCGCGGGATTTGCTGCGGCGGCCGATGAGAACCTCGGTGCCGGTCAGCGGGATGCGGCGCTCGGGCAGGTCGCCGGGGAAGCTGATCGACGCGGTGTCCTGCTCATTGACCGCGCACACGCTGTCGAAGTAGGCGCGGTCGGTGGTCACCACCGCGGTCCAGGTGCCCGCGAGGACGGCTCGGGAGGCCTGGACGGGCCAGGCACCGCGATCGGCTCCCGCGGCCTGGCCGGGCTCGGCGACGGGGGCGGCCTTGGCCTCGCGGGGTGCGCCTGGCGGGGTCAGCGGCATCGTCGGGGCGACGGGGGGCCGGGCCGGGACCGCCGAGGTGGGGGGCCTGGTGGACTTGGATGGGTCGTAGGGGTCGAGGTCGAGGGCCTCGCGCAGCGCGTCGGCGAAGTCGGCGCAGCTGGAGTAGCGGGCGCCAGGTACCTTCGCGAGCGCGGTGTTGAGCACGTCGTTGACCGCGAGGGGCAGGTCCGGGCGGACCAAGGTGACCTGCGTAACCGGCGTGGACAGGTGGGCGTAGAGCACCGCGAGCGGCATTTCCCGCACGAACGGCACCGTGCCGGTGAGCACCTCGTAGGCCACGCAGCCGAGCGCGTACTGATCGGCGCGGCCGTCGACCGGGTGGCCGTTGATCTGCTCGGGCGCGGCGTAGTCGGGGGTGCCGAGGAACTGCCCCGCGTTGGTCTGGGTGCCCGCGGACAGCATCGCCCTGGCGATGCCGAAGTCGGTCAGGTAGGCGTGCTCGGGGCCGCCCCGCCGCGCGTCCACCAGGATGTTGCCCGGCTTGACGTCCCGGTGCACCAGGCCCTCGGCGTGCGCGGCGTCAAGCGCGGACGCCACCTGGGAGATGAACGCCGCCGCGCGCCGCGGCGACAGCGCGCCGCTGTTGCGGATGATCCCCTGCAGGGTGCCGCCGGCCACGAACCGCATCGCGATGAACTGCACGCCGTTCGCCTCGCCGGCCTCGTACACGGGGATGATGTGCGGGTGGTCGACCTTCGCGACCGCCCGGGCCTCGCGCACGAACCGCCTTCTGAGTGACTCGTCACCCCAGAGCACCTTGAGCGCCACCACCCGGTCGAGACGCTCGTCGCGCGCCTGGTAGACCGCGGCCATCCCGCCCACGCCGATGAGCCGTTCCAGCAGGTACCCGGCCACGCGGGAACCGGGGGGCAGCCCGCTCAGCGATTCCCCGGCCACCGTCCCCTCCTCGGGCAGCTATGACGTTTTCCGTCGTGCTCTCATTGTGCGGCTTCTCCCGGCTCGTTCGCGGGCAGCACAAGGAGCTTAGCGGTATTCGGCGAGCCGGCGGCTGACCGCCCACGCGCAGCACACCGCCATCAGCAGCGAGCAGGCGACCACCACCCCGGCGAGCGGGCTGAGCGCGCTGGCGCCCGCGCTCGCGGCGGCCTGGAAGACGCCCTGGTCAGCGTTGATCGCCGCCTCAATGCGGGCTTCAAGCGTGTCGTAACCGGCGGCGGTGCCGCCGGTTACGACGCTGGTCTGCTCCGCGGCGTAGTTGGCATGATTGCCGAGGTTGTACACCTGGCTGTTCGCCGCGTACCAGGCAGTCGCCTCCTGCTCGGCCTGCGACACCAGGGGGGCGCCCGGCCCGCCCGGCTGCTGGGCGGCGGCCGCCTCGCCGAGCCAGGTGCCGGAGCCCGGCCCGACGTTCTTGCTCGTTGTGGTGAAGTCGGCGGCGAAGGGGGACCCGTTGCCGCTGCGGGAGATGACGTTGAGCACCGCATCTCCCCTGATCTGCTGCACGCCGATGGATGCCAGGGCCAGGTTCTCCGCGGGGTCCGAGCCGCTGCCGAATCCCCGGCCGAGGTCCGAGCGCGCGGTGAGGAAGCCCGCCGCCAGCCACGCCACGCTGATAATGAGCAGCACCGAGGCGAGGACGAGTCCGATGCTGAACGTCCGGTTGGTGCGCCGGCTGAGCCAGCGCTGCGCCCGGTACAAGACCATGCCGGTGACGACGGCGAGCAGCAGGGCGGCGATCAGGGTCAGCCAGTCGCTCGCGTCGCCGCTCGCCGCGCTGAGCGAGGCGTTCTCCTGGGTGAAGACGGTATTCGCGGCGGGCAGCAGCACGAGGTGGGCCTGCTCCGACGCGACCTGGAGGAAGGAGCCGCCGGTCAGCGGGAAGTGCATCGCGTACTCGGCCTGCGCCGCCGCGACGTCCCCGGTGTAGACGGGCAGCCCGCCGCTGAGCGCGGCGAGCGCGGTGCCCGTCGCCTGGCTGCCGTTGCCGGAGCGCAGCCGGGACAGGTCGGTGCCGGCCGTCGCGATGTCGTTCTGGTACCGCTGCCGCTGGGCAAGCGGCGGCTGGGCGCTGGCCAGGTACGCGGCGGTGATCGTCGCGTCCGCGTCTGCGATCGCCTGGTACATCTGCCTGGCGTCAAGGCTGAGCGGCTCGTCCACGCTGACCAGCGACTGCGCGGCCGAGGAGTGCAGGGTGGCGACGAAGCCGCCGAACGCGCCCCAGGCGAGCGAGAGCAGGATCAGGCCGGCCAGGAGCGCGCGCAGCGAGGCGGGGGTGTTGAGGCCTTGGCGCCTGGCCGCGCCAAGGGCACCGCGGCGCGGCGCGGCGGGGGCGCGGTGGGCGGGTGCGCCCGGTGCGCCCGGTGCGCCCGGTGCGCCCGGTGCGCGGCCCGCGGGAAGCGTGGCGGTCATCAGTGGATCTCCGCGATCTGCTGCTCGCCGAGCGTCACCAGTGCCCCGCTCAGCGGCTGGAAGCCGAAGCCGCTCAGGTTCGACCCGGTGTTCCCTGTGGTGATGATCCAGCGCAGGAAGGACCTGATCGCACTGGCCTTGGCCGCGTCCGGCTGTGCGGACTTCACCACGGCGTACTCGTAGTTGACGATCGGGTACCCGTTGGGGTCCGGCCCGTTGATCATCGAGATCGTCTCGTTGGACGGGGTGAGGGCAACGAAGCTGCCGACCGCCGCCTGGATCGCCGCCGCGTCCGTGGGCAGCTCAGGGTGGCCGACGCTGTTCTCCAGGGCCGCGTAGCCGAGGTTCCCGGCCACGGCCTTGGACAGGAAGCTGATCCCGTTGTAGCCGATGCAGCCGCGGATGGCCGCACAGTCCTGGTACATGGTGGTGCTGTTCGACTCGAGCCGCGCGCCGGGCACGTGCGGCCACACCACCGACGTGCCGTACCCGAGCGAGTTGTCCCAGGCGGCGTCTTGAGTCGACAGATAGCTGGTGAACAGGAAGGTGTCGCCAGAGCTTCCGTTGCGCTCAAGCGGCACGATCGGCACGGGAGGCAGGGTGACTCCCGTGTTGAGCGCGGCGATCTTCGAGTCGTCCCACATCGTGATCTTCCCGGTGTAGATCTCCGCGAGGACCGTGCCGTTCAGGCTGACGTGACGGCCTGGCGGGTTCAGGCCGGGCAGGTTGTAGATGACCGTCTGCGCGGAGACCGCCAGCGCGATGTTGAGCAACGTGGGGCTCTGCACCACGTCGCCGCTTGACAGGTAGGCGTCGGACGCGCCGATGTCGGCGCTGCCCGCCTTCGCGGCCGCGATCCCGATGCCGGAACTTGTCGAGTTGATCTTGACACTCACGCCCGGGTTGGCGTGCTCGTAGGCCGTCGCCCAGGCCTGGGCCTGGGGGGCGAGCAGGCTGCTGCCCGTCTCCGTGATCGTCGCTGACGAGGCGGACAGTGCGACCGCGCCGGCGGGCTGGGGCGGCCGGGCGGTGCTTCCGCACGCCGCGACGAGCACGGCGGTTCCCGCCGCTGCGACCGCGTACAGCGCGGCCGCGAGCGGCCGAGACCTGCGTCCTGCGTGCGCCACCGTGAGGCCCCTCGTTCCCGCGGCGGCCGTTGCCGGCCGGCCGAATCCACCGGGTACGCGGCAATTCTTACCGGAGGTGGGGTGCGCGGTAATCGCCAGGAGGGATGATGCGAAAGATGTTCACTCGCATGTCATCCGGTGTTCACTCTTCGTGGCGCTAAGCCCCGCGGGTGAGCCGCAACTCGGTCCAGGCGCCCAGGTGAATCCGGTCACCGTCGCGCACGGGGACGACCTGGCCGGGGGCGAGCTCGGTGCCGTTGAGCAGCGTCCCGTTCGCTGAGCCGGGATCGACGATGGTCCAGCTGCCGTCGGCGGCCCGCAGCAGCACCGCGTGCAGCCGGGATATGCCTGGGTCGGCCGGCGCGACGGACAGGTCGATCTCCGGTGAGATGCCGCTCGACGCGCTGTGCCTGCCGATCCGGATCTCGGCGCGGTCGAGCGGGAACCGCCGCTGCGGGCAGTAGGCGGGAAACGCGATGCCGACGGCATCCGGGCCGCCCGCCGCCTGGATGGCGTCGTAGTAGGCGCGGTCCGCGCTCACCACGGCGGTCCACGCCGGGCCGGCCGGCGCGGCGGGCACGGAAGCACCGGGCACGGAAGCGGCCGGACCGGGCACGACAGGGACGGCCGCGGCGGAGCCGTAAGCAGACGGCGCCGCACTGCCAGGACTGGCACCGGCAGGACCGGCACCGCCAGGCACGGGGCCGCCAGGCACGGGGCCGGCCGGCGTGGAAACGGCCGGCCAGGGGTCGAACGTGGCCTGGGGGTCCGCCGGCTCGGCGCCCGCGGCCCAGGCGTCCGGGACCTGCGGACCCGGGGCATATGCGTCAGGGACGGGCGCGCCCGGGAGCTGCGCGGCCGGGCCGGGCTGCGCCTGGACGGGCGCCGGGACCGCGCCGCCGACCCGGGCCGCGAAGTTATAGCCGCAGTTCTCGCAGAACTGGCCGTCGCGCGGGGTGCCGCACCGCGGGCAGGACTCGGACCAATGAAGCCCCGCGCTGGCGACCGTGCCGCCCGTCTCGGTGCCCCCCGCGCTGCCCTCGGCCGCACCGCCACCGGCCGTGCCACTTCCAGGCCCCGCGGCCGGGTCCAGGCCGGGTCCGAGGCTGGGCGCCGCGCCGATCAGGACCCCGCACACGTCGCAGAAGTCGTCGCTCGCCGACTGGTGGCCGGACGGGCAGGTCGCCACCGTCAGCCCTTCCTGACCCGGACGGTTTTGGTGGAGCGGGTGTCGAGGGCCATCTCGGCGGCGGCATCGACCTTCCGCTTGAGCCGGACGGTCCCGGTGGCCTCGTCGACCACGTCGACCACCCCGGCCAGCAGCCGTGCCATGTCCTCGTTGCCCGCCTCATGCGCGAGCGCCACCGCCCGGCCAAGCCGCGCGGTCGCCACCTCCTCATCCCCCCGCTTGTTCGCCTCCAGGCCCTCGGCGATCGCCGCCGCCAGCTCCGCCTGCCCGGTGTACCCGGCGACCCGCCCGTTGATCCGCGTCGACAGCGCCTCGTCATCGGTCCAGGTCACCCGGATCAGCCCCTGCCCGAGCACCTCCCCCGCCGGGTTCGCGGGCGAGGTGGCGACCAGGCTGACCCGCCCGGCCAGCATCTCCTGCCCGAGGCCCGCCGGGCTCACCGACACCGCCACGTGGTAGTCGCGGCTCTCCCCCGGCGCCCACGCGCCGGTCGGGTAGTCACCCGCCTGCGCGCCGGACGCTACGCGCCGGCCGGTCAGGTCGTCGATGGCCGGCGCGACCTGCTTGACGAACTTGACCGCCGCGGTCTGCGGCGTCCACACCCGCAGCGCCACGTCCGGCAGCGCCTTGCTCATCGCCCCCCGCATCAGCTCCTCGAAGTCGGCGGCCAGGCCTGCCGGGTCGACCACGATGTCGACGCTGCCGAGCAGCGCGGTGGAGACCTTGCGCAGCTCGCTGACCTCCCAGTCCGTGCCCACCCCCCGGCAGTCGCAGCGGAAGGTCCCCTCGCACAGGCTGATCGCCGCGGCGAGCTCCTCCGGCTTCTCGTGCTGGTTCTTCCCGTCGGTCAGCAAGATCGCGTGCCGCAGCGTGGCGGGCGACCCCTGGAAGACCTGGTTCGCCAGCCGCAGCCACTGCCCGATCGCGGTCCCGCCGCTGGCCCGCAGCTGGCGCAGCGCCGACTTGGCCTCCGCTCGCGTGCGCTCGCTCGCGACCGCCATCGACCCGTCGGAGGGATAGACAGGCCAGGCGGTGGAGGTGCCCGCGACGATCGCGAACCAGGTGCCCTCCCTGATCACGTCCACGGCGGCCGCGGTGGCCGCGCGGGCCTCGGCGATCTTGGCCGGCGGGTAGTCCATCGAGCCTGAGCAGTCGATGATGACGATCTCCGCGCTGCCGCCGTCGGGTGCCACGGCGGCCGGCCCGGAGCCGGACGCGTCCGCGGTCACGGTGACGATCGCGCTGACGTCACTACCCCCGGCCGGCAGGTACGGGTTCTGGTCGATGTCTACGTGGAATCCGGGCAGGCCTGTCATCGTGCTCTCCTGTCTACCGCGGGGACTAGAGTATTCGGACCCCGTGCGGTCTCAAATCCACGTCCTTGGCCGGACGCTGTTCGCCATGTCCACCAGTTCGACCCGCCGCTCGGGTACCAGGTTGGCGAGCGCGCGGTAGCCGCGCTCGAGCCCGAAGCGCAGCGCCCGCTCGTTCGGCTCGCAGCCGAGGATAAGCTGGCCGGCGGCCGGCGTCGCGCCGTCCCGGCCGGCGGGCGGCGCCACCGATATCCAGTCGAGCGCGGCCCGCAGGATCTCCACGGCGAGCTGGTGCCTGCGCGGGTCGTTGTCGTCGAGCGACAGCCTGCCGAGGCGGAAGTCGGCCTGGTGAAGGTCGTCCTCGGACCGCCCCGTCCCGCCGGCGACGAGCAGCCGGACGGCCGCGATCTGCGCCGCGGCGTGATGGCTCGAGGTCTCCGGCACCGCGGCGATCGCGGCGATCGCGGCGATGCGCTCGCCGCCGGCCAGGCAGGCGCGGGCCGTGCCGAAGCCGGCGCTGACGTAGGACCGGTCGATGGTCCACACCAGCCCGAAGTAGTACCGCGCCGCGGCCGTGTCCCCGGCCGCCTCGGCGGCGAAGCCGAGCGCCAGCTTGGGCGCGAGCTCACCGGGCAGCTCGTCGTAGACGGCGCTGAACGCCGCCCGCGCCTGGTCCGGCCGGCCGCCGGCCAGCGCGCAGAGCCCGGCGTACCAGGTGGCCCGCCAGTCGGCCTGGCCGGCGGGCAGCTCGGCCAGGCGGGCCCGCGCCTCGTTCGGCTCGCCCGCCGCGATCAGCGCCCGGACGAGCGCCAGCCGGGTCTCCGGTGACCTCGCCACCTCCGGGGGGACGGTGCCGTCGCCCGCGACCGCGCCGCCCAGTGCCTGGGCCTGCGCGGCGGGCGTGAGGCCGGCCTGCGCGGCCAGGTAGCCGGCCGCGGGATCGGAGCCGTCGATGAGCGGGGCCGGCAGCCCGGCGATCACCTCGGCGGTGGCCGGCGCGGGCACGGCGAGGGTGCCGTTGCCGTCCGCGGTCGCCGGGGCCAGGTCGGTGCCGACCGCCCGCAGCTCGGGACTGAACAGGCCGGAGAACGACGGCCGCGGCTGCCCGTCGCCGACCGAGAGCACCTCGCGCAGCACGCCGGTGAGCTGTTCCGCCATCTCGCCCGCCGACTGGAACCTGCGTCCCGGTTCGCGGTGGGTGGCGCGCTGCAACAGCCGCGCGTAGGACGGGTGCTCGATGAGCAGCCGCTCCGACTCGGGCAGGGTGAACCGGTGCTTGCGCTGGAAGTCCGGGAACTCGAAGGTGAGCACGGCCAGGCTCCGGCCGACCGTGTAGAGGTCGGAGCACGGCGACGGGCCGTCGGTCTCGATCTCCGGCGCCTGGTACCCGACCGTTCCGTAGATCGGGCCGTCGCCGTCGATGTACCTGACCCCGCCCATGTCGATGAGCTTGACCTGCTCCTCGAACTGAATGACGTTGTCCGGCTTGAAGTCGCAGTAGACGAGCCCGCGGTCGTGCAGGTAGCCGAGCGCGGGCAGGATCTCGAGCGCGTAAGCGAGCGCGACCTCGAGCGGCACCGCGCCGCCGGGCTGCTGCTGTCGGGCCTCAAGCCGGATCTGCTTCAGCGACTTGCCGCCGACGTACTCCATCACGATGTAGCCGGCCGCCTCGCCGTCGCGCCGGCTTGCGTGCTGCACGAAGTTGTAGATGCGGACGATGTTCGGGTGCTCGACCTGGGCGAGGAACTCCCGCTCGGCGAGGGCGGCGGCCATCGCGTCCGCGTCCCCGGTGTTGAGCAGGCCCTTGAGCACCACCCAGCGGTTGCTGACGTTGCGGTCCTGCGCCAGGTAAATCCAGCCGAGCCCGCCGTGGGCGAGGCAGCCGAGCACCTGGTACTGCCCGGCCACCAGCTCGCCGGGGACCAGCTTGGGACTGAAGGAGTAGCGCTGGCCGCAGTTGGGGCAGAACCCGTCCGTCGCGCCGGGCCGTCCGTCGCGCGACTGGCCGACGGGATTGCCGCAGTTGCCGCAGAACCGGCGGCTCTCGGGGACCCGCGGGTCGGCGAGCACGGCCGTCGCCGGGTCGACCCGGGGAACCGGCGGCACGTTGACGAGTCCGGCGCCGAGCCGGCCGCGGGCGGAGTGGCCGCTTGACGACCGGGAGCCGCGGGTGCCGGCCTGGCTGCCGGTTCCCACGGAACCCGACCAGGCGCCCGTGCCCGCGCTCCCCGAGCTCATGCCGACCGAGCCGGAACCGCCCGAGCCGGCACCGCCCGAGCCGGCACCGCCCGAGCCGGCACCGCCCGAGCCGGCACCGCCCGAG
>CAZORE010000093.1:0-14651 GCA_964581815.1 uncultured Streptosporangiaceae bacterium | reverse complement strand
ACCGCCCGAGCCGGCACCGCCCGAGCCGGCACCGCCCGAGCCGGCACCGCCCGAGCCTCCGCTGCCCGCACTGCCTGGCGGGGCGACGGCCGGGCCAGCGCCCGCGAAGCGGATGTTCGCGGCGCCGGGGCCGGGCGCCCAGCCGGGCGGCGGGCTGGGCCGGCCGGGCGGGCGGGCCGGGGGGGCCGGCGCCAGGCCGCAGACGGTGCAGTACCCGTCCTCGATCGTCCCGAGGCACCCGGGGGTCTGGGTGCATGCCACAGCGCTCATTGCCGTCCCTTCGCCAGGATCGCACGCTGGTAGTCCGCCACGGACGCCTCGGCCGCCGGCAGGTCGCACGGTGCCGTCCACAGCAGCTGGTACGCCCGCTCGTAGCGGCCGGCCAGGTCCGCGTCCTCGGCCGCGCCGAGGCGGGCGGCCTTGGCCTTGTAAGCGCGCAGCAGCCCGCGCAGCTCGTCCCGCTGGCCGAGCGCGGCCTCCGCCGCCTGGCGCAGGCCGGCGGTCCGGGCGCCCGACGCGGCCAGGTCCGCCTCGCACCGCTCCAGTTCCGCCGCCAGCCTGCTCCACTGGCCCCGCGCCGCGAGGGCATCCAGGCCGGCCAGCGGCGGCTCGTCGATGTCGGGCGGAGGCAGCGGCAGCGCGCTGACCCGCGCCGCGGCCTCGCGCCACGCGGTGACGGCGTCCTGGCGGTCGGCGCGGGCGCCCGCCACGGCGGTGGTGAGCTCGTTGATGCGGTGCCGGGCCTGCTGCCGCAGCCGGTCGAGTTCGGCGATCCGGGCGGCAAGCGCCGCCGTGCGCTCGCGCAGCTGGTCGGCGGCCGTGGTGTCGGCGCGGCCGCCCTGGGCCGTCCCGCCGGGATCCGGGTGCCACAGGGCGAGCGGGTCGGCGTTCGTGGCGTCGCGCAGCGCCTGGAGGTCGGCGGAGACCGCGCTGACCTCCGCCTCGGCGTCCGCGCCGAGGCCGGCGGCGAGCGGCGCGCAGCGGGCGAGGTCCGCCGTCGCCGCGTCGAGCGGCGGCCCGAGTGCGGCCCAGACCGATTCAACGGCCGAGGTCACCTCGGTTACCTGGGTAAAGAGCCGGCGCATGGCGCCGACGGCGGCGGCCAGGGTGACCGGCGGGCGGGCGATGGCCGCCAGGTCCCGGCGGGCGAGCGGCACCGGGGGCCCCGGCAGCTGGATGCAGGTGCCGTCGAGCAGGTCGCTGAGCTCGGGCAGGTCCTTCCGCGCGGGGCGCTTCGGCCCGGTACCCAGCTCGGCGACCCGGTCGATGACGGCCGAGTAGGTCAGGTAGGTCTCCCACAAGGTGGCGAGCGCCACGGACGCGGTCGCCCAGCGGTCCCGCGTCGTGCCGGACAGCGTCGCGCCCTCAAGCACCTGCTTGGCGAAGCTGCCGTCAAGCTCGAGCAGGTTCGCCTGGACGGCGTCTCGCTCCGCGAGCGCCGCGGCGGCCCGCTCGGCGGCCGCCTGCTCGGTCATCAACGGGACCCCGCGCCGTCCGGCCGCGCCTGCGCGGCCGGCCCGCCAACGCCCGCGCCGACCGCCGCCATTGATCCCGACATTCCGTCCCTGCTCCCGGCCGCAGCGATGCCCGTGTCCTGCCCGTGCCGGCCGCGAGCCAGCAGGCCCGCACCACGACAGGGTTCCTTTTTACCGTAGTACGTCCGCATTTCAAGCAGGCCAAGGCAGATATGCCGCAGCGTCGCCTGGTGCTAACCAGAAGTTCACCATCTGGCCGCGTGAGGGGAAGGGCGGCCGGCGGTCGCGGATGTCAGCCGCCCGAGCTGAACGCGGCGTCAAAGGCCGCCGCCGGCGGGTCGAAGTCGAACTGACGCAGGAACGCGAGCGCCTGCGGCGCGCCCTGCAATCGGTCCATCCCCGCGTCCTCCCACTCCACCGATATCGGGCCGGCGTACCCGATCGAGTTGAGCATGCGGAACACGTCCTCCCACGGCACGGTGCCCCGCCCGGCGGAGACGAAGTCCCAGCCGCGCCGCGGGTCGCCCCACGGCAGGTGCGAGCCGAGGCGGCCGTTACGGCCGTCGAGCCGCTTGCGCGCCTCCTTGCAGTCCACGTGATAGATCCGCTCCCTGAACTCGCCGAGGAAGGCGACCGGGTCGAGGTCCTGCCACACGAAGTGGCTCGGGTCGAAGTTCAGCCCGAACGCGGGCCGCCTGCCGACCGCGTCGAGCGCGCGGTGCGCCGTCCAGAAGTCGTAGGCGATCTCGCTCGGGTGCACCTCGTGGGCGAACCGGACGCCCTCGGCGTCGAACACGTCAAGCACCGGGTTCCAGCGTTCAGCGAAGTCCGCGTAGCCGCGCTCGATCATCGACTCGGGCACCGGGGGGAACATGGCGACCGTGTGCCAGATCGACGAGCCGGTGAAGCCGATCACCGTCCGCACGCCGAAGGCGGCCGCCGCCCGGGCCGTGTCCGCGATCTCGGCCGCGGCGCGGCGGCGCACCCCTTCTGGCTCGCCGTCGCCCCAGATCCTGGCGGGCAAGATGCCCTGGTGCCGTTCGTCGATCGGGTGGTCGCAGACCGCCTGGCCGACCAGGTGCGCGGAGATCGCCCAGCACTTGAGCCCGTACCGGTCGAGGAGCGCGTGCCGCCCGGCCAGGTAGCCGTCCTCGCGCAGCGCCCGGTCGACCTCGAAGTGGTCGCCCCAGCAGGCGATCTCGAGCCCGTCATAGCCCCAGGAGCTCGCCAGCCGGCACACCTCCTCGAACGGCAGGTCCGCCCACTGCCCGGTGAAAAGGGTAAAAGGCCGTGCCATCACTGGACCCCGTTCATTCTGCCGTCCTCCAGCGTCGCGGTGGGTGAAGCAGGTGACGTGGCTTCACGCGACGCTCTCCCATGAGTTGCCTGAGGCGGCGCTGCGCGCCGCCGCGTCGAGCACCCGCTGCACCGCCAGGCCGTCATCGAACGACGGCCGCGGCTGGCCGCCGTCCGCGATCGCCGTCAGCAGGTCGGCCGCCTGGTGGGTGAACGTGTGCTCCCAGCCGAGCACGTGCCCGGGCGGCCACCAGGCGGACAGGTAGGGATGGCGGCCCTCGGTGACCAGGACCCGGCGGAACCCGCCGGTGTCACCGCCGCCGTCGTCGCCCGCCGAGAAGAACTCAAGCTCGTTGAGCCGTTCGAGGTCGAACGCGAGGCTGCCCGCGGAGCCGTTGAGCTCGACGCGCAGCCCGTTCTTGCGGCCGGCGGCGCACCGGGTGACCTCGAAGGAGGCGAGCGCGCCGGAGGCGAGCCGCGCGGCGAACACGACCGCGTCGTCCACCGTCACCGTCCCGGCACCGGATCCGTCCGCGTACGGCCGCCGCGGCGTGAACGTCGCGCTGACCGCGGCTACCCCGGCGACCTCATCCCCGGTGAGGTAACGAGCCAGGTCGACGACGTGCGCGCCGAGGTCGCCGAGCGCACCGGACCCGGCCCGCTCGGCCTGCATCCGCCAGGTCATCGGCGCGTCCGGGTCGGTGAGCCAGTCCTGCAGGTAGACCGCGCGGAAATGGCGCAGGGTGCCGAGGCGTCCCTGCTCGACGAGCCGCCTGGCCAGGGCGAGCGCGGGGACGCGGCGGTAGTTGAAGCCCACCATGGCCCGGGCGCCCGACGGGTAGGCCGCGTCGGCGGCCGCCTTCATCGCCTCGGCCTGCGCCAGCGTGTTGGCGAGCGGCTTCTCGCACAGCACGTGCTTGCCCGCGGCGAGGGCGGCGATCGCGATCGGCGCGTGCATGTCGCCTGGCGCGGAGATGTCGATGAGCTGGACGTCGTCGCGGGCGATCAGCGCCTGCCAGTCCGTCTCGACCGCCGCCCAGCCGAGCCGTTCCGCGGCCGCCTGCGCGGCGGCCTTGTCCCGGCCGCAGATGGCGGCGAGCCGCGGCCGCAGCGGGAGGTCGAAGACGCGGCCTGCCGTCTGCCAGGCGAGCGAGTGGGCCCGGCCCATGAAGGCATAGCCGATCATCCCGACGCCGATGGTGCCCTGACGGTCAGCGCTGGCCTGGAGATCAGTGCTCAGTGACATATGGATCCCATTGTGGATCAAGTGGCGCCGGGGTGTCGAAGCGGGTCTCCACCGGCTCGAAGGCGCCGCTCGCGGCGGACCGTTCGATCGCGGTCATCAGCTCGAGCACGTGCAGCCCCAGCTCACCGGAGGCGCGGTGCGCGGTGCCGGCCCGGATGGCGCGGGCCATGTCGGCGACGCCCATGCCGCGCCCGGCGGTCGCGCCGGCGGCCGGGATCACGGTCCAGTCCGCCTCGCCTGCCCGGCGGACCCGCAGGTCGCCGTCGAAGCGGTTGGGGTCGGGCACCGCGAGGGTCGCCTCGGTGCCGGTGATCTCGACGAACCCCGCCCGGTGCAGCGGCGAGTCCCAGCTGAACAGCAGGGAGGCGGCCTGGCCGCCTTCGTACTCGGCGAGCGCGGCGACGTAGGTGGGGACCGCGACGGCGAACTCCGTGCCCTTGCGGGGCCCGGAGCCGATGACGCGTGACTGGCGCGGCCGCCGCCCGATGGCGGCGACGCGGAGCGCCGGGCCGAACAGCACCGCGAGCACCGACAGGTAGTAGGGCCCGAGGTCGAACAGCGGGCCCGCGCCGGGTGCGAACAGGAACTCCGGGTCCGGGTGCCAGGCCTGTGGCCCCGGGCCCTGCAGCAGGGTGAGCGCGGTGAGCGGTGTCCCGATGGCACCGGAGTCGATCAGCCGCCTGGCGGACTGCAGGCCGGCGCCGAGCACGGTGTCCGGCGCGCAGCCGACGCGCACCCCGGCGGCCCGCGCCGCGGCGAGCAGCGCGCGGCCGCCCGGCACGTCGAGCGTGAGCGGCTTCTCGCTCCACACGTGCCTGCCCGCCGCGATCGCGGCGGCGCTCACCTCGGCGTGGGTGGCGGGCACGGTCAGGTTCACGATGAGCTCGACGCCGGGATGAGCGAGCGCGTCGGCCGGGCGGCCCCACGCCGGGACACCGTAGGCGGCCGCCTGCGCCTTGGCCCGGCCTGCGTCGAGGTCGGCGCAGGCCAGCACCGTCAGGTCGGGGAACGAGGTCAGGTTGCGCAGGTACTGGTTGCTGATGTTGCCGCAGCCGATGACGGCGACGCCGAGCGGCTCGCGGCCTCCTCCCGGCGGCCGGCTCATCGGGCGGGCGTCGCGGTCGCCAGGCCGTGCGCGGTGAGCCACTCGATGCTCATCCGGACGGCGGTGAGCATGTCCGTGGCGCACCGGTCGAGCTCGACCACGTGCCACTCGGCGGCCGTCGCGGCGGCGAGAATGTCCGCGACGGGCATCCGTCCGGCGCCGACCGCGGTCATCGGGTCGTCCTTGGTGACCGGGCCGTCCTTCACGTGCAGGTAGCGCACCCGGTCGCCCAGCCGGCCGAGCAGGGCGGGGACGGCGCCCGGGTCCTGGCTGCCGACCGCCGCCCAGTAGGTGTCGACCTCGAGGATCACGGCCGGGTCCAGCGCGTCCGCGAGTACCTCAAGGCCGGCCCGGCCGTCGACCTGGGCGAACTCGAAGGCGTGGTTGTGGTAGCCGAACCGCAGCCCCGCCTCGGCCGCCCGGGCAGCGGCCTCGTTGAGGTCGCGGGCGAGCGCGGCGACCGCGTCGCGGTCCGCGAAGCGCGCCGCCGGCACCGACGGCACGATCACCGTGCCGGCGCCGACCCGCCGGGCGCCGTCGAGCAGCGCGCCGGCGTCGTCGCCCAGGGCCCGCGCGTGCACGGAGCACACGGCGAGGCCGGCCTCCTCGAGGTCGGCGCGCAGCGCGTCCGGGTCGGTGAGCACGTCATACGGCTCGACGGCGCCGTAGCCGAAGCTCCTGATGGCGGCGAGGACGGCCGCGCGGCCCGGTGCGATCTCGTCTCTTACCGTGTACAACTGCAGGGCAAGCGGGTTGCTAGTCAATTCTTCGCGGCCTTTCGCGCTCTCGGGTAACCGCCTCAACGCACGCTAAAGACGGCATAGAGACGTGTCAATGGGGTGACGTAACACTGGACTGGCCGGCCGGGCTGGTGCCGTGGGCCATGGTTTGCGGCCGGGTGAAACATGCCCTCGTTCCGCATGATTCGTCAGGGCCTGGCGGTGCCCGGTCCCGCCAGGGCCGGCGCCTGCGGCGTGGGGCCGCGGGCGGGGTCGACGAGGCCCGGCGACCGCACCGGGTGCTTGGCGCCGGGTGAGCGGCGGCACGACCACGAGGCCGGGTTCCCTTGTCCCGGTCGGCGGCGTCCCCCTCGGGGCAAGCAAGCCACTGCCCGGTTAAGTGGTAACCATGCGCGCATGGGTGGAAAACCGACCTTCACCCGCCGGTGACGACGATCCGGTGGTGACGACTATCCGGCGGTGGGGACCGTGACGACGGTGGGGGGCTCGCTGGCGGGCAGCGGCGGGAACGGGATGATGACGACCGTGATGTTGTCGAGGCCGCCCGAGTCATTGGCGAACTTGGCGAGGTAGCTGGCGGCGTCGAGCGGCCGGGTCAGCGCGGCGGGCATGGCCATGGAGGCCAGCTCCGCGGCCTCCGGGCGGTAGTTCCACAGCCCGTCGGAGCACAGCAGCAGTACGCCGCGCCCGGCGGGGCTGAACTGCTCGACGTGCGGCTCCGGATCGGGCATGTCGGCGCCGAGCCAGCGGGTGATCACGTGCGCCTGCGGTGAGGCGAGCGCCTCGTCCATGGACGCGAGGCCCGCCGCGACGATCTCCTCGGCGAGCGAGTCATCCCGGCTGACGCGCCGGGACCCGCCGGTGATGTCCATGGTGTCGTTGGGGCCCACGGGGTGCGCCGGGCTCGCGGCGAGCCAGTACGCGCGGCTGTCGCCGAGCCAGGACACCGTGATCTCCCGCTGGGAGACGACCGCGGACACCCACGTCGTGGCCGGCGCGCCGTCGGGGCCCGCGAGCTCCGTGAGCGCCCGCCCGGCGGCCCGGACCGCCACCCGGGACGCCTCGCGCGGGTCGCCGCCCTGCCCCGCGCCCTCGGCGAGCAGCGTGATGCCGGTGTGCACGGCCGTCCAGGAGGCGACGTGCGGGCGGGGGGCGGAGGACACGCCGTCGCAGACGATCGCGACCACCACCGGCCCGTCGTCGTTGTCCGCGACCGCGAAGTGCATCGCGTCCTCGTTGCGCGAGTGCCGCTGGCCGCGGTCGCTCACCCCGGCCACCTGGCCGAGGTCCTCTTCCATATGGTCCCTGTCGGTTTCCATGTGATCCTTGCCCGCCGCGACCCGGCGCCCGCAAGACGGGCAGAATCCGTCCTCAGTCGCGGTAACCGGCTCCGCGGAGTCCGTAGAGCACGCGGCGCACATCCGTGCCCCCGGCGAATCATCCCGCGACGTGGTCATAGCCGAGTCCCCGCTCCTGTCCGCCTGGCGACACTCCGTTTCGCCAGGACATTAGCCTATGTCCGGCGCGGTCAGGACGCCATTTTTTCCTTTTGCTCACGGCTTTCTCGCGCAAGCGTACGGTTACCCCCGCCGGGGACGCGCCCGGGGCTCAGCCCCGGGATCCGGGTCCTGGTCCGGTCAGGGATACGGCAGGCTGATGGCGTCGCCGATACGGTGCACGCGCAGCGCGTTGGTCTTGCCCGGGCTGCCGGGCGGGCTGCCCGCCACGATGACGATCTTGTCGCCGATGGCGCAGCGGTTCATCCCGACCAGAGCCGAGTCGACCGCGTGGACCATGTCGTCGGTGTGGTGCACGGTTGGGGAGATGAACGTCTCGACGCCCCAGGTGAGGGCGAGCTGGCTCCTGATCGCCGGGTCGGTGGTGAACGCCATCAGCGGGATCGGCGAGCGGTACCTGGCGAGGCGGCGCGCGGTCTCGCCGGTCATCGTGAACGCGACCAGGGCCTTGGCCCCGACGATCGCGCCGACCTCGGCGGCGGCGCGGGCGATCGCGCCGCCGGTGGTGGTGGGCATCCGCGACAGGTGGTGCTCCGCCCGCAGCGAGGACTCCTCCGCCGCGGCGACGATCCGGCTCATGGTGGCGACCGTCTCGATCGGGTAGGCGCCGACGCTGGTCTCCGCGGACAGCATGACCGCGTCCGCGCCGGCCGCGATCGCGCCGGCCACGTCGGAGACCTCGGCCCGGGTCGGGCGCGGCGCGCTGATCATCGACTCGAGCATCTGGGTCGCCACGATGACCGGGCGGGCCCGCTCCCTGGCGAGCTTGATGGCCTGCGTCTGGATGGCGGGCACCCGTTCGAGTGGCATCTCGACGCCGAGGTCGCCGCGGGCGACCATGATCCCGTCGAACGCGTCGACGATGTCCGGCAGGACCTCGACCGCCTCCGGCTTCTCGATCTTGGCGATCAGCGGCACGTGGGCGCGGCCCAGGTCGGTCATGATCTTGCGGGCCAGGTGCGCGTCGTCCGGCGAGCGGACGAAGGACATCGCGACGATGTCCACGCCGGTCGCCAGGGCCCAGCGCAGGTCCGCCTCGTCCTTGTCGGTCAGCGCGGGCGCGCTGACATTGACGCCGGGCAGGTTGATGCCCTTGTGGTCGGAGATCTTGCCGCCGACGACCACCCGCAGGTACACCCGGTTGCCGGTGACGCCGGTGACGTCGAGCTGCACGTTGCCGTCGTCGATCAGGATGCGGTCGCCGGCCCGGACGTCCTCGGTGAGGCCCTCGTACGTGGTGGAGGCCTCGTGCTGGTCACCGGGGATGTCCTCGGTGGTGATGACGAACTCGTCGCCGGCGTTGAGCCGGACCGGCCCGCCGGGGAACTCGCCGAGGCGGATCTTGGGCCCCTGCAGGTCAGCGAGGATGCCCACGCTCCGGCCGGTCGCGTCGGAGCCGGCCCGCACCCGGCGGTACGCCTCAAGGTGATCGGCCTGGTGACCGTGGCTCATGTTGAGCCTGGCGACGTCGAGCCCGGCCCCGATCAGCGCGGTGATCTGCTCCTGGCTCGAGGTTGCTGGTCCTAGGGTGCAGACGATTTTCGCTCGCCGGCTCATGGTAAATCCCCTCCCGGTGGTCTATACCACCTTAGCCCATTCCGGGCAGCCCGTGACCGGGGTCACAGAACGTTCACCTCATCGTGGCCGACTGCAGGCCGGCACCGAACGTCGGGGGTATGTCCAGGCCAGAGCGCCGAAATAGCGCGCTGTCAGGGCTCGCGTCCTGGGATTACCTGGCGTACCCGACCGGGGGCGGCTGGGGGGCCGGGCGGCCGACCCAGGTGACGTAGCTGGCCTTCCAGGCGCCGCTCGTGCGCTCGTTCTCCAGGACCGCGTTGACGAAGCGGACGAAGTCCGGGTGCGTGCGGGAGATCGCCAGGCCGTAGGGCTCGTCGGTCAGGTCAGGGCCCACGATCTTGGTGAACGGGTCCTGGGCCATGAGCCCTTCCAGGATCGTGTCGTCGCTGCAGATGGCCGCCACCTGGCCCTGCTGCAGCATGACGAGGCAGTCGGTGATGTACGGGGCCAGGACAAGCTTCGGGTGGGAGGGAGCGCTCTCGATGCTGCCGACCGAGTCCGAGCCCTTCGTGGCGCAGACCGGCTGCCCGCCGAGGTCGTTCAGGCCGTTCGCATGCGAGCTGTCGAGCACGAGCACCCGGCGGTGCGCGTCGAAGTAGACGCTGGAGAAGTCGACCTGCTTCAGCCGGCCGCAGGTGATCGTCATCGTGTGGGCGACGATGTCGACGGTGCCGTTATTGACGTCGGGGATGCGGTCGTCGTCGGTAATCGCCTTGTACTGGATCCTGCCCGCGATGTTGCTGCCGAAGATGGCCCGCGCCACCGCCTGGATCATGTCGATGTCGAACCCTTCGAAGTTCCCGTCGCGCGGGTTGAAGTACTCGAAGTGGTAGGTGTTCGCGTCCACCCCGGCGACGAGGTGGCCGCGTTGCTTAATCGTCGCCACGAACGAGCCGGGAGTCACCTGCGGCGTCCCGGGCAGCGGCGCCAGGCTCGACGCGTAGGGGTTGCAGGTGGCGTCCGTGCTGGCGACCGTGCCCGTGCTCGTGGCCGACGAAGCGGACGCGGCCGGCGTTGGCGTGGCGGCGGCGGTGGCGCTGGCGGCGGGGGCGGGCGCGGCGGGGGCAGCGCAGCCGGCGGCGGCGCTCAGCGCGGCGAGCGCGAGCGCAGCGGCCCGCAGGCGCGGCCTGATCCCGGCCGAGTGCGGCCTGGCGGGCCGGGTCTTGAAGCGGTTCACTCCGCTGGCCTCCCTGGTCAGTGGTACTCGGCGAGGCGGCGGCCCAGGCCCCAGGCGCAGGCGGCCGCCATGATCAGTGCCGCCACGGCGACGCCGGGCGCCAGGCCGGTGTAGGCGCCGGCCGCCGAGTGCGCGGTGGAGTTGAATACGGCCTGGTCGGAGTTGATCGCGGTGGTGAGGTCGCCGGACAGCAGGGTGAACCGCTGGCCGGCATCGCCGTCCGCGGTGCCGAGCACGGACGCGACGGCCGCGACGTGGCCGTTGTTGTCGTCCAGGTTGCGGACCTTGGCATGAGCGGCGAACCAGAGCTGCGCGTCGGTGGTCGCCTTCTCGACCGCGGGCTCCGCCGGGGTCCCCCGCGCCGCCGCGGTTGCGCCGTTCAGCAGCGTGCCCGGCCCGGGCCCGAGGGCATGCTGCTTGCCCGCGTAGTCCGACTGGTAGGTGTCGTCGCCGGTGTCGTCGATCAGGGTGAGGCTCTCGTCGGCGTGCGCCTCCTGCGCCGCGATGCTGACCTGTGCGGCCGCCTGGACCGTGGCGAGCCCGCGGGCCTGGGCGTTAAGCAGGTCGCCGCGTACGCCGGCGAACGCGAGGGAAAGCCATCCGACGGACAGCACCGCGATCGCGCCGGCGGCGAGCAGGCCCACGTTGAACACCCGGTTGGTGCGGCCGCGCAGCCACCGGGCTCCCCCGTACAGCGCGCAGCCCACGACGAGCCCCGCCGCCGCGGTGACGCAGATAAGCGGCAGCCCGGTCGCCTGGGCGCTGGTACCGCTGAGGCTCGCGTTCTCGGTGGCGTACAGGTCCTGGGCATATCCAAGCATGCCGCGTACCTGCGGCGTGCCGCGCATGAGGGCGGAGGCTTCGCGCAGGTAGGCAGCGCCGAGCGGCAGCCCGAGCCGGTTGTCGGCGCGGGCGGTCTCGATCTCGCCGCCGTAGACGGGCAGGTCACGGGCCAGCGTGCTCAGGTCCTGCGCGGCCGCCCCGCTGCCCGCGCCGCCCCGCGCGGTCACGTTCTCGATCGCGCTGCTCGCCGCGGCGATGTCGGCCAGGTAGCGCTGCCTGGTGGCCGCGGGCTCCAGGCCGCCGGTGAGGAACGCCGTCGCGGCGGCGTCGTTGGCGTCGGAAAGCCGCGAGTAGATCTGCTGCGCGTCGAGGCTCAGCGGCTCGCGCACGTTGACCACGCTCGATGCCGCCGCCGCGTAGTGGCTGACGCTGAAGGCGGCGAGGCCGCCCCAGGCCAGGCTCAGCAGGACGAGGCCGCCGAGCAGCAGCCGCAGCCGGCCCGGCGTCGTCGCCAGGTCAAGTCGCCGCTGCCATAGCCGGCCAGGCACCGTCGCGCCCGCCATCCGGCCCGCGCGTACCGCAGCGTGCACCATTTCGCCGCTCCCCAGCCAGAGCCCCCGCGTTCAAGCTCCCATTGTGCAGGCGTTTGCCCGTTATCTGGGAAAATGTCATTCTGTTGTTATCTGAGCTGTCCCGCGGGTCGCCCAGGGCGGGCCGGCGGACGCGGGCGCGGCCGCCGGCCCGGCGAAGGCTCAGGTGAGCGGGCGCGCGGTGGGCGCGATCGCGACCGGGAGGTCGGGCCGGTCGAGTGCGCGCAGGTACTGGTCGACGGAGGCCGCGGCGCTGCGGCCCTCGGCGATCGCCCAGACGATCAGCGACTGGCCGCGGCCCATGTCGCCGGCCACGAACACCCCGGGCACCGACGTCTCGTAGGACGCGGACCTGGCCACGTTGCCGCGGGCGTCGAACGCGACGCCGAGGTCCTCGAGCAGCCCCGGCTTCTCCGCGCCGGTGAAGCCCATCGCCAGGAGCGCCAGGTCGCACGGGATCTCCCGCCGGGTGCCTGGGACCGGCGCGAACCGGCCGCCCTCGAAGGCCACCTCGGTCAGCCGCAGCGCCCGCACCGCCCCGTTCGCGTCGCCAGCGAACTCCTCGGTGGAGACCGCGTAGACGCGCTCGCCGCCCTCCTCGTGGGCGGAGGAGACCCGGTAGATCATCGGGTAGGTCGGCCACGGCTGGCTGACCGCCCGTGCCTTGGGCGGCCGCGGCATGATCTCCAGCTGGGTGACCGACGCCGCGCCCTGGCGGTGCGACGTGCCGAGGCAGTCCGCGCCGGTGTCGCCGCCGCCGATGATCACCACGTGCTTGCCCGCCGCGCTGAGCGGCGAGTCGAGGCCGTGCCGGTTGGCCAGCGGCAGGAACTCCATCGCCTGGTAGATGCCGTTCAGGTCGCGCCCAGGCACCGGCAGGTCGCGGGCGACCCGGGCGCCGCCGGCGAGCACCACGGCGGAGAAGCCCGCGAGCTGTGCCGCGGAGTCGATCGGCGCGCCGGTGACGAACCTGGTTCCCTCCGCCTCCATCTGCGCGAGCCGCCGGTCCAGGTGCCGCTTTTCCATCTTGAACTCGGGGATGCCGTAGCGGAGCAGCCCGCCGACAGCGTCGTCCCGCTCGAAGACGGTCACCTGGTGCCCGGCCCGGGTCAGTTGCTGCGCGGCGGCGAGCCCGGCCGGGCCGGACCCGACGACCGCGACGGTGAACCCCGTGCGGGTGAGCGGCACGACCGGGAGGACGCCGCCGTCCGCCCAGGCCCGGTCGATGATGTCGACCTCGACCTGCTTGATCGTCACCGGGTCCGCGTTGATGCCGAGCACGCACGCGGACTCGCACGGCGCGGGGCACAGCCGCCCGGTGAACTCGGGGAAGTTGTTGGTCGCGTGCAGCCGGTCGGCCGCGGCCGCCCAGTCCGACCGGTAGACCAGGTCGTTCCACTCGGGAATGAGGTTCCCGAGCGGGCAGCCGTTGTGGCAGAACGGGATGCCGCAGTCCATGCAGCGGGCCGCCTGCCGTTCGGTCCGGTCGGCCTGGTGCGGCTCGTACACCTCGCGCCAGTCGCCGATCCGGACGTCGACGGGTCGCCGCCGCGGTGTCTCGCGGGCAGTCTTCAAGAATCCCTTGGGGTCACCCATTGCCTTGTTACACCCTTACCCGTGCGCCGCGGCCATGACGGCCTCGTTGACGTCCCGGCCCTCGCGCTCGGCGGCGGACGCCGCTCGCAGTACCCGCTTGTAGTCCTGCGGCATGACCTTGGTGAACCGGCCCGCCGCCGCGTCCCAGCTGGCGAGCAGCCTGGCGGCCACCGCCGACCCGGTCTCGGCCTGGTGCCTGGCCACCGTCTCCGCGAGGAACTCGATGTCGGCCTCATCCAGCGGGTCGGTGTCGACCATTTCCCTGTTCAGCCGGGCCAGGTTGAGGTCGAGCACGTAGGCGATGCCGCCGGACATGCCGGCCGCGAAGTTCCGCCCGGTCGGCCCGAGGATCACCACCCGGCCGCCGGTCATGTACTCGCAGCCGTGGTCGCCGATGCCCTCGGCGACGGCCAGGGCGCCCGAGTTGCGGACGCAGAACCGCTCGCCCACCAGGCCGCGCAGGAAGATCTCGCCGCCGGTCGCGCCGTAGCCGATCACGTTGCCCGCGACGACCTGGGTCTCCGCGTCGAACGGCGCGTCGGGGGACGGCGCGACGATCAGCCGGCCGCCGGACAGGCCCTTGCCGAGGTAGTCGTTGGCGTCGCCGGTGAGCCGCAGCGTGATGCCGCGCGGCACGAACGCGCCGAACGACTGGCCGGCCGAGCCGGTGAACGACACGCTGATCGTGTCGGCGGGCAGCCCCTCGCCGCCCCAGCGCCTGGTCACCTCGTAGCCGAGCATGGTGCCGACGGTCCGGTTGACGTTGCGGATCGGCAGGTCAAGGCGGACCGGGAGGCCCTCCTCGAGCGCGCCCTCGGCGAGCTGGATGAGCGTGTTGTCAAGCGCCCGGTCAAGGCCGTGGTCCTGCGCGGTCACCTGGTGCAGTACCAGCTTGTCCAGGGGCCCCTCGGCGCTTTCCGGCGCCTTCAGCACCGGGGACAGGTCAAGCCCGGCCGCCTTCCAGTGCGACACCGCGAGCGCGGTGTCGAGCAGGTCGACGCGCCCGACGGCCTCCTCGATCGAGCGCAGGCCCAGGGCGGCGAGGTACTCGCGCACCTCCTCGGCGATGAACTCGAAGAAGTTGACCACGAACTCCGGCTTGCCGTTGAACCGCTTGCGCAGCTCCGGGTTCTGCGTGGCGACGCCGACGGGACAGGTGTCGAGGTGACAGACCCGCATCATGATGCAGCCGGAGACGACGAGCGGCGCCGAGGCGAACCCGAACTCCTCCGCGCCGAGCAGGGCGGCGATGACCACGTCCCGGCCGGTCTTGAGCTGGCCGTCCACCTGCACGACGATCCGGTCGCGCAGCCGGTTGAGCAGCAGCGTCTGCTGGGTCTCCGCGAGGCCGAGCTCCCAGGGCGCGCCCGCGTGCTTGAGCGAGGTCAGCGGGGCAGCGCCGGTGCCGCCGTCGTGCCCGGAGATCAGCACCACGTCGGCGTGCGCCTTGGAGACGCCCGCCGCGACCGTGCCGACGCCGACCTCGGCGACCAGCTTGACGTGGACCCGGGCGGCCGGGTTGGCGTTCTTCAGGTCGTGGATGAGCTG
>CAZORE010000092.1:0-28489 GCA_964581815.1 uncultured Streptosporangiaceae bacterium | reverse complement strand
ACTTAGGTTCTTGGCTTGGTCCTTAACAACCGAACAGAGGTCCGGAAATCCGGTGGAGCTAAGGGGATTCGAACCCCTGACCTTCTGCATGCCATGCAGACGCGCTACCAGCTGCGCCATAGCCCCGCAGCCCACAGGCGTGACACCCGTTGACGGCCGCCCCGCGATGTGGAACGTCGCTAGCATACAGGGTCCGCGCGCATGTGTCGTACTTGATCACCCTGACGCGCACGACGCCACCGCGGCGCCACCGCGGCGCCAGCGCCAACTGCCCGACACTGGAGGCGAGGCCGGGGGCAGACGGCCACCGGAAGCCGCGGCGGCACCCCGCGTTACGCTGACCCACGTGAGCAGCCCCAGTGACCCGCACCTCGCCACTCCGTCCGGCAAGCCGCGCGCTCGCGCCGTCGGCCTGACCTTCCGCGGTGTCCCCGGCCCGCACAACGCCATCACCGACGTGCCCGGCGTCGAGGTCGGCTACCAGACGCTGATCGAGGGCGACAACGTAAGGACCGGCGTCACGGCCATCCACCCGCGCGGCAAGCACAACCCGGGCGACCCGGTCGCGGCCGGCTATCACAGCCAGAACGGCAACGGCGAGATGACCGGCGTCTCGTGGATCGAGGAGTCGGGCACCTGCCAGGGGCCGATCGCCATCACCAACACGCACGCGGTCGGCATCGCGCACGCCGGGATCATCGCCTGGATGAACGCCGACCACGCCGGCCTGACCGACGTGTGGCTGCTCCCGGTTGCCGCCGAGACCTGGGACGGCTACCTGAACGACATCAACGGTCACCACGTCAACGAGGAGCACGTCGTTCGCGCCCTACGGGACGCGACGGCCAGCCAGCCGGACGAGGGCAGCGTCGGCGGCGGGACGGGGATGAACTGCTACCAGTTCAAAGGCGGCAACGGCACCGCCTCACGGCTGGTCAGCTACGCGGGGACCAGCTATACCGTCGGCGTCTTCCTCCAGGCCAACTTCGGCCGCCGCCACGAGCTGACCCTCAACGGGGTGTACCTCGGCGAGGAACTCGCGGACGACAACCCCATGAGCCACTACATCGCCGCTCCGCCGGGCGCGGGCTCGGTGATTGCCGTCGTCGCCACCGATGCCCCGCTGCTGCCGAACCAGTGCAAAGCGCTGGCCAGGAGGGTCACCAAAGGCCTGGCCCGTACCGGCACCATCGGGACGCATTCCTCTGGCGACATCTTCCTCGCCGTCTCCACCGCCAACCCCGGTGGGTTCAGCAGCGACGGTCCCGCCGGGGACGGCGACGGAACCCGGTACGACACGCTGACCTTCATCCCCTGGGGCAAGATCGACCCGTTCTTCGAGGCCGTGGTGGAGGCCACAGAGGAGGCCGTAGCGAACGCCCTCATCGCCAACGAGGACATGACCGGCCGCGACCGGCACCGTTCGCCGGCCCTGCCCCGGCACCGCCTCGCCGAGATCCTGGCCGCAAGGGCGCGCTGAGCCGACCGGACTCGCCGCCCGCGCCACGCCGCAACCACCACCTGCCACAACCGCCCCGGTACCGTCACTGCGTGACACCACGGGACGCCTATCTGTTGACGATGGTCTATGCAATCGCTTACTCTCGTTAACCCTGCGTCCATGTGTCTTGTCCGGGAGCGTGCCCAATGCGGCCTACGTCCTCACTGCCCCGACGGGGAGCGTCCCGACGGGGAGCGACCCGAGCGGGCGTGTCCCGTCCGGGCTGGGTGCATGCCGTGAACGCCCTGACGGGAACGGGCGGCGAGGACAGGAAATCGCCGGTCGAGCTCGTCGCGAACGCCGCCTCGGTCTTCACCCGTAGCCCCTATGCCGAAGTCACCGGCCTGAGCAACGGACGGCTCGGCCGCTGGACCGACGGGGTGGCCGCAATGCGTTCCGACCGCGTGACGTTCGCCACGTACTGGGCCGCGCACAACGACCGGGTGCTCCGCGCCCGGGCGGCCGCGGAGTCAAGCGGGGAGCCGGTCGACCCGCTGTGGGTCGTGCTCGGCGACTCGACGGCGCAGGGCCTGGGCGCCCCGGGCCCGCGCGGCGGCTACGTGGGGCAGACACTGCAGCAGCTGCGCCGTCAGACCGGCCAGCACTGGCGGGTGGTCAACCTGTCGGTTTCCGGCTCGCTGATGCGCGACGTCATCGGCGAGCAGCTGCCGCGGCTCCGCGAGCACAAGCCAGACCTGGTCACGTGCGGAACGGGGACGAACGACATCCTGTTCTCCGCCCCGGCCACGCTCTTCAGCGACCTGCGCGCGCTCCTCGACGCCGTGCCCGACAAGACGGTGCTGCTCGACCTGCCCAAGCCTTCCGGCTTCTGGGGGATCGTCGGGCACATGAGCGTGCCTTATGTCACCCGCATCAACCGTGTCATCAACGAGATCGCCGGAAAGCGGAGCCTGCCGGTCGCCCGGGTCAGCGCGCACTTCACCGCCCCCTGGGCGGGCAAGCTGGCCGTCGACAGCTTCCACCCGAGCCAGGACGGCTACCGCGATTGGTCCAGGGCCCTCGTCGAGGCGCTCACCCCGGGCCTGGCCGCCGCCTAACGGCCGCCAGGCCAAAGCCCGGCGGCCGCCTGGCCGGCGTCAGCCGTTGGCGCTACCGGCGCCCGCCTGCACCACGCCGATGGTCAGCAGCTTCACCGCGGTCGACGCGCACCCGGTCGCCGTGTAGGCGAGGTAGATCGGGGTCGTCTGGTTCGGCGGGTAGATCTGCAGGTACGTGGTTGCCTTGGGCGAGCACGTCTGGGTCGGGTAGTTCAGCGCCTGCGTGATGCGCAGCAGCGCGTTCCCTGCCTGCCCTGGCCGTAGCGTCACCAAGGTCGGCGGGGCGATCGGCGACCGTGTGGCCGCCTGCCCCACCTGGGTGACCGGCGTCCCCGCCGCCAGTGACACCCCCGGGTACCCGTAGAGGGTGCACGCCGTGTTCCCGATGTTCGTGAACACGATGACCTGGTAAAGCGACCCGGCCGCCCCCTGGGAGACCCCGGCCCTGGCCTGCAGGTCCCGCGTCGCGCAGCCGGGCGCCCCGCCCGCGGACGTCGGCGGCGCGACCGCGTGCGCCGACGACCCGGACGAGGCCGGTGCCGACGAGGCGGGTGTGGAAGGAGCCGACGACCCGGCGGCCGACGAGGCCGCGGACGAGGGCGTGGATGCGGCGGACACGGTCGAGGTCGCCGAAGACACCGGCGGCGAGGCCGAGGACGAGCTTCCCGAGGCACACCCCGCGAGCACAGCTCCGGCGGCCGCGACCCCGGCCAGCCTCAGCAACAACGAGACAGAACCCGTCATCACCAATCACCCTTTCTGAGCATCCAGCCATACGCGAACGGGATGCACGACTACCCCATGTAGCCGTTTGCATACGCAGCAACCATACGCAGTTGCTGGCACCCTTGAGACGCCGTCCGGCTGGCTGTGGTTGGGCTGAGATTACGTGAGCCCCAAAAGGGCAAGTAGCGTCATATGACTGTGCCTTTGCCTGACTTGTTTAAAAGAGTCACTCTTGCCCCGGGAGGCGTACGGATCAATACGCTCGTCGGCGGCGGTGACAGGGGCACCCCGGTCCTGCTGCTGCACGGCTACCCGCAGACTCACGTCATGTGGCACCACGTCGCCCCCCTGCTCGCGGAAGACCGCCCGGTGGTCCTCACCGACCTGCGCGGCTACGGCGACAGCGGCAAGCCGTCCGGCGGCGCGACCCATGAGGCGTACGCGAAGCGCACGATGGCCTACGACCAGGTCCGGGTGATGCGCGAGCTCGGGTACGAACGGTTCGCGGTGGCCGGGCACGACCGGGGCGCGCGCGTCGCGCACCGCCTGGCCCTTGACTACCCGCAGTCGGTCACCAAGGTCGCCGTCCTTGACATCGTCCCCACCAGGCACGCCCTGCGCACCGCGGACGTCAAGTTCGGCCTCGGCTACTGGCACTGGTTCTTCCTCGCCCAGCCGGAGCCCCTCCCCGAGCACCTGATCGGCGCCGACCCCGTCGGCTGGGTGCACGGCAGGATCGGCAGCCTGCGCCGCGGCGGCCAGCCGATCGACCCGCGGGCCATGGACGAGTACGTGCGCTGTTTCAGGGACCCGGCCGCGATCCACGCCTCGTGCGAGGACTACCGCGCCGCCGTCGGCACCGACCTGGACGATGATGACGCCGCCGCGGCCCGCGGCCAGCAGGTCACCGCCCCGCTGCTCGCCCTGTGGGGCGAGCACGGTTTCGTGGGGCGGCACTACGGCGACGTCGCCGCGATCTGGCGCGAGTACGCGAACGACGTGCAGGGCCGCTCCCTGCCGTGCGGCCACTTCCTCGCCGAGGAATGCCCCGAGCAGACCACCGCCGCCCTGCGCGATTTCCTCAGCAGCTAACGTCAGGATGATCCGGAACGGGAGCGTGTTCCACCCGTCCCGCCAGCCCGTTCCCGCGACGTTCGCCCGCCTAATATTTCCGTTGTGAAGAACAAGCCGCCGTACGCGATCGAGTCGCTCGACAAAGGCCTGCGCATCCTGCAGGCGCTGCGCGATTCCGGCCAGGTCCGCGTGTCGACGGTGGCCGCCGAGCTCGGCATCGCGCGCTCGACGGCGCACCGGCTGCTCGCCATGCTGGTCTACCGGGACTTCGCCGTGCAGGCCGAGGACCGGTCCTATCGCCCGGGACCCGCGCTGTCCGCCGGGCCGCTGCGCGGCGAGCCGGCCCAGCGGCTGCGCCAGCTGATGCGCCCGCACATGGAAGCGCTGTGCGACCAGGTGGAGGAGACCATCAACCTCGTGGTCCGGCTCGGTCCTCAGACGCGCTTCCTGTACACGGTCGAGTCCGCGCAGCTGCCGCGAGTGGGCGACCGGCAGGGCACCGTGCTGCCCGCGTGGCAGACCTCGGGCGGCAAGGCGCTGCTCGCCGAGCTGCCGGACGCCCAGCTCAGCGCGCTGCTGCGCGCAGGCGGCCGCCCGCCGGACGGGATGACCGATGCCCGGCGCCGCGCCCTGGTCAAAGAGCTGCGCCTGGTCCGCGACCGGGGCTATGCGGAGAACATCGAGGAGTCGGAGTCCGGCGTCTGCGCCATCGGCATGTGCCTGCGCGACAGCGCAGGCGACCCGGTGGCCGCCTTGTCGGTGTCCGCCCCCTCGGCCCGCTACACCCCCGGCCGCTCCCGCGTCTTCCTCCGCGAGCTGCGCGCCGCGGTCGCCCGGGCCGAGGCGGACATCTCCTTCTAACGCGGCGGATCCCACGGGCAGCCCGAGTTCCCGCACCAGCCCGCTCAGCACGGCGCCGAGCGGCGCGTCGAGCCTGGCGGCCGCCAGCTCGTCCCCGCGCGTCGCGCCCTGGTTCACGATCACGACGGGAATCCCCAGTGACGAGGCGTGCCGGACGTACCGGAGCCCGGACATGACCGTCAACGACGACCCGAGCACCACCAGCGCCGACGACGCAGACACCAGCGCGTAGCACGCCTCGACCCGCGCCTTGGGCACGTTCTCACCGAAGAACACGACGTCCGGCTTGAGCAGGCCGCCGCACGCGAGGCAGTCCGCCACGGTGAACCCGCCGGTTTCCTCCAGCGCCACGTCGCCGTCTGGGCGGAGCTCCAGGCGCAGGACCGCGGCGGTCCACGCCTGGTTCGCCGCGCGCAGCCGCGCGTCGAGCTCTGCCCGCGGGCTGCGCGACCAGCACGACAGGCACGTCACCCGGTGCAGCGACCCGTGCAGCTCGGTCACGCGGGCGGCGCCCGCCGCCTGGTGCAGCCCGTCGACGTTCTGTGTGATGACCCCGCGCAGCAGCCCGGCCTCCTCGAACGCGGCGACCGCGCGGTGCCCGGCGTTAGGTGCGGCCCCGGTGACGTGCCGCCAGCCGAGGTGCGACCGCGCCCAGTACCGCTGCCGCGCCGCCGCCGACCCGGTGAACTCCTGGTAGGTCATCGGCTGCCCGGTCCGCCGCGCTTGCCCGCTCGGCCCGCGGTAATCGGGGATGCCGGATTCCGTGGACAGCCCCGCGCCGCTGAGCACCGTGACGTTGCCACCGCGAATCAGCTCAAGGAGCAGCCCGAACGATGGCGGCTCGCTCCCGATACCCTCAGCCTCCGCCAGTTCAGCGCGTGTCACCCTTCCATGCTGCCACGAGGCAGCCGCTCGTTCGTCCCGCCCTTGGCATCGAAAGCCCGGTGGCGCGCGGGGGAACGGAAAGGTTCATCATTGAAGTGTGTGTACCGTCGTCGTCAGCCTCGAACCGGGCGAGCGGGTACCGCTGCGCCTGCTCGGCATCAGGGATGAGCTGACCAGCCGCCCGTGGCGCCCGCCCGCCAGGCACTGGCCGGGCTCGCCGCTCATCGGCGGCATCGACGAGCAGGCTGGCGGCACCTGGCTGGCCGTCCACCCGGGGATACCGCGGGTGGCCTGCCTGCTGAACGCCCGCGGCCCGCTGGCCGACCCCGCCCGCCGCCGCAGCCGGGGAGAGCTCTCGCTGCGCGCCGCCGCCGAGGGGCCCGGCTTCCTCAGCCGGCTAGCCGGCGACCCGGGCGCGCTCGCCGCCTACGACCCGTTCCACCTGATCTGCGGCACCCCGCACGCGGTAACCATGATCAGTTATCTCCCGGGGGAGCGACCCCCCGTACCCCCCGATGTCCGTGCGGCCGGGCCTGATCGCGAAAACCGCGATCGTATCAGGCCCGGCCGCACGGACGAGACCAGTTCCGTTGGCGAGGACGCGGATGGGGGCCCCGGCAGTGCCCCGGTCGTCGCCGTCCGCGACCTTGGTCCCGGCACCCACCTGATCACCAACGCCGGCCACGCCTACCCGGCCGGGCCGGGTGACCCCGCCGCCGAGCCCAAGGCCGCCCACTTCGCCGACAAGTTCGGCGCCGCGCGCCCGCCCGCCGACCCGGCGCTTCCCCTGGCCCAGGCCTGGGGCGACTGGCTGACCCTGGCGGCAGGCGACGGGCTCGACCCCGCCGACCCCGCGGGCATCATCGTCCGGCGTGAGCTGCCCGACGGCCGGGTCCACGGCAGCACCTCGGTGACGCTGGTCGCGCTGGGCGACGGCGCCGTCCGCTACGACTTCCAGCCGCATCCGGGCCGCGCCGACGGCTGGTACCCGGTGCCGCTGCGCGGCTGACCGCTCAGCGGCTCAGCCGAGCCGCCGCACCAGGTCGGCGAGGCCCGGCGGGTAGATGTCCTCCGTGGTCGCGTCCAGCTGCTCAAGCGTCCACCAGCGGTGGCTGACGATCCCGTCGGCGGCGTGCATCGCCGCCACCTGGCCGAGTGGCCGCTCTTCCTCGGGGACCCGGCCGACGAAGTAATGGTCGTGCTGCAGGCACAGCGTCGGCTTACCGTGCAAGTTGGCCCACTGCACGTTGGAGTTGACGTGCACCTCCTCGGGCGGCACGGGCACGTCCGCCCAGCCGGTCTCCTCGAGCAGCTCCCGCAGCGCGGCCGCGTGGAAGTCCTCACCGGGCTCGGCGCCGCCGCCCGGCGTGCTCCAGTGCCTGCCCTTGGGCGGCAGGTCGTCGTAGAAGAACAGCAATACCCGGCCCGCCGGGTCGACCGCGATCACTCGCCCCGCCATCCGCACGGGATACTCAGCGGAAACCGGGTACGCAGGCTCAGCCACCCGCTCATTCTCCCGCACCAGGACCCGGTAGCCTGACCCGCGTGCTTGAACGTGTGAAGGTCACCAGCTACCTGGCCCCGCTGCGCGAGGGCGGAAGCCTGCCTGGCCTGGTGGAGGCCGACAATCTCGGCACCTACGTGCTCAAGTTCCGCGGCGCCGGCCAGGGACCGCTCGCCCTGGTCGCGGAGGTCATCGCCGGCGAGCTGGCGCGACACCTCGGGTTCCTCACCCCGGAGCTCGCGCTCGCCGACCTGGACCCGCGGATCGCGAAAAGCGAGCCTGACCAGGAGATCCAAGACCTGCTCGCGGCCAGCGCCGGGCTCAACCTGGCCGTCGACTACCTGCCGGGCTCCGCGGGCTTCGACCCGCTCGGCTGGACCGCGGACGAGGACTTCGCCAGTGAGCTCCTCTGGTTCGACGCCCTGATCCAGAACGTCGACCGCACCTGGCGTAACCCGAACCTGCTCGTCTGGCACGGCGGCACCTGGCTCATCGACCACGGCGCCGCGCTCTACTTCCATCACGACTGGTCCCGCGCCAGCCCGGCCAAGCCGTTCGATGCGCGGCAGCACGTCGTCAGGGACCGGGCCACGAAGATCGCCAAGGCCCACGAGCGGCTCGCGCCGCTCATCACCCCGACGGTCCTCGATCAGGTCACGAAGGACGTCCCCGAGGAATGGTTCGGCGAGCGCGGCGCGGACGCGTACGTGAGCCAGCTACTCGACCGTGCCCCCCTGGTTCCGGAGGTCATCCGCCAGTGAGCGAGCTAGCGAGCGAACCAGCAAGCACTGTGCGCCCGCGAATGCGGACGACGAGCGCCAGCGAGGAGTTCGCATGAGCGAGATCTTCGAGTACGCCCTGGTCCGCGTGGTCCCCAGGATCGAGCGCGGTGAGTCGATCAACGCGGGCGTGATCGTCTACTCCAAGTCGTTCCGCTTCCTGCGGGCGCGGATCGGCCTGGACGAGGCCCGGCTGCGGGCGGTCGACCCCGGCGCGGACCTCCCCGCCGTTCGCAGCGCGCTCACCGCCTTCGAGCGCGCCTGCACCAACGGCCCGCTCGCCGAGCAGACCCTAGGCGAGCGCTTCCGCTGGCTGACCGCGCCCCGTTCCGCCATCGTCCAGCCGGGCCCGGTGCACGCCGGCGTCACCGACGACCCGGCCGCCGACCTGGACCGGCTGTTCGCCACGCTGGTCGCCAGCTAGCTGTGGTCCGCCGCGCGGGCCGCCTGCTCGCCGCCTACCCGGAGCTTGCCGCCGTCCTCGCCGCGGCGGCCGCCGGGCTGTGCGCGCGGCGGCCGCTCGGCTGGCTGACGGCCCACCAGGGAATCAACGCGCTGCTCGTCATCCTGGTCTTCGCCACCGCCGTCACGATCGACCCGGGGGCGCTGCGCCGTCTCGCGCGTTCCTGGCGGCGGGTGGCCGTCGCGATCCTGGCCGGCGTCACCCTGCTCCCGGCGCTGTCCTGGGCGGTTGCCTACCTGGTGCCGGCCGGGCCACTCCGCGACGGCGTCCTGGTAACCGGCCTGGCCCCGTGCGAGATCGCCTCGGTCGCCACGACCGCCCTGGCCGGCGGCGAGGCCGCCGTCGCCGCGGGGGTGCTGATCGGCTCCACCCTCGCCACGGTGCTGCTCGCCGCCCCGATCCTGACCCTGGAGGCCGGGCGGGCGAGCTTCTCGCCCGCCGGCGTCATCGCGAACCTGGCCGTGGTCGTCGCCCTGCCCCTGGCCGCGGGCATCGCCCTGCGCTGCATGATCCCGGTCACCGCCCGGGTGCTAGCGGCCGACGGCGCGCAGCGGGCCGCCTCGATCACCGCCATCGCCGCCGTCGCGGCGCTGGTCGCCCTGGTCGCCGCCGAGGTCCGGCTGTCCGCCTCGTACGGCGCCGTCGCCGCCGCGCTCGCCCTGTTCCTCGCCGGCTCCGCCGTCGCCGGCCGCCTGCTCGGCGCGCGGTCTCCCCGGCCCGCTGGCGCGGCGCTGCTGCTCACCACCTCGATGCGCGACTTCGCGATCGCCGCCGCGCTGGCCGCCGCCGCGTTCGGCCCGGCGGCCGCCGCCCCGCTCGGCCTGTACGGCGTCGCCGTCCTCATCTGGGGCACCGCCGCCGCCGGCGCCCTCCGCGCCCGGACCGCCGGGCCCGCCCGGGTCGGCGCCGGCCCGGCGGACGCCAATCAGAAACACTCGCCCTGACAAGGGCGCGGCCGGACCGGGCCAGCCTGCCCTGCCTTGTTCAACCCCGCCGCGGCCGGCCATGCTGGGTGGCGATGAGCCTCAGCGGCGAGGAACGAGGAGATGGTCATGGGGGAGCAGCCCGCCGGCGCCAAGCGCGCGGAGCTCAGCTACACGTCGGCGACCAGCGGCACGCCGCTGCTCGGTGACACGATCGGGGCGAACTTCGACCGCACGGCCGCGGCCTTTCCCGGTCACCTCGCCCTGGTGGACGTCCCCGCCGGCCTGCGTTACAGCTACGCGGAGCTGAGGGACGAGGTCGACGCGCTCGCTTACGGCCTGCTCGGCGCGGGCATCGCCAAGGGGGACCGGGTCGGCATCTGGTCACCGAACCGGGCCGAGTGGACCGTCACCCAGTACGCCACCGCCAAGATCGGCGCCATCCTCGTCAACATCAACCCCGCCTACCGCACCAGCGAGCTCGAGTTCGTGCTGAACCAGTCGGGCTGCAAGCTGCTGATCGCCGCGCAGCGGCTGAAGACCTCCGACTACGCCGCGATGATCGCCGAGGTGCGGCCACGGTGCCCGGACCTGGAGCAGGTCGTCCTGCTCGACTCCGACGCCTGGCGCGAGCTGCTCGACACCGGGAAGTACGCCGACCTCTCGGTCAGGAACGCGGCCCTCGACGCGATCGAGCTGTCCGCCGACGACCCGATCAACATCCAGTACACGTCGGGCACGACCGGCTTCCCCAAGGGCGCGACCCTCTCGCACCACAACATACTGAACAACGGCTTCTTCGTCGGTGAGCTGTGCCATTACACCGCAGAGGACAGGATCTGCATCCCGGTGCCGTTCTACCACTGCTTCGGCATGGTGATGGGCAACCTGGCGGCCACCAGCCACGGCGCGGCGATGGTGATTCCCGCCCCGTCCTTCGACCCGGTCAAGACCCTGGAGGCGGTCCAGGCCGAGCGCTGCACCTCGCTCTACGGCGTGCCCACCATGTTCATCGCCGAGCTGGCCGTCCCTGACATCGCCAGCTACGACCTGTCCAGCCTGCGGACCGGCATCATGGCGGGCTCGCCCTGCCCTGTCGAGGTGATGAAGCAGGTCATCGACCGGATGCACATGGCGGAGGTCGGCATCTGCTACGGCATGACGGAGACGTCCCCGGTGTCGACGCAGACCCGCTCGGACGACTCCGTCGAGCGCAGGGTCGCCACCGTCGGACGGGTCGGCCCGCACGTCGAGGTCAAGGTGATCGACCCGGCCACCGGCCTGACGGTGCCGAGGAACACCCCGGGCGAACTGTGCACCAGGGGCTACAGCGTGATGCTTGGTTACTGGCGGCAGCCGGACAAGACCGGCGAGGTCATCGACGCCGCGCGCTGGATGCACACTGGCGACCTCGCGGTGATGGACGACGACGGCTACCTGTCGATCACCGGGCGGATCAAGGACATGGTCATCCGCGGCGGGGAGAACATCTACCCCCGCGAGGTCGAGGAGTTCCTCTACACCCATCCGGACATCCTGGACGCCCAGGTGATCGGCGTACCGGACGCGAAGTACGGCGAGGAGCTGATGGCCTGGGTCAGGCTCCGCCCCGGCGCCGCGCTCGTCACCGCGGAATCCCTGCGGGAGTTCTGCGCCGGCAAGCTCGCCCACTACAAGATCCCCCGCTACGTGCACGTCACCGAAGAGTTCCCGATGACCGTCACCGGCAAGGTCCGCAAAGTAGAAATGCGCGAGCGCTCCGCAGAAATCCTCGGCATTTCCCAGTAAGGCCGAGGAGCCTGCAACGAGCCGGCGGAACCTTCGCCACCGTTGACGCCGACCTGATCGCGGCGAGCCAGGCCGCGGTCGCGGCGGGTGAGGCGGAGTCGGTCAGCGCCTGGGTGAACGACGCGCTGCGGCTCAAGGTCGAGCACGAACGCCGGCTACGCGGGATCGACGACTTCATCGCGGCCTACGAGGCGGAGTACGGCGAGATCACTGATGAGGAGATGGACGCGGCCTACCGCGCGGCGCGGGCGATCGTCGTTCGCGGCGGCGAGATCGCAGGCACCGGGCGCGGCGGGGTGGCCCCGTCCGACCTGCTCGACCTGGCCCGCGCGTCTGGCGCGCATGTAGAGCTGATCCCGGTCTGAGAGGTCCATCCCCCACCTACCGGGACACGTTTGCATAGCTGGAGACCACGGCCGACCGCCTTTGCATAGCGCAGGCCCATGATCACCATCGATATGCGGCAAATGTCCAACCGCCGGCTATGCAAAGCGGCGCTGTCGTGGTTATGGGCTATGCAAAGCCGACTCATCCCGGGGGACGGCCGCGCTGCCGTAGAGATTTCTGTGACTGCCGTTGCGGGGCGGGACGAGGAGAGGATCTCTACGGTCAGACAAGATCATCACGAGCCCCATTCATGACCGTCCCCTCGGAATGCGGCATAAGCGGGCGCTGACGGTGGCCGAATGGGTGTGCCCGGGTGACCGGGCAGTGGATGGCGCGCCGGTCGCGGGTGCCCGCCCTGCTCTTCGCGCCGCTGGAGGCTGGTCACTGATAGGGGGAGGCCTGCAGGGTGAACAGTCCGGCGTAGATGCCGCCCGCGGCGAGCAGTTCGGCGTGCGTGCCTGACTGGGTGACGCGGCCGTGGTCGAGCACGTAGATACGGTCGGCCGAACGGACGGTGGAGAATCGGTGTGAGATAAGCAGCACCGAGCGGTCGGCGAGCAGCTCGCTGATGCGAGCGAACAGCTCGTGCTCGGCCTTGGCGTCGAGTGCGGCGGTGGGCTCGTCGGACACGCCCATGCCTTACATGTTCACACCCGGCGAGTCCTGCTAAACCAGGACTATTCGCCTGATTACCGCCCGCTGAATAGACCGCTTCTGGGACAGCAACTCCTGGCCCGAGCATGCGAATTCAGCACGCTCCTAGTCCCGGCCGGCGATGAGCAGGCCGTCGTTGGCAAGGGCGTTGCGCTGGTCGACGGTGCTGCGGTCCTGGCCGCGGACCACGCGCAGCGGCATGCCGACCCAGCGGGGCTCCTGGTCGTCCGGTGTCCCGGCCGGCAGCCAGGTGCCGTAGCGGGAGTTCTCGGTCGGCACGGTGTCGCCGGCGAAGACCGTGCGGTCAAACCAGCGCGTCAGGCCGGGCCGGTCGTCGGCGGCGAACTGGTCGGCGGCGGCGGCGAGCAGCCAGCCGAGCGCCCCGGGGCCGAGCCCGGCGAAGAGCGAGCCCGCCGCCTCGAACGGCACGTGCACGACCGGTACCAGCAGGAAGAACGAGCGCCAGGCGGCCAGCAGAACGTCGGCGTGCCCGGCCGCGTCCCGGTCCGTGCCCGTGCCCGTGCCCGGGAAGGCCGGGGCCGGGGCCGGGGCCGGAGCCGGATTTGCGGAGATGAGCTCCATGAGCGCGGCCAGGTTCGCCTCGAAGACCTCCTCGTGCGCGGCGACGAGTGCCTTGTGCAGCTCAAGAGCGGCGACGAACGCCTGGGCGCGGGCATTCGCGTACTCCTCGTCCGCCCAGGGCGCCATCGTCTCCCGCCACTCGATCAGCGCGGGGTCTTCCGTCTCGGCCTGGGAGGGCCCGGCCGGCACGTGGTCGCCCCACCGCTGCCTGGCCATGGTGACCGTCTCGGCGAGCGGTGCCATCTGTGCGGCGAGCCGGGCCACCTCGTCGGTCCCCGCGGCGGCGGCCGACCGTGCCGCCGCCGCCTCGTCGTGCAGCGCCTCCGCGCCGCGTAGCGCCGCGTCCCACCGCTGTTCCGCCCTCGCGCAGGCGGCGCGCAGCGCGCGGCGGGCGACCGCCCAGTCGCGCAGGTTCCGGCCACGGCGAACGCCGCCGGCCAGCGCGACGGACAGCGCGCCGCGGGAGTGCAGCGCCGCGAGGCCCTGGTGCGTGACCGTGTTCACCGTCGGCCGGGCGAGCTGGTGCGCACCGAGGGCCGCGAGCGACGCCCGGTACTCCTCCTCGGCCGCCGTCACCGCGTCGCGGGCCGCGGGCTCGCGCGCCGTCAGCTCCGTGAGCCTGGCCTGGGCCGCCTCGGCCTCGCAGGACGCCTCCTCGCAGGCCAGCTCGAGTTCCGACAAGCAGGTGAGTGCCGCGGCTACCCGCGTTCGTTCTGCGGCAAGGGATTCGGACTTGGCCAGCGCGGACCTGAACCAGGCGACGGCGGCCTGCCAGTCGACCGCCTTGCCCTTGAGCTGCCGCAGCGCCGCCGTCATGGACTCGCCGGCCGGGAACAGCACGTCAGTGCCGCGGACCGCGCCGTGCCACCAGCGCTCGGCGAAGGCCCGGTTCGCGGCGCTGTCGCCGAGCCGGGCCGTGAGCATCGCCCACGCGCCGACGCCGTCGGACAGGCGGGCCGTCGAGGCGAAGTAATCGGCGCGGGCGGCGCGGTCGCGCCAGCGCGCGCCGATGGGCGGCAGCGCAGGGCCCGTCCCCGGGCCCGGTATTGCGGAGCCTGGTGTTCCGGGGCCAAGCTCGCCGGGCGCGGATAGCACGATCTCCAAGCCGGCCAGCTCGGCGGACGGCGCGGCGACCGTGTGCACGCCCCAGGTACGCGGCGGCGCGAACGCCGCGGCCAGGTCCGGCAGGTCCGCGATGCGGCGCGCCCGCTCCGTGACGATGGCCGCGACCAGGTCGCCGAACACCTCGGCCACGCCGGTCCCCGGCGGCGCGTGCACGCAGAACACGCCGTCGCCCTCACCCGGGTCGCCCTCGGCGGCGGTCCCGCCGAGCCGCGGACTGCCGTCCTCGCCGCCGCCGCGGCGGCCGGCACCGTGGCGGTCACCGTGAACGAGGCACGCGATGGCCTCGTTCACCGCGAACTGCTCGCTGCGGACCAGGGGATCGTCCGACGGCCAGCGACCCGCGGGAATGCGGTCCGGCGCGCATCCGTCCCGCACCACAAGCGGCTCGCGCCGCACGTCGATCCGGTCACCGTTCACAGGCACGCATCGCCCCCTGACATCGCAACCCGGCCCGGCGCACCTGAAGTACCGCCTTCACCCTGGCCCGATCCCCCGGTCGCCACGATGAAGAAAGGTACGCCGATGCCCTCTCAGCGAAGACTACGCTGAGTCATACACCAATGCGTGACAGTTACCGAATTCCAGGGCCAGGGCTGCTGCACGCCGACTCGCCCGGATCGAGCAGCACGGCGAATGCCTGCTCGACGATGGGAACGAGGCGGTGGGTCTCTAGGCCGGCGCCGCCGTAGCGGGTCCGGTATGTCTGGGCGGACGCGCGCAGCGCGGAGGTGGCGGCGCAGGCGGTGACGGTCGCGCGGAGCCGGTCGGAGTCGGTCGGCGAGTCGATGCCGGCCCGGGTGAGAAGCGTGTCGGCGATGCCCTGCTCCCAGTCGGCGAGCAGGCGGATCAAGCTGACCCGGGCGCGCAGCCCGCCGACCGGGCTGGCCAGGCTCTCCGCGAGAGCGGGCGGCCCGTCGGGGCCGATGAGGGTACGCAGGGCGTTGAGTATCGCCGCGAGCGGCGGTTCTTCCACCGGACGCCTGCGCAGCGCCGCGAGCATAACCGGGAGCAGGTCGGCGACGTCGGTACGGAGCAGGTCGTCCTTGCTGTCGTAGTAGCGGAAGAAGGTGCGCCGCGAAACGTCCGCTGCCTCGGCGATGTCGTCGATCGTAGTTCGCGAGAAGCCCTTCTCCGCAAAGAGCCGGTGCGCCGCCTCGCGCAGCGCCTGGCGGGTTTCGTCCTTCTTGCGGTCCCGCCGCCCCCCGGCCGGCCCGGGCATGTTCACTGCGTCACCCGGGTGCACTGGCTGCGACTCATACCGGCAGTCTGCCACAGTCCCGTAGCCTTCAATCTGGCACTAGTGCATTATGGCACTATTGACACTTTGCCTTCCGTGGCCCATCCTAATTCTGGCACTAATGCCATTTTCTGAGGAGTGAGTCATGGCTGCTACACCGCGAGGCCGGCACTGGATGGGAACCACCAGGGTGCTGCTGCGCACCCGCCGCGCGCGGCTCCGCCGCGACGCGGGGGCGGCGCTGCGCGCACTGGCACGCGGCCGTCAGGACGCGGTCGGGCTGCGCCTGCGCGGGCGGCGGGTCCTGCTGGTCCTCGACCCGGACCTGGCTGGCGAGCTGCTGTCCGGCAGCGCGGCCAGCACCGCCAAAGGTCCTGGCCTGCAGCGGACAAAGGCCATGCTGGGCGACGGGCTGCTCACGAGCGAGGGTGCCGCCCACGACCGGGCCAGACGGCTGGTCGCGCCCGCGTTCTCGCCTCGCCGGCTGGACGGCTACGTGATCATCGCTGACCGCTGCGCGCGGGACGCCGCGGCCGCCTGGACGGACGGCGCGCACCGGGACATGCACGCGGACATGGCCGCGCTGACACTGCGGATCGCCGGGAAGGCGCTGCTCGGCGTCGACCTGGCGGCCCAGGCCCCGCGCGTCCACGCGGGGCTGGACGCGGCGCTCGCCGAGTTCGCCGCCGCGAGCGGCCTAGGAGCTGGCGTCCTCGGCATCACGCGCGCCGCACGTGAGCGCGGGACCGGGGAGGCCGGTGACCGAGGTACCGCCGCGGCACTCGCGCGGGAGGAGCTCCACCGGCTGGTTGACGACATCATCGGCGAGCGCCGGGCGGACCCCGCGGCGGACCGCGGTGACGTCGTCTCCGCCCTGCTCGCCGCCGCGCGGCAGCCCGCCGGCCTCACCAGCCGCGAGGTGCACGATCACGTGATCACCCTGCTGCTGGCCGGCCACGAGACAACGGCAAGCGCGCTGACCTGGGCCTTGTACCTGCTCAGCCGCCACCCCTTGGCACAGCAGCAGGTCCAGGCAGAAGCCGACGCCCTGGACGGCCGGGAGGTCAGCGCCGCGGCCCTGCCCGCACTCCGCTACACCCGGGCGGTGATCACAGAGGCGATCCGCCTCTACCCTCCGGCCTGGATGATCGGCCGCACCGTCACCGATGACCTCCGGCTGGGCGGCTGGCACCTCCCGCCCGGGTCGGTCGCCGCCGTCAGTCCCCTCCTGCTGCACCGCGACCCGCGCTGGTACCCCGACCCTGACCGGTTCGATCCCAGCCGCTGGCTCGGGGCCCATGCGCCCCTTCCACGGAACGTATACCTGCCATTCGGTACCGGCCCGCGGTCATGCATCGGCGAGCAGTTCGCCTGGATGGAGGCCGTCACCGTCCTCGCCGTCCTCGCCCGGTCCTGGACCTTCCGTGTCGCTGCCGAGTTCCGTCCGGCCCTCGGCTACCAGGTCACCCTGCGCCCGTCGGCAGGCATGCCCGTCACCGTCCACTCCCGCCCGCCAGCCAAGGCCGGTACCTAAAGGCGGGGGTCGACGGGCTCGGACTCCAGGGCGAGTACGGCGAAGACGGACTGGTGCACCTTCCACAGCGGCGCGTGCTCCACGAACGCGGTGAGCGACTCCATGCCGAGGCCGTGCTCACGCTGGGCCAGCTGGCGCTTCCTGCCCAGGTGGCGATCGCGCAGCACGTCGAGCGACCCGGTGTAGTCGGGGCCGTAGATGATGCGCAGGTACTCGCGGCCGCGGACCTTCAGGCCCGGCTGGACCCGGCCGCCGGCCAGGTGGGCCGGCTTGATCACCGCTCCCTCGCCTCCGGCCGCGGTCAGTTCCAGCCACCAGTCGACGGCGGCAGCACGCTCCCGTTCGGACGAGAGGTCGACGAAACGGTGCCGGGTGGGGGTGATGAGGTCACCGCCGAGCTTCGCCAGCTCGGCGAGGTGCCACGCGTGCGGCTCGGTGAGCGCGAGCGCGCGCCCTTCGCAGGCGAGGACCTGGAACGGCGCGAGGGTGATCCCGTCGGATGCGCCGGCGGGGCGGCAGTAGGCGGCGTACGCGTCGCGGAAGGCGGCGGCGTCGGCGAGCCGCTGCCGCGTGCGGCCGGCCAGGGCGCTGACGTCGAGGCCGCGGGCCGTGGCCGCCTCCAGGGCGGCAAGCGCCTCGGGGAGTGCGTGCCTGGCCGCGGCGCCGACGGACGCGTACTGCGCCTTGATCAGGTCGATCGCCTTGGCCGACCAGGGCAGCAGCTCGCAGTCCAGGGCCAGCCAGTCCGTCTCGAGCGACTCGAACAGCGGGGCCGCGGCGGCCCGGAGCCGGCCGGTCAGCTCGGTGGTGTCGTTGAAGAACGACCGGCCGGTGCGCGTGTAGATAACGCCCGTGGTGCCGTCGGCGACGCCGAACCGCCTCATCGCGGCGGCCGGGTCCCTGGCGATCACGGCGATCGCGCGCGAGCCCATGTGCTTCTCCTCGCAGACCACGCGGGTGACCCCCCACGCGGCGTACTCCTCGAAGGCCTGCTCGGGGCGCTCAAGGAACGCGCCCTGCTGTGTTGTCGAAGCCGGGGCCGCCGCGGCCGGTGACATGGTGGGCGGCAGGTAGATCAGCCAGCGGGGGTCGACGGCGAACCGGCTCATGATCTCCAGGGCGGCCGCGGCGTTGTCTTCCGGTATCTTCACCTTGCCCGCGTGCGTGGTCTCCAGCCAGCGGGTGCCGGCGACGTCGGTGACCCGCAGGACGGACCGCTCGCGGTCCGCGGCCCGTGGTGCGAGCAGCGGAGCGAGCGGGCGGGCCGGCTCGTACCACTGCCGCTCGGCGGGGACCGGGACGATCTCGCGCTCGGGGTAGCGCAGCGCGGTCAGGCAGCCGCCGAAGACCACGCCGGTGTCCAGGCAGATGGTGTTGTTGACCCACTCGGCCTTGGGTACCGGGGTATGGCCGTAGGCGACCATCGCCCGGCCGCGGTACTCCTGGGCCCACGGGTAGCGGACGGGCAGGCCGTACTCGTCGGTCTCGCCGGTGGTGTCGCCGTAGAGGGCGAAGGACCGCACCCGCCGGGACGCCCGGCCGTGGTAGGACTCCTTAAGCCCGGCGTGCGCGACCACGAGCTTCCCGTCGTCGAGCACGTAGTGGCTGATCAGGCCGTCCATGAAGGCAACGGCGGCCGCGCGGAAGTCGTCGGGCTCGGCCGCGAGCTGGGCCAGCGACTCGGCCAGGCCGTGGGACACGGTGACGTTGGCGCCGCCAAGCGCGCGCACCAGCTTGGCCTCGTGGTTGCCGGACACGCACAGCGCGGTGCCCGCCTTGACCATGCCCATGACCAGCCGCAGCACGCCCGGGGTATCGGGGCCGCGGTCGACCAGGTCGCCGACGAAGACCGCCTGCCTGCCCGCCGGGTGGACGGCGCCGACCGCCCGGCCACCGTCGGCGCCGCTGCCGTCGTACTCCAGCTGCCAGCCGAGCGCAGACAGCAGCGTGCGAAGCTCCGCGGAGCAGCCGTGCACGTCGCCGATGATGTCGAACGGGCCGTGGTTATCCGTGCGGTCGTTCCATGGCCGTTCCCGGCTGACCACGGCGGACTCGATCGCGTCGGCGCCGCGCAGCACGTGGACGCGGCGGAAGCCCTCCCGCTTCAGCCGGGGCAGTGACCGCCGCAGGTCGCGGGCCTGCCGTGACACGACGTGGCCGCCGAAGTCGCGATCGGGACGCTGCCGGTTCCTCATCAGTGCGAGCGACTCGGGCACGTCAAGGACGATGGCGTCGGCCAGCACGTCGTGGTCGTGGGCGAGCTTCAGCAGGGACGCGCGGGCGTCCTGCTGGACGTTAGTCGCGTCCACGACGGTCAGCAGCCCGCGGCGCAGGCGGGTGCCTACGATGTAGTGGAGCACGTCGAACGCGTCCGGGGTCGCCGACTGGTCGTTCTCGTCGTCGGCGATCAGGCCACGGCAGAAGTCGCTCGACACGACCTCGGTGGGCTTGAAGCGGGTCCGAGCGAACGTCGACTTACCGCTGCCTGACACGCCGACCAGCACCACCAGTCCCATCGACGGGACAGTGACCTGGGAGTACGGGGGAACCTGCGGGTTCGGCGGAAGGTCAGTCACGGCTTGCCTCCTCCCTGGTGAAGACCGCCATCTGGGTCGGGGTGCCGAGTGCCTCGTCCACGGCGCCGATGCCGGACCGCGAGACCGAGTACCCGTACGCGGCGGCGACTCGGTCTGACCACTGCGCGAACGTGGCCCGGTCCCATTCGAAGCGGTGATCGGGGTGACGCACGCCGGCCAGCCCTTCGTACAGGGCGTTGTACTCGCTGTTGGGGGTGGTCACGATCACGGCTCCCGGCTTCGCGGACCCGAACACCACGTGCTCAAGCGCATCGAGTCGTGGCGGGTCGACGTGCTCGATGACCTCCATGAGCACGGCGGCGTCGAAGCCGTGCAACCGCTGGTCCTCGTACGTCAGGGCGCCCTGGAACAGCGCGACGCGGGCGGACTGGCGCTCGCTCATCCGGTCGAGGCGTAGCCGTCGCGCGGCGTGCTGCAGCGAGCGGGCGGAGACGTCGCAGCCGGCGACCCGGGTGAAGGCGGGCGTCTTCACCAGCCGGTCAAGGAACTGACCGGGCCCGCAGCCAAGGTCGATCACCGATGTGGCCCCGAGGCCAAGCAGCGCCTGGCAGACGGCCTCGTGCCGCTCGGTGTTGAGCGGAGCGCGCTTGCCCTCCGGCTGCAGGACCTCCTCGTCCTCGGCGGGCTCGATCGTCTCCTCGACCTCGTCGCCAAGCTCCGCGAGCCTGGCCAGGGCGACGCGGGCGAGGCCGCCGCGGCGGCCAAGGTAGCGGCGGGTGATGAGGTCCTTGCCCGGGTGGTTCGCGAGCCAGCCGCCGCCCGACCGCAGCAGCTTGTCGACCTCGTCCGGTCCCTGCCAGTAGTGCTTGGACTCATCCAGCGCGGGCAGCAGCACGTAGAGCTGGTTGAGGGCGTCGGCGAGCCGGACCACGCCGCGCAGCCGCAGGCGGACGTACCGGGAGTCGCCCCAGCCGGGGAAAGCCTCGTCGAGCGCGATCGGCTCCGCCGCGACCGCCCAGCCCAGCGGCTCGAACACGCGGCGCGCGACCTCGGGCCCGCCCCGGCAGGGCAAGACGGGGATGGCGACCTCCAGCGGCATGGCGGAGTCGGCGAGTTCCTGGCGGGAGGCGCAGCGGCCCGCGCGGGCGGTGCTGAACACGTCGGCCAGCGCCACGGCGAGCAAGGATGAGGCGGCATAGGAACGGTCGTTGACGTACTGCGCCAGGCTGAAGTCCGGCGAGTTCCGTGCCCGGCCCCGCGCGAGCCGGATCGGGTCGACGTCGAGCAGCAGCGCGACCGTGCAGCGCTCGTCCGTCGCCTCGGGGTAGAACACCGTCGCCACGCCGAACGACTGCGGGAACTCCTGCACCCGGTCGGGATGCTTGTGCAGGAGATAACCCAAGTCAGTCGCTGGATCATGGGTCGTGGAGATAGTCAGGAGCACGCCTTCAGTCTGCCCGAGGGGCGCCACTCATTTTTGGAGCCGCTGGCAGAATACGAGATGGTGCTGACACCCAAACGAGAGCCTCGCCGGCCCCGGGGGGCGGGAGTTCTCGCCAGGTGTGTCCGTCCCTGGCCGCGTTCGGCCTGCGGCGCGGAATTACCCCCGAGGAGTGCTTGTGACCAGGGCCAGCCGCGCGCGCGATGTATCGCCAGTTCCGGTAACGAGTTCCGACGAGCACGTCGGCGTGAACGGTGCCATCGCGGTCGTGCTTACCCGGGCAGTGGGCTCGATGATCGCGCTTTACGTGGCGCTTGCCGTGGTCGGCGGGTGGATGCTGCTGGCGATCTGGGGCCCGCTGCACCGGGTGGATCCCTACCCGTTTCGTTTCCTGCTCTTCCTGGACAACGTCGTGCAGCTCGTGCTGTGCCTGGTGATCCTGGTTGGCCAGCGCGTCCTCGGCGCGGCCGCCGACGACCGGGCGGTGCAAACCTACGAGCACGCGGAGGCGATCTTCGAGCAGGTGGCAGACCTGCAGAAGCACCTCAACCGGCACGACAGGGCGTTCAGCTACGGGGTCAGCCTGCTTGAGTGGAGCCCGCATCCCTGGATCGAGCGGCACCGGGTGCAGGCGCCGCCGCAGGCGGCCGACCAGGCGGTGACGGTCAATGACCGGATCGCGGCCTGGCTGACGCAGCGGCTTGGCACCATGGGCGCCTTCTACCTGGCCGCCGGGACCCAGGCGGCCTGGATCGTCCTGGCGGTCGCAGGCATTCAGCGGTTCGACCCCTACCCGTTCGCCTTCATGTCGTTCCTTTCCACCCTGGCCCAACTCATCTTCATGATCGTGATCATGGTCGGCCAGGACGTGCTCAGCCGGGCCGCCGACCGCCGCTCACAGCAGACCTTCCTGGACGCCGAGGCCATACTCTACGAGTGCCAGCGGATGAAGATGCGGCTCACGGCGCAGGACCGCGTCATCGACAGCCTCACCAGCTACGTGTACGTTCAGGTCGCCGAGCGGCTGGCGCAGGCAATCCACGACACCTATGGTGCGGCGCGCGAAGTCGGCGCGGAGGCCGCCGTCGCCCCCAGCCAGGCCTCTGGCGGCACGGCCCCTCTTGGCCGGTGGGACGAGCTTTCCGAGGAGTTCAAGGAGTCCAACCGCGCCCAGGCGCGGGAGATCGGCGAGATGCTGGCCGCCATCGGCTGCCTCATGGTGCCGACCTTCGACCCCGCGCTTGACTTCGCCTTCGACGATGACGAGGTGCGGCTGCTTGCCCGGCTGGAGCATGAGCGCTGGCTGGAAGAGCGCACCGCTCAGGGATTTGAGTTCGGGCCGGTGAGGGGCGAGCGCACGCGCCCGGACCTGGTGCCATGGGAGCAGCTGTCTGAGGAGGCGCGGTTGCGGAACATGCAGTCCGTGCAACGGATCCCCGGCCTGCTCACCGGCATCGGCTTCCAGGTGCTGCGCGACGGCAGGGGCGAACGGGACGGCCCGAGGGAAGCCGACTTCGACGCTGTTGAATGGGAGAACCTGCAGCAGGCGATGCTGGCCTCCGGCGTGCTGATGGCGCTCGCGGAGGGCGCCGTCGCCGCCGGCGAGATCTTCGCGCTGGCCAGAAAGCTGAGGGAGACCAGCATCACGCACCCGCGGCGGTTCATCCGCGAGCTCGCGATGGCGTCCGCGTTCAACACCGGCCTGCAGGCCGGCACCAGGTACGCCGACTACGAGGATCCCGCGCTTGAGGCGATCCGCTCGGCCGTCGCGATCGTCGCGGAAAAGGCGCCTGCGCAGCTTTCCGACTTCCGCGAGCTCCTCGTCGAGATCGCCGTGGCGGTCGCCGACGCGAGCAAGGTGAGCGCTTTCGCTGGCCTGGGTACCAAGCGCCGCCGCAGCGGGACCGCGTTGGCGGCCGTCACCAGGGCAGCAGGACTCGGCTAAGCGGACCGGCCCGACTGAGCAGACGGCGCCGGCGCCCTACTGGCCTGCCGGGCCGGGGACGGTGGAAATCCCAATGAACAGGGACCTATCGCCGATGTGCTAGCAGCCGCTTCGCGCCACGATAAAGTCGGATGTCCAATGACGGGGATGACGGGGGACGCATATGAACACCATGCTGATCCATGCCGCTCTTTTCCTGGCGGGCCCGCTGGTGCTGGTCGGATTCGCCCGCTACATATGCCACGGAAGCCCCGCGACGCTCAGGCTCAGCAGGCGACAGGCCAGGGAACGCCGGGTGCTTCAGGAGATTGAGTGGCACCTGCTCGCCGAGACCGAAGCCACCGGAAGCGACAATTCACGGCAAACCGACTAGCAATTACAAGTCTGCGCCTGATCGTGCCGTAAGGATGGTGTGGTAATTAACAGGAGGCCACAATTTCCGTCGGCCACGATATTTCCCCTAAACGCCACCTGCGCGAAACGACCCTCATGGGGCCTTTCCGGTGGTGGTAGCGGAATTACTCATCGAGGCGGACCAGTGGGCCGGCGACCCCGCCAGGTGGTCGCCGGCCTGCCGGCCGCTTGTAGTCACCGGGGAGAGGGGATGCCGCATGCGACGGTCGCCGACGTGGCGGGCCGGCCCGCTCGCTTTGTCCCCGCGCGCCCCGTTCCCTGGTGCCGGGTGACCGCGCGCCGTCCGGCGCGGCCCAGCCCGGCGATGGCCGCGGCGAGTTGGCCCGCCGACACGTCGATCTCCCGTTGCTCGGTTGCGCTGCGAGTCCGCTCGGCCTGGTAGAGCTGGTATGAGATGTTCATGTTCTTACCTCCGTGAACACAGTAGGAAGCCGCTGTTCCCGCGGTGTTCCCGCCGACACGCGGCAGCCGCCGCCCCGGCAGGGTCCTCATCCCGGGCGGGAATAACGCAGCCGCGCGGAAATAAACCAGTGAGGGAATGTCATAGCCTGCCGCGATAATGGGTGTGTGGTCGCGGAAATTACGGAGGATGCGCCGGCTGGGCAGGCGGTCCGGGTCCGAGCGCTCGGCGAGTTCGCGATCATGGCGGGCGACCTGGTCGCCGGCCCGTGGCCGCGGCCGAGCGCACGGCGGCTCTGCGCGCTGCTGCTTGTCAGCCCGGGCCGGCGAGTGAGCCGCGACCTGGCGTGCGAGGAGCTGTTCCCGCGGCTTGAGCCGAGGGCCGCGGCGCGCTCGCTGTCCAAGGCGCTGTCCATGGCCCGTACCGCGCTCGCCGAGCTCGGCGGCGGCGGTGCCGCGCTGCTTGGCGCCGACCTGACGCACATCTGGCTGTCGCCGCGACTCGTGGTTGACGCCGACGACCAAGAGAGCGCGCTGCAAGCCGGGCTGGCGATGGCCCCAGGCGACGTCCGGGACGAGACGCTGCGCGGCGCGCTCACGGACGACGCCGAGCTGTTGCCCGACGAGCCGTACGCGGGCTGGGCGGACCGTGCCAGGGACCAGCTGAACTCGCTGCGCCAGGAGGCGCGGCTCGCCCTCGCGCGCGACCGCGCGAAGGGTGCCGGGCGGTCCGGCCCCGGCGACGTGACGGCGGCCTGGCTCGCTTGCCTGGATCACGACCCCGCCTGCGAGGAAGCCGCGGGCGCGTTGATCCGCGGGTTCCTCGCTGCGGGCCGCCCGGAGCAGGCCGCCCGCGTTTTCGAGCGCTGCCGCGCGGCCCTTGAAGAACTCGGCCTGCGGATCTCACCGTCCCTTGAGCGCGTCTACGCGTCGGCGGTCGTGGCGCGCACTACCGTGCCCGCGGCATCCCCGGCGCCTGCCAGGCCGCCCCGCGAGGAGCGCCGCCCGGTGACGGTGCTGTTCGCCGAGGTGGCCGCCCCGGCGGGGCTGGCGGGCACGCTCGGCCTTGAGGAGCTGCGCGACCTCGTGGGCGGTTCGCTCGCGTCGGTCATCGCCGAGGTCGAGGCGCTTGGCGGAACCGTCAGTTCCGTGTCCGGCCGGGGACTGCAGGCCATGTTCGGTGCGCCGGAGGCGCACGAGGACGATCCCGAGCGCGCGCTGCGCGCGGCCTACCGGGCCCTGGCCGCGACCGGCGCGGCCCCCGTCCCGGCCGGCCCCGTCGCGGCTGGTGCTGCCCCGGCCGGCCGGGCGGCGAGCGCCAGGCCGGGACTGCGGATCGGCATCGAGTCGGGGCCGGCCCTGGTCGGCCCGATCGGCGGTGGCGCCAAGATCGAGTACGCGGCGCTTGGTGACGTGGTGAGCATGGCCGCGGCGCTGCAGTCCGCCGCGCGGCCGGGCTCGGTGCTCGTCGGCCCGGCGACCCGCGCCGCGACCGCGCACCTTTTCACCTGGGGACCGGACGAACCGGTGGCCTTCGCACCGGATGACACGCCGCTGGTGGCCGGCTACCTCGACGCGCCACGCGCGACGGCGGCCGAGCGGCGCCCGCGCCTTGGCGGCCGCGCCCCGCTTGTCGGCCGCCAGGCCGAGCTGCGCGCGCTCGACACCGCCCTGCGCGCGGCCGTGGCCGGGCACGGGCAGGTCATCGTGCTGACCGGCGAGCCGGGCATCGGCAAGACCCGGCTGGTGCAGGAGTCACGCAAGCGGTTCATCGCCTGGGTCGGCGCGGGCGGCGGCAGGCGACCGCTGTGGCTGGAGGGCCGCGGCGTCTCCTACGCCTCCGCCACTCCCTACGGGCTGTACCGTCAGCTGATCGCTAGCTGGATCGGTGTCGCCGCCGACCAGCCGTCAACACGTGTGCGTGCTGCGCTGGCCGACGCCCTGGCGCACCTGATGGGCAACACGAACCTGCTGGAGCCGCTCGCTCAGCTGATGGGCCTGCCACAGCAGGCAGCTCCGCCCGCCCCGGGCCACGGTGACGGCCAGGCCCGCCGCAAGGTCAGCCCGGAGGAACAGCAGCGGCAGGCGTTCGGCGCCGTTCGTGCCCTGGTCACCCGGTTCACGGCGGTGGCGCCTGCCGTCCTCGTCCTTGAGGACCTGCACTGGGCCGACCCCACCTCGCTGCGGCTCACCGCTGAGCTCGCCGAACTGGCCGCGAGCCGGCCGCTGCTGCTGCTCACGACGGCCAGGCGAGGTGCTGGCGAGTGGCCAGGCGTCCCAGGGCTCACGTCGGCTCACGAGATCCGGCTGCGCCGGCTTGGCGCCGCCGCGGCAGGCACGCTCGCCACGTCACTGATCGGCCAGGTGGGCGGCCCCGAGGTGCTCGCCGCCATCCTTGCGGACGCCGCGGGCAACCCGCTGTTCCTTGAGGAACGCCTCGCCGAGATGCTCGAGGCCGGGGTCCTTGTCCGCGAGCAGGGCGCCTGGCAGCTGCGCGGGCCGGCCGGCCAGCAGCCCGCCTCCCACGTGGCCGTGCCCCAGGTACTCGAACGCCTGGTCCGCTCCCGCGTGGACCGGCTCAGCCCGGCCGCGGCCGAGGCGATCCGCGCCGCCTCGGTGCTTGGCACCGAGTTCACCGCCGACACGCTCGCGGCGACGCTCGGCACCCGGCCATCCGCGCTGACGACGGTGCTAGACGAGTTGTGCGCCAGCGACCTGGTGCACAACGAGCCGCCGGAGAGCGCCAAGCCGCTCTTCCGGTTCCGGCACGCGCTGATCCAGGAGGCCGTCTACCTCGCGCTGCTCCGAAACGACCGCCGCGCGCTGCACGCGCGTGCCGCCAGAGTGCTCGAGGCCGCGTGCGAGTGCCAGCTGGCCGAGGTCGCCACCGTCCTCGGCCGTCACTACGCGATCGCCGAGGACACCGTTCGGGCCGTCCACTTCCTGGAGCTCGGCGGCGACCACGCCACCGACGCGTTCGCCAACGACGAGGCGATAGCGTCCTTTCGCGAGGCGCTGACGGTAACCGGGCTGGCGGGTGGCAACGGATCGCGCGGCGCGGCTGGCTACGAATCGGGCGGCTCGGTCGGCGACGGATCACGCGGCCTGGCCGGTGGCATGGGCTCGGCCGGCGATATGGTGGCCGCCGACGACATGGTGGCCGCCACCGTCCAGCTGCAGGCCAAGCTCGCCAACGTGCTGTGGCGCACCGCGCGCTTCGACGAGGCGAGAACCGCATTCCAGTCGGCGCTCGCCCTGGCCGACGCCGGCTCACGCCCACTCAACCCGGTGCTGCGGGCTCACCTGCACATCAGGCTCGGCCGCCTGGAGATGACGAGGCTGCATTACCCGGAAGCCACCGTCGCCTTCGACGCCGCCGAGGCCCTGCTTGGCGCGGACATCGGCCAGGCGGACGACGCCACGGCCGACCACTGGCTCGAGCTCATGCTGGACGGCCGGGCCGACTTGCACATCATTCGCTCGGAGCCCGACCTCACCCTGGCCATCATCGAACAGGTCAGGCCGCTGCTCGAGGAGCGCGGCTCCCCGGCGCGGAGGGCGGCCTTCTACCGGCTGTACACGCTGCAGCGGCTGCTGCGAAACCGGCTGCGCGTCTCCGACGAGGACGTCGCGGACCTGCGGGCCGCCGTCACCGTCGCCGAGCACACCGGCGAGGACAAGGACCTGGGTTACGCCACCCAGTTCCTCGGCTGGGCGCTGTGGCTGCGCGGCTACCTGCCCGAGGCCGAAGCCGAGCTCGCCAACGCATTGCGGCTGGCCGAGCGCACCGGGGAAACTTTCCTGCGCGACGGGACCCTGCTCACCTTGACCCTGACCGCGCTGCGCAGGCATGACGTCGAGGCGGTCCGCGCGCTGCTGCCGCGGGCGTTCGCGGCGCTGCGTGAGACCGGCGACCTGGTCAGCAGCCGCATCCCCGGCGGCATGGCCTGCGCGGCGTGGCTCGCCTGGCAGGACGGGCAGCCTGACGAGGTGACCAGGCTGGCCGCCGAGATCGAAGAACGCGAGCTGACCACCCTCGGCTCCGGCGCCATGTACCGCTGGGTGTACCTGTTCCCGCTGCTCGCCGCCCGCCTGCAAGCCGACGAGCTCGACGAGGCAGTCACCGCCGCCCGCCAGCTCATCGACCCGTCGCAGATGTGGCTGCCCGACGACCTCACGTCCGCGCTAGCCGCCGCCTGCGAGTCCTGGGCGGACGGCAAGCGCACGGACACCGAACAGCACCTGGCCACGGCCCTCGCACTAGCCAGCGCCAACGCCTACTTCTAGCGCGGCCGGATGCCCCGGTGCGGCCGCCCGCACCGGGCCGACGTTAAGGACGGGGACACCGAGGCCGACGAGGACGCTGAACCGCCTGTGATTTGCCCAGCCCCCCGTCCGGACGCTTTTCATGAAGGGTTGTGGAGTTGTGAAGGGCTAATAGCGTAATGGCACTATTAAGCCTTCATGATCCATGGGCGGGGCCACGAGCGCAGGCCTCAGCCCCGCCTTTTGAGGCAGACGATGTTACTGAGGTTCGCCGCATGACCCTTCCCGCGCCCCACCTCGTGGCCGGCCCCTTTTGAGTATTACCCGGTTACTCGGCCTGCGCCGCCTCGGCCCGGATCCGCGCAACGATCTCGTTCGCCTCATCCTCGGTGATCTCCGCGAAGTC
>CAZORE010000091.1:3133-28621 GCA_964581815.1 uncultured Streptosporangiaceae bacterium | reverse complement strand
CGCCGTCATCAGCGCGGTGCAGGCAGCCAAGATCACCGGCCAGCCGTACACCGTCGCCGCGTCGCCGGCCGGCGACTGGGCGGCTCAGTGCGCCTACAACAACGACGACGCCACGGCCCAGGGGGTGGACGTGACGCTGTTCACCAACGCGGCGGGCACCTGGAACCTCGTCCACAGTGGTGACCACTCCGACATCTCCGGACTCGGCGACAAGGCCTTCTGGGATAACGACAACACCCTGTACGTCCTGTCAGGCACTGACCTGATCCAGGTCAACGGCCTGAGTAGCGAGCAGGCCGCTGAGGCACTGGCCAAGCCGGTGCTCGACGCCCTGCACTAAGCGGTTAACCGCCCCGATACGGAGGAAGATCATGCGCAGCAAAGGGCTACTGACGGCGGCCGGACTGGCCGCCGTGCTGGCGGCGGCCACCGCGTGCGGGCCGAAGACGACAACAGGCAGCGCGGCGACGTCCCCGCCGCCAGCGACGGCCAGCGGCCCGTCCGCCGCGGCGGCGCCGGCGTCCGCATCGGCCGTCGGCGGCGCCGCGGCCGCGGCCGGCGGGGCGACTAACGTGTGCTCGCTCATGTCGTCCGCCCAGGCGTCCGCCATCAATGACGTGACCTACGGGGCGGCAACGCCCCAGCACGTCGAGGCCGGGTACGACATCTGCACGTACGCCAACACCGGGAAGCACGCGGACCCGGTCGACATCCAGCGGCTGACCGTGTCGGTCATCGCGCTGTCCGGCTGTTACGCGCAACTGCAGCAAGCGAACGGGCCGGGTACCGCCGTCGCGGGCATCGGCGACGCGGCCTTCGGATACTCCATCGGCCTCATCGTCAATGATGGCGGCCGGTGCATCGACATCTCCGGGCTCACGTACGCGGAACTGCAAAACGATTACGCGCACGACGTGGCCATGGCCAAGATCATCATGACCGCACTGGGCTAACGGACCGGTCTCGGGGGCCATGCCCCCGCATCCTCGCGGGGCTGCCGCCCGAGACCGCTCCCATAGATCGCGGCGTCACCGTATCGTGGCTCTTATCACGGCGGCCGAGCCGGCGGCGCCGAGGCGGAACCACGTGCACCCCAGCGGCGGACCCTGTACCCTCAGCGCGACATGATGATGAAAGTGGCGTTAATGCACTCTTCAGACGGGCGCGACTGGCAGGGCAGCCGCGGCGGGCTGGACCACCAGGTGGACAGGCGGCCGGGCCGCACGGAGCGTGCGCCATGACCGCCGTGCAGCACCAGCTGGGCCAGGCCGGACCCGGGGAGCAGCCGGGCGCTCCGGTCATGCCGCCGCCGTGGCGTTCCAGCTCGTTCCTCCGGGACGAGCTGCGCCGCTGGCTGTCGCTGCCCCGCCGGGCCCTCGAGCTGCTCAAGCGCAACCCGGCGACGGTGTGCTTCCTGGCCGCGCTCTGGGTCGCCGGGCTGGCCACCGGCAGCGTCGCGCACGGGCCGCCCCGCTGGCTCGCCGGCTATGTCAGCGCCGGCCTGCCGGCTCTCGGGCACGGCTACTGGTGGAGCCCGCTCAGCACGGGCCTGTGGGCGTCCGGCCTGGGCAGCTACCTGGCCATCACCGCACTGAGCCTGGTGATCCTCGGCTCGGCCGAGCGCCGGCTAGGCGTCACCCGCACCTTCATCACGCTGCTGGTCAGCCAGGCGGCCGGGCTGCTGCTCGCCGCCGGGCTGGTCAAGCTGGCCCACCTGACCCACGAGCCGGGGCTCAGCGCCATGGGCGGCGAGACGACCGTCGGCGCCCTGCCCGGCGTCCTCGGCGTCGGCTTCGCGCTGAGCTGCACGCTTTCCCCATCGTGGCGCCGGCGGCTGTGGCTGCTGCTGACCACCGCCATCGCGGTCAGCGTGATGTACATCGGGCACCTGGAGCAGGTCGCGCTGGCCTGCGGCGCGGCCGTCGGCCACGTCGCCGGCACGCTGACCGACGACCGCGCGCGGCCGTGGGCGGGACCGCGCGGGCCCCGCTACAAGGCCCGGGTGCTGGTCGGCGTCCTCGTCGCGGGGCCGGCGCTCGGCGCCATCCTGGCCGAGCTTGTCGTGAGCGCCCACGGCCCGATGTCGTTGTCCAACCTCCTGTCGATCGCCCAGGGCCGCAGCCTGCCCGGGCAGCGGCTCTACGCCCCGTGGACGGGCGTGCCGGTGGAGGCCGGCCCGGCGCTGCTCCTGCTGCTGTGCGCTTACGGGCTGCGCCGCGGGCGGCGCGAGGCCTGGTGGCTCGCGGTGGTCATCAACCTGGCCGTGATCGCCGTCAGCATCTGGGTCGCCAGCACGGTCGACTACGGCCACAGCGCGCGCGCCGCCCGGCCCGATGCCTTGGCCCGGGCGATCCCCGCGGCCAGGGAGGCAGCGGTCCTGTCGGTCGCCACGCTGGTCGCGCTGCTGCTCACCCGCCGCCACTTCGACCAGACCGCCGACCGGCGGGCGGTCAGGAAGGTGACGGCCACCTTGGCCATCGCGGTTGGCGTGAGCTGCGGTGCCTTCCTGCTGCTCGGCTACCTGCTGCATGACCGCCCCGGACCGCGCCACGACCTGCCGTTGCGGTTCGTGGCCAGCACGCTGTACGACGACCACTTCCTTCAGGCAGGCCTGGTCGGGCGGCTGCTGTACGGATCGGTCTTCCTGCTGTTCTGGATGGTGGCGCTGAGCGCGCTTACCGCGTTCTTCGTGCACACCGGCACCGACTGCGACGCGGACGCGGCCGACCGGGCCCGCGCCATCCTCGCCCGCGGCGGCTCGACCCTTTCCTACATGTCGACCTGGCCGGGTAACGCGTACTGGATCAGCCAGGACGGGCGAGCCGCCGTCGCCTACCGGGCCGTCGCCGGGGTCGCGATCACCGTCGGCGAGCCGTACGGCGACCCGGCCGCCCTCGACTCGGCGATACCCGAGTTCATCAGCTTCTGCGAGCACCGCGGCCTGCAGCCCTGCCTGTACAGCGTCACGGCGCGGACCCGCGCCGTGACGCAGCGGCTCGGCTGGCGGTCGGTGCAGGTCGCCGAGGACACCCTCCTCCCCCTGGGGCAGCTGAGTTTCGCGGGTAAGAAGTGGCAGATCGTGCGGGCCGCGATGAACAAGGCGGCCAGGGAAGGCATCACCGCCGAGTGGTGGAGCTATCCGGAGATGCCGCCCGAGCTCCGCGGCCAGGTTTGCCAGATCTCCGGTCAGTGGGTGGCGGACAAGGGCCTGCCCGAGATGAACTTCATGCTGGGCGGTCTTGACGAGCTGAACGACTCCAACATCCGCTGCCTGGTGGCGGTGGGCGCGGACCGCAAGCTGCAGGCCATCACGAGCTGGCTGCCCGTCTACGAGGGCGGCCGCCCGGTCGGCTGGACGATCGACCTGATGCGCAGGAACACCGAGGGCACGGTCCGCGGCGTGATGGAGTTCCTGATCGCCACGGCGGCACTGACCTTCCAGGAGGAAGGGGCGCGCTTCGTCAGCCTGTCCGGCGCGCCGCTGGCCGGGGTGAACCACGGCGACGACGCCGACTGCGGCGAACAGCCACGGGCGTTGCAGCGCGCGCTCGACATGATCGCCGACACCATGGAGCCGGCCTACGGCTTCCAGTCGCTGCGGCAGTTCAAGGACAAGTTCCAGCCGGTCTACGAGCCGCTCTACCTGGCCTATCCCGATCCGGCCGCGCTCGGGCCGATCGCCATCGCGATCGGCAGCATCTACCTGCCCAACCCGATGTCCCGGCAGGGACTGCGCATGCTGACCACGATCCGCCGGCCGCACGCCGCCGCCGCGCCGGAGGACGCCAAAAAGGCCTAGCCCGGGAGGCGGCGACCCGGGCAGGCGAAGCGCCGATCCCCAGCGGACTCCCCGGCAGGCTTCACGGGCCTCCGGCCGGCTCGCGGGCGCGGAGGCGGCGAAGCATGCGGGCGTCCTCGAAGCCGACGGTGCGGGCAGCGGCCTCGACGGTGGCGCCGTGGCCGATCAGGTGCTCGGCTCGCTCCAGCCGTAGTAGCTGCTGATAGCGCAGCGGGGTCAGGCCGGTCGCCTCGGTGAACCTCCTGGTGAGCGTGCGCTCGCTGACACCGCACGCGCTGGCGATCTCCTCTAGCGGCAGCGAGCCCGCGAACCGCGCTTCGATGTAGTCCTGGGCGCGGTGCGCGGTGTCACCGAGGTGGTTGCGGTGCCGCAGCATGGCGCTGGCCTGCCGCTCGTCGCCGTTACGACGGGCGTAGACGACCATCTCGCGAGCCACCCGCGCGGCCATGGCCGGGCCGTCCCTGACCGCGATCAGGTACAGGGCCAGGTCGATGCCGCTGGCAATCCCGGCGGAGGTGGCGACCCGGCCGTCAACGACGTACAGCACATCACGGATGACCGTCGCTCTCGGGTACCGCTGCGCGAGCTCGTCCTGGATGTCGTGATGGGTGGTACAGCGGCGGCCGTCTGCTGCCGGAACGATTCCTGGACGTCGATAACAACGAGAGCACGAGTCATGACACCGACCATGGGGCCGGCCCGGCCTCGCGCGTAAGGCAGGATCAGGTCCCTGACCGGACCGATCCGGTCACGTGTCGGTCAGTGCGCCGCGGGCACCCGCATCACCGTGCCGACCGTGCCGCCCGCCGCACGGGCAGCCAGACATCCACGGCCGGGCAGGGGTTACCCGGCACCGACGACCGCGATCAGCGCGACCGAGGCGCGCTACCGCCAGCATCCAGCCGGCCTCCCCGCCGCGGCCAGTGCCGTCCGCATCGGCGGCCTACCCGCGGCGGCGGCCACGTCAGCTCCCGCCGGCCGGCGCCGGGTCCGCGCACATAGCGGCGCCGCCGCACGGGGCGGACCGCGGGCGGAGGGGAACGCCGTTAGCGCGCAGCACCTGGCGGACGTCCATGATGAGGGGGAACACCTCGTGGTTGCGGTCCTCGCCCTGCTCGTCCCAGGCCCGCTGCTCGGCTTCGACCGCCGTCCGGTCTTCGGCGAAGACGCGCTCGGTGAAGCGCCTGATGAGCGGCCAGGCGAGGTGGATGACCCCGGGGACCGGCGGCTTCTCAATCATGAGCAGGCCGTAGACGTGGCAGGTCCGCTGCTCGGCATCCTCCGGGACGTAGGCCACCCAGAGGGAGAACGCGGGAAGCTCAGCGTTCTCCGGGACCAGCCGGAGGGTCTGGTACGGGTACCCGGTGCGGATGGTGATGACGTCGGGTGACGAGGTCCCGCCGACGCTCTTGCTCGCGAGCAGGCCCGCACCGCTGTTCTTCTTCCCGCCGGCATGCGTGAACAGGTACCTGGCCTCCACGGCATCCGGGCTGGCGTCGTAGCCGAGCAGCGTTGGCTTGATCCGGCCGACCACACCGCGGTGCAGGAACTGATGGTTCATGTCAAGCAGGTTCTCGTGCATGAACGAGTAATGGCAGCTGACCGTGCGGGAGAAGGTCATGGTCTTGTGCTTAGCGGACTCGAATTCCGGCAACGCGGGCAGTGCCGTCCCGTCCGCGTTCCGCGGATCTCCCGGGTAGACGAACACCAGGCCGTAAGCCTCCCGGACCGGGTAGGCGCGGACGCCGCGCGGTGGCCGGCCGGCGTTCTTGGGCAGGTACGGTATCTGCGAAATGCGGCCGTTGCCGCGATAGGCCCAGGCGTGATAGCAGCAGCGGAGCACGTCGCCCTCCACGACGCCCATGCTGAGCGGTATCTGGCGATGGGCGCACCGGTCCTCCAGCGCGTAGACCGTGCCGCTTTCGCCGCGGTACAGCGCGATGCGCTCGCCCGCGAAGACGGCGGCGAACGTCTTTTCCTTCCGTACGCTCCTGGACCGGGCGACCGGATACCAGAAATCCGGATTGATACCGACGCGCCGCAGGTCAGCAACGGTCCCGGAGCGCAGATCAGGCAAACGGCCAGGCGCGGCCGCCAGGTCGGCCGGCATCATCTCATCCTCGGCGGAAAGCATCTCCGACATACGTTTTCCCCCCTGTGGGCCGATTACCCGATGCAAGTCACGGGCGGCGAGGTCGCCGTGAGCGCGCAACCGCCGGCCCGTCCAGCCGTGCGCCCGCGCGGCGTGCGACCGTCGCTAACCGCAATCCCCCGTCCCATGAACGCATAATGACACGGATAGTTGACTTTTCAATACCTGAATCGCAATGGCGGCCCGCCCGTGTCATTGGTGAATACGCGTGACATTGACCGGGCAGCTCGCGGCACCGGGACGTGGCCCGGCCGGACGCTGCCCGTCCATCCGGGTGCCTGTCAATGAATGAAACGGCCTTGGCCGCCGGGCCCGGCGGCGGCCATACTGCCCCTCATGCCGATCCATTCCGCGATGAGCTCGCGTTTCCCGCTGCTCGAGGGCGTGCCCTCGATGATGGCGCTGATGGAGGACCCGCGGTACGCCGAGGTGCGCGCCGCGTTCGAGTACCACCCCGACTACCAGGCGCCGGACGTGACCGTCCGGGACGACGCCGCGCCGGGCCCGCACGGCCCGGTGCCGGTCCGGGTCTACGACGCGGGCGAGGACGCCGCCCCGGTCGCCGGTGCCGGGGGGCGCCCGTGCCTCGTGTGGATGCACGGCGGCGCCTTCATCGCCGGGAGCCTGGACATGCCCGAGGCCGACTGGACCGCGCGCGAGCTGGCCAGGCGCTCCGGGGCGGTCGTCGTCAGCGTCGACTACCGGCTGTGCAACGACGGCGTGCACTACCCGGTGCCGCACGACGACGTGGTGGCGGCGGCGCGGTGGGCGCGCGGCAGCGCGTCATCCCTCGGCATCGACCCGGGGCGGGTCAGCCTCGGCGGGGCGAGCGCGGGCGCGTGCCTCGCCGCGGGCGCGGCGCTCAAGCTGCGCGACGCCGACGAGCAGTCGCCCGCGCACCTGGTCTTCGCTTACGGCGTGGCCCACCCGGTGCTGCCGCCGGTCTCCAGCGACCAGGCCGCGCTGATGCGCGAGGTGCCGGCCCTCCTGCAGTTCCCGCCGGAGGCGACGAGCTTCTTCAACCTGAACTACCTCGGCGGCCCGCTCAGCACCGCCGACGGCTACGCCTTCCCCGTTCTCGCCGACCTGCGCGGGCTGTGCCCCACCCTGGTGCTCAACGCCGAGTACGACGACCTGCGCCCGTCCGGCCAGGCGTTCGCGGCCGCGCTCGCCGCCGCCGGGGTTGACGTGCGGCAGGTGATGGTCGCCTCGATGCTGCACGGGTTCCTGAACCTGCCCTCCTCGATCGGCCCGGTCAGCGAGGCGCTCGACCTGATCGCGGCGACGCTGAGCCGCTAACCGCCGAGCTGCCGTGAGATGCTCTGCGCCGCCGTGCGCAGGGCGTAGCCGACCCGCCGCGGCTGGGCCTCCCGCTCGGGCAGCACCACGCCGATCGCGGCGACGGCCACGTCGTGCTCGCCGATGATCGGCGCGGCGACGGCCACCAGCGGGTCCGGGTCACGGCGGCGGTAGATGGCCAGCCGCTCGCGGCGCACCTCGGCGAGCGTCCGCCGCATCACCGCGGCCGGTATCAGCGTCTTGTCCGGCTCGTCGTGCAGCGGCTGGGCGAGCGCCTCTTCCTGCGCCTCGAGCGGCGCGAAGGCCAGCAGGGCGAGCCCCATGCCGGTGCAGTGCAGCGGCATCTTGCCGCCGACCCGGTACAGCACAGGCACCGCGGAGTGCGACGAGAACCGCTCCACCAGCGTGGCCTCGCCGCCCTCGCGCACCGCCAGCTGAACGTGCTGCTTGATGACCGCGGCGAGGTCGCTCATGTACGGCAGCGCCACCTGACGCAGCCCGTGGCCGCGCGGCGCGAGCGACGCGACCTCGAGCAGCCGCAGCCCGACCGAGTAACGTCCCTCCTCGTCGCGCTCAAGCGCGCCCCAGGCGAGCAGCCGCCCGGCCAGCCGCAGCGCCGAGCTGACCGGGATGCCGCTGCGCCTGCTCAGCTCGCGCAGTGTCAGCACACGGTGGCCGGCGTCGAACGCCGCGAGCAGCGCGAGCGCCCGGTCAACCACCGGCTCGCCCTCCGGCGGGCGCTTCCCCCGCACCCGCTTGCCCGGCTCGACCGACCCGCCAGGAACTGTCATCGGGCACCACCTCTGAACACGACGATCCGCACCATCGGGACGATCACCACAATAGCGTTCCATTCAATGGCATCATTCCTGACCGATGTGAGCCGCGCCACCGATCCTTCTCGGCAAGCCGGGTGAAGATGCCCGGCACGAACACCCCCGAGAGGCCTGGATGACCGTCTCAACCATCAAGCGCATCGGCGCCGGCGCCCTGGCCGTCGCCGCCCTCTCCCTTACGGCATGCGGCAGCACCGCGGCCAGCGGCGGCAGCAGCGGCAGCGCGAGCGGCAGCGCTGGCGGCAGCACTGGGCCGAGCGAGACGCTGACCATCGGCTACGACTCCGACCCGGCGCCGCAGGGCTACGACCCGCTGCTCTACGCGAACGGGCAGCGACTGTTCTATGAGTCCCTCTACCAGTCGCTGTTCGTCCAGACGGCGAGCGGCGGCGTCGCGCCGCAGCTGGTCGCCAGCTACAGCTACAACGCGGCGAAGACGCAGCTGACGCTCAAGCTCAAGTCGGGCGTCACCTTCACCGACGGTTCGAAGCTGACCGCGCAGCTGGTCAAGGGGAACCTGGACCGGCGCAGCGACTCCAAGCTGCAGTCCTATGGCGCCTTCGCCAAGGGCGGCGCCGACGAGATCACCAGCGTCGCGGCTCCGGACGCCAGCACCGTCGTGCTGTCGTTCGCCGCGCCGCAGGCCACTTTCCAGACCCAGCTGGCCGGCGAGCCCGGCATGATCGTCGGGCAGCAGGGCATCAGCAACCCGGCCAGCCTGGACACCGCCCCCGACGGCTCGGGCCCGTACAAGCTGGCCACGGCGGTCAAGGGCAGCAGCTACACGGTGACCCGCACGGCCGGCGCCGCCGCCGCGACGTACCCCTTCACCACCATCACCTACAAGGCGTACCTGGACAAGACCGCCCGGGTGAACGCGCAGATCTCCGGGCAGACCGCAGTCTCCATTCTCGACCCGTCCACGGCGTCGACGGCCCAGTCGAACGGCGTCTCGCTGGTCAAGAACGGCGGCACCGTGGACACGCTGCTCGTCTTCGACAAGACGGGCGTCAGCTCCAAGCCGTTCGGTAACAAGCTGGTGCGGCTAGCGCTCAGCTACGCCATCGACCGCGCGGCGTTCGTGGCCGCCCTCGCCAAGGGCAGCCACCCCACCGCGAACGCGTTCCCGCAGGCCTCGCCCGGCTACGACGCGGCGCTCGACACCACGTACGCGCTTAGCGACGCCAAAGCCAAGCAGTTGCTCGCCCAGGCCGGGTACCCGAACGGCTTCTCCTTCACCATCACGTCGTCACCCAGCGACGAGGTGCAGCTTGAGTTCCTGCAGAAGCAGTTCGCCGCGATCGGCGTCACGATGAACATCAGCGAGACCACCTCCACCGCCCAGTTGTTCGCGGCGATCAACACCCAGCCGATGGGCTTCATCCCGCTGTCGTGGGCCAACGAGATCGGCATCACCGCGGGCGTGCTCGTCGGCGGCTTCGCCAACCCGCACAAGACGCAGGACCCGGTGATCGGCGCCGCGCTCGGCGCGGCCTCCAACGCGACCGGCGACGGCTACCCGGCGGCGCTCAAGACGCTCAACGACGCCCTGGTCAACGAGGGCTGGGTCATCCCGGTCGCCGAGCAGTACGCCTACGTCGGCTACAACGCCAAGAAGGTCGCCGCGCCGGTCTTCCCCGGCCTGGACGAGTACCCGCTGCTCACCTCGCTCAAGCCGGCGAGCTAGCACCACCCGGGGGGACGACCCCCCGTACCCCCCGATGCGCGCCCGATGGCAACCCATCGCATCGGGCGCGCCCGGCGGCCGCAGGTCCACGGAGCGCCCGCCGGGCGGGCCAAGCGGCGGACTCTCCGCAGAAAGGACGTGACATGCTCACCTACCTCGCCCGCCGGCTCGCCTTCGCCGTCGCCACCGTCCTGGCGGCGAGCGTAGTGAGCTTCCTCCTGGTGCACGCCTCGGGCGGAAGCCCGGGCGCGATCACCGCGGGCGCCGGGGCCACCCCCGCCCAGGTGGCGGCGGCGAACCGCCAGCTCGGCTGGGACCAGCCGCTGGTCACCCAGTACCTCACCTGGCTCGGCCACGCGGCGCGCGGCAACCTCGGCAGCTCGCTCATCGACGGGCATGCCATCTGGCCGGACTTGATCAGCCGGCTGCCGGTCACCGCGTCCATCGCGGTGTTCGCCACGGTGTTGTCCGGCCTCCTCGGCGTGCTCATCGGGGTCGCCGCCGCGATCCGCGGCAGCTGGCTCGACCGGGTGGTCACCGCGGGCAGCGGGGTGGCGCTGTCGCTGCCCCAGTTCTGGATCGGCATTCTGCTTGTCTACCTGGTCGCCATCAAGGGGCACCTGCTGCCCGCCACCGGCTACGTGACGTTCAGCGCGTCACCAGGCCAGTACCTGCAGAGCCTGGCGCTGCCGGTGATCACCCTCGCGATCACCGGCACGGCGATCATCGCGCGAACCACCCGCACCGGGATGATCACCGCGCTGCGCCAGGAGCACGTCCGCACGCTGCACGCCCTGGGCACGCCGCCGTGGCGCATCCGCTACGTGCACGCGCTGCGGTCCGCCGGCGGCCCGGTGGCCTCGGTGCTCGGCATCCAGTTCATCGCGCTGTTCGGCGGGTCGGTGGTGATCGAGCAGCTCTTCGCGCTGCCCGGCCTCGGCCAGGCCGCGTCGAACGCGATCGGCAACACCGACTTCCCGGCGGTGCAGGGCGTCGTCGTCATCGCGACGGTCGTCGTGGTGATCACGAACCTGGTGCTCGACCTGGTACTCGCGGCCCTCGACCCAAAGGTGCGCACCGCATGACCGCCCCGTCCCTCACCCCGCCGCTCAACCTGGCTGGAGGGCCGCCCGCGGCCGGCCGCGGGCGCCCGCGCCTGCGGGCCGGCGGCGCGCTGTCGGCCGCGTGGCTCGTGATCTTGCTGCTCGCCTCGCTCACCGCGCCCCTGTGGGAGCCGTACCCGGTCGACGACCAGGACTCGCTGCACACCCTGGCCGGCCCTTCGGGCAGCCACTGGCTCGGCACCGACGAGCTCGGCCGCGACGTGCTGACGAGGATCGCGGCGGGCGGCTGGATCTCGGTCGGCCCGGGGCTGCTCGCCGTGGTGGTGGCGTTCGGCATCGGCATCCCCCTCGCCCTGACGGCCGCCGAGCACGGCCGCTGGGTGGAGCGCGGGTCGAGCCGCTTCGCCGAGTTGCTGCTGGCGCTGCCGTCCATGATCATCCTGCTCGCGTTCGTCGGCGCGGTCGGCGTGCACATGTGGGCGATCATGACGGTGCTCGGCGTGCTGCTGAGCGCGCCGGTGTACCGGATCTTCCTCGGCCAGGCGCAGTCGGTGCGCACCCTGCTGTACGTCGACGCGGCCCGGGTGAACGGCGTGTCCTCGCTGCGGGTCAACCTGCGGCACGTGCTGCCGGCCATGGCGACCACGATCGCGGTACAGGCGGCGCAGCTGTTCGCGATCGGCGTCCTCATCGAGGCCGGCCTGGCGTTCATGGGCTTCGGCCCCAAGGTGCCCACGCCGAGCTGGGGCGGCCTGATCGCCGACGCGTCGCAGAACGTGTACACCGACCCGTGGCTGATGGTGCCCACCGGCCTGGTGCTTGCCCTCACCGTCATCGCCGCCAACGTGCTCGCCGACTCAGTGCAGACGGGCACCGGGCGCGCAGGCCCGGGGCAGGCTGGCCTCGGCCAGGCGGGGCGGGCGGGACGAGCACCGAGCGCGGCGGCAGTAACGGCGTCGGCTCCGCCCGATCCTGACCCGCTGCTCGACGTCCGCGACCTGACTGTCGCGGTCGCCGGCGGCCCTGGCCTGGTCACCGGCGTCTCCTTCAGCATGCGCCGGGGAACGGTACTCGGCCTGGTCGGCGAGTCCGGCTGCGGCAAGACGATGACCGCGCGCGCCCTGCCCGGACTGCTGCCCGAGGGAGTCCAGGTCGCCGGCGGGTCCGTCTGGTTCGCCGGCCGTGACCTGGCCGGCCTGCCGGAGAAGGAGCTGCGCGCGATCCGGGGCCGCGACATCGCGATGATCTCCCAGGAGCCGATGGTCGCGCTCGACCCGGTGTTCAGCATCGGCTACCAGCTGACCCAGCCGATCCGCCGGTTCCGCGGTGTTGGCCAGCACGGTGTTGACGGGCACCGGGTTGGCCGGGCCGAGGCACGGCGGATCGCCGCGGGGCTGCTCGCTCAGGTCGGCATCACCAACCCCCGGCGCGTGCTGCGCAGCTACCCGCACCAGCTGTCGGGCGGGATGGCCCAGCGGGTGTGCATCGCGCTGGCGCTCACCGGCTCGCCGCGGCTGCTCATCGCCGACGAGCCCACCACCGCGCTCGACGTGACCGTGCAGGCGGAAATACTCAGCCTGCTCCGCTCCTTCGTCAGGGACACGGGCCTGTCGGTGCTCATCGTCAGCCATGACCTCGGCGTCATCGCCGACCTGTGCGACGACGTGGCGGTCATGTACGCGGGCCAGGTGGTGGAGTCCGGCACCGTCGCCGCGGTGCTCGGCCAGCCGTCGCACCCCTACACCGCCGCGCTGCTCGGCGCGAACCCGCACGTATCGGAGGGCCTGCCGGTGCCCGGCCGGCTGCCGTCGATCCCCGGCACCGTGCCCGCGCCCGCCGACTGGCCGGCCGGCTGCCGCTTCGCCGGCCGCTGCGCGCTGGCCACCGCCGCGTGCGCGGACCCGGTCCCCGCCACGCGAGCGCACGGGGGCGGCCGTGTGCGCTGCATCCATCCCCTGTCACCTTGGCCGGAACCGAACCAAGCGGACGGGCTGCCTGTCCCTCGCCCCGTCGAGCCTGGAGTCACCTCATGACGGTCCCCACCTCTTCCGGCACCGCCGCTTCCGTTCCCGCCCTGTCGGTCAGCGGCCTCACCGTCCGCTACGGCCGCGCGGGCAAGGTGCCGCCCGCCGTCGACGGGGTCAGCTTCGACGTCGCGCCGGGCGAGACCCTCGGCCTGGTCGGCGAGTCCGGCTCGGGCAAGTCGACGATCGGCAAGGCCATCCTCGGCCTGCAGCGGCCGGCCGCCGGGCGGGTGCTGCTGCACGGCGCCGACATCACCAGGGCGTCGCTCCGGCAGCGCCGGGTCGCCGCGATCGACCTGCGCGTCGTGTTCCAGGACCCCTACTCCTCACTCAACCCGGCGCAGACCATCGGCCAGACGCTTCAAGAGCCGCTGCGGGTGCTGCGGGTGCCGAAGGACAAGCGGTGGCGGCGGGTCGCCGACGGCTTGGCCGCCGTCGGGCTGCCCGCCGACGCGGCCGGCCGCTATCCCGCGCAGTTCTCCGGCGGGCAGCGGCAGCGGATCGCGATCGCCCGCGCCCTGGTCTGCGAGCCGCAGGTGATCGTGCTCGACGAGCCGGTCAGCTCACTCGACCTGTCCACCCAGGCGCAGGTGCTCAACCTGCTCGCCGACCTGCGCGGCCGCCATCAGCTCGCGCTGCTGTTCATCGCCCACGACCTGAGCGTCGTCCGGTTCCTCGCCCAGCGGGTGGTGGTGCTCTACCGCGGCCAGGTGATGGAGGCCGGCCTGGTCGAGGACGTCACCCAGCGGCCCGGCCACCCGTACACCATCGCGCTGACCGCCGCGGCCCCGGTGCCGCAGCCCGCCGCGCAGGCCCGCCGCCGCGCCGCCCGCGAGGCCCTGGGGATCGCGGCCGCCGGCGCGGCGCCGCCGCCCGCGGCCGGGTGCCCGTTCGCGGCCCGCTGCCCCCTCGCCACCGACGTGTGCCGCGCCGAGCGGCCGCCGCTGGTCACCGGGGACGACGGCGCCGATGGCACCGGGTCAGCGGTCGCCTGCCATCACTCCGGCCAGGCCCGGGGACTCCGGTTGCCTGCCGGGACCGCCTGACCCTCGTTCTGCTTGACATGCAAGCTCTTCATCCTGACCTTCACCCGCACGGTTGCCCGAGTCAGCATCGCCAGGATGAAAGCGCCCGTTACCATCACCACTGACTGGAGATCCCTGTGCTGGAGCAGTTTCCCGACGGCTTCCTGTGGGGCGTGGCGAGCGCCGGCCACCAGAACGAGGGCGGCAACGTCGACAGCGATACCTGGTTCGCCGAGCACGTGCGGCCGACCGTGTTCCGTGAGCCCTCCGGGCGGGCATGCAACGGCTGGGAGCTGTGGCGCGACGACGTCGACCTGGCGGCGGGAATGAACCTGAACGCCTACCGGTTCTCCGTCGAGTGGGCGCGGGTCGAGCCGGCCGAGGGCGAGTTCTCCGCCGCCGCCCTGGCCCACTACGCGGCGATCGCCGACCACTGCCTGGCCCGCGGCCTCGCCCCGGTCGTCACGTTCAACCACTTCACCTCGCCGCACTGGTTCGCGATGCGGGCCGGCTGGCTCAACCCGCAGGCGCCGGAGCTGTTCGCCCGGTACTGCGACCGGGTGATGGGCGCGTTCGGTGACAAGATCGCCGTCGCGGTCACCATGAACGAGCCGGACCTGCCCGCCATGCTGGCCTGGTCGGGGCTGCCGCCGGTGGTGCACGAGCTGGAGCGGGCCACCCTGGAGGCGGCCGCCGCGGCCTGCGGGGTGCCGCGGTACCGGATGAGTAACGTGGTGCTCCCCGAGGAACGCGACGCCATCGGCGACGGCATGACCGCCGGGCACCGCGCCGCCCGGGCCGCGATCAAGGCGCGGCGGCCCGACCTGCCGGCCGGCTTCGCGATCGCCCTGGTGGACGACCAGGTATACGGCGACGACCCGGGGCTGCGCGACCGCAAGCGCGCCGAGGTGTACCAGCGCTGGCTTGAGCTGGCCCGCGAGGATGACTTCACCGCCATCCAGAACTACGAGCGGCTGTACTACGACGCCGTGCGGTCCGTGAACCCCGACGGGACGCCGGCCGCGGGCGGGCCGATGAGCGGCCGCGACCCCGCCTCCCTCGGCTGCTGCGCCCGGTACGCGCACCAGGTGACCGGCAAGCCGGTGCTGGTCACCGAGCACGGCATGCAAACCGAGGACGACGCGCAGCGGTCGGCGTTCATCGAGTCGTCGCTGCGCGGGCTGCGCGCGGCGATGGGCGACGGGGTGCCGGTGCTCGGCTATCACCACTGGACGCTGATGGACAACTTCGAGTGGATCTTCGGTTTCGAGGGGAAGCTCGGCCTGTACGCGGTCGACCGCTCGACGTTCCGGCGGATACCCAAGCCGAGCGCCGCCGTCTACGCGGCGCTGGTCAGGGAGCAGCGGCGTGGATGAGCTGTCGCTCGTCCGCTTCGAGCATCACCGCGAGGCACTCGGCATCGGCGAGGCGGCCCCGCGGCTGTCCTGGCACGTGACGGCGCCGCCGCAGTGGCGGCAGGCGGCGTATGAGCTGAGGGTCGGCGACGAGGTCTTCGCGCGCGCGTCCGCGGCGTCGGTGCTCGTCCCGTGGCCGGCCGCGCCGCTGCGCCCCCGGGAGGCGCGGGCCGTGCGGGTGCGGGTGACCGGAGCCGACGGGTCGGTGTCCGACTGGAGCGACCCCGCGGTCGTCGAGCGCGGCCTCGACGCCGGCGACTGGCAGGCCAGCCTGATCGAGCCCTCGCTTACCGAACGCGGGCCGGCGATCCTGTTCCGCCGATCGTTCACCGTGGACGGTGACATCGCCTCAGCGCGGCTGTACGCGACCGCGCACGGGATCTACGTGGCCGAGGTCAACGGCCGCCGGGTCGGCGACGACGCGCTCGCGCCGGGCTGGACCAGCTACCACCGCCGGCTGCGCTACCAGGCCTACGACGTGACCGGCCTGCTGCGGCCCGGGGCGAACGCCATCGGCTTCGCGGTCGCGGACGGCTGGTGGCGCGGCAGGCTCGGCTTCGTCCCCGGCCGGCGGGACACCTACGGGACGTCGCTCGGGCTGCTCGCGCAGCTCGAGATCACCCTCACCGACGGCCGCCGGGTGGTGACCGGCACCGACACGGCCTGGCGCTGCTCGGCCGACGGCCCGGTCCGCGCCGCGGACCTGTACGACGGCGAGCACTACGACGCGACCAGGGAGCTGCCCGGCTGGTCACGGCCGGGCTTCGACGACTCAGGGTGGCCGGCGTGCCGGCCGGGCATCCTTGACTTCTCGACGCTGACGGCGCCGGACGGGCCGCCGGTGCGCGCCACCGAGGGCCTGGCCGTCCGCGAGACTCATCGGACGCCGTCGGGGAAGACCGTCCTGGACTTCGGCCAGAACATTGTCGGCCGGCTGCGGATCCGGGTCCGCGGCGAGCGCGGCGCGACGGTGACGATCCGGCACGCCGAGGTGCTCGAGGACGGCGAGCTCGCGGTGCGCCCGCTGCGCACCGCCCGGGCCACCGACGCCTACACGCTGCGCGGCGACCCGGGCGGTGAAGAATGGGAGCCGGAGTTCACCCTGCACGGCTTCCGGTACGCCGAGCTCACCGTGTCCGGTGCCGGTGCCGGTGCCGGCTCCGGTGACGTGGGCGGCGCGGACGTCCTGTCGGCGGTCGCCATGGTCTACCACTCCGACCTGGAGCGGGCCGGCTGGTTCAGCTGCTCCGACGCCCTGCTCACCCGGCTGCACGACAACGTGGTGCGCGGCATGCGGGGCAACTTCGTCGACGTGCCGACCGACTGCCCGCAGCGGGACGAGCGGCTCGGCTGGACCGGTGACATCCAGGTGTTCGCGCCGACCGCCGCCTACCTGTACGACTGCGCCGGGTTCCTCGCCTCGTGGCTGAAGGACCTGGCCGCCGACCAGGCACCGGACGGTACCGTGCCGCTGTTCGTGCCGCGCGTCGACTTCCCCGGGCCTCATCAGAAGCCCGCGCCGACGGCCGGCTGGAGCGACGCCGCGGTGATCGTCCCGTGGGTGGTCTACCAGCGGTTCGGTGACCATGACCTGCTGCGGCGGCAGTACCCGAGCATGCGGGCCTGGGTGGACGGGCTCACGGCGTCGCTGGGGCCCGGCACGCTGTTCGACCAGCCGGCCCGGCAACTCGGCGACTGGCTGGACCCGGCCGCGCCGCCCGACGCGCCATGGGCCGCGTCGACCGACCCGCACCTGGTGGCCACCGCCTACCGGGCGCACGTCGCGGACCTGCTCGCGGAGATCGCCGCGGTCCTCGGCGAGGAGGCCGACGCCGCCGGGTATGCCGCGCTGGCCGAAGGGGTCAGGGAGGCGTTCCGCGGCGAGTACGTGTCGCCGCGCGGCCGGCTCGTCAGCGACAGCCAGACCGCGTACGCGCTCGCGCTCGAGTTCGGCCTGCTGCGCGACCCCGGGCAGCGGGACCGGGCCGGGCAGCGGCTGGTCGACCTGGTGCGCGCCAAGGGCTACCACGTGGCGACCGGGTTCCTCGGCACCCCGCTGATCTGCGACGCGCTCACCTCGGCCGGCACGGTGGACGACGCCTACCAGCTGCTGCGGCAGACCGAGTGCCCCTCATGGCTGTACCCGGTGACGATGGGGGCGACGACCATCTGGGAGCGGTGGGACAGCATGCTGCCCGACGGGTCGGTCAACCCCGGCGGGATGACGTCGTTCAACCACTACGCGCTCGGCGCGGTCGCCGACTGGATGCACCGGGTGATCGGCGGGCTGGCGCCCGCCGCGCCGGGTTACCGCTCGCTGCGGATCGAACCACGTCCCGGCGGGGGCCTGTCCTGGGCGCGCGCCGCGCACCTGACGCCGTACGGCCTGGCCGAGGTGTCCTGGCGGCGCGCGGACGGCGTCCTCACCGTGGACGTCACCGTCCCGGCGGGCTGCACCGCCGTCGTTGTCCTGCCCGATTCCGCTTCGTTTGCCGCCGGGCCAGGACAGCACCAGTTCAGCGGCGCCTGCCGGGACGCGGCCGACGACCCGGAGTGGCACCCGGCGCCGTTCCCACCGGACATGGAGTTGCCATGAGCGAGCTTGCGAGCGAATCGGTAAGTACAGCGCGTCCGCGAATGCGGACTCCGAGCGCCAGCGAGGTGTCCTCGTGAGGGTACTCCCGCGGGGCGGCGCCGCCGTGCCCACTGGGTCCGCCGCCACCGTTGAGTCCGCCGAACCCGCGGAGCCCGCCGCGCCTGCCCGGCTGCGCGCCGAGCACCTGGGCCGCCCCCTCGGCATCGGGGAGCGGCGGCCGCGTCTTTCCTGGCTGCTGCCCGCGCCGGCGACCACGCAGTACGGCTACCGGCTCGCGACCGCGGACGGCGCCGACACCGGGTGGGTGGCCGGCCAGGACAGCGTCTTGGTGCCGTGGCCCTTCGCGCCGCTCGGTTCGGCGGAGCGGGTGACCGTGCGGGTCGCGGTGCGCACCGACCTCGGTGAGAGCCCGTTTTCCGAGCCGCTCACCGTGGAGGCTGGGCTGCTTTCGGCGGCGGACTGGGCGGCTTCCTGGGTGGCGCCCTTCGAGGAGGCGGCCGCGCCGGCCGGGCAGCGGCCCGCGTATGAGCTGCGCGGCCACGTGCCCGTCACGGCGGGCCGGGCGGTGGCGCGCGCCCGCTTGTACGCCACCGCGCACGGCCTGTACGAGGTATTCCTCGGCGGCGCCCGGGTCGGTGACCTGGAGCTGACGCCGGGCTTCACCCAGTACGACAAGCGGCTGCAGGTGCAGGCGTACGACGTCACCGATCTGCTGTCCGCGGGCGCCACTGAGGTCACCGTGCTGTTGAGCGACGGCTGGTGGCGCGGCCAGGTAGGCATGCTGCGGGCGTTCGACCAGTGGGGCGCCACGACCGCGTTCCTGGCCCAGTTCCAGGTTTGGTACGCCGACGGCAGCATGGAAGTGGCCGGCACCGGGCCGTCCTGGCAGAGCCGGCCGTCGCACCTGCTCAGTGCGGACCTGATCGAAGGACAGCGCACTGACCTGCGGCTGGCCGGGCGCGACGGCACCGGCGGTGACGGCGCTGGCCACGACGGCTCCGGCCGCGGCACGCTCGGCAGCGGCACCTCCGGCGGCGACCGTGGCGGCTGGCGCCCGGTCCGCCCGGCTGACTACGGCTTCGACTGCCTCACCTGGTCGCCGGGGCCGCTGGTGCGCCGGGTGGAGGAGTTGCGTCCCGTGTCGGTCACCCGGATCGGCGCGGGCCGCCAGGTCATCGACCTCGGTCAGAACATCAACGGCTGGATCCGCCTGGCGGGCGCCTGCCCGGCGGGCACCGAGCTGACCCTCACCCACGGGGAATGGCTCGACAGGGACGGCGACGTGACGGTCGAGCACCTGCGCCCCGCGATGCCGTTCATGCCGCACCCGCTCTCGGCGGGGCAGGTGGACACGATCATCTCCGACGGGCGGCCCGGCGGCTTCGAGCCCAGGCACACCACCCACGGGTTCCAGTACGTGCGCGTCGACGGCCATCCTGGCGACCTGTCCCTCGATGCCGTCACCGGCGTCGCGGTGCACACCGACATGCGCCGGGCCGGCTGGTTCAGCTGCAGCGACGACCGGGTGAACCGGCTGCACGCGGCCGCCGTGTGGAGCTTCCGCGGCAACGCCTGTGACATCCCGACCGACTGCCCCACCCGGGAGCGCGCCGGGTGGACCGGCGACTGGCAGCTGTACGTGCCGACCGCCGCGTTCCTTTACGACGTGGCCGGCTTCTCGGTGAAATGGCTGCGCGACGTGGCCGCCGGCCAGTGGGACAACGGGCTGGTCGTCAACATGTCGCCGTTGCCGCCGTCCGAGGGCAGGCACAGCCCGGTCGGCGGCTGGCACGGCTCGGCCGGCTGGGGCGACGCCGCCGTCGTCGTCCCGTGGGAGCTGTACCGCGCCTACGGTGACACGGCGGTACTCGATGAGCAGTGGCCGTCCATGACGGCCTGGCTCGGCTACGTCACCCGGACCGCCGCCGAGGCCCGCCATCCCGGCCGCATCGCCCGGTCGGCGGCGCCCGCCCCGCACGAGCGGTACCTGTGGGACACCGGGTTCCAGTTCAGCGAATGGCTGATTCCCGGCGAGAAGATCACCGACATGGCGGCCTACCAGGCCGCCGACCGGGGACATGTCTCCACCGCGTACTTCTACCGCTCGGCGCTGCTCATGGCCGAGATCGCCGCCGTACTCGGCCGAGACGGCGACGCCGCTCAGTACGCGGAGCTCGCTATCCGGGTGCGGAACGCCTGGCAGCGGGAGTTCATCGGGCCCGATGGCGCGGTCCGCCCCGACGACCAGCCCACCTTGGTCCGCGCGCTGGCGTTCGGGCTCGTACCTGATTACCTGCGCCCGCAGGCCGCCGGCCGCCTGGCCGAACTGGTCCGCGAGGCGGGCACGCACCTGCGCACCGGGTTCCTGTCGACGCCGTACCTGCTGCCCGTCCTCGCCGATCACGGCCACGCCGGCCTCGCTTACGAGCTCCTGCTACAGGACACGCCGCCATCCTGGCTCGCCATGATCGACCGCGGCGCGACCACCGTCTGGGAGTCCTGGGAAGGCATCGATGCCGACAGCCAGCCGCACGACTCGCTGTACCACTACTCCAAGGGCGCGGTGATCGACTTCCTGCACCGCTACACCGCAGGCATCCGGCTGGCCGGCGAGCCGGCCTACCGCTCGTTCGTCATCGAGCCGGTGCCCGGCGGCGGCCTCACCGCGGCGGCGGCCGCCCACGAGTCACCCTACGGCCGGATCGAGTCATCCTGGGAACTCGCAGGCGACCGCCTGCGCCTGGCCGTCTCCGTCCCGCCGGGCACCACCGCCACGGTCCGGGTGAACGGCACGGAAAACACCGTCGGCCCAGGCCGCCGCCAATTCGCCTGAAACAGGCCAGGCAGGGCCTGAATCGCCGCGGCAATAGGAGACCGGGCCACGGCCGCGGCCAGCTGGGCGGCGAGACTTTGCCTGGCTAGCTGGCTGGGGCGTGAAGGCCTTCAGGCCGCCGGCCGCCTTGATGCCGGCGGCCTGCCATGTGGCGGCGGTGGCCTTGTTCTCGACTCTGATCTACGCAGTGGTGAGCTTGGGGACGCCACCGGCGAGGCCCAGCCCGAAACCGTCACCGCCGTCCTGGTCCACCACGACACTAACCTCTACAACCTGACCGTCAAGACCAAGGCGATCGGAACCGGTGCGTACAACCAGAGGGGAAACCCAGTATATGTGGGCCATCTCGAAGATCGCGCTGGTAGATGGCCACTGGCCAGCCGGTGCGGCGGTCAATGCGGCGCTACCCTTCCAGCTGAGGCAATGTTGGCCGAAATCTCTGAGACATAGTCCTTTATCTGGTTGGCCTTGGCGTATTTCACTGCAGTCCCCCTCCAGGCTCGCAGCGTCTCCTGCGTTGCCCAGGTAGCGGTTCGAGGTGCGTCCGCCAGAAATCATTGTCCGCGCGCGGATCCTCCAGTTGCTCAAGCGCATTCACGCGGACCCACTGGTGCGCGATAGCGGCCCATCAAGAGCTTTACTGGCCGCCGAACGACAATGATTTGCCTCACTGCTTCCCCTGGACTAATGGAAGCTAGCCCGATGTATGCGGCATCAGCCTCTGGGTCGAATTTTACCCATACGGGGTTCGGTTGCGGTGCTGCCAGGTCGCCCAAGTCCGCCATTTATTCACCGCCCATTCCAGCCGCACGAGACCACCCCGCATGCCCACACCGTTTTCGTCGGCCGTCACGGTGCCTCCGAGTTGATCTGCAACATACTGTTCCCGCGCCGCGCCAAGCGACCGCGCCGTTTCGCCCCGAGTCCTTTGTGCGGCTTGTTCAAGTTCGTTGGCGAGTTCGGATCCGGGTAGGTCCGGTAGTCCTGGGCATCGCCCGAGTACCGTCCGCCGCTCGCAGGCACGTCGGGGTAACCTCAGCAGCCGCTGCAGCACCGCAGGCTACAGCCTGCTTCCACGACTTTGCGGTGCCTCTATAGCTTAAGTTCTAACCTAAATTCTACGTATATCGCCACATGATGATGCTATTCGCCTATATATCCGAACCCTGTGTACAAGACGGCCGTTTCCGTCACTCTTGGTGCTGCGAGACATTCAGGGAGAAAGGAAACGGCCGTGTGGCCCCTGCGGCTGGGACTGGTCGCCGCCGACCGCGGAGCGGACGCCCTGACCGCCGCGGGATGGACCGGGCCGCTGAACTACGCCAACGACACCGGGCAGATCGCGGCCATCATGCGCAGCTGGGAAGACCGCTTCGGCGCCCGCGTCATCGGGGTCGGCTTCGCCGACCTTTACGTGAGCGTCGCCGCGCCCCCGGCCACCCTGGACGAGGCCCTGCCCGTCGCCGCCGAGCACTTTGCCTTCTGCCCCGACAACATCTGGCAAGGCCACCCGCACACCCTGACCGGATACGCCAGCCGCCTGGTCGGGACCAGCGCATGGGAATTCTGGTGGGACTAGCCCGCCGGGACAAGACTCAAAGTGCCGGTCCCGCCCCTGAATGCCCGCTGCAGACGACCTACCCCTAGATCACAGGGCCGGGTGCCGATCACAGGCACAGTCGCGGACGCGTACGCGACGACCCTGACCTGCGAGTATTTGATGAAAATTTGTTCGAACTAAAGATAACCGACGCCGAGTGGGACGAGTTCCTCGGCCACTTCCAGCGCCGCCGCGTCGCGCTCGGCGACTGCGGGCGCGCCTACTCGACACCCTGCATCCACGAGCACTCCTGCTTAACCGAAATGATCTTGAGGTGGGCCGGAGGCCAGTCCGACATCTTTAGTGTGACCCTGAGTCACCAAGGGATCTTCGCGAGGTGCTGCAGCCGGGCGTGTTGCCTCATGAACGCAGCCGTATGAGCCCCTGCGGATCGGGGTGCGGACGTGCCAGACTCGAGCTGTGGATCATCGTCAGGGCGACAAGGGTGAGTCTCGGACGAGTGTCCGCGGCTTGCCGCTCCCGGGCCTCCTGATCGACTTGCTCGCCGCCGGGCGGTGGCGGCATCCGGGTGACGACGTGGTGCGTGAGGTCATCCCTTGGTTCGAGAGTCCGCTGGTATTTCTGACCAGTGTTGGTCAGATGAGCTGGGAATCTCAGTCGCTTGACCTGTTCGCTGACGAGAGCCAGGGGTCTGAGCTGTTCCGTGAAGTCCGCGGCAGCGTTGCTGGCGCGGTTGAGCTGCCCTGGCTCGATGTCGAGCTCGCCTTCTTCGTCGCTGTCAACCGGGTGCCCGGTGATGACGTGGCGATCGCGCTGGACTATCGCAGTGACCCGTCCGATCCGCGAGTGGTCGCCAGTGAGTTCTGGACGCAACCGGGGCGGTGCGCGTGGCGGATCGTGGCGCCGGCGTTTAGCGCCTTCGCGGGTGCGCTGGGCCTCCTGGCTGAACGGCCGGTCGCAGGGTTTCCCGCTGGGGAGGCTGGTGGCAAGGTCGTGTGAACGCGGGCGCAGTCGGTTCGCCCGTCGTCATGGCCGTGATAGCGGTCAGGAAGATCCTGGGCTGGACCTTCCGGCCGAGCGGCGGACATCGGGCATGCCGAGGTGGACGGTCGTGCTGCGAGCAGTGAGGTCGCGCATGGCCTCCAGCTTCTGGCCAGCGGCGGCCATGGTGGTCTCGATCGCGGCGACCTCGCCGAGCCAGCCCTGCTCCTTTGCCTCCCGGAGCCGGTCGCCGAGGTTGGCGCGGATCTCTTCAAGCCGCGGCATCTGAGCTGGGTCGACCCGGAGGAGTGGGCATCTGACACACGCATTTTCATGCGCGCACGGCGTCCCGAAATCGCGGCCGCAGGTCCCCAGCGCTACCTTGCGCAGCTCGAAGTGGGCGAGGAACTCGTCCCATTCGGAGGCGGTGAGATCACGGTATTCTTCGCCGGGCCGCTCGGTGCGGCGGCGGGCGATGAAGGCCCGGTGGTGGGCGATGACGTCTTCCGGGTAGATCGCGGCGTAGCCCATAGTGGTGTCAAGCAGGGCGTGCCCGCAGATTTTCGCGGCGATGTGCGGCGGCAGCCCCGACCGCAGGGCATCGGTGACGAAGATCCTCCGAAAGTCATGGGGCCGCCATTCGAGCGTTTCGCCGGCGGCGGCGATGCCTGCGGCCTGCGAGGTCGCGACCATGCACTCACGGATGTAGCTGCGGCCGATCGGCCGGTCCTCGTTGCCGTAGCGCCGCTGGAACAGGAACGGCATGGGCGGGCTCCAGGTCTGCTCGAACACGTCGTATGCGGAGACGAGCGGCAGGGCCGCTTTGCCTGCGCGGACCCGGAAGATGATCGCGGTGAGGACCTCCGCGAGCTCCGGGGAGACCAGCAGCAGCCTTTCCGCATCGGTCTTGGACGGGGCGACCTGGAGCATCGGCACGACCTCGCCGGTCGTGGGCAGGGTGTAGGCGATGAAGCTGTGGTGAGTGAGCTCCAGCATCTCCTCGATGCGGATCCCGGTGTGCCGCAGTACCTCCACCGTGGCCCACGACCAGAATGCCGCCTCTTCCTCGTGGGTGAGGTTGCGCTGCTTGCCGGTGGCGATCTCGGTGACGTTGACGCGGCCGACCTGACCCGGGCGGTGACGCCGCAGTTCCTGCCCTGCGGCGGTGCATATGTCCCCGGCCGAGGCATCACGGGCGGCGGTGATGCGCTCCTCGGCGTCCGCGCGCTGCTGTCCGACGGCGCGCAGGAGGGCGGGCAGCAGCGGCAGCTGCGTCCTGGTCCGCTGGTCCATCCGCGACTTCACCCGCGATTTGAACTTCTTTTGCGTGCACTCGGCGGCCTTGACCGGGCTCGGCGCCACCCACGGCGCCCACCGGGCCGGGTCGTCGGCGGCCCACCGGGCGATGTCCTCGTAGAAGGCCCGGACGAACACCAGCTCGCTGCGGTAGTTGATCCGGGGCCGCACCGGCTGCCCGCCGGCATCGCGGATGTAGCTCAGGCGCTCCTTCCACGCCTGCGCGACCTGCGGCGGCAGCTGGAGCGAGTCGATGCCGGGATGATGGATCTCCAGGTCGCGCCAGAACAGCCGGCACAGGTTGCGGGCGATGGAGCGCAGCGAGGTGTGGTCCAGCTCGGGCGCCCGTTCGGTGAAGTACTCCACCAGCAGGTCCCGGACGGGCCGGCACTCGATGCCGTACCCGTCCACGATCTGGGCGATGCTGCGGCGGCCCTCGATCCGCAGCGCCCGCAGCCGCGACGGCGCCCCGGCGGGGAGCACGCCGGTGTCCTTGAGCAGGGCGTAGAACAATGGTCGGCCCGCGCTGCCCCGGAAATGGTGCTCTTCCAGGGCCGCCGTCAGCTCGAGGCAGTCGCCGACGGTGATGTCGCTGACCAGGCCGCCCTTGCGGATCACCATCCAGGTGATCTTGTTCAGCGCGTCCGAGCGGGCCCAGGCCGTCGCGTGCCGGGCCTGGATCTCCAGGCCACCGAAGGCACCGGGGTCGAGGGCGGCCCGGGCCTCGGCGAGCATCACCGTCATCCGCTGGCTCAGCAGCCAACGGTAGCCGGGCCGGATGACCTGCCCGGCCACGAGCAGGACAAGTCCCGCGAACAGCTCGTCGCGCTGATGAGGCCGGATCGGGACGTGTCCCTTCAACGGCAATTCGCTCCAGCCGGAGCCGGCGGCGTCGGCCCCGCTGGCCAGCCATCGCTCCT
>CAZORE010000091.1:0-3033 GCA_964581815.1 uncultured Streptosporangiaceae bacterium | reverse complement strand
CTTCCCGGCTCTGCCGTGTCTGCCACCAGCCCTCCACGCAGGGCCGCGGCTGCCATGCCGGCCCGCCCGCTGCCGGTGTTTCGATGACCTTGGCGGTTTCGGCGGCGCTGTCGCAGACCGCGGCCGTCATCGGCGCTCCCCGCCGGGCGCTGAGCTGCCGAACAGCGCCGCCAGTACCTCGGGTCGGTAGCCGGGCGCCGGCGGAGCCGGCGGCCTCGCCTGCCCGGCGCGCTGCCGCTCGTGATGGGCCAGGACGTGGGCTATGACCTCGTCCGGGGCAGCCGCAGTGTAAATCTCGGTGGTGGTGATGTGGGCGTGCCCGAGGACCCATTGCACGTCGGCGAGGGTCAGGTGCGGGTCGCGGACCATTCTTTTGGCGGCGCTGTGCCGCAGGTCATGCAACGTCCAGTTCGCGCCGAGCAGCCGGTTGACCCGGGTGAACACCATCCGGGCCGCGTCATAGGTCAGCGGCCTGAACGGGCGGCGCAGCGTCCACCACACCGGCTCCTCCGGTCCCCGCGGAGCCAGGTCCAGCATCTCCTGCTGGTAGAGGCGCAGCCAGACGAACGCGTCCGCCGAGGCGGGCAGGTGCTGCAGAGCCCGGCTGCCCTTGCGGATCACGCCGATCGTCTGCTCCTCAGGGGCGACTAGGCCCTGATGAGGGCCCAGCAGCTCGGAGGCACGAGCGCCGGTGGAGATGTAGAACGCCGATCAGTGCCCGGTCCCGGTTGCAGGCCAGCCCGGCGAACAGATCGCTGAACGCCTGGTCTGGGATGCTCCGCGGTGCCGGCTTGGGCTCTTTCGGCTGGTAGGCGGCCCGCCGCGCGGGCTGCCGGAACGGCCGCATGGGGTTATGGTGGGCATTCAGCTGCCCGTCCTCCGCGCCCTTGGCCTGCGGGAACGGGTTGACCAGGGGCCTGCCGTGCATCTCCCGGTGGTACTCGTAAAACGACCGGATCACCGCGCGGGCGTGCCGGCGGGTCCGGGCCGCGTAGTTCTCGCCCGGTGCCGCCTTGCCGGTGACCGGGTTCACCGAGCCCGGAGCCGGAGCGTCGGGACGGCGGTGCCGCGCCGGCTTCCTGACGGTCTTCAGCCACAACGCCATGCAACCGGGAAACGACCAGGACCGGAGGATAACCCGTAACTGCCTTCGGTTATGAGCGATGCAGAGAAACTATTGCCTGCCGGGCTTCGCCCGAATGAAACCCAGTCCGCAGGAAAAGCTCGCGATCCCCCAGCCAGGAAGTAACAAAATCCAAGGCGTCCGCCCACCCGGCGGCTACTTGTCTCCGCAGTGCAGCAACCGCGACTAGTTCGCTTCCATGCGCCTCGATATGCACTTCCGGTGAACGACCGTCACGCAAGGGAATATCTTCCGTATCGACGATATCGAAGCGCGCCTGAGTATATTGATCATCAATTCTCCGGAACGCCCGCATGATGCTGGTCAGATACTTCACATCCGCATCGGAGAGCCCGTAAGCAGAAAGACGATCTGGCGGCATGTTGGGGAGTTCAAAGGTCAACTGGCCAACCACAGCGAACTGCGCTGGTTCGATCGTCATCGAGTCACTCATGTCGCCCTACACACTATCGGAGTCCTTCGAAGTAGTCATGGCCTTCTTTTGGCGTCAGCACGGTCCCGCCACCGCCGTCTTCTATTATCACCGCCTGCTTTGCAGGGTCCCAGTAGCCGACGCGACCGCCGGAAAGATACCTGGTTTCGACTCCGGGGACCTCGCCGTCAAGCACCTGGTGCACATAGCCAGGAAGGTCTTGCGGGCTAACCCCGCTAACGTAGTGGGTTCCATCTCCCGCTTGCGCCCTCTCGGCAGCGTGATCTGCAATGCTATTGGCAATCCTTTCTCCTTCCGTGCAGTTGTGGACGAGGACCGCGGTTGCGGCAACCGCTACGTAGAAGTCGTGGTCGTTGTTGCCGGGGACGGTGAGGTCCCACATCCACCCGTCGTGGACAGCCGGGGCCGATCCGCCGACCACCACGGCCGGCTGGCCGTCCGGCGTTTTAAGATGCATGCCCGGTTTAAGGTGTTTTGCCGGAATCCAGCCGTAGTGATGATAAGGGTCCCAGAACAGATGGCTGGCGGTGGTATGGATGACCTCGATGCCGTGGCTGGTCTTGACGGTGAGGTCGTAGAGGTCGGTGTCGTGGTGGACCTCGACGGCGGTGACCGTCTCGGGCTGGTCCTTGCCGGTGCGGGTGTCGCTGGCGAGGACTTTGTCGCCGGGCTTGAGGGAGGAGATGGGCGCTGCCTGCCCGGCGGCGAGCAGCACCCGGGTCCCGGCGGTAAAGCTCATTTTGCAGCTAGCCGCCAGCTCCTCCGTGATCTTGTCCGCGAAGCTGCTGCCCTTGGCGGCGGCGGACGCCTCGCCGGTGCCCAGGAGGAACTGGCCGATGGTCCCGGCGATGTACCCGAAGTTGTAGCTGGTGGTGCTGTTGCTGATCCCGATCTTGACGAGGGCGGAGTCGTACAGCTGGGAGTCTGACGGCAGGGCGAGCAGATGCTGGATGCACGCGTCAGGGTTGAGCACCGAGCACCCGTCGCCCAGGCTCACCACCGAGCCGGTCACCCCGGCCTCGTACTCCTTCAGCGTGCCCAGGATCCCGCCCGGCCCCTTCACGCCGTTGGACGGCCCGGCGCCGAGCCAGCCCGTGACCTTGCCCAGCGCGCAGCCGAACAGCCCGCCGCAGCCTCCGCCGGCGGCCTGCTGGGCGGCGGCGGGAGTGGCTGCGCGTTTCTGGGCGGTCGCGGCGTCGCGTTTCTGGGCGGCGTCCTGGACGGCGGTGTACTGCTTCTTGACGACGGCCATGGCCTGGTTGGCCAGGGCGGGGCTGTAGCGGGAGCCGCTGGTGGTGGGGGTGCCGCTGGCGTTCACCGTGCCGCCGGCCGCGCGGTACACGGCCGTCATGCAGGTGCCCAGGGCCGCCATGTTGTTCCCGGCGCAGTAGGTGGGGATCTTCGCTGCGGCGGCCTTCGCGGCAGCGGCCTTCGCGGCAGCGGCCTTCGCGGCAGC
>CAZORE010000090.1:0-28816 GCA_964581815.1 uncultured Streptosporangiaceae bacterium | reverse complement strand
CCTGCCCGCGGCTTCCTGGCCGGCTGCGGCGGAGCCGGGGCGGCGGGCGGCAGCACGATGCCGGTCAGCGGCTCCGGCTCGTCGGCTCGATCTGGCGGCACCGGGGGCGCCCCCGGCCCGGTGGGCGCCGCGGGCGGCTCGCCAGGGGCCGGAGTGCCGGTCCCCGTGTGCGCGTAGCGGATCGGGCGGGGCAGCCGGCCGGCCCTGGGCTCGCCGGGTCCGGGGCGGGGAGGGGCGGGATTCTGGACAACGCCGTGCCTGGCTCCGCTTACCCCTGTGTTCTGCCCGCTGCCCGGGGGTGGGTCAGCGTCAGGCGCCGGCGTTACTGTTGCCTGCACGCTCTCGTGCGGGTCTATACCGGGCTCCGCTGATGACCTGGAATTCTTGATCCGGGGCCAAGCCATCCATCTCACCATCTCAGCGTACCGATTTCGCCGCCCTGCGGCGGCGCTCTGTAATCAGAGTGCCCCCAATATGATGCCTTGAAAACAGGCGGCAGTCCCTAATGCCGCAGTTAATAGGTCCTTTCGATCAGCCTAGTGCGGTCTTCCCTCTGCCCTCTCCTGTATCTCACTGGTTACGTTAAGTCAAGATCCGGCGTGACATGGGCAAATTCAGGAGTGCAATTGGGAGCGCAATGTGCAGTCATCATGACCCCGCCCGGTTTGCCGCGAATTCCAAACCGACGGGTAACAATGCCATTAAGCCGGGCGCGGCTGCCTCCTCGCCGCACGGACGCGAAAGCGCCGCCGTTACCGCAGCCCAGGTCATGATCGCGAAAGGTTTATAGCGTCATAACGCTATAAACTCTTCATGATCATGAAAATGTTCGTAATAATCGTGCTGCCAGGGCAGATGATTGGTAGTACCGTGCGCTTCACCTGACCCGGTGGTCACGGCAAACCCAGCAGGAACCGGCCTTGCCGGCCTGGGGGCAGGCGTGGCCGGGCCGCCCGCGCCGCCCGGCCGCCCGCGCCGCCCGGCCGCCCGGCCGCCCGCGCCGCCACCCATCGCTGGGTGGGTGGTAAAAAGTGCGGGATGTCGAAGCGTGCGAGACGTGGCAGCGGCCGAAGGTGGCGGGCGGGTCGCGTGGTGAGCCTGGCCGGCGCGGTGGTCGTGTCGGCGCTGCTGCTTGGTGTTCTCGGGTTCGGGTACGGGACGATCCCCGCGCTCGGCCCGGCCCTCGATCCCGGACGGGGTGCCTGGACGTCCGCGTCCGGCGGCCAGCCGGTGAGCACGGAGCGCCTCACCGTGGCCGGCCTGGCCAGCCCGGCCACGGTCTCGTTCAGCGCGCAGGGCGTGTCGTCGATATCGGCGGGCAGCACGCACGACCTGTTCCTCGCGCTCGGGTACGTGCTCGCCAAGTTCCGTCTCACCGAGCTCGACGCCGAGCGGCGCCTCGGCGAGGGCCGCCTCGCTCAGCTCGGCGGGGCGGGCGACCTGGCCAGCGACGAGTTCGAGCTGCGCCTCGGCCTGCTGCGGACCGCGCAGAACGAGTGGGCGCACACCACGGGCACCGCGCGCACGGCGCTGCTCGCCTACGCCCAGGGCGTCAACGACGACGTCACCGCCGTCCGCGCCTCGGGCGACTGGCCCGCCCTGTTCACGCTCACCGGCCAGTACCCGCGCGCGTGGACCCCGGTCGACAGCCTGGTCATCCAGGGCGTGCTTACCCAGGAGCTCGACTACACGACCGGGCCGCTCGACTACGCGCTGCTCGAGGCGTCACTCGGCGCCGCGCGCACCGCCGACTGGTTCCCCGTGCTCGCGAAGAACGCGCAAACGCCCTACGACCCCGGTCCCTACGTCAAGGCGCCGCTCACCCCGGTCGCGCCGGACATCGCGAGCTCCGTGCCGCAGGACGGCTCCGCGGGGTCCGCGGCCGCCCGCGCCAGCGTCCAGGGCAACGGCGGTGCGGGCGGGGCAAGCACACGTTCCGACTCCTCGCCGGCGGTCACCGAGGCGATCGCGAGCGTGCTTGACCAGCTCAGCCAGCTGCAGCCGAACCAGATCCACCACTACCCGGACTCCAACGCGTGGGCGGCGAACGGGCCCGCGGTGGCCGGAGGCTCCGCTGGTCAACCGAGGGCCCTGCTCGGCGGCGACCCCCACCTGCCGCAGACGCTGCCGTCCATCTGGTACGAGGTGGCGCTGTCCGCGCCGGGGTACCAGGCGGCGGGGGTGACGCTGCCCGGCCTCCCCGGCGTCCTGCTCGGGCACAACGACCACATCGCCTGGTCCCTGACCGACACGCAGAACTCGGCGACGTTCTACTACACCGAGCGGGTCCGCGGCTCGCAGTACTACTGGCGCGGCCAGTGGCGGCCGCTGACCGTGGCGCACTACTCGATCCCGGTGCGCGGCGGCGCGACTAAGCAGCTGACCGTGGACATCACCGCCCACGGGCCGATCCTGAGCCAGGACGGCCAGACGACGTCCGTGGACTGGATGGGCAACGCGCCGTCCGCCGACATGACCGCCCTGCTGAAAGTGAACACGGCGTCGAACTTCGCGCAGTTCAAGTCGGCGCTGGCGGGATGGCACGCGCCCACGCAGAACTTCGTCTACGCCGACACCGCGGGCAACATCGGCGTCATCGCCCCCGGCTACTACCCGCAGGCCCCGGCCGGCTGCACGCCGTGGCGGCCGATGCCGGGCAGCGGGGCGTGCGACGTCACCGGGGTGATCCCGTATGCGGCCGTGCCGCAGTCCTACGACCCGCCGTCGCACGTGATCGCGACCGGCAACCAGCGGCCGGTCGGCGGCGACTACCCGTACTACGTGGGCACCGCGTTCGACTTCTACGACCCCGGCTACCGGGCGGCGAACGCCTACCGCGAGCTGCAGGCGGCCGAGCCGCTGACCGCCTCGTCGATCGCCAGGCTGCAGAACGACCTGGCCGACCCGCTGGCGGCCCGGGTGCTGCCCGCGGTGCTCAGCGCGCTGTCCGTGGCCGGCCTGTCCGGCCCGGAGCAGCGGGCCGCGGCGCTGCTGCGCTCCTGGAACGGCCAGATGGACTCCGGGTCGGCCGCGGCGTCGCTGTGGTGGACGTTCTGGGGCAGCTACCTCAACGCCGTCTTCGCGCCCTGGTGGCACGCGGGGAAGGTCCCGGTGAGCGAGGACCGGGGCGCCCTCGGCGTGTCAACCGGGTCGGCGCCGCTCAACGAGGACCTGGAGGCGTGGACGCTCGGCGACCAGTCCAACGCCGCGTTCGCCGGGCCGTCAGGGCACGGGCCAGGCACGGCGAGCGCGGCCATCGTCGCGGCCTTCAAGAAGGCGGTGGCGCACCTTTACACTAAGCTCGGCGGCGCGCCGTCGACGTGGGCCTGGGGACGGCTGCACAGCAGGTCGTTCCCGTCGATCACCGGGGCGGCCGGGCTCGGCTACGGCCCGCGCGCGGCGGGCGGCGACCCGTTCACCGAGGACGCGGCGGACGGCGGCCTTGTCGCGTCCACCGGGCCGAGCTGGCGGATGATCGCCTCCCTGTCTTCCGGCGGGGTCACCGCGCAGGGCGTCTACCCGGGCGGACAGTCGGAGAACCCGGCCTCGCCCTGGTACTCGAACCTGGTGCCGCTGTGGTGGGACGGGAAGTACCTGCCGGTCCCCGCGCCGGGCTCCGCCGCCGGCCCGGCCGTCTGGAGGCTCAATGGCTAGCCCGGCGATGCCGGCCGAGCCCGCCGAGCCCGCCGAGCCGGCCGTGCCCGCCGCCCGCGCGGTGCGCGGCTCGCTCGCGCTGCGCGCCGCCGTGCTCGTCGCGGCCACCGCGGGCTGCGGCGCCGGCGCCTGGCTCGGGGCCTGGTGGGTCCCGTTCCTGGCGGGCGTCGGCGGCGCCCTGCTCGGCCGGGCCGGGCCGCGCCCGCGGCGCGGCCTCGTGCTCACCGCGGCGGCGGGCGCGGTCCTTGGCTGGCTGCTGGTGCTCTGGCTGCTCGCGCTTGACGGCCAGCCGGTCGGCGCGACCGCCCGGACGATCGCCGCGCTCGCCGGGCTGCCGCCGTTCGCCTGGCTCGCGGTGACGGTCGTCGCGCTGCTCGCCGTGCTCCAGGCGCTGGCCGGGGCCTGGCTGGCCCGCGCGATCATCCCCAGGCGTCGATAAGGGTCAGGCCCGGCCGCTGGGCGGCGATAGACTCACGTGTGAGGTACCTGCTGCTGCGGGCTTCTCCAGCCTGCACGGGGAAAGTATCGCGGGCACCCGGGGACCGAGCAGGTAGACGCGACAAGACGGAGTTAACACGTGCGCTGGTCAACCATGCATATCCCGACCCTGCGGGAGGACCCCGCGGAGGCGGGCGCGCCCAGCCACCGGCTGCTGCTGCGGGGCGGGTACATCCGCCAGCTGATGGCGGGGCACTACTCGCTGCTCCCGCTGGCGGTCCGGGTCCGGCTGAAGGTCATCGGCATCATCCGCGATGAGATGAACAGGATCGGCGCCCAGGAGATCCTGATGCCGGTCATGCACCCGGCCGAGCTCTGGCAGCGCAGCGGGCGCTGGGAGATCATGGGCGACGAGATGTTCCGGCTGAAGGACCGTAAGGGCGCTGAGCTCGCGCTCGGCATGACCCACGAAGAGGTCGTCACCAGCCTGTCCGCCGAGCTGAGCTCCTACCGCCAGCTGCCGCAGATGTGGTACCAGTTCCAGACCAAGCTGCGCGACGAGCCGCGGCCGAAGGCGGGCCTGATGCGGACCCGCGAGTTCACCATGAAGGACTCCTACAGCTTCGACCTGGACGCCGACGGCCTTGACCGGTCGTTCAACGCGCACCGGGAGGCCTACCTGCGCGCCTTCGAGCGGATCGGCATCCAGGCGATCCCGGTGGAGGCGTCCAACGGCGCGATGGGCGGCTCCGGCTCGACCGAGTTCATCTGCCCGTCGGAGACCGGCGAGGACAACATCATCTACTGCCCGGAGTGCGGCTACGCCGCGAACATCGAGGCGGCCGTCTCCGGGCTCGCGCCGGCCGACCCGGGCGCCGACGCGGCCGCGTCGCTGCCCGCACCGCAGCGCTTCGACACGCCGGGCGTGCGGACCATCGAGGACCTGGCCACCGGCTACGATGCGCCCGCCGACCGGCAGGTCAAGACCCTGGTCTACGTGCTTGACGGCAAGCTCACCCTGGTGCTGCTGCGCGGTGACCACGCCCTTGAGGAGCAGAAGCTCATCGACGCGACCGGCGCGGTCGCGGTGCGCCCGGCCGAGGGCAAGGAGATCTTCGCCGCGCTCGGCGCGAACCCCGGTTCGCTCGGCGCGGTGGGCGTCACCGACCTCCCGGTCATCGCCGACCTGGCGCTGCCGGGCCGCGCGGGCATGACCACCGGGGCGAACACCGACGACATGCACCTGCGGGGCGTCGACGTCGCGCGGGACATCAACGTCGGCCGGTGGGTCGACCTGCGCGCCGCGGAGGAAGGTGACCCGTGCGCCCGGTGCGGCAACCCGCTCCAGGTGATCAAGGGCATCGAGGTCGGGCACATCTTCAAGCTCGGCTACAAGTACACGAGCGCATTCGACATCGCCGTCTCCGGTCCCGACGGCAAGCCGGTCAAGCCGGCCATGGGCTGCTACGGCATCGGCGTTGAGCGCGCGATGGCCGCCTGCATCGAGGTGCACCACGACGAGAAGGGCATCGTCTGGCCCGCGGCGGTCGCGCCGTTCGAGGCGGTCGTCGTCGTCGCGCAGCAGAATGACGCCGCGGTCGCCGAGGCGGGGGAGCGGTGCTACCGCGCGCTGCTCGACGCGGGGGTCGACGTGATCATCGACGACCGGCCGGACCGGGCCGGGGTGAAGTTCAGCGACGCGGAGCTTGTCGGCATCCCGTTCCGTATCACCATCGGCAAGCGCGGCCTGGCGTCGGGCACCGCGGAGCTCACCGGCCGCGCCACCGGCGAGACCGCCGCCGTCCCGCTCGACGAGGTCGCCAAGCACGTGCGCGAAGCGGTGTCCCAGGCCCTTGGGAGAGCCTAAGCCGAGGCCGCCGCGCGGTCGCGGGCCTGGTTGCGCAGGGCGCGGGCGACCTCGTCGCGTCCCTCACTGAGCAGCCGGCGCAGCGCCGCCGGCGGCTCGGGCGAGGATGCCAGGTAGGCGTCCGTGGCGGCGGTCGTGCCCTCGTCCACCGCGCCGATCGTGTAGCCGTAGGTCACGAAGTCCTGCGCCATCGCCGAGGACCATTCCGCCCACACCTGGGGGAGCGCGGCGAAGAACTCCGGACGGTACGGCTGGACGAGCGCCGGCTGGTCCGGGTCGGCGAACCCGGTGATCGTGGCGCGGAACATGGCGATGGTGAGCTTCCCGTCGGTCAGGGTCTCCCACGTCTCGCGCTTGGCGGTGAGCGTCGGGATCGCGGCGCGGCACGCGGCGGCCTGCCGTTCGCCGGCGTCGGTAGCGTCACGTGACAGCTCGGCGTCGACCGCGTCCTCGCCGCGCACGCCCCGGCTGACCAGGCGCCGCAGCAGGGCCCAGCGCAGTTCCGTGTCAACCGCGAGCCCGTCGAGCGCTACGCGGCCGTCAAGCAGCCCGGCCAGGAACTCCAGGTCCGCAGGCGAGGCAGCCACCAGGGCGAGCGCGCGAACGTAGGCGAGCTGGTGGTCCGAGCCGGACGGCGCGGCCACGGCCAGCGACCGCAGCGAGGAGGCGATGAAGGCCAGTCCCTCGGCGCGCCAGGCGGGATCGGCGTACTGCCGCGCCGCGAGTACCGCCTGCCGCAGCAGCGTCTGCACCACGCTGATGTCCCGCACCGAGTCCACGCCGCCGACCACGAGGCGCACGTAGTCCCGGGCCGCCATCTCGCCGTCGCGCACCATGTCCCACGCGGCGGCCCAGACCATGGCGGCGGGCAGGGACGAGGTGAGCTGGCCGATGGAGGAGACCGCGGTGCGCAGCGAGTGCGGGTCGAGCCGGATCTTGGCGTAGGTGAGGTCCTCGTCGTTCAGCAGCACCAGGTCCGGCCGCCGCACCCCCACGAGTGCGGGGACCGGCGTCCAGTCGCCGGTGACGTCGGTTTCCACGGACGACGTCCGGACCAGGCCGTCGGCGGTCAGCGAGTACAGGCCGATCGCGATCCGGTGCGAGCGGAGCGTGGGGTGCGACGGCGGGGCCGACTGGAGCACGGAGAAGGCGGTGAACCGGCCCTCGGCGTCGACGCTGTAGGAGGGCAGCAGGGTGTTCACCCCGGCGGTCTCCAGCCATTCCCGCGACCAGGCGCCGAGGTCGCGGCCCGAGGTCTCCTCGAGCGCGCGCAGCAGGTCGGCGAGCGTCGCATTGCCGAACGCGTGCGCGGCGAAGTACGCGCGCACGCCGGCCAGGAAGTTGTCGTACCCGACGTACGCCACGAGCTGCTTGAGCACGGCCGCGCCCTTGGCGTAGGTGATGCCGTCGAAGTTCACCTCGACGGCCTCGATGTCCGGGATGTCGGCGGCGATCGGGTGGGTGGAGGGCAGCTGGTCCTGCTTGCAGGCCCAGGCCTTCCACGCGCTGGTGAACGTGGTCCACGAGTTCGCCCAGCGGGTGGCCCGCGCCTGCGCCTCGGTGCCCGCCCAGGTGGCGAACGACTCGTTCAGCCACAGGTCGTCCCACCAGCGCATGGTGACCAGGTCGCCGAACCACATGTGCGCCATCTCGTGCAGCACCGTCTCGGCGCGCGCCTCCCTCGCCTGGTCGGTGACCCGGGACCGGAAGACGTAGTCCTCGAGGAAGGTGACCGCCCCGGCGTTCTCCATCGCGCCCGCCTTGAACTCGGGCACGAAGAGCTGGTCGTACTTGCCGAACGGGTACTTGATGCCGAAGGCCTGGTGGAAGAAGTCGAAGCCCTGCCGGGTGACCTCGAAGACCTCATCCGGGTCCAGGTACCTCGCCAGGGACTGGCGGCAGAAGATGCCGAGCGGTATGCCGTCGTGCTCGGACCTGACGATGTGCCACGGGCCGGCCGACACGTGCGTGATGTAGGTCGACATCACCGGCGTCGGCGGGAAGTGCCAGAACAGCGTGCCCTCTTCCACGGGCACGCCGCCGCCGGCGTCGGGCGCCATGTTGGACACCACGTGCCAGTCGAGCGGCGCCCGCACGGTCAGCTGGTACGTGGCCTTCAGGTCCGGCTGGTCGAAGCACGCGTAGATCCGGTGCGCGTCGAACGTCTCCAGGTCGGAGTACAGGTAGACATTGCCGTCCGCGGGATCGGTGAAGCGGTGCAGGCCCTCGCCGCTGCGAGAGTAGGCGCACTCCGCGTCGACGGTGAGCGTGTTGCGCTCGGCCAGGCCGTCGAGGGCGACCCGCTCGCCGTCGAAGGCGTCCAGGTTCACCGGCGAGCCGTTGAGCGTGATGGCGTGGACCCGGTGGGCGGCCAGGTTGACGAAGGTCGCCGAGCCGGGGCGCGCGCAGCCGAAGCGGATCTCCGACACCGAGCGGAAGGTCGTGTCGCCACCGGTCAGGTCGAGCTCGACCTGGTAGGAGTCCACGGTGATGGACTTAGCACGGGTGCGCGCCTCGTCACGAGTGAGGTTAGCTGTCACCGGGTGGTCCCCTTCGTCCTCGCGGGTTTACTAAATGATCTTCCCATGTGCAGAGGGCCGCCACACCGCCTGGGTCAGGCCAGTTCCCGTCATTATTACACGGTGTGTCTGAATAGTCATCAACCGTGACTAGGTTTCCTGGGGGCTACCCCGGGCCGCCGGCCGGCTGGGTGGCACACTTGCCGGGTGCGCGTATACCTCGGCTCTGACCACGCCGGCTTCGAGCTGAAGGCGGCCATCGTCGCCTGGCTCGGCGAGGCCGGCCACGAGGCGGTCGACTGCGGCCCGGCCAGCTACGACCCGGAAGACGACTACCCGGTTTACGTGCTGCGCGCCGCGAAGGGCGTCATCGACGACCCGGGCAGCCTCGGGGTCGTGATCGGCGGCTCAGGCAACGGCGAGCAGATCGCGTCCAACAAGGTGCCAGGCATCCGCGCGGCCCTCGCCTGGACCGTGGAGACCGCCCGGCTCGCCCGCCAGCACAACGACGCGAACGTGCTCAGCCTCGGCGCCCGGATGTACAGCCAGGACGACGCGCTGTCGTTCGTGAAGGCCTTCCTCGAGACCCCGTTCTCCGGCGATGCCCGGCACGTCAGGCGGCTCGCCATGATCGCCGCCTGCGAGAAGGCCGGCGAGCTGCCGCCGCTGCCCCGGTAAGGCGCGGCGCCGCCGCCGGCGGCGGGACGGCGGCTGTTCCCGATCTCCCGGCCTGCCTCCCCGGTCCGCCGGCCTGCCCCCCCGGCCCGTCGGCCCGGGCGGCAGGCCCGCGGGCGGCGCGGCCGCGGCGGGCGGCGCGGCCGCGGCGGGCGGCGGCATGGTCGGCGGCGCGGCCGGCGGTTCCTCCGGCTGGCGGGTCACCGCCTCCTCGCGTTCCTCGGCCGCGGCGAGGTCCTCCGCCCGGGGCCGCGACACGTCCCTGGCGCGCATGGCCGTGGACACGGTGATCTTGGTAACCGCCATGGCTCTATTATCCGCGGGCGCGGCCCCTAGAAGATCCTTGGGCACCAGGGCGCCGGGTCCCACGTCATCGCGGCGGACAGCGGATTGAGCGCGCCCGGGGTCAGCTCGCGGACGAGGCCAGCCTGGGCGAGGGTGCCGAGCCGGGTGCCGCCGAGGTAGGCGGCGCCGAGCTCACGGACGTCGAGCGCCAGGTCGGCGGGCTGCTGCGTTCGCTCGCAAGCGGCGCCGCCGCCCGGCCCGGCGGCCCGCAGCCGCCAGCGCCCGGCGTTGCCAGGCAGCAGCGCGTCAGAAACCTCGAGCACCACGTCGACCGGGCCGGAGTACGCGCGCCCGGACAGCGCCGCGGCCAGGTCGATGACCCTTACCCACAACCCGTCGGCCACCCGCTCGCGGGCCCGGCGCTGGTCGAGCAGCTGGTGCAGCACCGGGTCGTCGGCGGGCCGCAGCTCCGCGATCACCGACGCGATCAGGTCCCGGTCGAGCAGGTTCTGCCACAGCGCCGCGCCGGCCGCCGGGTCGGCGGCGACGAGCTCCCTGACGGTCAGCTGGCCGTCGGGCAGGCCCGTCGCGTCGTCCCACCGCTCGCGGGTGGCGTACAAGGCGTACCCGCGCACCCCCGCGGCGTCCTCGGCGAGCAGGCAGCGCAGCGGCCCGGCCCCGTGCCGCTCGCCGGGCTCGTCGTAGAGCACCCGGCCCCACCAGTCATCGTCGCGGGCGAAGAACCCGGGCTGCCCGGCGAGCACCGCGTCGTGGACCTTGGCGAGCTCGGCGGCCGCGTCCGCGGGCGCGGCGAGCCGCAGCGTCAGCCGGGGGTCGGCGGGTGCCTGCGGGTCGAGCGCGCCCTCGCCGCGGTGGAACTCGAGGTACGCCGACGACGACGCGCGGCCGTAACCGTAGCGGCCATAGATGGGCGTTTCCGCGGCCCATAGCGCCGCGACCGCCTCTTCGCCGCGCGCGGCGATGTCCGCGAGCTGACGGTACATAAGCGAGCGCAGCACGCCGCGCCTGCGATGGGTGGGCAGCACGGAGACGGCGGTGACGCCCGCGACGGGGAGCACCGCGCCGGGCACGGCCATCCGCAGGCTGTAGACGCCCGTGGTGCCGACGACCATGTCGCCGTCGGGCAGCGCGGCGTCGAGCGCGGCCAGCGAGCGGTCCGCCTCGAACTGCCGTAGTCCCCGCGCCAGGCGGGCCTCGGGGAGGGGACCGCCGTTGAACGCGTGCTCGTGGACCCGGCGGAAGCTCCCGTACTCGTCGGCGGTAATCGGGCGAATCGGATACGGGTCTGCCATGATGGTCTTCATATCCCGCGCGGCCCGCCGGATGCGAATGGTTTTCCATGGCAAGTTTTTCGCTGGTACGTGATATTGCCAGGCCCGGTGCTGCGTGGACGGCATGCGGATGACCCGAACTGCGGATACCCTGCGCAGGTCATGAAAGTTCCGGCGACCCAACTCAAAGCGCGCGACGTGCCGCGCGCGCTCCGGCGTGTCGGGCTGTGGCTCGCCGACCAGGCCAGGCAGCAGGTCGTGACGAGGAACCGCCGCGTCGCGATGGTGCTCGCCCTCATCACGGTCGCCGTCGCGATCATCGCCGCGCACGTGTCCGCGTGGCTGGTATCGCCGGGCGTGATGATCTTGCCGATCCTGCTCGGCGGCCTGCTGCTGTGGCCGCGGGCGCTGCGGGTCCTGGTCGCCATCGGGGCCGCGGGGCTCATCTACGACATCGTGCTGCATAAGGCGGGCCCGGGCATCGTGGTGACGATCGCCGCCACCGCCTACTTCGCGGACGTGCTGTCCAACACCCGGGGCAAGCTCGGCACCCGGGGGCTGCGCGCCGACCGGATGATGATCGAGCTGCGCGACCGCATCCGCGCCCAGGGAACGCTGCCCGAGCTGGGGGACGGCTGGGGGTCCGCCGTGGTGCTCCGCCCGGCGGGCGGCTCCTCGTTCGGCGGCGACTTCGTGGTCTCCCACAGCGACGGCAAGACCCTCGAGGTGGCGCTGGTCGACGTATCGGGCAAGGGCATGGACGCCGCGACCAGGGCGCTGCTGCTGTCCGGCGCGTTCGGCGGCGTGCTCGGCTCGGTGCCGCGGGAGCGGTTCCTCCCGGCCGCCAACGCCTACCTGCGCCGCGACTCTGTCGACGAGGGGTTCGTGACGGCGGTGCACCTGTCGATCGAGCTGTCCTCCGGCGAGTACACGCTCTACTCGGCGGGGCACCCGCCCGCGGCGCGGTTCGACGCCAGCACCGGCCAGTGGCGCACGTCCACCGCCCGCGGCATCGTGCTCGGCGTGGTCCCCGACCTGGCCTCGGTGCCGGACGTCCCCGACGAGGGGGTGCTCCGGCGTGGCGACGCGATCATGCTGTACACCGACGGCATGGTGGAGGCGCCGGGCCGGGACATCGACGAGGGCATCGACCGGCTGCTCGGCGAGGCGGAGCGGATGGTCGTCACCGGCTTCAGCGCGGGCGCGCCAGAGCTCGTCACCGCCATGCAGCGCACCGTCGCCAGCGGCGACGACTGCGCCCTCGTGCTCGTCTGGCGGTACTAAACCGTCACCGTCGGTAGCCGCGGCCGCAACGTGCGGTTTCTCAGCCCGCGCCGCTGCTAGACAGCGCGCGTTCGGCATGGCACAGCGCGTCAGAATGTTTCTGCAATGTGTCATATCCAGGATTTTGCGGCCGGCGTGCGAGCACGGGTTGAAATGGCGCCACGATGGGTAAGGCGCTCCCGGCGTCCGGTTAGCCGACGCCGCTCAGGTTTGGTGCGGGTCCGGTGGGTCAAAGCATCGTCCCAGGTCAACGGCAGTCTGACTGGGACCTTTGTGCATTCGTTAGCATAACGACATTCCATGTTGCAAACTAATTAAGGACGATCAATGCATGCCGCGGGGGCGGGCGCAAGTGTTTCCCTGACGGTCCTGTCATGGTTCTCCGACAGGCGCGTCAGGTGACGGAGGCGTCATTGTTTGCATTTATTTCCGAGCTGTGCCCAAATGGACAGGTGACAAACTGGGGAGGAGAGGCTGTGCGGCCCGGGACGGGTCCCGGGGCCGGCCGCGCGGGGAGCAGCGGCCTGGGCGAAAAGGAGCCGCCGGAGCTTCAGGTAGCGGCGCAGGTCTCGCTGGCCGTCGCGGCCAAGGCGTCCGCGGAGAACTTCCCCGTCGCGCTCCGCGTCCTGCCCGGCCGCTGGCGCGCGCACCTGACCGCGCTGTACGGCTTCGCGCGCCTGGTCGACGACATCGGTGACGAGCCCCTGCCCGGCATGCCAGCCGACGCGAGCGCGGAGACGGTCACCGCGACAAGGCTCAAGCTGCTCGACGACCTCCACGACGACGTCGCGCGGATCTACGACCGCAGCAGCGAGCCCGAGCTAGCCGCGATACGCGCCCTGGCGGCGACCGTCCGCGAGTGCGGCGTCCCTAGCCAGCCGCTCTACGACCTCATCCAGGCCAACCGCCAAGACCAGCTCGTCACCAGGTACGAGACCTACCGGGACCTGGCGGACTACTGCCGGCTGTCCGCGAACCCGGTCGGCCAGGTGGTGCTCTACATCATGGGCGCGGCGACGCCTGAGCGGATCGCCGCGTCGGACTGCGTCTGCACCGCGCTGCAGGTCATCGAGCACACCCAGGACGTCGCCGAGGACCTCGCCAACGGCCGGATCTACCTGCCTGGCGAGGACATGAAAGCGCACGGCGTGACCGAGGCGGACCTGGCGCAGCCGTCCGCAGGCGAGAACGTCAGGGACCTCATCCGTTTCGAGGTCAACCGCTCGCGCCAGCTCCTTGATGAGGGCGCCCCGCTGGTCGGCACTCTGAAGCACATGGCCAGGCTGGCCATCGCCGGCTACGTGGCCGGCGGCCGAGCGACGCTGAAGGCGATCGAGGGGGGCCACTATGATGTCCTGCGCGCTACGCCCAGGCCGGGCAAGGCGGACACGCTCGCCATGATGGCCCGCTGCTACGTCAAGGGGAGGTGAAGGTGAACGCCGACGACGCCTACGCCCAGTGCGAGCAGATCACCTGGGAGCAGGCCCGGAACTTCGCCTACGGCATCCGGTTGCTGCCACAGGACAAGCGCCGCGCCCTCGCCGCCGTGTACGCATTCGCCCGGAGGATCGACGACATCGGTGACGGCGACCTGCCCGTGGCGGAGAAGTCCGCGCAGCTTGAGGCGGCCCGCGGCCAGGTGCACGCGCTCGTCGCCAAGGCCAAGAACGCGGCCACCCCGGAGGACCTGGCCCAGCTTGACGACGCGGACCCGGTGCTCGTCGCGCTCGCCGACACCGGCCAGCGGTTCGCGACCCCGCTCGCGGCGTTCGAGGAGCTGATCGACGGCTGCCTCGCCGACGTCAACCAGGCCACCTACAAGACGTTCGACGACCTGCTCTGGTACTGCCGCTGCGTGGCGGGCAGCATCGGGCGGCTGTCGCTCGGCATCTACGGCACCGGGCAGCAGCCGGGGCAGCCAGAGAAGCAGAACAAGCTGGCCGACGACCTCGGCGTCGCGCTGCAGCTCACCAACATCCTGCGCGACGTTCGCGAGGACTTCCTCAATCACCGCGTCTACCTGCCGAAGGAAGACCTGGACAAGTTCGGGATCGAGTTCGCCCCGTTCGGCGAGCCCGAGCCGTTCCCGAGCGCTTCGATGCAGGCGCGGTTCGCGAACCTGGTGGAGTTCGAGGCCAGCCGGGCCCGCGAGTGGTACGGCAGCGGCCTGCGGCTGCTCGCCACCATCGACCGCCGCAGCGCGGCCTGCACCGGCGCGATGGCCGGCATCTACCGCCGCCTGCTGATGCGCATCGCGCGCAACCCGCACGCGGTGCTCGAGGGCCGCATGTCCCTGCCGGGCAGCGAGAAGGCCCTGGTCGCCGCGCAGGCGCTGGCGGGCTTCGACCGGTGGAAGTACCGCACGGGCGCCGAGGTCCAGGGAGCGCGGCCGTGAGGGCCGTGGTGATCGGGGGCGGCCTGGCGGGCATCACCGCCGCGGTCGCGCTCGGCAAGGCGGGCCACGAGGTCACGCTGCTCGAGGCCAAGCCGCGGCTGGGCGGCGCCACCATGTCATTCAGCCGGGACGGCCTGGTCATCGACACCGGCCAGCACGTCTTCCTGCGCTGCTGCACCGCCTACCGCGGCCTGCTCGACCGCCTCGGCATGGCTGCGCACGCCCCGCTGCAGCCCCGGTTCGACGTGACGGTGCTCGCCCCGGGCAAGCGGGCGGCCTTGAAGCGGCGCCGCGTCCCCGCGCCGCTGCACATGCTGCCGGCTCTCCTCGGCTATCCCTTTTTGAATTGGGCCGAACGGATGCGGCTTACCCTGGCCGCGCTCGCCTTCCGCCGTCTCGATGAGAAGGACGCCAAGACGGACGAGCTCCGCCTCGGCGACTGGCTCGCGTCGCACGGCCAGGACGAGCGGACCAGGCGCGTGCTCTGGGACCTGTTCTCCGTCTCCTCTCTGAACGTCCCCGGCGACGACGCCAGCCTCGCTCTCGCCGCCGTCGTGGTGAAGACCGGCCTGCTCGGCGACGCCGACGCGGCGGACATCGGCGTCCCCGCGCTCTCGCTCGGCGAGCTGCACGGCGCCGCCGCCGCACGGCTGCTCGGCAAGCTCGGCGCCACCGTCCGGACGCAGGCGAAGGTCACCGCGATCGAGCCCGTAGACGGCGGCGGGTTCCGCGTCCAGGTAGAGGCGGAGAACGATGTCGCGGAGGAGATAGCCGCCGACGCGGTCGTGCTCGCGGTGCCGCACGAGCAGGCGGCGAAGCTGGTCCCGGCCGGCGCGCTCCCCGCGGAGACGGTCGACGGCTGGGCCGGCCTTGGCGCGGCCCCGATCGTGAACGTGCACGTGATCTACGACCGCACGGTGATGGACGTGCCGTTCGCGGCGGCCGTGGACTCCCCGGTGCAGTGGGTGTTCGACCGGACGCGGATCTCCGGGATGCACGAGCGAGCCCGTGCTGGCCAGCACAGTGACGGCCAGTACCTGGCCATCTCCCTGTCGGCGGCCGACGAGTACGCGGGCAAGCCGGTCGCCGAGCTGCGCGAGCAGTTCGTTCCCGCGCTCGCCGAGCTCTTCCCCGCCGCCAAGGCGGCGACGGTGACCGAGTTCTTCGTCACCCGCGAGAAGCGGGCGACGTTCCGCCAGGTGCCAGGCACCGCGAAGCTCCGCCCGAAGGCCGCGACCGGGCTGCCCGGCCTGGTACTCGCGGGCTCGTGGACCGACACCGGCTGGCCCGACACGATGGAGGGCGCGGTGCGCAGCGGCCTGAACGCCGTAATTACGTTGCACGACGTGTTGGCCAGGGGAACAAACCGGGATGGTTCAGAACTTGCTGAGAATGGCGCAAGTGAAGCGAGTGAAGTGAGCAAAGCCGAAGTGAATACGGATGCGAATGAGAGGGAGGTGCGCTCGTGACGGTCGTGATGCCCGCTGGCGTCGCCGTGGCGCGTGACCTGGTCGGACCGGCGACGGAAGCCGCGATCAACCGGCTGAGCCCCCGCGTTCGCCGGGTGGCTGCTTACCACTACGGCCTCGCCGACGCCGAGGGGAACCCGGTCCGCAACGGGAGCGGCAAGGCGCTGCGCCCCGCGCTCGCCCTGCTCTCCGCCCGCGCCGCGGGCGTGGCACCCGAGCGCGGCGTCAGCGCCGCGGTCGCGGTCGAGCTCGTGCACAACTTCTCGCTGCTGCACGACGACATCATGGACGGTGACACCGAGCGGCGGCACCGCCCGACCGCGTGGACCGTGTTCGGCGTCGGCGCGGCGATCCTGGCCGGCGACGCGATGCTCGCCCTGGCGAACGACCTGCTGCTTGAGGACACCGCGCCGGGCGGCCTGTGGGCGGCGCGCTGCCTGTCCACCGCGGTGCAGCGGCTGATCTCCGGGCAGGGCGAGGACCTCGCGTTCGAGGAGCGCGGCGACGTGACCCTGCCCGAGTGCATCGAGATGGCGGGCGACAAGACCGCCGCGCTGATGGCCTGCGCCTGCACGATCGGCGCGGTCTTCGTGGGCGCCTCGCCCGAGCTCGCCATGGGCCTGGCCGAGTTCGGCGGTCACGTCGGACTCGCCTTCCAGCTCACCGACGACCTGCTCGGAATCTGGGGCGCGACCGAGGTGACCGGCAAGCCGGTCATGGCCGACCTGCGCGCAAGGAAGAAGTCGCTCCCGGTCGTGGCCGCGCTGACCAGCGGGACCCCGGAGGCGGCCGAACTGAAGGCCCTGCTCGCCCGCGAGGACGAGCTGTCCGAGGACGACCTGCACCACGCCGCCGGCCTGATCGTCGCCGCCGGCGGCAAGGCCTGGGCCGAGAAGGAAGCCGACGACCGCCTGAAGGCCGCCGCGGCCTCCCTCGACGGCACCGGGATCCCGGCCGACGTCCGCGCGGAGTTCATCGCCATCGCCGAGTTCATCACCGCCAGGCAGTGGTAACGGTGACCCCCGGACGTCGTTCCCCGTGTGGCTTTTGGCCGGCTATAGCCGGCCAAAAGCCACACGGACGGGTGCCTGCCCCGAGGCCGCGGGATCTGGTGACGCACCAATGACAACAACAGTTCGCAGGGCTCCCACGCGTGGCACCGAAGCGGAGGGCGCGCGCCTGCATGCGGTGCCCGCCGGCACCGGGCCGACGGTTCCAGGTTCAGAAAGCGCCGCCGCCCGCGCGGCGAGCGCCGCCACGGACGCCGCGGCCAGCGGTGACCTGGGCGAGCTCGCCGCCGGCACGCTCGCCCGCGCCCGCGACCACCTGCTCGGACTGCAGGACCCGCGCGGCTGGTGGATCGGCGAGCTCGAGACCAACGTGACGATGGACGCCGAGGACCTGCTGCTGCGGCACTTCCTCGGCATCCTCACCGAGACCGACCTCAAGGAGACCGCGGCCTGGATCCGCTCGCAGCAGCGGGACGACGGCACCTGGGCCAACTTCTACGGCGGCCCGGGCGACCTCAGCACGACGGTCGAGGCCTACGTCGCGCTGCGGCTGGCCGGCGACCCCGTCGACGCGGAGCACATGAAGACCGCGTCCGGCTGGATCACCGGCAAGGGCGGGCTCACCGCCACCCGCGTCTTCACCCGGATGTGGCTTGCCCTGTCCGGCCTGTGGGACTGGAACGCGCTGCCCGTGATCCCGCCCGAGGTCATCTACCTGCCGTCCTGGTTCCCGCTCAACATCTACGACTGGGGCTGCTGGGCCAGGCAGACGATCGTCGCGCTCGCGGTGGTGTCCAGCTTCAAGCCAAGCAACCCGGTGGCGTTCACCGTCGAGGAGCTGCACGCCGCGGTGCCCGGCCTGCCGCCCAAGGGCGACCAGAAGGACCCGTGGTCCCTGGCCTTTAACGCCCTGGACAAGGCGCTGCACAAGGTCGAGCCGCGGATCCCGGCCCGGGCCAGGCGGGCGGCGCGGCGCCGCTGCACCGACTGGATCATCGCCAGGCAGGAGGCCGACGGCTGCTGGGGCGGCATCCAGCCGCCGTGGGTGTACTCGATCATGGCCCTGCGCCTCATGGGCTACGGCCTGGACAACCCCCTGATCAAGAAGGCACTCGACGGGCTCGAGGGCTTCACGATCCGCGAGAACGGCATGCGCCGCCTCGAGGCGTGCCAGTCCCCGGTGTGGGACACCGTGCTCGCCATGATCGCACTCGAGGACGCTGGGCTTGAGCCCGCAAACGATGCGCTTGTGCACGCCGCGAACTGGATTCTCGACGAGGAGATCCGCCAGCCGGGCGACTGGCAGGTGCGCCGCCCGCACACCGCGCCTGGCGGCTGGGCGTTCGAGTTCGAGAACGACAACTACGCCGACACCGACGACACCGCCGAGGTCGTACTCGCGCTGCGCCGCGTCGACCTGGGGATGCGCGCCGGCGACAACCGCGCCGCGATCCGCCGCGGGCTGCGCTGGCTCGAGGGCATGCAGAGCAAGGACGGCGGCTGGGGCGCCTTCGACGCGGACAACACCCGTGAGCTGGTCAACAAGCTGCCGTTCTGCGACTTCGGCGCGGTCATCGACCCGCCGAGCGCCGACGTCACCGCGCACATCGTGGAGGCCTTCGCCGCCGAGGGCCTGGCCGCGGAGACCGCGTGCAGGCGCGGCGTGATCTGGCTGCTCAAGAACCAGGAGCCGGACGGGTCCTGGTTCGGACGGTGGGGCGCCAACTACCTGTACGGCACCGGCGCGGTGGTGCCCGCGCTGGTCGCCGCCGGGGTCAAGGCGCGTGGGCCGCAGATCCGCCGGGCGGTCGCCTGGCTCGAGTCGGTGCAGAACGAAGACGGCGGCTGGGGGGAAGACCTCCGCTCCTACGACGATCCAGAAAACTGGTCGGCGAAAGGCGCGTCCACCGCCTCGCAGACCGCGTGGGCGCTGCTCGCGCTGCTCGCGGCCGGCGAGCGGGACGGCGCGGCGGTCGAGCGCGGCATCCGCTGGCTGGCGGGCACGCAGCGCGCGGACGGCACCTGGGACGAGCCCTACTACACCGGTACCGGCTTCCCCCGCGACTTCTACCTGAACTACCACCTGTACCGGCTGGCGTTCCCCGTTTCCGCGCTCGGCAGATACGTAAGGGGTACTTAGCATGACTGAGACCATTCCGCACCCCCGGACCGACGGGGCGGCGGATCAGATCGAGGAGACCGCGCCTGAGTCTGCAAAACCGGGCCTGCTCGTCCTCGCACCACTCCGCATCGAGGCGAATGCCGTTCGCCGCGGCCTGACCCAAGCAGGCAGCCGGGTGCTGCGCACCGGCATGGGCGCCACCCGGGCGAAGCAGTCGGCGGCACGGAGCCAGCCGCTCTCGTTCGGCGGGATGGTGGTGATGGGCACGGCGGCAGGGCTTTCCGCCGACCTCAGGCCGGGTGACCTGGTCGTCGCGTCCGAGGTGAGCGACGGCGAGACCATCGTCAAGCTGCCTGGCGCCGACCTGCTCGCGGCGGAACTGCGCCGGGCCGGGCTCAGCGCCAGGGCGGGGCGGATGATCACCGTGGGCAAGCTGGTGAAGGCGGGGGAGCGAGCCCGGCTCGCCGCCGACGGCTACCTCGCCGCGGACATGGAGACGGCCGCGCTGCTCGGCAGCGCCGGCGGGCGCCCGGTCGCCGTGATCCGGGCGGTCTCCGACGCCGGGTTCGGGCCGGGGATGGTCAGCGGCGGGATGGCCGCGCTGCGGTCGCTGCGCCTGGCCGCGCCGGTCGCCGAGAAGTGGGCCGCCGCCTGCCGGGAACGTACCGTGCTGCTCGCCGGGCCGCGGTCGTTCTGCGCCGGGGTGGAGCGGGCCATCGAGATCGTGGAGCGGGCCCTTGAGCTGCGCGGCGCCCCGGTCTACGTGCGCAAGCAGATCGTGCACAACACCCGGGTGGTGTCCGACCTGGAGCAGCGCGGCGCGGTGTTCGTCGACGAGCTCGACGAGGTGCCCGACGGGGCGACCGTGGTGTTCTCCGCGCACGGCGTCTCGCCCGCGGTACGGTCCGACGCCGGCGACCGCGGGCTGTCCGTCATCGACGCGACCTGCCCGCTGGTGTCCAAGGTGCACGCCGAGGCGCGCCGCTTCGCCCGCGAGGGCTACACGGTCGCGCTGATCGGGCACGCGGGCCACGAGGAGGTGGAGGGCACGCTCGGCGAGGCGCCTGACTCTACGGTCCTGGTGCAGACCGCCGCCGACGTGGCCGCGATCGACGTGGCGGACCCGTCCAAGATCGCTTACCTGATGCAGACGACGCTGGCGATCGACGAGGCGGCCGACGTGGCGGGCGCGCTGCGGGACAAGTTCCCGCAGATGCGCGCCCCGGGCAGCGACGACATCTGCTACGCCACGACCAACCGGCAGGCCGCCGTGCGCGCCGTCGCCACCGAGGCCGACCTGGTGCTCGTGGCGGGCTCGGCGAACTCCTCCAACTCGGTGCGGCTCGTTGAGCGGTCGATGAGGGCGGGCACGCCTGCCTACCTCATCGACGGCGCGACGGACATCGACCTGTCCTGGCTGACCGGCGCGTCGGTGGTCGGCCTGACGGCCGGCGCCTCCGCGCCGCCCGCGGTGGTCAGCGAGATCATCGACGCCCTGTCCGGCCTCGGCGCCGTGACGGTGACCGAGCGGGTCACCACGACCGAATCGGTGCAGTTTGGCTTGCCGAGAGAGGTACGCCACTAATCAGACACCTGTGACTTATGTTCCTTCACAGGCTGGCCTCAGAAACTCCTCAGGAACCGCCGCCAGGATATTGGCTGGCGCGGACGTCGTGCCGGAAGCGACATCGCTCACCCGGTGCGACGCCACGCGCCGCCAATATCTGTCGCCCGGGGGACTAGCCCCCGGTAACCCCAGGAAAAGCTGCGGGACCGTCCCCCAGTTCGGGATACCTCCTGAGTCCTCTGAGGAGTCTGATGTTCTTTACGTACCTCTGGCGCGAGCTGCGGCGGCGCGCACGCCAGGCCATTTTCATAGCGGTGGGCCTGGCGCTCGGGATCGGGCTGGTGATCACCGTGACCGCGGCGTCCGCCGGGGTCAAGAACGCCCAGGCTTCGGTCCTGCACTCGCTTTACGGCGTCGGCACCGACATCACCGTGACGAAGACGCCCACCACCGCCGCCGCGGGCGGCGGCGGGTTCGGGTTCAGCTTCCGGCAGAACAGCGGCACGGCCAAGCGGCCCGCGGCCGGCAGCAAGATCAACGACAACACGCTGAGCAGCGACTTCACGCTCTCCTCGATCAGCTCCTCGTCCGTGACCAAGATCTCCAAGCTGGACAAGGTAGCGGCCGCGGCGGGCGGGCTCACCCTCACCGACCGCACGGTGAGCGGCACGGTCCCGGCCTTCAACACCGGCGGCAGCACCGGCGGGCCCGGTAGCGGCGGGCCCGGTAGCGGCGCGGGCGCGGGCGCCGGCGGCGGCGGTGGGTTCACCGGCGGCGGCACGTCCAGCTTCTCCACCAACAGCTACACCGTCACCGGCGTCGACATCGGCAACGGCGAGCTCGGCCCGCTGTCCACCGGCGCGGTCAGCTCCGGCCGCACCTTCACCACGGCCGACAACAGCAAGGACGTCGCCCTCGTCGAGGCGAGCTACGCCACGTCACAGAAGCTGAAGGTCGGCTCCACGATCGCGGTCGGCAACTCCAAGGGCACCGCGACGAACTTCACCGTGGTCGGCATCGTCAGCGAGCCGGCCGGCGACAGCCCGTCCGACGTCTACGTCCCGCTCGGCGTCGCCCAGTCGCTCGCCAACCTGAAGAACGACGTCAACACCATCTACGTGTCGGCGACGAGCAACAACGACATCACCACGCTGGCGAACACGATCAAGAGCACGGTCCCCGGCTCGACCGTGACCGACGAGAACAGCCTCGCGAGCGAGGTCACCGGCTCGCTGTCAAGCGCGGCGTCGCTGGCCAACAACCTCGGCAAGTGGCTGGCGATCGCGGTGCTCATCGCGGCGTTCCTGCTGGCCAGCCTGCTCACCATGTCGGCCGTGTCGCGGCGTGTCCGTGAGTTCGGCACGCTGAAGGCGCTCGGCTGGAAGTCCCGCCGGATCGTCGGCCAGGTGATCGGCGAGTCGATCGCGGTCGGCATCGTCGGCGGCGTGATCGGCGTCGGGCTCGGCTTCGCCGGCGCCGCGCTGGTCAACCACTTCTCCGGCTCACTGAGCGCCTCGCTCGGCGGGGCGACCGGCAGCGCGACCCCCGGCGGGGCGCAGCGCTTCGGCGGCTTCGGTGGCGCCAGCGGTGCCCCGGGCGGCACCACCGGCACCACCGGCGGCACCGGCGCGTTCCGCGGCGCCTTCGGTAGCGCCGCGCGCACTGCGGACACCGTCGCGGTGCACCTGAACGCGCCGGTCACGATCACCGCGATCGTCCTCGCGGTGGCACTCGCGGTACTCGGCGGCCTGATCGCCGGCGGGTTCGGCGGCTGGCGGGCGGCGCGCCTGCGCCCGGCCGCGGCACTGTCCAAGGTCGCCTGAACAGGGCTGGAAAGAGAGAGCAGGGTTCATGTACAGGCTTGCGAACATCACCAAGGACTACCCCAAGGGCCGGGGCGTCGTGCACGCGCTGCGCGGCGTCAACCTGGAGATCGCCGACGGCGAGTGGCTGTCTATCCAGGGGCCGACCGGCCACGGAAAGTCCACGCTGCTGCAGCTGCTCGGCGGCCTCGACCGGGCCACCTCGGGCTCGCTCGAGCTGGACGGGCGCGACCTGACCAAGCTCGGCGAGGGCGCGATGACCAAGGTGCGCGCCAGCTCGATCGGGTTCATCTTCCAGACCTTCAACCTGATCCCGACCCTGTCGGCGCAGGAGAACGTCGAGACGGCGCTGGTGCCGCTTGGCGTCGGCAACGCCTCGCGGAAGTCGCGCGCGGCGCAGGCGCTCGCCTCGGTCGGGCTCGCCGACCGGGCCCGCCACCTGCCCGGTGAGCTGTCCGGCGGCCAGCAGCAGCGCGTCGCGATCGCCCGCGCGCTGGTGAAGGAGCCCAAGGTGCTGCTCGCCGACGAGCCGACAGGCAACCTCGACGAGGACACCAGGGACGAGATCATCGGGCTACTGGAGAAGCTCTGGCAGGACAACGGGCTGACGATGATCATGGTCACCCACGACAGCAGCGTCGCCCGCCGCGCCCAGCGGCTCGGCACGATGCGCAACGGCCAGCTCACCGTCAAGCAGACGGTCAAGTAGCGTCGGCCGCCTAGGCGGAGCTGATCGCGGCGTCGGCGACGGCTCCGGCCTGGCGGGCCGCGCGCCAGGCCACCGCCGTGGCGGCCAGCGCCACCGCGGTGGCCGCGAGCATCGCGGCCCGGTCGCCGGAGACGCCGCGCACCGCGTCGGCGACGGCGGGCAGCAGCGCGGCCCCCACCGCCGCGCCGACCTGGCGGCTGGTGTTGATCACGCCGCCGGCTAGGCCCTGGTCGTCGTCGGCGAGCTCGCGGCTGGCCAGCAAGATGGAGCCGAACGCGGTGCCCGCGCCGCCGGCCCCGACCAGCACCACCACGATCAGCAGCGGGCTGTACCCCGCGGCGGGCAGCCGGGTGAGCACGGCGAAGCCGATCGTCGCGGCCGCGGCCGCGAGCACGAGCACCCGGCGCACGCCAAGCCGGCCGGCCAGCCGCGGGCCGAGGAAGCCCATGGTGAACCCCGCCAGGCCCTGCGGCGCGATGATCAGCCCGGTGGCGAGCGGGGAGAAGCGCAGGGTTTGCTGCAGGTAAAGCGAGAGCACGAGCAGCTCGCCGCCGTTCCACACGCCGAGCAGGAAGGCGAGCATAGCGCCGTCGCGCAGCCCGGGGCGCAGCAGCAGCCGCGGCCTGACCAGCGGCGCCGGGTGGCGCGTCTCGGCGGCGACGAAGGACGCGGCAGCGCAGGCCGCGGCCACCGCCGCCCCGAGCACGAGCGGCGACGTCCAGCCGAGCACGTTGCCCTGGGAGATGCAGAACACCGCGAGCGCGACCGCCGCGGTGATGAGCACCGCCCCGCGCACGTCAGGCCGCCTGCGCCCGGTGTGTTCCGCGGGCGCCGTGTTCGCGGCGGGCACGGTGATCACCCGCGGCGCGAGCAGCGCGGCGGCGAGCCCGACCGGGACGTTGACCAGGAACACCGCCCGCCAGCTCGTCCACTCCACCAGCACGCCGCCGAGCACCTGGCCAGACACGAAGCCGACCGAGGCCATGCACCCGTAGAGCCCGATCGCCCGGGTGCGCCGCGGCCCGGGCGGGAAGCTCGTGGTGATCAGGGACAGCGCGGACGGGGCCACCAGGGCCGCGCCCGCCCCCTGCACCACCCGGGCGGCGACGAGCAGCACCGGGTCGCCGGCCAGCCCGCCGGCCAGCGAGGCGAGCGAGAAGACGACGAGGCCGGCCACGAACGTGCGGCGGCGGCCGAGCAGGTCGGCGGCCCGGCCGCCGAGGATGAGCAGCCCGCTGAAGGCGATCGCGTACCCGGTGACCACCCACTGGACAGCCGAGGTCCCCAGTCCGAAGTCATGCTCGATCGACGGGAGCGCGATATTCACTATCGTGAAATCGAGCACTACCATGAACGACGCCACCAGGATGAGCATGAGCCGCAGGCCCCCTCGTCCGGGCGAATTGGCCGCATCCAGGGGAATAGCGCGCCGAGTGTGGGTAGGGATACCGGAGGAACTGGGCACCGACGCGCGTTCTGCGGGCATGACACCATTCGGTTACGAGGCGGATGGATCCGGAAATCAATCACTTCCAACTCTGACGATCAACGAGGGCATGGCTTCGCGCAATGTTCCGCTGGTCACACTCGCGTCTGCGGCCGCGGCCCCGAGTGGACGAGGACTAAAACGCGACATATCTTGTTGTACGTGCGGGACGGTCCCACCCGGCCGTCCCGTCTTGGGAAGCCAGGCATCTGGAGGTAGGCATGAGCGACATCGACCGCCGGCTCAAGGAGTTCGCCGCACGGCTGAACGAGTGGTGGACCTCGAGCGCCAAGTCCGCTCGGCGGCGGCGCGCCGATGGCACCGCGGGCAGGCGCCGCAGCGCGGCGGAGCACGTGCACCGGGCGGCGAGCCGGATGCAGGACTTCCGGCAGAGCGAGCGCGGCCAGCGCGCCGCGAGCAAGCTGAGCGACCTGCGCGCCAGCGACGCGGCCAAGAAGGCCGAGGCGGCCCTGCGCGACCTGCGCACCAGCGACGCCGCCAAGAAGGCGGAGAGCGCCCTGGCCGACCTGCGCCAGCGCGAGTCCGTCAAGAAGGCCGAGGAGAGCGCGCGCAAGGTCGTGCACGACCTGTTCAGCGGCGACTCCGGCAGCTCGGACACCACGACCACCAAGAGCTGACCCGCCAGGACCGGGCCTGCTTGCCCCGGCACCCCCAGCGCGCCAGGGGGCCGACGGCAGGCAGGCTCTTCGGCTGTCCGCTCACGGGTCGCGGCGGTCCTTCGGTCACCGGCAGCGCCTGATAAATCGCGATAAGGAGCGCGGGCGGCGCGCGGCTTGAATGCCGGACCCGGCGCCCGCGATGCCGTACGGTACACATCATGAGCGCGCAGCCAGTCGACAGCAACCAGCCGTACGAGGTCATCCACCTCGGCGGCGAGGCCGCCGCCATCGTCCCCCTCGCCGACCTGCGCCGCCTGCGCGCCGTGGAACAGCTCGCCACCGCCGAGGTACGCGAGGACGCCGAGATCAAGGCCACGCTGGCCGGCCACGACGAGTGGGCCCGCGCCGGCCGCCCGGGTGCCCGCCCGCACGCCGAGGTCATGGCCGAGCTCCTCGGTCACTGAGGACCGAACTGCCCAGCCGGTGAACATCGAGTGGACGCCCGCCGCCATGGCGTCCGCCCGCCGTTACCTGCTCGACCAGCACGGCCTCCGCGCCCTCGGCACCGCCATCGCGGCCCTGGCCGACGACCCCTTTCCCGGCCCGCCGGCCGGATTCCACCGCGGCCGCTACCACCGCCTGCGGGCCGGCGACTACCGCGTCATGTACGTGGTCGACGAGGCCGTCATCACGATCGAACGCGTCGACCGCCTGACTACCTTGTTACGGGCCGGGCCGGCGCCTACCGCGGAACAAGGGCGTAGGCGCGTCACAACGGGAGGGGGGTGAAGTCGATGTCCGCCAGGTTGGTGAGGAGGAGTGCCCCCGAGGACAGGGCGGACAGGCTGATCCCGGCATTCGCTTCGGCAGTCAGCGCGAGCGGATGGCCTGGGCCGAGGAGGATGCGGAAGCCGGCTGCCGCTTCCTGCCCGTGCCTGACTGCCGCGCCGAAATCTCCGGCACGGGCCAGGGTGTTGGCCAGGGCACTGCGGGCGGTGAGCGAGAGCGGGTGAGCGGCTCCGACCGAATCGGCCAGCCGGCCGGTCAAGTCCTGGATGACCCGGACTGACTGAGCGGCGACCGGTTGCGGACTGCCGTTGGTTGCCTGGGAGCGCACGGCGGCGAGGTACGCGCCACACGCATATACATAGGGATGGTTCGGGAGAGCAGACTGGTAGCGGCGTTCGGCCTCCTCGAGCAGCCGCACAGCTTCATCTTTCCGGCCATCGATGCGGCGGAGGATGCTGGCCAGGACGACGGTCGACGCGAGCGTCTGCGGGTGATCCGCGCCACGCGTCCGCCAGCAGCGACGGCGAAGCTCATGCGCGTCGTCGGCGAGAACGCGAACATCAGCGGCGGTGGGGTTGTTATCGCGCCGGATGATCACGTGGTCGGTCTGGTGGCCGAGCCGCCATGGATGGTTTTCGTCAAGCATGTGGTGGTGAGGAAGAGCGGCGTAGCCACTGCCGACTTCGGCCGCTGTCCTGGCGGCTCCGCCGTAATCGCCAGCTAGCCACTGACAGCGGCCAACGACGCCGCTCGCGGCGAGCACGGCGGGATGGCTCGCATCGCCGTAGAACGCCAGGCAATTGCGGTGCAGTTCACGGGCCTCGGTACTGGCCGCCACGGCCGCGCCGCTGAGGGCCAGGCCTGTGATGAGGCTGTGCAGTACGCTGAACGTGCGGGGATCGTCGCTGCCGAACTCGGCGGCATGTGCCCCCACGTTATCTCGGTCAGCGGCCATGGCCGCCGCGAAGTTCCCGGCGATCCGGTGCCGCGCGCCCGTCATGCCCTCCAGTTCGATGATGTTCGCTGCCCATCGGTCGGGGTCCGCGCGCATCTCGTCCATGGTCGCCCTGCAGAGCTGGAACGCCTCCGCCCACGAGCCCTGAACGAGCAAAGTCCCGGCCTTCGCCGCGTGCAACATCACGCGGGAGCCAGAGCCTGTCGCGCCGTTCTCGACCGCGTCCTTGTCCCAGTGCGCGGTCGCCTCGTCCGCTAGGGCAATCGCATTGCGAGTGTCCCCTGCTGCGGTCAGATAGCGGGTCAGGTTGACGACGAACTCCCGGACCAGTTCCTGCCGACAGGTGACCGCTCCGGAGGCGATCGCGTGGGCGTGGAGCGGTTCATAGCTCTGCCAGCTGGTGGGGTCGTCCGGGGTACGCGGGTCCGCTGCGGCCAAGAGCAGGTGGACGTCGTGCCGGGACCGCTCCCCGGAGCCTGCCCCGGCGGCCAGGGCCCGCACGATGGAGCGGGTGACCCGGTGCACGGCCAGGCTCCGCGTCCCGAGGCTTACCCGCAGCAGGCCCGCGCGCCGCAGTCTGCCGATCGCCCCGGCGACCCGGATGGAGTTGCGCAACAGGCTGTGAATCGAGACGTCCGGGAGGAAGCCACCTCGCTCAAGGGCGTCACGCGGAACCGGTTCGGTCCCGAAGGAGGCCAGGCAGCACAGCAAGGCAAAGGCGTCGGGGGCATCAGCACGCAACTGGCCGATAGCTGTCTGCCAGACATTTCTGATCGTCGAATGGTAATCCGCGGGATGGTCGGCGAGCATCGGCAGCGGATCGGAGTTGAGCCGGGCCAGGTAGGCGTCGACCGCGATGTGCGACTCGGCAGCGTGCGCTAGGAGCAGGGGAAGGTCACCGACGCCATCAGCCAGTTGGTGCGCCACGACCTGAGAAGCCTTCGACATCCTGCGCCGCAGGAACTCAATGCTTTCCTTTCGGTCGAAAACATCAAGTTCGAGCAGTTCCCCCGAAGCCTCCCAGCGGGTGCTCCTGGTCGTGATTAGCACGTCACCTGGCAACGGAGGTATGAATTCCTTGACGTCCTCGGGTTCGCCCGCGCCGTCGAAGATCAGCAGCCAGCGACCGAAGCGCTGGTGCCGCCGCAGGACGTCGAACAGTTCGGTGTAGTCTCTGCCCGCCGATTCTCCTGTCCCATCGGGACCTACCACCCGGACCGCCAGGTCGGTCATGGAACGATGGGCATCGTTGACGTCGCCGGCGGGCACCCACCACACCAGGTCGTACTCATGCGCGTACCGGGTGGCATACTCGACGGCGAGCTGGGTCTTCCCGACTCCCGGCAGACCTTGGACCGCGACAAGGCCGATCCGGTCATCCCTGGCTAGGGCCTGGCGGAGTGCCGTGAGCCAGCCCCCGCGCCCGACGAAGTCGGGCAGTCGCGGCGGCACCCGTCCCCAGAGTGCCGGCCGAGCCGTGCCGGATCCGGAATCCGCCGACGACGAGTCAGCCGCCGCAGCCGCATCGCCCCGCCCATTCTCCTTGGGTTCCGGGATTTGCCCCGCCGCGCTGGGCTGCTGGCCGCCATGCCCGGGGAAACGCACGTCGATAACACCGCTAACCGCACCGTCCCAGTGACGCTTCCAATCGGCGACCGTCCCGAGTTGATCGACCTCGAGCCCGTTTTCCACGGCGGCAGCCTGGCACGCGGTCAGGAACTCATGAATGAATCGCCAGTCGGGCACCTTTACCCGGTTGCCGTTGAGAACATCGCTCATGGTCGCGCGCTTGAGCCGGTGCCCGCTCAGCCGTTCCAGGGTGGAGTAGCTCGGCTGGCCGGCACGCTTACGCAATTC
>CAZORE010000089.1:16318-29404 GCA_964581815.1 uncultured Streptosporangiaceae bacterium | reverse complement strand
TCCGTGGTGGCCCGCGACGTCGAGGAGCTGCAGCGGGTCCTGGCCAGCCTGTCCGGGCGCGGCGCCCAGCGGCTGGTGACCTACCTGCGGCTCGGCGAGGTGAAGCCGCCGTCGCCGCTTCCTCTCGGTCCGCCGGGCGCGCCGCGGCCGTCACGGACGCCCCGCCGCGACCGCCGGCGCCCGTAAGTGTCAAAGGCGCCGGCGGGGGTGCCGCTCAGGGCGCCGGAGCCAGGCCCGCCGCGGTGAGCAGGTAGGCGCCCTTGTCATAACCGGCGTCGGTGACCAGGCCGGTGACCGCCGCGCCGACCTGCTCAGTGGTGAGGGCCGGGCCGGCCGCACTCAGGTAGTCGGCGACGGTCATGCCCGCCCTGGCGGCGTAGGCGGCGACGGCGGCCGAGCCGAGCGCGGTCGCGGAAGTCAGCTGCGGCAAGACGCAGCAGAACCTGATGCCGAGCGCCGCCCGCTCAGACTCATCCGCGGCGTAGGCCGTGAGGAACCTGATCGCGGCCTTGGCTCCGGCGTAGCCGCCGGACAGCGGTGACCCCCGCAGGGCGGCACCGCTGGACACCGTGATGACCCGGCTGGCCGGGTCGAGCGGGCTCAGCAGTGCCTCACGGACCCAGCGGAACGCGTGCTGCACGTCAACCTCCCAGTTCCTGCTGAAGGTCTGCCAGGTGTGCTGGTGCAGTGGCCGGGACAGCGGGGCGGCGCCCGCGTTGAGCACCAGGATGGCGGGCCGGTAGGCATCGATGAGCCGGCCGGCGGTCTCCGGCGCGGCCGCGTCCGCGGTCACGCCAGTGAACGAGTCGCCGAGTTCCTCACGCAACTGGCTGAGCTGGTCCTTGTCGCGGGCGACCCCGACGACCCGCGCGCCGGCCTGGCTCAGCGACATGGCGATGCTCCGGCCGAAGCCCCGGCTGGCCCCGGTGACCAGCGCGGTCGCGCCGACGATGGAAGTGGGGGTGAAGGACATGTGAGCTCCGATCATTCCTGGATGGTTTTCCTGTCTTCACCAGGTGAAGCCCCGGCCGGCGGAGGCGTTCACCGATGAATTCACGCCGCCGCCGGTGTTGCACCTTTCAGTAGGCGTTTTCCGTGCGACGAGGCGAAAGGACCGCCCTGCCATGACCGAGGCAACCCTCGCCCGCGCCCAGGCGGGCGACGGCGAGGCGTTCCGCGAGCTCATCGAGCCCTACCGGGGCGAGTTGCTCGCGCACTGTTACCGGACACTCGGCTCGTTCCACGACGCCGAAGACATGCTTCAGGAGGCTCTGTTGGCCGCGTGGCGCGCGATCGGCCAATTCGACGGCCGCTCGCTGCGGGCCTGGCTGTACCGGATCACCACCAACCGCTGCCTCAACTTCCTGCGCGGCGAGTCCCGCAGGCCGCTGCCCGCCGGCCTGTCCGACCAGGGCCCGGGCGGTACGGAACTGGCGGGGTCGGATTACCCGTGGTGGCTTGAGCCTTACCCGGAAGTGCTGCTCGGCGACGTGCCCCCCGGCCCCGAGGCCAGGTACGACGCGCGGGAGTCGATCGCGCTGTCGTTCGTGGCGGGCCTGCAGCACCTGCCGCCTCAGCAGCGAGCGGTCCTGGTGCTGCGCGACGTGCTCGGCTTCCCGGCGGCCGAGGCCGCCGACATCCTTGGCACCAGCCAGGCGGCGGTCAACAGCGCGCTCATCCGGGCCCGGGCTGGCCTGCGGGCCGGCCGGGACATCCGCGACGTGCCGCTGCCTAAGTCACCGGCCGAGACCGCGGTGGTCGACCGCTTCGTCGACGCGCTCGAGCACTTTGACGTCGGCCGGCTGGTGGCCCTGCTGACCGCGGACGCCAGGCTCACCATGCCGCCAGAGCCGCTGGAGTTCCGCGGGCCGCAGGCGATCGCCGACTTCCTCGGCGGGCGCTCCTTCTGGGGCCAGCAGCTCAAGATCGTCCGCACCCGGGCCAACGGCCAGCCCGCGCTGGTCTACTACCTTCCCGACCCGTGCGCGCCGCTCTGGCGGGCCGGCAGCCTCATGGTCCTCACGCTGCGCGGCGACCAGGTCAGCGCGCTCACCCGGTTCGGCGACCACGGGCTGCTCGCCCGCTTCGGGCTCCCCCGCACGCTGTCGAGGGAGTGACGGGGCCGTCCAGGACGGCCCCGCGGCCACGGACCGCCGGCCGCCGGCGCCCGTGGTCAGCCGGGCTGGACGGTGCCGTGAAACAGCACCGCGAGCCTGGCCGGGCACAGCGAGTCCGCCCGCTGCCACAGCGCCGCCGGGATGGTATCCCGCTGGCTGACGGCGCGCACCGCGCCGAAGCCGGCCCGGCCCGCGAGGTCCGCCATCTGGTCCGGCGTGAAGTACGACCGCCACGGCTCGCCCTGCTCGGCGGACGCCTGGGCGACGAGCGCGCCGTACAGCGCGCCCGCCTCGTCCCGCGCGCCCTCGGGCAGCAGGTAGTCGGCGATCAGCTCGGTGCCCGGGGCAAGCCGGGCGACCGCGGCGAGGGTCTCGGCGACGGCCTGCGCCGTCAGGTACATCGTGACGCCGAGCCAGGCGATCATGGCCGGGGCCGAGGCGTCGAACCCGGCGGCCGCCAGGCACTGGATAAGAGGGTCGCGGGCCAGGTCGGCGGGCACGTAGCGGACGCTGTCCGGGACCTCGACCCGGGCGGCGGCCAGGGCCGCGCGCTTGAACTCCTGGCTGGCCGGGTGATCCACCTCGAACACGCGCACCCGCCCGGCCAGCGGACCGTCCCGGTAGCCGAACGAGTCGAGGCCCGCGCCGAGCAGCACGTACTGGGTGACGCCGGCCCTGACGGCCCGGGCCAGCGCGTCCTCCGCGTACCGGCCGCGGCAGGTGACCTGGACCCGCGCGCCGACTAGCACCGGGTGCGTGCCGTGCCGCTCGTGGTAAGCGATGAGCTCCTCCGCCCGCTCGCCGAGCAGGGCGGCGGCCAGCGTGTCCGCGAAGATCGTCGGCTGATCGTCCACGATCAGGTGCGCGGCCCGCGCGGCCGCGGCGGTCAGCGCGGAGCGGCTCGGCTGACCGGGTACGGCAGAACTGGTTTCCATGCCAGCCGAGCTTAGCCAAGAGTTAGAACAGTATAACATATTAGAGAATTTTCGGCAACCACGATCGCATTACAGTTCGATCAAAATCAATGCGGCCGCCGAACGGAGGCGGCCGATCGCGGTTTTCCACAGGGGGTGTGGGCAAGGGTGTGCGCAACGCCGGCGCGCCTGTGGTAAAGGGTGGGGATTACCTGTGTGAATCCGGCGGCGACGGCCGCGCTGAGCTGCGCAACGTGCTGTGCATAAGCATGCGGGTCTGTGGATGATCTGCACCGTGAGGCGAAAACTCACCCGCTGAACTCGGTGTCGAGCATTCCGAAGATGACGTCGTCCGCCCACCGGCCGTTCACCCACGAGGCACTTCGCATCGTTCCCTCACGGGTGAAGCCGAGGCGCTCGGCCACGGCGATCATCGCGGCGTTGTCGGCCAGGGTCTCCAGTTGCATCCGGCGCAGCCCGCGGACGTTGAACCCGTAGCGGCACAGCACCCGCACGACGTCGGTGCCGAGACCACGGCCGCGGAACGCCGGGCGAAGCGCGATCCCGGCGTGCGCGGACCGGTTATGCAGGTCGATGCTCCACAGCACCCCCTCGCCCGCGAGCTCGCCGCTCGCCAGCTCGGTCACCGCGAAGACGTCGGGGTCCGTGGGGGACGGCGCGGCCTCGAGCGGCCAGTACGGTGACAACGAGCCGAACGGGATGGGCACCCACGGCCGCGTGTCGGACTGCACCCAGGTGGCCACGTCCTCGTACAGGTCGGCGTGCAGGGTCCGGGCGTCTTCCTCGGTCCGCGCCCGCAGCACCGTGAGCTCACCGCGCAGCATGCGCTGACCCTATCCCGGAATCCGGACAGCGCGCGAGGCCGGGGACCAGGCCTGCCCCGGCCTCGCTACCGCCCGCCCGGGGCGCCAGCACTCCCGGCGCGGGAGTGCTGGCGCGGGCCATCAGGTCAAGGAAGAGTGGCGACTCCATTCGCGTACGAATCGACGTCCACCATCGTCGTCGGGTTGGCATCGGTGGCCGAGCCGCCGGCACCGTCGATGACTGACTGCAGGCCTCCCGACTGGCTCGGCGTCGGGCAGGTGCCGTTCACCGAGCACGTGCTGGAGATGAACAGGTCCCCGGCATCGGTGAACTTAACGCCCGGCTTGTTGGGCGCCTGGTAGGCCATGGAGTCCCACAGGGTGGCATTGGTGTAGATGAACACGACGTAGCTGGCCATCCCGTACCCATTGAAGGACGTGACGTTCGGGCTGACCGCGAACGCCGGGTAGCCGAGCTGGGTCGCCGACTTATTCCAGGCCGCCTGACTGGGGGGATCGTACGGCAGCTCGTTCTGGAAGAAGATGTTCGTGCCGCCCTGGCCGTTCCAGATAACCTCGGTCTTCTGGTAGTGCTCGACCGCCAGGCCGTACGCCGTGACGTTGTCGCCGTTGACGACCACGCCGGTGTCGCCCCGGTTAAAGGTCCAGCCCGCCCCCACCTGGCCTTGCGGGCCGGTCACGGACGCGTTGGCGCCATGGTCGGCTCGCCACGCCCACACGTCGTCGATGATCGAGTGCGACGCGTTGTCGAGCAGGCTGACCGTGGCCGATACCGGAGTGGTCTCGGCCCCGCCGATGCGGAAGAACACGTCCTGGACCGTGTCAGGGTTGGCGGCGGTGCCAGCCGTCAGGCCGGGGAGGCCCACCGAGACCAGCACCGGAGAGTTCACCGGGCCCGCGTCGACGATGAGCCCGGAGATCTTCACCCCGACGTTGGGCAGCGCGATGAGCGCCGCGTTGCCGTGCTGGGGCACCAGCGTGGCGAAGCCGAGGCCGAGGACCACCGTGTTCGGGCGTTCGACGACGATCGGCGCGGACAGGTCGTAGACGCCCGGCGTCAGCACGAGGTTCTTCCCGGCCAGCAGCGCCAGGTTGATCGCCGCGACCGGCGTGCTCGGGTTCGCCACGAAGAAGGACGACAGCGGCCGCGAGGAGCCGGCCTCCGAGCCGCTCAGGAAGTTCGGGCCGCTGGAGTTCTGCTGGACCGACGGCACGAAGACGTTGAACTTCCCGCTCGAGTCGGTGTAGAGGAACGGCTTCTCCTCGCTGACCGGGCTCTGCGCCAGCGCCGTGACCTGGTTGACGCCGATGACGCCCTCCGTCCCGGCCGGGCTGCTGCCGAAAGCGTCCTGGTTGGGCGAGCATGCGCTGCCCGGCGCCGGGGTGTAGCCCGGCGGGCAGCCGTCGCCGGAATAGACGTAGTCCCAGACGAAGCCGGCGGCGCTCTGGAAGTCGCTGTTGCGCGCTATGCCCTGCTGGTTGCCCGACCAGTCGAGCTGGCCGTTGATCTCGCTGTTGGCGACGTAGCTACCGCTGGCGAAGTCATTGGACTGGAAGTTCGTCTCCGAGCAGAAGGCCTGGAAGTTAAGGTTGCCGTTGATGATCATGCTGCGGACCGGCGTCGCCTGCGACACCGACCACATGTCCGTCGAGCCTCCGTAGCAGTCGGCGTTGGCGCCGATGGGCGGCAGCTGAGTGATCGGCTGGGGCACGTAGTTGTTGGCCGTGTCCATGACGTTGAGCGTGAGGTTGGACATCGACCGCCAGAAGTTGACGGTGGAGTTGGCCCAGTAGCACGTTTGGCCGGTCGCGATAAAGCAGTTCGCGCCCGACCCCTGGGTCGCGGAGTCAAGCGCGTTGGGGAAGACCTCGATCTGGCCGTTGATGGTCGTGTCCTGAGGAACGGCGCCTAGTCCGGCCACCTCGGTGTAGTAGCCGACCTCGAAGACCAGCGGCGACGCGGCCGAACCGTAGGTACCGGGCTCGAAGAGGACAGCGTAGCCGTCGTTGTTGAACTGGGCCGACAGGGGAACCTGCTGGGCGGCGATGTTGTTCAGGTCGGCCTGGATCGCCGCCTGGGTCATCGCGGGTGTGAAAACGCAGACGTTGGGCCCGAATGCCGCGGTCACAGCGTCCGCGCACAGGCTCGCGGCCGGGCTCGCCGCCGGCTGCGCCACGCTGGCGGGCGCTGCGAGCGCGGTGCCCGCGGGCACCGCCGCCAGCCCGCCAGCCACAAGCGCGCCGGCGATGACGGCCGTCCTGATCAATTGCCGCATAAGCACCTCACTATGCTCACTTGGTCACGCTCCAGGCTGGAATGTAACTCAAGAAAACATCAGCGGCACTAGCGGCACGACAATTTAAATCTTATTTTTATTTTTCAATCGCTTACATCGCTTACATTTCTTACATTCTTTACATTCACCACGTGAAGGCATGATTTTCATTTCTTTATTCTAGGCCGAGCACCTTGACCGCGTTCGCTTTCAGTATCTTCGCCTTCGCTTCGGGCTTGAAGTCAAGCGCGTCGAAGTCCTTGAGCCAGCGCTCCGGGGTGAGCAGCGGATAGTCGGTGCCGAACAGCACCTTGTCCTGCAGGTAGGAGTTGGCCGCGCGGACCAGGTCGGCGGGGAAGTACTTCGGTGACCAGCCGGACAGGTCGATGTACGCGTTCGCCTTGTGCGTCGCGATGGAGATCGACGACGCCGCCCACGGCACCGACGGGTGCGCGAGGATCAGGGTGAGCCCGGGAAAGTCCGCCGCCACGTCGTCGACGAGCATCGGGTCGGACAGCCGCAGCTTGATGCCGCGGCCCCCGGGCAGGCCGGCGCCGATCCCGGTCTGGCCGGTGTGGAACAGCGCCGGCACTCGAAGCGACTCGATCGCTTCCCACAGCGGGTAGAACGCGATGTCGTTCGGCGCGAATGCCTGCAGCGACGGGTGGAACTTAAAGCCTTTCACCCCGTGGTCGGCGACCAGCGAGCGGGCGCGCTCGACGGCGTCCGCGCGCCGCGGGTCGACCGAGCCGAACGGGATCAGCACGTCTGAGTGCGCCGCCGCCTTCGCCGCGATCTCCTCGCTGGAAATCGCCGGGTGCCCGGTCGCCGTCGCCGCGTCCACCGTGAACACGACGGCCGCCATGCTCAGCGACCGGTACAAGTCGGCGATCTGCTCAAGGGTCGGCGTACGGTCATGGTCGGCCCTGAAGTACTTGGCGGACGCCTCCATCAGCTCGTCATCCAGGGAGAGATGGCCATGACCGTCAATCTCGATGTGCACGTGGACATCGATAGCGGCCAGCGATTCAGTCCGCATTCCAAGCTCCTAGCCGTCGAACACCGCATCGAATATGTTGCCCGCCACGACGTCGGCCGGTGGCGCGAGCGAGTCCCCGCGAACAAGAATAATCAGGAAACCTGATCGTCGCTGTCCCTGGGCCCCGGTTCCCAGTCTCCGCCGCCGGGTACCGGTAGCGCTACCGGGGGGACCGGGTGAACGCCTGTGCCCCGACCCTAAGATCAATACTCACTAACTAGTCCGGGTTCCCATTGCCGACCTGCGGTCCGTTATGCGAACCTCTGCGATGTGAACGACGCCGCCGATTCTCTTCGCGTGCCCATGGACTTGTCCGCCGGCGACCCGGTGACCGGGCCGGTGCGCGCGGGCGACCTGCTCTGGACGCCCACCCCGCAGCGGGTGGCCAGCGCTAACATGACCGCGTTCATGAGCTGGCTGAAGGACACCCGCGGCCTGGAGTTCACGCACTACCCGGACCTGTGGCAGTGGTCGGTCACCGAGACCGCCGCGTTCTGGCAGGCGATCTGGGACTACAACGACATCATCGCCGAGCAGCCGCCGGCCGCGGCCCTCGGCGACAGCGGCATGCCCGGGGCGGAGTGGTTCCCCGGCGCCCGGCTCAACTACGCGCAGAACGTGATGCGCACCGAGGCGCCCGGCGAGGTCGCGCTGTACTTCCATTCCGAGACGGTCCCGGTCACGCCGGTGTACTGGGACGAGTTCGGGCCGAAGGTACGCGCCCTGGCCACCCGGCTGCGTGAGCTCGGCGTCCAGCCCGGCGACCGGGTCGCCTCGACGCTGCCGAACATCCCCGAGGCCGTCATCGCGATGCTCGCCACCACGTCCATCGGGGCGATCTGGACGAGCGTGTCCCCCGACTTCGGCTGGCGCGGGGTGCTTGACCGGTTCCGCCAGCTGCAGCCGCGGGTGCTGATCTGCACCGGCGGCTACATGTACAACGGCAAGGCGTACGACCGCTCCGGCGAGCTGCGGGCGATCATCGACGACCTCGACTCGCTCGAGCACGTCATCTACCTGCCGTTCGGCGACATCCCCTCCCCGGCCGGCGGGGCCGAGCTGTGGGACGAGCTTCTCGAGGGTCCCGCGGTAACACGGGAGGAGTTCAGGTATCACCACGGCCCGTTCGGTATGCCGCTGTGGATCTTGTTCTCAAGCGGCACCACCGGACTGCCCAAGGCCATCACGCACAGCCACGGCGGCATCCTGCTCGAGCAGCTCAAGCTGCAGCGGCTGAACATGAACCTCAACCGCGGTGACGTGCTGTTCTTCTACACCACCACCGGGTGGATGATGTGGAACTTCATGGTCAGCTCGCTGGTGCTCGGGGTGAAGCCGCTGCTCTACGACGGCAACCCCGGCTACCCGGAGCCGGACGCGCTGTGGCGGATGGCCGCGCAGGCGAAGGTGACGCTGTTCGGCGGGTCGCCCGCGTACGCGGACATGCTCGCCAAGCGCGGCGTGGTGCCCAAGGACAAGTACGACCTGTCCGCCCTGCAGTGCGTGATGCTGGCCGGGTCCCCGGTGTCGCCCGAGGTGTACGCCTGGTTCTACCGGAACGTCAAGCGCGACCTGTGGCTGCACGTGGGCTCCGGCGGCACCGACGTGTGCACCGGCTTCACCGGCGGGTCGCCGACGCTGCCCACCTACGCGGGCGAGCACCAGCACCGCAGTCTGGGCGTCGCGGCGTACGCGTTCAACCCCGCGGGCGAGCCGGTGGTGGACGAGGTCGGCGAGATGGTGATCACCAAGCCGATGCCGTCAATGCCGGTCAAGTTCTGGGGCGACGACGAGAACATGACCAGGTACAAGGCCACCTACTTCGACGAGTGGCCGGGCATCTGGCGCCAAGGCGACTTCTTCAAGGTAACGCCGCGGGGCGGCACCTTCGTGCTCGGCCGGTCCGACGCCACGCTCAACCGGTTCGGGGTGCGGATCGGCACCGCCGAGATCTACAACGTGCTCGAGGGCATCCCCGAGGTCGACGACGCGATCGTGGTCAACCTCGACCTGCCGGGCGGGCACTTCTTCATGCCGATGTTCGTCAAGCTGGCCGACGGGCTGACGCTCAACGACGAGATCGTGGGCGAGATCACGACGCGGCTGCGCCGCGAGTACACGCCGCGGCACGTCCCGGACAAGTTCATCCAGGTGCCGATGATCCCGACGACGCTGACCGGGAAGAAGCTCGAGGTCCCGGTCCGCAGGCTGCTGATGGGCGTGCCGCTCGAGAAGGCCGCCAACACGAGCGCGATGGCCGACCCGTCCGCCCTGGACGCGTTCATCGACTACGCGCACACCCAGAATGACTACAAAATGTAAATGATCGCTTGAGACCAGGTGGTTCCAATGACGGAACAAGCAGGCTTCCCGCTGCCCTCGCAGATCGCCGACGTGCCCGGGGCGGAGAACTGGCGCTCCATGTACCAGTACTTCACCCGCTTCCAGCCGGAGGACGATCAGCGCTTCTGGTTCTACAACTCCATGCACTTCCCCGAGCCGATGCCGGCCTTCGACACGATCACCGGGGAAGTGCCTTACCAGGCGATCGGCGCTAACACGGCGCGGCTGTTCGTGTTCCCGACCACGCTCGGCATCGAGCACCGGATCGTGAACGGCCGGATCTACATCACCGCCAACCCGGTGCTCGACCCGGCGGAAATCGAGCGGCGGGCGGCGGAGTTCGGGCCGCGCGCCGGATACTACTTCGAGAACTGGGACTCCCTGTACGAGGGCTGGAAGGACCGGCTGCGGGCGCTGATCGCCGAGATCGAGTCGATTGAGGTCCCACAGCTGCCCGAGTGGGAGCAAGCGGACGTGGTATTCGGCGCGGTCGGCGTCGCGCAGAACCACTACCTGCAGGAGAACTTCCACCGGGTGCTCGCCCTCTACTCCAAGATGTGGCACCACCACACCGAGATGCTGATGCTCGGCTACGGCGCCTACGTGGTGTTCTTCCAGTTCTGCCAGCAGGCGTTCCCGGAGATCAGCGACCAGACGATCGGCCGCATGGTGGCCGGCATCGACGTGATCATGTACCGGCCGGACGACGAGCTCAAGGCACTGGCCCGGCTCGCCGTCGAGCTCGGCGTGGACGACCTGTTCAGCGACGGGTGCGTCGGGGCCGACGTGCTCACCGCGCTCGAGGCGCGCGGCGGGGCGGGCGCGCAGTGGCTGGACGCCTTCGGCAAGGCCCGCGACCCGTGGTTCCACGTCTCCTCCGGCGACGGCTTCTACCACCACCACCTGTCCTGGAACGACGACCTGACCGTGCCGTTCGCCGCGCTGCCCGGCTACGTGGCCGCGGAGCGGGCCGGCGGCATCGCGCCGCGCCCGACCGCGCAGCTCATCGCTGAGCGGGAGCGCATCGCCAGCGGGTACCGCGACCTGCTCGGCACGGACGACGAGAAGGCCGCCTTCGACCAGATGCTCGGCCTGTGCCGGCTGGTGTTCCCGTTCGTCGAGGACCACAAGTTCTACTGCGAGCACTGGTTCACCACCCGGTTCTTCCAGAAGGTGAAGGCGTTCGGGGCCCTGCTGGCGGCGCAGGGCGTGCTCGCCGAGACCGACGACGTGTTCCACCTGCACCACACCGAGATCGACCAGGCGCTCGCCGACGTCTCCCTCGCCTGGGCGGCCGGCACGCCGCCGCTGGGCGCCCGGCACTTCCAGCCGCTCATCACCGAGCGGAAGCGGATGATCGAGGTGCTCAAGGGCTGGTCGCCGCCCGCGGCGCTCGGCCCGGTGCCCGAGGCGCTGAACGACCCGGCGGTGCGGATGCTGTGGGGCATCACCAGCGAGCGGATCGAGTCCTGGCTGAACCCGGACCCCGACGAGGTGGTCGGCGTCGCCGCGTCGTCCGGCGTGGTCGAGGGCACCGCCCGGGTGCTGTTCGACGTGGCGCAGATCGCCGAGCTGCGCGAGGGCGAGATCCTCGTCGTCCCGGTCACCGCGCCGTCCTGGGCCCCGGTGTTCGCGAAGATCAAGGCGGCGGTCTCCGACATCGGCGGCTCGATGTCGCACGCGGCGATCGTCGCCCGCGAGTACGGGATGCCCGCCGTCGTCGGGTGTGGCGACGCGACCAAGCGGATCAGGACCGGGGACCGGGTCCGGGTCGACGGCGACCGTGGCACGGTCCGGGTGCTGGCGGACTGAGCCGGTGGCTTTTACCGTCACCCTTGCGGACGCAGCCGACGCCGGTCTGGTCGGCGGGAAGGCCGCGTCACTCGGCGAGCTGTCCCGGGCGGGCGTTACCGTCCCGCCCGGGTTCGCCGTCACCACCCGGGCGTTCACCACGGCCCTGGCCGCGGTCGACTCCGACGGCGCGCGGCGCGCGGGGATCGAGGCCCTGTCCGCCGCCGACCTGGCCGGGATCGCGGCCGCCGCGGGCCGCTTCCGCGCGCTTGTCGCGGACGCGCCGCTGCCGGGTGAGGTCGTCGCCGCGATCGAGGCCGGGTACGCGGCGCTCGCCGCCGGCGGCCCCGGCGATCCCGACGTCGCGGTGCGCTCCTCGGCGACCGTCGAGGACAGCGCGGAGGCGTCGTTCGCCGGCCTGCAGGACACCTACCTCGGTATATCCGGCACGGCCGCGGTGCTCGACCATGTCCGCCGCTGCTGGGCGTCGCTGTACAACGACGAGTCGGTCGCCTACCGCCGCCGCCTCGCCCTGCCCGAGGCCGGCGTGGCGATGGCGGTCGTGGTGCAGCGGATGGTCGCCCCGCGCGCCGCCGGGGTGATGTTCACCAGGTCCCCGGTCACCGGCGACCGCTCGGTGGTCGCGATCGAGGGCACCTGGGGCCTTGGCTCGGCGCTCGTCTCCGGTGACGTGACGCCTGACTCCTGGGCGATCTCCAAGATCACCGGCGAGATCACCACCCGCCGCGTCTCCCCCAAGCTCAAGATCCACCGCTACAACCCCCCGGAGCAGGAGGGCGTGGCTTCGCCCCACGTTGAGGTGGACGACATGCCGGCCGGGCTACGGGACGCGCCCTGCCTGACCGACGACGAGATCCGTGCCCTCGCCGCGACCGCCCGCCGGGTGGAGGCACACTACGGCACGGCACAGGACATCGAGTGGGCGGTGCTCGACGGCGACGACGACCCGGAAGCGCGGATCGTGCTGCTCCAGTCCCGCCCGGAGACCGTGTGGGCGGCCCGCGAGTCGGCGCCCGCCGGCGCGCCCAAGCCGCGCGCCGCCGACCACGTGCTCGCCCTGTTCGGGAAGCCGCTTTGACATCCTCGCGCGCAAAGGTGCAGAAACCGGTCACCGGGTATGAGACGAGGCGGGGAGCTCTTCACCTCGGGAGTACACCGTGGACCTGACCAACGAGGACGTCGCGGACGTCCTGGCCCTGCTCGACTCGCTGCCCTACGACTCGCTCGACCTGGAGACGTCCCGCTTCCGGCTCACCCTGCGCCGCGCGCCCGGCGGAACCGGCTGGACCGAGGAGTCCCAGGTTCTCACCCAGCCGACCGTCCTCGCCGCATCGACCGTCGTTGCGGAGCCAGCGGACGCCAGCACCGGCAATGCGGCCGCCACGGACACGGGGCGCCCCGCCGCGGACGGGGGCCATCCGGCCGTCGCCGATGGCCTGGCCACGGTCGTGGCGCCGCTGCCCGGGACGTTCTACCGTGCGCCGCGCCCCGGCGCCGACCCGTTCGTCGAGGTCGGCGACGCGGTGACACCGGACACAGTCGTCGCGATCGTGGAGACGATGAAGCTGATGAACCCTGTCCATGCCGGAACGGCCGGCCGGGTGGCGCGGATCACCCTGGAGAACGGCGACTTCGCCCCCCTCGGCACGACGCTCATGCTGATCGAGCCCGCCTAGTGATGAGACACGGCCCCCGTCAACCCGCGCACGCCAGGCCCGCGCACGCCAGGCCCGCGCAAGC
>CAZORE010000089.1:9684-16218 GCA_964581815.1 uncultured Streptosporangiaceae bacterium | reverse complement strand
GCCAGGCCCGCGCAAGCGCTTCTTGCTGTTATCCAGCCCTGGTGGGCAGCGGGACGGCGGCCGGGCAAGATGGTGGACATTTGGGTACATCCGAGTGTGCTCGAATGTCCACCATCTTTGGCCCGCTCGGTGAGCGGCGGCGCTTCTTGCTGTTATCTGAAACGGATGGGCACTGCGGCGGCTGTCGCCATGATGGTGGATAGTTCAGTACACCCGAGTGTGCAGATCTATCCACTATCTTCGGCTGCCTCAGCACGGATCATTGCTTCTTGCTGTTATCCGGAGAGTAGGGCTCGGACGTGAGCGGGCGGCGGGTGCTGCGGCGGGTGCTTGTCGCCAACCGGGGGGAGATCGCGGTCCGGGTAATCCGCACCTGCCGGCGGCTTGGCATCGAGACGGCGCTCACCGTGTCGGACGCGGACGCGGAGTCGCTGCCCGCGCGGCTCGCGGACCAGGTGATCCGCATCGGGCCTGGCCCGGCGACGGCGAGCTACCTGGACGTGGGCGCGGTGGTGCGCGCGGCCGTCGCGGTGGGCGCCGACGCGGTGCACCCGGGGTACGGGTTCCTGTCGGAGAACGCGCGGCTGGCCCGGGCCTGCGCGGCGGCCGGGATCGTGTTCATCGGCCCCGATCCCGAAACGCTTGAGGCAACCGGGGACAAGCTGGCCGCCCGCGAGCACGCGGTCGCCGCCGGGCTGCCGGTGCTCCCCGGCGGGCACGTGACGCCGGAGACGCCGCGTCTGGGCGACGCGGGCGACGGGCGGGGCGGCGATCCGGCGGCGCTGGCGGAGCGGATCGGGTACCCGGTGCTTGTCAAGGCGGCCGGGGGCGGCGGCGGGCGCGGGCTGCGGGTGGTCCGTGACCCGGCCGGGCTTACCGAGGCCGTCGCGCTCGCGAGCGCGGAAGCCGGCGCCGCGTTCGGCGACCCGCGGGTGTACCTGGAGCGGTACGTCGAGCGCGGGCGGCACGTCGAGGTGCAGCTGCTCGGGGACGGCACGCACGTCATCCACCTCGGTGACCGGGACTGCTCGGTGCAGCGGCGGTACCAGAAGCTCATCGAGGAAGCCCCCGCCCCCGGGCTGGTTGACGAGCTGCGGGAACGGCTGCGCGGCGCCGCGGTCGCGCTCGGCGAGCACCTGCGCTACCGGGGCGCGGGCACGGTGGAGTTCCTCGTCGACGCCGACTCGGCTAAAGCAAGCAGCGGAGAGTTCTACTTCCTCGAGGTCAACGCCCGCATCCAGGTCGAGCACCCGGTCACCGAGGCGGTCACCGGGATCGACATCGTCGCCGAGCAGCTCGCCATCGCCGAGGGGCGGCCGCTGCGGCTCAAGCAGGCGGACGTGACGTTCGACGGCCACGCCATCGAGGTGCGGCTGAACGCCGAGGACCCGGTGCGGGACTTCCGCCCGAGCCCGGGAACCGTTACCCGCACCGTCTTCCCCGTCACCACGCTGAGGGCCGGCACCAGTCCCGCGCGTAAGGCGGCCGGGGGGGATGGCACGGTGGGCGGGGAGGCCAGTACCGGCGTGCGGGTGGACACGCACCTGCAGGCCGGGGCGACCGTGCCGCCGTACTACGACTCGCTGCTCGCCAAGGTCATCGCGCGGGGCAGTGACCGCGACGGGGCGCTCCGCACGCTGCGGGGCGCGCTCGAGCGGTGTGGCATCGACGGGGTAAGCACCAGCCTGGACCTGCACCGGGCGCTGCTCGCGGACGCGGAGTTCGCGGCCGGGGGCGTCGACACGGGGTACCTGGCGCGCTGGCTCGGCAACTGGGACGGCGGCGATGGCTGAGATCCGGCTGGTGGACGTGTCGCTGCGGGACGGAAACCAGTCGCTCTGGGGAGCGGCGGGGCTGCGGACCGCGCACATCGCGACGATCGCCCCGCTGCTCGGGCGGGTCGGGTTCCGCGCGCTCGACTACTCCTCCTCGACCGCGATGGGCATGTCGGTGCGCAGGCACCGCGAGGACCCGTGGGCGCTGCTGCGGATCAGCCGGGCCGCGATGCCGGACACGCCGCTGCAGTTCATCGGGACCGGGTTCCGGTTCATCTCCTGGGAGCGCGCGCACCCGGAGGTCATCGAGCTTGTCTACCGGAAGCTGGTGGACAACGGCATGGACCGGTTTGTCGTTCTCGACCCGTCGCACGACATGGACGCGTCGCGGGCCACCGCGCGGATCGCGAAAAAGGCCGGCGGCCGCGAGGTCATCGGCGCGCTGACCTACACGATCTCGGCGGTCCACGACGACGCTTTCTACGCGGGCATCGCCGCCGCCTACCGGGACTGCCCGGACATCGACCGCGCCTACATCAAGGACCCGGCGGGCATCCTGACCCCGGACCGGGCGCGGACGCTGATCCCCGCCGTGCAGGCGGCGCTCGGCGGCAAGCCGCTCGAGCTGCACTCGCACGCCACGCTCGGCCTGTCGCAGCTCACCTGCCTGACTGCCGCGTCGCTTGGGGTGCCCGTGCTCCAGGTCGGCTGCGGCGCCCTCGGCAACGGGTCGTCGCTGCCGGACGCCGAGCAGCTCCTCGCCAACCTGCGCGCCTCCGGGCACACCGTCGACATCGACGACCGGCTGCTCGCCGCCGTCGCCAGGTACTTCGACCGGCTGGCCGCCGCGGAGGGACTGCCGCCAGGCCAGCCCGGGTCCTTCGACTCGGCGTTCATGGACCACCAGCTGGCCGGCGGGACCCTGTCGACGACCAGGCGGCAGCTGCGTGAGATCGGTCTCGCGGACCGGTTCGACGCGCTCATGGCGGAGATCGCCCAGGTCCGGGCGGAGCTCGGCTACCCGATCATGGTGACGCCCTACCCGCAGATGGTGATCGGGCAGGCGCTGGCGAACCTGCTGTCCGTGCAGGCGGGGAACGAGCGCTACGACAACGTGCCCGACCAGGTGATCAGGTACGCGCTCGGCACGTTCGGCAAGCCGACCGCGCCCATCCAGCCGTGGGTGCTCGACAAGGTGCTTGGCCGGCCGCGGGCGGCCGAGCTCGCCGACGAGCCGCCGCCGCTGACCGTGGCCGAGCTGCGCCAGCGGTTCGGTACCCGGATCAGCGACGAGGAGCTGCTGCTGCGCTTCGGGATGCCGGCCGCGGAGGTGGACGCGATGGTCGCCGCCGGGCCGGCGGTCACGCACTACAACCCGGACCTGGTGCCGGTGCTCACGTTGCTGCGGTCCCTGGCGGATCGGCCCGCGGCACGGGAGCTGACGGTGGACAAGCCGGGCTTCCGGCTGTCGCTGCGCGGCAACGGGCGTTAACCGGTGAAAGGAACCTCGTGACCACTGCGTCATCCACGACCGGGATCTCCGATGAGGCGCTGCGCCGGCTGCGGGACGCGCGCGGGTTCATCTTCGACATGGACGGCACCCTCGCGCTCGGCGACCGGGTCAACCACGGGCTCGCCCCGCTGCCTGGCGCGGTCGAGCTGTTGGGCTGGGTCCGCGCCCAGGGGCTGCCATATGTGGTGTTCACCAACGGGAGCAACCGCACGCCTGGGGACTTCGCCGCGGTGCTGCGGGACGCCGGGCTTGACGTGCCCGACGACCAGATGATGACGCCCGCGTCCAGCGCGGTCGTCATGTTCACCAGGCGGGGCTACAAGCGGGTCATGGTGCTTGGCGGCGACGGGCTGACCGGGCCGCTGCGCGCGGCCGGCATCGAGGTGGTGCCGCCGGTCGAGGCCGCGCCGGACACCCGCCCGTCGGACGCGCCGGCCGACGTGGACGCGGTGCTTGTCGGCTGGTTCCGCGAGTTCACCATGTCCCACCTGGAGGCCGCCTGCCACGCGGTCTGGTCGGGCGCGGCGCTGTACTCCGCGTCCGAGACGCCGTTCTTCGCCGCGGCCGGCGGCCGGGCGCTCGGCACCTCCCGGGCGATCTCCGCCATGATCCGGTCGGTCACCGGCTGCCGCCTGACGGTCACCGGCAAGCCGTCGCTCGACGCGTTGCGGGCCGCGGCCACCAGGCTCGGCGTCACCGCGCGAGACCTCGTCGTGGTCGGCGACGACCCGCTGCTCGAGGTGCCGATGGCGCACCGCGGCCGCGCGCTCGCCGTCGCGGTGCAGACCGGCCTGGCCGGGCCGGACGCCTACGACCACCTGCCGCTCGCCAAGCGGCCGCACCTGCACCTGCGCGGCGTCGACGAGCTGCTTTCCCTCCTACAAGCGACTAGCGGAGCGACATCATGAGCGATATGCGAGCGGTTGGCTTCACCGAGTTCGGCGACCCGTCGGTGCTCGGCATCGTCACGGTGCCCAGGCCGTCACCCGGCCCGGGCCAGGTTCTGGTTAAGGTCGCGGCGGCCACCGTGAACCCCACCGACCTCGGCTTCCGGCAGGGCGGGCGGCCGCTGCCGCCTGGCGTCGAGCCGCCGTACATCCCCGGCATGGACCTCGCGGGCGTCATCGAGGAAACCGGCCCCGACACGCCGTCCTGGCATGCGGGCGACCGGGTGATGGCCGCGGTCGCCCCCATGGTGGCAGGCGGCGGCGCGCAGGCGGAGTACCGGGTGGTGGCCGAGGACCAGCTCGCGAAGGTGCCCGACGGCTGGTCGCTGACGGAGGCGGCGACGCTGCCGATGAACGGCCTGACCGTGCGCACCGCGCTTGACATGCTCGCGCTGCCCGCCGGGTCGACGCTGGCCGTTACCGGGTCGGCCGGCATCGTCGGGCAGTACGCGATCCAGCTCGGTACTCACCTCGGCCTCACGGTGATCGGCGACGCCAAGCCGGACGACGTGCCGCTGATCGAGTCGTTCGGCGCCCGTCAAGTCGTACCGCGCGGCGACGCGATGGCCGCGGCCGTCAGGGAGCTGTACCCCGCCGGCGTGGACGCGGTCATCGACGCCGCGCTACTCGGCCCCGCTGTCATCGGCGCGGTCCGCGACGGCGGCCAGCTGGTCGCCGTCCGCCCTTACGCGGGGCACGCCGAGGACGGGAAGACGGAACGGGACATCACCGTCCACCTGGTGCTCGTCGGCCAGCACCTGCACGAGGGCCACCGCATCGGCGAGCTGGCCGACCTGGTGAACGAAGGCGTGCTGACGCTGCGGGTCGCCGACGTGCTGCCCGCGTCCGCGGCCGCGGAGGCGCACCGGCGGCTGGCCGCCGGCGGGGTGCGCGGCCGCCTGGTGCTGACCTTCTGACCTGCTGGCCGACGAGTCCGCGCCGTAAACCGTCGCCCCCTAGCACCGCTGGAGCCGACACCGATGTGCGCTGCCTGTGGCGTGCCGACGCACGTCGCCGTCCTGGTCCCGGCGGACCCGCAGGCGGCCGGGGCAGGCGGGGAAAGTGGAACGCAGCCCGCTAAGTTCGCAGCCCTGCGCAACCCGACCTGCCGGGTCTACCTGGGCGGCGCCGCCCTCGCCATGATGGCCGACAACATCGAGCACGTCATCACCTACTGGGTGGTCTGGCAGAGGTTCCACTCCCCCGCGCTCACCGGCTTCGAGGTGATCAGCCACTGGCTGCCGTTCCTGCTGCTGTCCCCCTACTTCGGCGGCCTCGCCGACCGCTACGACTGCCGCAAGCTCATCCAGGCGTCGCAGGTCCTGTTCATGGCCGTGTCGCTCACCTGGGGCATCCTGTTCGCCACCGGGACGCTGACCGTGTGGAACGCCTGCATCCTGCTGATACTGCACGGCATGGCCGGGGCGCTGTGGGCGCCGCCGGAGCAGCTCATGCTCGAGGACTTCGTCGGCCCGGCCGAGCTGCCGAGCGCCATCAGGCTCAACTCCACCGCGCGGTCCCTCGGCGTGCTGTGCGGCCCGGTGGTCGGCTCCGCGCTGCTGCTCGGCCTCGGCCCCGAGCGCGGCATCTGGGTCAACATCGCCTTCTACCTGCCGCTGACCGTGCTGATGGCGCGCACCAGGTTCACCGGGCACAGCCGCGACGGCGTGGTGGCGCCCGAGCGGGTCACCCTGCTCGCGGCGGTCCGGGTGTTCCGCGACGTTTCGCGCGACCGGGTGCTCGCCGTCATGATCATCCTGGCCGGCCTCGGCGCGTTCTTCGTCGGCGCCGCCATGGGCACCGTCATGCCCTCTATTGCCGCCACCACCACGGGCATCTCCGCCGGCACCGCCTACGGCGTGCTGCTATTCGCCAACGGCCTGGGCGGCGTCCTCGGCGGCCTCCTGCTCGAGGGCACCGGCTGGATCAGGCTGTCGGTCCGCGCCGCGCTGTGGTCCACCCTCGTCTACGGTGTCTGCACCGTCTTCTTCGCCCTCAGCCACGACTACCTCATCGCGGCGCCACTGCTCGTCATCGGCGGCATCGCGAACCTCGCGGCCATGTCCATTACCCAGACCGTCGTCCAGCTGCGCGCGCCTAACGAGAAGAAGGGCCAGGTCATCGGCGTGTACGGGGTCGGCGCCAACGGGATGCGGATCGGCAGCGGCTTCACCGTCGGCCTGCTCGGCGCGGCGGTCGGGCTGCGCCCCGCGCTCGGCTGGTCATCGGCCGCCCTGTGCGCCTGCGTCGCCCTCCTCGCCGCTTACCTGGCCGTCTCCGCCCGGCGGGCCACCGCGCC
>CAZORE010000089.1:0-9584 GCA_964581815.1 uncultured Streptosporangiaceae bacterium | reverse complement strand
GCCGGATTCTCAGTGCGAGGCCGCGGTAAGGACCACCGGGCCGTCGGCGGTGATCGCGATGGTGTGCTCGGCGTGCGCGGCGCGGCTGCCGTCGGCGGTGCGGATCGTCCAGCCGTCCTCATCCAGGTAGATGCCGTCACTGCCGCTCGCGATGAACCAGGGCTCGATCGCCAGCACCAGGCCGGGCACCAGGCGCAGGCCGCGGCCGGCCTTGCCCCGGTTGGGAATGTGCGGGTCCTCGTGCATGGTCCGGCCGACGCCGTGGCCGCCCAGGTCGGTGGAGATCCCGTAGCCGCCCGCGCGGCCGATCTTGCCGATCGCGGCGGAGATGTCGCCGAGCCTGCCGCCCGGCCGGGCGGCCGAGATGCCCGCCGCGAGCGCGGCCTCGGTCGCCGCGATCAGCTCCGCGTCGCCGTCGAGCGGCGACCCCACGGGGAAGGAGATGGCCGCGTCGCCCACCCAGCCGTCCAGGGTGGCGCCGGCGTCGATGCTGAGCAGGTCGCCCTCGCGCAGCCGGTAGTCACCGGGTATGCCGTGCAGCGCGACGTCGTTGACGGACGTGCAGATGACCGCCGGGTACGGGACCGGGGCGAACTTGGGGTGATAGTTGAGGAACGGCGAGGTCGCCCCTGCCTTGGCGAGGACCTCCCTGGCGGCGGCGTCGAGTTCCCTGAGGGTGACGCCGGGCGCGGCGACGGCGCGGGTCGCCGCGAGGATGTCGGCGACCACCTGCCCCGCGGCCCCGATTGCGTCGATCTCCCTCGCCGTCTTGATCTCGACCACTCGCCGTCCTCCTTCGCCGTTACCTGGCACAGAATACGGACACCCGCCGACATCGCGGCACCGGCCCCGGCCGGCCCGCGAGCGCTTCCCCCGCTTCTTGCTGTTATCTGAACGGAAGGCCCGCGGGCCGCGGCGTCAGGAGTCGATACGAAGCACGCAGGCGGACGGCGGCCCGGGGACCGTCACGGCGAGTGTCCCTGAGGCCGGGTCCCAGCGGGCGGCGGAACGCGGATCGCGGGGATAGACGAGCTCCACCCCGGCGTGCGCGCCGCGCAGGTGCGGCACCGGCAGGCTCAGCTCGGCGGCACCCGGTTCCGCCACGGGCCCGCGATCGCCGCGGGGGCGGCGGCGGCGATCGGCGGATAGCGCAGGTACTCCTGCTGGTCGCTGGTGGACTGCAGCTGCAGCCGCGACAGCAGGCAGTGATAAACCATCCGAAAGGTCACCCAACGAGAGCCACATCCGACTGGCAAACGATGGGAGACTCGCCTATTGCCTCTGGGAGCTGCGCCGGGTGGGCTGCCAGACGTAAACGGCTGGCCGCCCACCCTGTGAGTCTTCGTTCAGGGCGCCAACTGCCATTGCTGGTTGGTGCCGCCGTTGGCGGTCCATTGCACGACTTGGGCTCCGTCGCTGGTTGACCGGCCGTACACGTCCGCAACTAGTCCGCTGTCGTGGCTGACGATGGTGTAGTACCCGTCGCCGGTGGGCTTTAGATACCACTGCTGGTTGGTGCCGCCGTTCGCGGTCCACTGTTGCAGCTGCAATCCCGCGGTCGAGGAGCCGCCGTTGACGTCGAGCACCTTGCCGCTGCCGGTGTAGGCCAGAGTGAAGGTGCCGCCGGGAGCGGTGCTGATGGTCCAGGGCAGGCCGCCGCTCTGCTGGACGGCCTTGGCTCCGTCGGCGGTGGAGTTGCCGGCGATGGCGAGGGGCTTGCCGCTGTTGCGGTTGACGATGTGGTAGGTGCCGGGCGTGGGGCCGCTGCTTGAGCCCAGCGTGAAGTACTCGGCCGAGTCGCTGAACGTGGTGGTGCCGGACTTGCTGGTGGACAGCACCAGATATATCCGCGAGCCGGTGGCCGGAGCGGTGAACGTGACCGGCTGAGTGACGCGGGAGCCGAGCGGGATGGTGAGAGTGGAAGTGCCGGACGCGATGACCGTGCCGCCTACCTGGTTCAGGTACGCCGTCCAGGCGAAGGCGACGGAGGTGTTGCTGAAGTCGTCGTTGAACACGGTGATGTTGCGTGTCACCGTGCTGCCGGAGGAATAGGCGGGCACCGCCTGGGGGAGCGGGAAGTCGCCGTTGGCGTCCGAGGCCCCGGAGGCGGACCAGTAGGGCAGGTCGATCGCGGCGATCGGGTTGAATGCGGCCTGGATCCGCTGGATCTGCGGGTTGCTCCAGGGATCGGTGAGGTTGTCCGCGCCGTAGACGGGGTGGCGGCCTTCCTCGGTGGTGAAGTCGGTGGTCCGCACGCCGGGCACGAAACCGGCCCAGCCGGACAGCAGGGTGTAGGGGCGAAGGTCGCTGGCGTCCTTGCCGCGCTTGGCGGCGGTCGCGGTCGCGAACCATTCGAAACCTTGCACGGTGCTGCACGCCGGCCAGATGTACTCGCCCTCGCCGAGGGGCCGGCCGGTCCCGGACCACAGCTGCTCGCCGTAGTTGCCGAAGCCGTCCAGATAGTGCGGGACGAGGTTGAAGTTGGCCTGCGTCATGCTCGGGTACTGGTTGGGCGACGCGCCGACGCCTTCGTCGACGCTGACGGGCCTGGTGCCGTCGCTGCCGTTCATCGCCGCGTACAGGTCCTGCTCGAACTGGTCGGAGTCCTGGCCGCTGCCGTTCGGCTCGTTGACCTGGCTCCAGCGGATGACCGCGGGATGGTTGCGGTCGCGCAGCACCAGGGCGCGGGCGTGGTTGACCATGTTGGTGAGCCCGGCGGAGAAGTCCTGGCCGCCGCTGGAGCCGCGGATCGCGGTCTCGTCGATGATCATCAGGCCCAGCTCGTCGGCCACGTCCAGCATGTAGGGGCTGGCCGGCTCCTGGTGGACGCGGATCACGTTGTAGTTGAGCCGCTGGAGGTTGTCGACGGCCTGCGGCCAGCCGCCGTTCGTGCTCGACGGCGGCAGGAAGCCGGGCAGCGCGTCGTAGGCGTCGCCCGCGCCGCCGTTGTTGATCCGGTCGTAGTCAGCGCCCTGCAGGTTGTCGCCGCGCAGATTCGCCCGTACGCGGTTGAGGTAGTAGTACGCGCCGTTCTGCGTGAACTCCCGGAATCCGAACCGGTAGGTGGCGTCGCTGGTGTGCCCGTCGTCGGTGGATGCGTGCACTGCGAGGTCATGCAGTTGGGCGCGGTATCCGGAGCGGTAGGGCACGTTCGGCCACCAGTAGGACGTGGTGCCGAGGTTCCAGGCCACCGGGCCGATCGTCACCGTGCTGGTCGAGTGGGCGGCCACCGCGACGGGCTTGCTAGGCAGCGACGGGTAGCTGAACGAGGTGCCGTTGTCGGAGGAGAGCGACCCGGTCAGAGTGACAGTGCGCGCGCTTGCGGAGGTGTTGGTCACCGACACGTCGTAGCTCAGGGCCTGGTTGGCCACCGAGGTGCGCACGAACGTGTCGCTGATGTACACCGCGGGGTACACGCGCAGGAACGCGGAGCGGTAGATGCCCTGGGGGATCGCTTCGCACCACTCGGCGGCGTCGGGCACCAGGTACCTGCCGTTGGACGGGTTCTTCAGCGCGTTGCGGCCTTTAACGTCCACGCTGATCGTGTGCGTGCTGCCGGGCGTCACATACGCGGTGATATCGAAGTTCGAGGGGGTGAAGGCCGTGGTCTGAGTCGCCACTGCCCGGCCGTCCACCGACAAGGTCGCCTGGTGGTTGACCGCACCGAACTCGATCCACACCGACTGCGGCTGCCCCGAGTCCGGCACGGTGATGCTGCGCGAGTACACCGCCTCGCCCACGGTGGTGAAGCCCTGCTTGTACCACCCGCCGCCGGGCACGGTGATCGACGTCGTGCCCTGGCCTGCGGGTGTGAAACTCCACGACCCGGACAGGTCGACCGACGCGACCGAGGCGTCACTCGCGGCGTCAGTCGTGGTGTAGCTCCGCGTACTTGCATCCGCAGAGGCCGCGGGCGCGAAGCGCAGCAGGCCGAATGCCGCAGCTGCGCCGGCACCGGTCGTCAACAGCCTTCGGCGCGTGAGCTGATACGAGTGCGACGGGGACGGGGATGAAGCGGGCATGACGCAGGCCTTTCCGGGTGTCTTGCGGATCTCTGGCGTCTCATGGTGCTTAGGGAGTTCGGCGGGCCGGTTCCGGGTCCAGTTCGTGGTTGCCGACGCTGTTCCGGGTCAACAGCTCGACCATCGCGCCGCCGGGTTCCACCCCGGCAGCATTAGTTCCCGAGTCCCGCGGCCCGAACTGCAAGGTGCTGGACAGCCGGTACGTGCCGCCCATCAGCTGCACCACGATGTCACCGGTCATCGAGCTGTTCATGGTCTCGACCGCGGCCTGCGCCCCGGCCAGGCTGCACGGGGCCGACTGTGAGCAGGCCGAGCCCGATCCGGTCGGCGAGGCATAAAGCGTCGTCTGGGTCGCGGCGGACGCGGGCTGCCCGCCCGCGCCCCAGACGCACCAGGCCACCGGCAGGAGCGCTGCCGCTTCGGCGGTGATGACCTTGCGCGAAGCGACGCGCCAGGTGGTATTCATGTTCTTGATCTGACCTCAGGTGTGGTGTCAGTGGGGGCTGAAGTCCTGGTTGGTGCCTGGGGCGTTCTTGCACGCCCACTGGTCGAGCTGCTGGCCGAGGTTGCTCCCGGCGCCGAACACGTCCAGGCACAGGCCGCTGGCGGAGTTCTTGAACGACCACGAGCCGTCGGACTGCTGTACCGGCAGCCACTGGCTGCTGGCCGAGGAACTGGCCGGCTCCTGGGCGATGTCGGGCGTCCCGGCCGCGGTGGCGCTGCCGGTCACGGTGACGTCGTCACCGGAGTTCTGCGCCTGCAGCGCGCCGTAGCCGCCGGAGCCGGGCACGAACTGGAACTGCTGGTTGGACTGGCCGTTGCAGGTCCACTGGTCAATCGCCGCCCCGGCCGCGGTCGTGTTGCCGGACACGTCAAGGCACAGGCTGTCGCTGGCGATGACGAGCCGGTGATAACCGCTCGGGAACCCGCCGCCCGTGCTCTGGAGGCCGGCCTGGCTGATGACCTGCTGCGCGCCCGATGGCCAGTTGGTGCCGCTGACCTGGACGTTGTTGGACAGGACGTTGTTGTGCGGTGAGCCGGTGGCGACCTGGGTGGCACCGCCGTTGTACCAGTTGCCACTGAAGGTGTTGTTGCTGGTGTTGTTATTGGCGTTGGCGTTAGTGAACGCCCACACGCCGGCGTCCTGGACCACGTTGCTCGAGAGGGTAACGTAGCGGGAGCCCTCGTCCAGGTACAGCGCGACCGTGGACTTGTTGTTGTACATGTAGTTGTCCTGGATCACCGAGCCGGGGCTGGCGGACAGGTTGTAGATGGTGCCGCCGTCGTGCATCACGTTCTTGGTGTCGAAGATCAGGTTCCAGGAGACTGTGTTGTTCTTCAGCGTGGTGGCGGTGGTGTACTTCGGCTGGTAGTTATAGGTGCCCCGGTTGACGTAGTCCTGGCTGCCGCCCGGGTCGTTGATGCCCCAGCCCCAGCCGATGTCGATGCCGTCGTAGGGCAGGTGGTCGACCTGGTTGTGGCTGATCGTCACGCCGCTCACGTAGGTGGACAGGATCGCGGGGACTTCCTTGTAGTCCGTCCCGACCCCGGTGACGTGGTTGTTGCTGATCGTGATGTTCTGGTTAGTCATCGCCGGGTTGCTGGGGTGGTGGGCGTTGGCCTGGATCCCGCCGACTACGATCCCGCTGCCGGCGTCATTGCTGAACGTGTTGCCGGTGACGGTGATGTTGCTGGCGCCCAGGCCGGGGCCGCTGGGGTTGGCGTCGGGGTCCTGGCCGATGCCGAGGCCGGCCTCGCCCAGGCCGGTGAAGGTGTCGCCGCTGAAGGTGACGTTGCTGGCCGCGGAGACCTGTACGGCGGCGGGCATCTGGTCCCAGCTCTGCCGGGTGGCCTCGAACTGCTGGCAGCCGCTGAAGCAGCCGCCGAACGACGGCTGGGACCAGCTGCCGGTGATGAACGCGCCGGCCTGCTGGTCAGCGTACCCTTGACTGCCGCTCGGCCCGAGCCAGGTGGCGCCGGTGAACGTCATGTTGCTGAAGCTCAGCCCGGAGACCGGGCTGCCGTAGCTGCCGCTGACGTTCAGCAGCGTCTGCGTCTTGGGCAGTTCGATGTCAAGGCTGCTCGGGTTCTGCCCGGAGGCGGCCTTGTAGAACAGCTGTCCGGTGGGCGAGTCCAGGTACCACTGCCCGGCCTGCTGGAGGAAGGAGTAGTTGTTCTCCAGGTACATCGCGCCGCCCGCGAACGGCTGGGCCAGCACGTCGTAGCCGAAGTTGTTGTTGGCCCACCCCGGCTGCTGCATGGTGATGGTGCTGCCGCTGATCGAGGCGACCGTCGCGTACCGGTCGGTGAACGAGTCGACGCTCTCCACCTCGATCTGGTTCTGGTCGGTCAGTCCGGCCAGGTAGTTCAGTGACGAGTTGGTGATGGTCAGCCCGGTCGAGGTGAAGGTGAAATCGGAGCGGGGCACCGAGATCGCGGCCCGGGGCGCCTCCGCGCCGTTGACGTACAGCTGCCGGGTGTTCACCCCGGTGCCCACGTTGGCCACCCAGATGTTGCTTGACTGGTTCTGCAGCGTCCAGCCCGTCACCGGCGCGGAGCCGCTCATGACCGTCGCCGCGCCGGCCGCGCCGGCGTAGCTGATGGTATGGCCGTTCTGGCCGGCGTTGGCGCTGGTGAAGGTGAGCGGCTGGGTCAGCTGGTATTTCCCCGCGGCCAGGTGGACGACCACGTCGGAGCTGGCCGAGAGCTGATGAGCTGACTGCGCGGCCTGCGCGACGCTGGTGAACGGCTGCTGCGCGGACCCTGTCTCCGCGGCCGCCGCGGAGGCCGTCAGGCCGGGTGCGCCCGGCGCGACATACAGGTTGACGACACTCGGCGACGACGCGACGCTCGCCGCCATGGCCGGGACCGCCGCGGCCGCGGCCAGCAGCGGCAGCAGGGCTGCCCCCGTGGCCGCCGTTGCGCGGCCTATCCGGGATCTCGTAACGCGGGACATGCTGGTCCTCCTCGGGAATTCGGCAGGCTGGAATGGGAAGGCGTGGGGCGGTCAGGCCGCGGTGATGCTGTATTCGTTGTTGGTGCTGTTGTTGACGGCCCACATGTCGGTGGCGGAGCCGATCGTGGTGCTGCCCAGGCCGTCCAGGGCGGTGCCCGTGGTGCGGTTGACGATGTGGTAGTTGCCGTTGCCGGCACTCACCAGGCTCCACTGCTGGTTGTTGCCGCCGTTCCAGGGAGATTGCCGCGCGGGTGCGCCGTTCGCGGCGTTGCCCCAGCTGTCGATGACCATGCCGTTGGTGTTGTTGACGATCCGGTAATAGCCGTTGCCGAGGCTCACGAACTGCCACTGCAGGTTGGTGCTGCCGTTGTAGTTCCATTGCTTGAGGTTCGACCCGGACGCGACGTTCCCGCCGCTGTCGACCACGAGGCCGCTGGCGGCGTTGACGATCTTCGCCCAGCCGGAGGGGATGCCGCCTCCGGTCAATGCGGGGATGGCAGAGGAGAATGTCAGCTTCACCACGTACGCCAGCGCGCTGAACGGGGCGCCGCTTGACGGCATCTGCAGGTGCAGGCCGCTCCCGTCCTGAGTGGGCCGGGGCAGGTTGACGTACGACCCGGCGGCGTTGTTGATCAGTTGCGCGTTCGTCAGGTTGCCGATGCTGAACTGGTTGGAGTTCAGGGTCTGGATCGTCATGGTGCTGCCCGGCCAGCCAAGGGCGGTGCAGTACAGCACCGTGTTGTCCTGGCTGCGGGTAAACCGGATGTCCTGCGGTGTGCCGGCGACGTCACCGGTGAAGGCGCCACCGCCCATCTTTGTCGGTCCCTCACCGTAGACCTGCCAGGCGCGGGTATCGTAGATCGCCTCTCCGAAGCGGCCAAGCCAGTCTCCCAAGCCGAGCAGGATCGTCTGCTGCTGGGACGGAATGGTGCCGTCCCAGGTCGGGGCGATGTTGAGCAGCATGGTGCCGCCCTTGCTGACCCGGTCGATGAAGGAGTGCAGCAGCTGCTGGGTCGTGAAGTAGCCGATGCCCTGGACGTAGCACCAGGTGGACGGCGAGACGCTGTCGTCGGTTTCCCAGTAAGGGGTCACGATGGAACCCGGGCCGCCGCGCTCGTAGTCGAAGACCTCACCCAGGTTGTCGAACCCGTCCTTGTAGGTCGTGAGCACGTCCTTGTTCCAGGACACCGCGGCGTTGTAGTAGTCGGCCAGGAACTGCAGCCGGTAACTCTCCTGGACGAGGTTCAGGTCGAAGTCGTGGTAGATCATGTCGGGCTGGTAGCCGTTGATGACCTCGGCCAGCTTGTTGTACCAGAGCTGGTTCTCCGCGGCGCTGCCGAGCTGGCCGTACAGCTTCTTCAGGGTCTGGGTGGACTGCGCGGGCACGTACTGGTAGTAGCCGTTGAAGTGGTAGGCGGTGTGCAGCGAGCACATGAACTTCAGGCCCTGGGCCCGGATGGCCTGCGCGTGCAGGCTCAGCAGGTCGAGACCCGGGCCGGTCTTCACTGAGTTCCACTCGTTGACCTGGCTGTTCCACATCGAGTACCCGTCGTGGTGCTCGGCGACCGGCCCGGCGAACCTGGCTCCGGCCTGCTTGAAGAGCGACGCCCACGCGGTGGGGTCCCAGTTGCCGCCGGCCGATACCAGCTTGGGCTGGAACTTGGTGAACTGGCCGGCCTTGTCGTTGGCGCCGAGTATGAAGTTGTGGTATGGCCACACCGAGGGGGCGCCGTAGGTGGCGATGTGGTGCTGGTTCTCAACGGAACCGGCGTTGTACATGTTGCGCGGGTACCACTCGTTGCTGAAGGCCGGGACGCTGAAGACGCCCCAGTGGAAGTAGATGCCGAACTTGGCGTCCATGAACCACTGCGGGGCCGGCGGGTGCTGGTCCACCGATGACCAGCTCGCGGTATAGCTCTGCGGGCCGCCGGTGGCCAGGGCGCGCGCTGGCCGCAGCAGCCCGGCGGCCGCGGCGGCGCCGGTGACTCCGGTCGCGAACAGCAGCTGGCGGCGGCTGACGGGGTGCGGGGGCCGTGCAGACATAACGAAGCTCCTCTACGCTGCCGGAGCAGCTGCCGTTGCCGGGATCGGCTGGCCCGGGCCTGGTCCGCCCGCCGCCTGGGGACGGCGGGCGGACGTCAGCTCAGACCCGCGTCAGGGCAGGTGCCATTGCTGGTTGGCGCCGCCGTTGCAGGCCCACAGCACGAGCTGGGTGCCGTTGGCGGTGTTGGACGCGGGATCGTCCAGGCACTTGCCGGAGGCCGGGTTGACCAGCTCACCGTTGGTCGCCTGCCATTGCTGGTTGCCCCCGCCGTTGCAGTCCCACAGCTCGACCAGGGTGCCGTTGTTGTAGTTGGCGCCGGTGATGTCCATGCACTTGCCAAAGACCTGCAGGGTCCCGCCGGATGCGACCGTCCACTGCTGGTTCGGGTTGCCGGACTGGCAGTCCCACATCTGGATCTTGTTGCCGTTGGCGGTGCCGCCGGCGCTGTCGTCCACGCACTTGGCGCTGTTCAGGCCCGACGTGATGGGACCGGTCGTCCCGCCTCCGCCGCCGCCGGTGTTGTAGCCGGCCGCGACGATGTTGGCCTGGACCGCCGCCTCGG
>CAZORE010000088.1:24342-30123 GCA_964581815.1 uncultured Streptosporangiaceae bacterium | reverse complement strand
GACCGTCGCGCCGGGGACGGCCGCGGCGGGGCTCGACACCGCGCTGATGGTCAGCGACGCCACCGTCACCGCGACCGCGCAGCGCGTGTCCCCGCTCCCGGCCGCGCAGTTGCTGCCGGCCGTGGCTGAGGTGATGGTGCTGGCCAGGATCTTGTTCCCGGTATCGGGGTTGTTCACGGTGACGGAGAACGTGATCGTGGCGGCCGCCCCGACCGACAGGTTCCCGGTCCAGGTCAGGTTCGGGCTGGCGAAGGACACGGTCCCGGCAGTCGCCGACGCGTCCCCGTTGTAGCTGGCGTCGTCGAGCACCCCGCCCAGCGGGTCGGTGAACGACGCCCCGGTATACGGGGTCTGGCCCGAGTTGGTCACGGTGACCGTGTAACGCACTACCGCCCCCGGCGTGGTCGTCCCAGAATTGGCGGTCGCCGCGATGGTAAGGGCGGGGGTGAGTCCCGCCACCGTGACCGTACAGGCGGGATTACCGCCGCCTGCCGGGCAGTTGCTGCCCACCGTGCTTGAGGTGATGGCCGTCACGATCGCCTTGTCGCCGGTGTCGGGGTTTTTCACCGTGACCGAGAACGTGATCGTGGCGGTCGCCCCGACGGCGAGGTTCCCGGTCCAGGTCAGGTTCGGGCTTGCGTAGGTCACCGAGCCCGCGGTGGCGGCGGCGTCGCCGTTGTAGGTGGCGTCGTCAAGCGCGCCGGCCAGCGAGTCGGTGAAGGTCGCCCCGGTATACGGGGTCTGGCCCGAGTCGGTCACCATCACCGTATAGCCGATGGTGGTGCCCGGCGCGACGGCGGCGGTGTTCGCGGTGGCGCTGATGGTGAGCGCCGGGACGAGGACAGTGACGCTGACCGAGCACCTGGGATCGGTGCCGCCCGCCGGGCAGTCGCTGCCCGGCGCTGCCGTGGTGATCGTGCTGGCGAGAACCTTGTTCCCGTTGTCGGGGTTGTTGACAGTGACGGTGCCGGTAACCGTGACAGTGCCGCCAACCGGGATGCTGCCGGTCCAGGAGATGCTCGTAGCGGTGAGCGACAACGTTCCCGAGGTCGCCGTCTGGTCGCCGTTGGGGGCGGCGTCGTCGACGACGTCCGCGATGTTCGTGGAGATGGTGATCCCGGTGTAGGGGACCTGGCCGGAGTTGGTGAACGTCGTGGTGAACCGGACAACCGAGCCGGGGGTGGTGCTGCTGACTCCCGAGCTGTTGACGATCGTCAGCACCGCGACGTTGACCGTGGCGGTGCAGCTCACAGCCGGGCTTCCGGCCGGGCAGTTGCTGCCGGCCGTGGCCGAGGTGATGGTGCTGGCCAGGATCTGGTTACCGGTGTCGGGGTTTTTTACCGTGACCGAGAACGTGATCGTGGCGACCGCCCCGACGGCGAGGTTCCCGGTCCAGGTCAGGTTCGGGCTGGCGAACGACGCGGTGCCAGCGGAGGCGGCTGCGTTGCCGTTGTAACTCGCGTCGTCGAGCACGTCCCCGAGCGGGTCGGTGAACGTCGCCCCGGTATACGGGGTCTGGCCCGAGTTGGTCACCGTGACCGTGTAGCTCACCGTGGCTCCCGGCGTCGTGGTCGCCGAGCCCGCCGCCACCGAGATGGCCAGCCCGGGCACCAGCACCTGAACCGAGCTTGTGCAGCGGCTGTCCGTGCCGCCCGCCGGGCAGTTGCTGCCCGTTGTGGCCGAGGTGACCGTGCTGGCTAGCAGCTTGTCGCCGGTGTCGGGGTTTTTCACCGTGACCGAGAACGTGATCGTGGCGACCGCCCCGACGGCGAGGTTCCCGGTCCAGGTCAGGTTCGGGCTGGCGAACGACGCGGTGCCGGCGGAGGCGGCCGCGTTGCCGTTGTAACTCGCGTCGTCGAGCACACCGGACAGCGGATCGGTGAGCGTCGCGCCGGTGTAGGCGGTCTGCCCGGAGTTCGTCACCGTGATGGTGTAGGGCACCACCGCGCCCGGTGTGGTGGTGGTTCCCGTGCTGGTCGTCAGCGCGATCGTCAGGCCCGGCGTCAGTACCGTCACGGTATTCGCGCACCGGGTGTCGGAGCTGCCGCTCGCGCAGTTGCTGCCGGCCGTGGCCGAGGTGATGGTACTGGCCAGGGTCTTGTTCCCGGTGTCGGGGCTGCTGACCGTGACCGAGAACGTGATCGTGGCGGCCGCCCCGACGGCGAGGTTCCCCGTCCAGGTCAGGTTCGGGCTTGAGTAGGTCAGCGAGCCCGCGGTCGCGGCCGCGTCACCGTTGTAACTCGCGTCATCGAGCACCCCCGACAGCGAATCGGAGAGGGCGGCGCCGCTGACGGCGACCGTGCCCGCGTTGGTGACGGTGATCGTGTAGTTAACGGTCGTGCCGGGGTTCGCGGTCGGGGTGCTTGCCGTCACCGCCATGGTCAGCACCGAGACCGGGATAGTACTTGAACACCGTGCGTCTATGCTCCCGGTCGCGCAGTTACTGCCCGTGCTGGTGGATGTCACGGTCGCGACCAGGCTCTTGTCGCCGGCGTCGGGGTTGTTCACCGTCGCGGAGAAGGTGATCGTGGCGGTCGCCCCCACCGTCAGGCTTCCCGTCCAGGTCAGGTTCGGGCTGGAGTAAGAGACGCTGCCAGCTGACGCGGACGCGTCGCTGTTATAGGTGGCGTCATCGATGACACCGGACAGCGAGGCGGTGAAGGTCGCCGGGCTATAGGCGACGGAGCCGGAATTGGTCACGGAGACCGTGTAGTGGACGGTCCCGCCGGGCACGGCCGTACTCGGGCTGGAGGTGAGGGAGATGGTCAGCTGCGGGGTCGCGCAGGACTGGATGGTCCCCGCGAACGGGGCGTACTGGACCTGGCCGCCGTTCGGGCTGCCGCTCACGGCGCCTTGCGCGTAGGCCGCCGCGATGACGGCGCCGTTCAGGCCGTTCTGGTCGTTGTCGTTCACCGTGGCACCGGGCGCGTAGATGGTCCCGGGGACCGCCGACGACCCGGCGATCGTGACCTGCGTGGCCGTCGAGAAGTTCCATAGCAGGTACGGCACGCCGGAGCTCTGGACGCCATTGAAATTTCCCGGCGTCCAGGAGAAGTTGTTGGCCACGCCGCCGGTGTTCACGTTGATAATCAGCGGCATGGTCGAGGTAGGTGAGTTATTGAACGTCAAAGTGGAGATGTTGGCCAGGTTGGCGGCCGAGATATTCAGGACATTCTGCGCGCCCGGGGTGAGTGTGATAAATGCGTTCGTGCCAGGGGAAAGCGGAAATGCCAGCGGTGTCCCGCTCGAGTTCGTGAGCGTCAACGAATTGGCGCAAGCAGCCATGTCGGCGGAATCACCGGTAAATGCGCTGAACGCACTAGTGAAATCGATGAGGCCCGACTGGTTCACCGAGGATGGCGGCTGAACGACCGTCAGCGCAATCTGCGGCTTTGACCCGTAGTTGCCTCCGGTGGGGGCGATGTGTGTCGGGTTGCCCCCGTTGCTGGGAATGACTGACCCGGTCATGTCGCCCACCTTGACGTAGCCGCCCGAGTTGACGTTGACCGCACCGGATGAGTTGCTTCCCGACCAGTTGACGCGGCCGCCGATGAGCAGGCTGGTGGCATGTGCGTCACCGGACGCCGTGAACGTGCCCGCCGCCTGGTTCGCCACGCCGAAGTTGCTGCCGACCGTGAGGTTGCCGCCCATCGCGACCGGCCCGTTGATTGAGCTCGCGCCGAGCGTGGCGTTCCCCTGGACGAACACGCCAAAGCCCTGGCTTCCCGTGAGGGGGTTGAACGTGACCACCTCGGGCATAAGGGCGCGACCGTGCGCGCGGGCATCGCTCGCCGCCACGGCATGCGCCACGGCCTGGGTGCGCTGAGCGCCCGCCCGGGCGGTCGTCGCGGCGGGGACGGCGCCGGACCGGGCGGCGGCGGACACTGGCGCCATGGACACGCTCGCGGCGGCAAGCGCCAGGGCGACGCCGACGGCCGCGAACCGGGGCGCCAGCCCTCCCGGAACGCTGACAGGCCAGCTCATCCATACCCCCGTATACCGGCGAAATCAGCCTTTTCGCCGGGGTGAACATCTCCTTGTACGTGTCAGCAGGAACCGGACAGGATATTTGCCGCGTTATCGGCGAATGGCTGGGCACTCAATCACAGAACTGATCCCCCCGGATGAGTTCCAGCCCGTACCGCATTCAGGCCGATGACAAATCGGGATTAGTTTATAACCGTCACCGAAATATTCATCAACTGCGCATTAAATGGCGTGTCCCCGCTCGTTTGGCAGCTTACCGCGACGGGCCCGCTAGAGCAATTATTCGCCAGGCTTGTTTGATTACTCTTCGCGTCTTCATGGGCATACCCACTGGGGACAATCAGGCCGGAACCCGACGGCGCCGGTGCTGCCGCGCGTACCACCCCATGACTGCCCCGACGACCAGGACCAGGCCGACGAGCCCCACCCAGACCTGCTGCATCGCGGACAAGGCCGCCTGCGTGACCTCGTTCGGCGAGAGCAGGACCGTGGCCGTGGCCGTGGCCGTGGCCATCCCGCTCACCAGGGTGACCGTTGCCAGCCAGGAGCCTTCTGGCAGGCTCTGCGGCGCGGCGAAGGTCACGTTCCACGACTGCCCGGGTGCGAGGGTGACGATCTGCTGCGCACGGAACGGCCCGGAACTAGTGTCCCCTGGCCCGTGGGCCAGGCGGACGGTGCCGTTCAGGTCGAGGGCCCGGCCACCGGTGTTGTTGACGTGAGCAACAATGATTGGCTGGCCTCCGGGCGACCAGCGCCCGGTGATGGAGGTGATGTCGAAGCTAGTTGGCGGGGCGCCACCCCGCCCTACTGCCACGTACATGCGGATCCCGACCCGGTTTACCTCGGTGATCACGAACCTGGTTCTCGTCCGTGCGCTAGCCCGCTGCTGGACCCAGATGACGCCGTAGTGCTCACCCCGGGTCGCGCCTCGCGGCACCTTGATCGTGATCATGTCTATGGCGGACGCCCCTGCGGCCAGGGTGACCTCGGGGTGCTGCACGCTGACCCAGGTGGTCAGCTCGTTGCGGGCCGCCCCGCTGTAGCCGGTGTACTGGCCGGCGGCGATGTGGGCGGCAGCGGGATAGACGAGGAAGCGCGACGTCCGCGGTTCCGCGTTCACGATGAGGATCCTGCGGTGGATGACCGCCCCGGTCGGGAGGTAGTCGATGATGTAGGCGAGGGCGCGCGGGTTCTCCGCTTCCGAGACAGGCACGTCGACGAGCCGTACGCCGAACTCCCCCGGTGACCCCGGCCCGGCGGAAGGGCGGGCCAGGGCGGCCGCACTGGCCACCGGGATCGAGATGCTCAAGGTTCCGACCGCTACCGCGAGCGCTATGGCGCTGATCGAGCGGCGCATGTTCTCCTCCTTGTTTCTGATCCTGGCCGCTCGGCAGCACCGCCTGGCCGCGCGAACCGGTTCGCCCTCGGACTGGTCTGCCGGCCGGGTGGACCGCCCGTGACGGTGACGTGACTAGGCCGCGGACTCGGTGAGCGTGCTCGTGTAGAGACCGCCCACCGCGGACGCCGGAATCGCGATCGCCTCGGTCGGGCTCCACGAGGCGGAGTTGTCGCCGACCCCGGCGGTTCCCGATACAACTGTCTGGCCCGCAGTGGACAGCGTGACGGGAGCCTCGGACGTGGTGATGGTCCCCGTCGAGGTGACGGTGCCGGGGTCATAGGTGGCGTCGCCGACCGGGATGGTCTCGGCCGCGGTGCCCGTGCCGGTGGTGAAGGCGGTTGAGGCAGCGGTCACGGTCCAGCTCGCGGACAGCAGGGCTCGGTTGTCGGTCAGGC
>CAZORE010000088.1:0-24242 GCA_964581815.1 uncultured Streptosporangiaceae bacterium | reverse complement strand
TGCGGATTTAACCATCATGTTCCCCTTGCGAAGCCCCAGTGGTCTCAGCGTCCGGTCACATTAAGTATTTACAGCATTACCCATAGTTACACCATGTAGTTGCGGCCCGAGCCGCGGCGGTGGCGTGTCCCGTTAGCGGGAGCCGGAGGCGGGCATGCCCGGGCTCCCCAGCCGACTCGCCCATCCTGCTCGACCATGATCGTGAAGGGTTGTTAGCGCCATCACGCTAACAACCCTTCACGACACCAAAACCCTTCGCGATCATGCCGGCCAGGTTTTAGGGCTCCGCGTGGGCGGCGATCGCTGATCAGCTACGCCCGGCTGAGCTCGAGCACGGGAATGATGCGCACTCCCTCAGTTTGGCGTGCGTACTCGGCGAAGCCCGGATAGCGCCGCGCTTGCTCGGCGTAGATGCGGTCGTGCTCGGCGCCGGTCACTTCGCGGACGATGACCCGGTACGTCTCGGTTCCGCGCTCGACGCTGCCGCCGCCGGCGGCGGTCAGGTTGTGGTACCAGTCGGGGTTGGTAGGCGACCCGGCCTTGGTCGCGAAGACGTAGATGCTTTCCGGCTCGGTGTCGTGCGGGAGGTACATGGTCGGGGTGACATAGTCACGGCCGCTTTTGCGGCCGCGGTGGTGCAGCAGGACCATCGGGGCACCCTCGAAGGTCCCGCCGACCCTGCCTTCGTTCGCGCGGAACTCCGCAATGGTCTTCGCGTTCCAGTCGAGCGGTTCGCTCATGTCGGACTCCTTTCGTCAGGGCCGCAGGATGATCTTGCCGTGGGTGTGACGGCGCTCGAGCTCGGTGTAGGCCTCGCGGACCTGGGCCAGCGGGTAGACGGCCGCGATCGGCAGCTCAAGGTGCCCGTCGGCGATCAGGCCGGCCAGCTCCGCGAGGATCGGGGCGCCCGGCCCGGCCTCCGCCCCGCCGTCAGTCTTGACCCCGTACTTCGCGGCGGCCGCGTAATCGGCGATGGTGTCGATCCGGTCGGCCGCGACGCCGAGGGCGATGGCCAGCTCGACGTAACCGCCGCCATGGGTGTCGATGAAGGCGTCCACGCCGCCGGGCGCGGCGGCCCTGATCCGGTCCGCGACGCCGTCGCCGTACGCGACCGGGATCACGCCGTGGCTCTTCAGCCACTCGTGATTGCCCTCGCTCGCCAGGCCGATGACGGTGGCCCCGGTGCGGCGCGCGAGCTGGACGGCGAGCGAGCCGACCCCGCCGGCGGCACCGGAGATGACGACGGTCTCGCCCTCCTTCGGCTCGACGGCGTGCACGGTCCCCCACGCGGTCACGCCGACGACGTACAGGCCGCCGGCCACCTCCCACGGGACCTTCTCCGGCTTGCGCGCGAGGTCGCTGGCCTCGACCAGGACCAGCTCGGCCTGGGAGTCCCGGTGCTGACTGAACCCGATCACCTCATCACCTGGCGAGAACCCGCTGACCCCCGGGCCGGCCTCCTCGATGACCCCGGCAAGGTCGCTACCCTGCCCGGAGGGGAACGTCGACGGGAAAATGCTCGACACTGCCCCCGTTCGGATGACCGCTTCGCTTGGGTTGATGCCGGCCGCCTTCACCCGGACGAGGGCCTGCCCCTCGCCTGGCGCCGGCCGTTCCACCTCGTCAACTCGCAACACGTCGATCCCGCCGAACTCGTCGTACCTGACTGCCCTTGGCATGGTTTCTCTCTCCTCTGTTTCGCGTGTCCAGGTTCACCGCGGGGAAGGTGAGCGGTCGTCACCGGATTCCGGTGAAACACCGGCGAGTAATGCCCACCGGGCGACGGTCGACCGGGTGCTGTCGGAGCTCGCCGGCAGGTATTGACGGCACCGGATTTGTCAGGGATCGTTCACGCTGGCCCGGTAATTGGACCGCTACGAACAGCAGCAGACACGGCGGCGCGCTCGCGCCGGGATGGACGGTGAGGTTCACGATGAAGCGATCCTTGGTACGCCCAGCCACGCTGGCGACGGCCGCCGCCGCCCTCATCCTGGCGGCTAGCGCGCTCCAACTGGAGCCGGCCGCGGCCGCCCCGTCCGCCCCGGGCACCGCCGCCGGCGGCCCGGGCGCCGCCTCCAACTTCGACCTGGCGCGCAAGGACTGCCTCGGCACCGCCGGGAACACCAGCTCCAAGGTCTGGTACACGGTGGCGGACGGCGTGCTTTCCGACGTCTACGAGCCCACCGTCGACAACACCAACGTCGAGACGCTGCAGTACGTCGTCACCGACGGCGCTACCTTCGCCGACCTGCAGACCCGCGACATGACCTACACCGTGCAGGCCGACCCGACCGGCATGCAGTGCACGATCACCTCGACCGACGCCAAGCACGGCTTTCAGCTGGTTACCAGCTACATCACCGACCCGCAACGGGACACGGTGCTGATGAGCACCCGGATCCAGCCGGTCAAGGGCAGCGGCACGGACGTCGGCAAGCTGCAGGTCTACGCGCGACTCGACGCGCACGTGAACGGCGACGGAGGCGGCGGGACGCAGAACGCCGGCGGTAACACCGGCGTCATCGACCCGCACACCGGCATCCCCGTCGTCTACAGCACCAACACCATCACGGAGGCGGCCAACCGCAGCTACGCGGTGCCGACCTACATGGCGATGACCGCCACCTCCGCGGGCCAGGCCTCGGTCGGCTACGCGGGCACCGCCAGCGACGGGCTGACCCAGCTCGACGGCGCGCACGCGCTGACGCCGACTACCTCGGCCGCCGACGGGCACATCGTGGCGACCGAGAACGTCACCCCGCAGCGGGGGTCGGGCGCGTTCACCCTCGCGCTCGGGTTCGGCCGCTCGCAGCAGCAGGCGGTCGCCACCGCCACCGCCTCGCTCCGCGCGCCCTTCCCCTTGGTCGCGCTGGCCTACGCGAGCACCTGGGGCGCCTACGACCTGACGCTCAACCAGCCGCCGCGGTCGGTGCCCGGACAGTCCGCGCAGACGATCCGCCGGACCTACTACCTCGACGCCAACGTGCTGAAGGCCAGCGAGGACAAGACCTTCCCTGGCGCGGTGGTCGCGTCGCTCGCATCGCCCTGGGGCCAGGCGATCAACGCGGGCGTCGCGGTCAACGGCAAGCCGGTCTACTACGGCTCCTACCGGGAGGTCTTCTCCCGCGACTCCTACGAGGCATTCACCGGCTTCCTGGCCGACGGCGACCTGGCCACCGCCCGCGCCCAGGCCCGGTTCCTGCTCAATGACCAGCAGCTGCCGACCGGCGAGATACCGCGCAACTCGCTGCTCAACGGCAAGGCGGCGCCGGACACCGGCGGCGACCAGCTGGACGAGACCGCCTACCCGATCCTGATGGCGTACCTGACCGGGCTCGGCGGCGACAGCGCGCTGTGGACCGGCCACATCAAGCCGGCCGCGGACTTCCTGGTCGCGCACGGCCCGTCCTTCGGGGTGGAGCGGTGGGAGGAGCAGTCCGGGTACTCGCCTTCCACGATCGCGGCCGAGATCGCCGGCCTGACCGCCGCCGCCGCCATCGCGGCCCAGCACCACGACGCCGCTGACGCGCGGGTTTACCAGGCCACCGCCGACGACTTCCAGCGCAACGCGCAGAGCTGGACGGTCACCTCGACCGGGCCCGACAGCACCTCGCCCTACTTCCTCCGGCTGTCCAAGACCGGCGACCCGAACGCCGCGACCACCTACAACCTGGGCAACGGCGGCCCCGACGCCGCGCAGGATACGGTGATCGACGGCGGGTTCCAGGAGCTGGTGCGGCTGGGCGAGCTCTCGCCTACCAGCGCGGTATTCAAGAACTCGCTCTCGGTCCTCGACGCCGCCATCGCGGTCAAGACCCCGTCCGGCACCGGCTATTACCGGTACGGCACCAGCGCCGCCGCCGGCAGCGCCGACGGCTACGGTGACTGCTCGACCGTCAACAGCCAGACCTCCTGCACCACCGACGGCCAGCCGTGGCCGACGACCGACACTGGCACCGGGCACCTGTGGCCGGTCCTGTCGGGCGAGCGGGGCGAGTCCGCGATCGCCGAGGGCGACCCGTCGCAGGCGTCGGCGCTGCTCTCCTTCATGATCAACTCCGCCTCGGGCGAGGGGCTGGTGCCCGAGCAGGTGTGGGAGGACCCGGACCTGGCGGCCTCGCCCTACGGTTCCGACCCGACCACCGCGTCGATCGGCTTCACCGACGGCCAGGCGGCCGGCTCGGCCTCGCCCCTGACCTGGGCCCAGGCCCAGGAACTGCGGCTGATCGTGGACCTCGGGACCGGTCGTGACACCGATACCCCGGCCATCACCACGGCCCGTTACGTCACCCACGGCGCCCCGGCCGCGACCTCGGTGACGATCACCGCGCCGGCCTCCGGCGCCACCATCGAGGGCGGCAGCACGACCGTCAGCGGCACCGCCGCGGCCGGCGCCACGGTGGACATCGAGACCCAGGACACCGATACCGGGGCCGCCGCCAGCACGGTAACCGCCACCGCCGACGCCTCCGGCGCCTACTCCGCCACGGCCGCGGTCGGCTTCGGTACCAACGTGATCACGGTCACCGCCACCACGCCTGCCACCACCACGGGGGCCGGCGCCACCGGGCAAACGCAGGCCTCGGTGATCGGCGACGTGTCGGGCGGGACCACGGTGCTGTCGGCGACCGACCCGACCGGGGACGACAACGGCCCCGGCACCTACCAGTACCCGACCTCAACGTCCTACACGGCCGGCTCCTGGGACCTGACCGGCTTCCAGGTGATCACCGCCGGGTCCGAGGTCTACCTCCGCACCTCGCTCGCCACCCTGGCGCCGACGTTCGGCTCGGTCGACGGCGCGCAGCTGCTCGACATCTACGTGCACGATCCCTCGGCCGCTAGCACCTCCACCGCGGCGGCGTTCCCGACCCGCAACTACACGATCGCCCCGGCCGACGGCTGGAGCGAGCGCCTGGAGGTCCAGGGGTTCGCGTCACCGGTATGGGTCAACGCGGCCGGCGGCCAGGTCGGCACCCCGACCGCCGTGGTCGCCTCCACCGTGGCCAAGACGATCACGATCGCGCTGCCGGAGTCCGCGTTCGGCACCCCGGCCAGCGGCTGGACGTTCACCGTGGCGATCACCGGACAGAACGGCTTCAACGGCGACCAGGCCATCTCGTTCACCACTAACCCGGGCGGGTTTACGCTCGGCGTCTGCCCGGTGGGCGGAAGCGAGCCGATCTGCGCGCTCCCCACGGGCTCCGTGCCTGAGGTGATGGACACCATCACGCCGGCCGGCGTCTCCCAGGCCACCGAGCTCAACCCGGTTAACGGCCCGGTGGTGCTGCAGGGGGTTACCGTGCCGTAGTTGGTCAACCTCATCAGCGTCCTCAGCGTCCTCAGCGTCCTCAGCGTCCTCCGGGGCCGCGGGGACGGCGGCCTGCTAGCGCGGCGCCGGCTGCGGCTCGCGTGGCCGCACCGTTCCGTCCGCCATGACGTCGCCGTCGGGGCACCGCCACTGGACCCGGCCGCCTTCGAACTGCTCCTGGTACAGCGACGCGTACAGCCCGCCCTCGCGCAGCAGGTCGCGGTGCGCGCCGGACTCCACGACTCGGCCGCCGTCGATGACGTAGATCATGTCCGCGTTGACGATGGTGGACAGCCGGTGCGCGATGGCGATGGTCGTCCGCGAGCCCATCAGGGCGTCAAGCGCTTTCTGCACCTCCCGCTCGCTGGCGGTGTCCAGCGCGGAGGTCGCCTCGTCCAGGATCAGGATGCGCGGGTCGTGCAGCAGGACGCGGGCGATGGCCAGCCGCTGCTTCTCCCCGCCGGACAGCCGGTACCCGCGCTCGCCGACCACGGTGTCGTAACCGTCGGAGAATTGCATGATCCGGTCGTGGATGTACGCCGCCCGCGCCGCCGCCTCCACCTCTTCCCGCGACGCGCCTGGCCGCCCGTACTGGATGTTCGCCAGCACGGTGTCGTGGAACAGGTAGCTTTCCTGCGTCACGAAACCGATGGCGGCGGCCAGCGAGGCCTGGCGGGCTTCCCGCACGTCAAGCCCGTTCACCTCGACCGCCCCGGCCGTGACGTCGTACAGCCGCGGTATCAGGTAGCTGATGGTGGTCTTGCCTGCTCCGCTCGGTCCCACCAGGGCCACGAGGTGGCCAGGATCGGCAGCCAGGCTGACGCCCGACAAGGCGTCCGCGGACACGCTGGGGTAGCGGAAGTAGACGTCCCGCAGGGCGACCCGGCCGCCCGCCTCCGTGACCGGGAGGTCGACGGCGCCGGGGGCGTCGACGATGTCGGGCACCACGTCGAGGTACTCGAAGACCCGGTCAAACAGGGCCAGCGATGACCGCAGCTCCACCGAGACCTGGAGCAGTTGCCCGATCGGGAAGTACAGGCGGGTCTGCAGCGTGGTGAAGGCCACGATGGTGCCGGCCGAGACAGCGTGATGGTTCGCGATGAGCAGGCCCGCGGTGAGGTAGACCAGCGCCGGGGTGATCGACAGGAACGACTGAACGACGGCGAAGAATCCCTGGCCGATCATCTGCTGCCGGACCTGGAGGCCGACGAGGCGCTGGTTCTCCCGCTGGTAGCGGGAGATGTCGCGGGCCTGGTTGCCGAACACCTTGGCCAGCAGCACTCCGGATACCGACAGGGTTTCCTCGCTAATCGCGCTCATGGCCGCCAGCGACTCCTGGGTCGACCGCGACACCTGGCGGCGCCGCTCGCCGACCGCCTTGGTCAGCCAGAAGAACGCCGGCACGGTGATGACCGCCACGATGGTCAGCTGCCAGCTGATGATGATCATGGCGACGATGCTGGAGACGAAGGTGACGACGTTGGCCAGGATCGTCGAGGCGGTGGTGGTGACCACCGTCTGGACGCCGCCCACGTCGTTGGCCAGCCGGGACTGGATCTCGCCGGTCTTGGTGTTCGTGAAGAACGCGAGCGGGAGGGTCTCCAGGTGCGCGTAGAGCCGGTTGCGCAGGTCCCGCATCACTAGCTGCCCGACCCGGGTGGTCTCGTACACCTGCCAGATGCCGATGGCGCCGCTGACCACCGGCACCAGGGCCATGACGCCCACAAGCACGTAGAGCAGGTGCAGGTCGGGTCCACCCGGGACGAACAGTGCCTTATTGAACACCGCCTGGATCAGCAGCGGGTTGATGATGCCGATCGACGAGGTCACGACGATGAGGACAATGACGCCCGCCACCTGCAGCCGGTAGGGGCGGAACAGCGGGACGATCCGCGCTGTGTTGCTACGACCCGTGCTGCTACGGCCGGAGCGGGCAGGCGCCCTTGTCACCATCGGGCGGCTCCTTCTGGGACGCTACGGTGCGGTCACCAATAGCGTCCCACGGCGTCAGGGATGAACCGGGCCGCTTGGCCCGCGGTCGAGGCGCAGCGACTGCATGATCGCGAACGCCGTGGTCCTGGTGAAGACCTCGATGTCCGCGGCGGCCAGGACGCCGGTGTACTTGGCGATGACCGGCGCGGCCGTGCGCTCGGTCACGGCGTCGAGGTGAGCCTTGACGCCGGCCCAGAAGTTCGGCCAGTAGTGGGTGTAGAAGGGCACCGGGTCGACCGAGGCCAGCGCCTCCTGCGCGCTCGCTTCGATGTCAGCGATGTACCGCTGGTGCAGCTCGACGTCGTCGCGGGTCGCGAGCCTGCCCAGGTGCCCGCAGATGAGGTGCGTCCAGGGGTAGTCCATCGCGATCGCGGGAGCGCCCATGTAGCCGGGTACGTCCTCGCTGAGGTTGGTGTTGTAGATGGGTACCCAGCCGGCGTTGACGATGTCGATGAGCATGAGCGCGTCGTGGTCGGGGAAGTGGATGTAGATGTTGTCCGGCGAATGGTTAGAGCCGTGCCAGGCGAGTTCCACCCGCTCACCGCCGACCTCCAGCGTGTACCGGTCGGCGAACGTCACCTCCGGCAGCGGCCGGCCCGGGTTGTTGTCCCGCCGCAGCAGCCTGCGGGTTTCCTCGTGCCCGATGCGAACCACGTCGTCGAACAGGAAGGCGGCGCCGCCGTGGTCGTCGTGGTGGTGCGAGTAGACGAAGTGGGTGACCTTGTTGCTGACGCCCTCGGCGGCAGCGATCTCGTCGACGGCGCGGCGGAGGTTGTGGCCGATGCTGGGCGGGGCGTCGAACAGCACGATGCCGTCGCCGGTGGCCAGGAACGCTGACTGGTAGACGCCGTCGGTGACCCAGTACAGGTTCCGCTCGACGCGCCCGACGTAGTATCCCTGATCGTTCACGGCCACGCCGAACGCCGATGGCGGTACGGGGGCGTAGTCGGGCAGATCGCCGGCTGGTGAAGTCACATCTTCTCCCTGGTGGCCTGGGCGCCCCGCTGACGGCGGTGCGCCGGTTCGCAACAGGGTCGCCAGGGATCAGGTGAGCGGCCATCACCGCATCATGGTGATTTGCCCGGCAGCTCAGGCCTCGGCAGGGAGCTGGCGGACCTCAAGGAGGTCGAGGCCGAGCGCTTCGATCTCGGCCAGGACGCCGTAAAGACCGGGCCGGTCGAGTTCGCCGGTCAAGATCGTCTCCACGCCCCGCCGTTCCCACTCCATGGCCGCGAACGCGGCCAGCAGCGTGGCGCCGAGGTGACCGTTGATCCTGATCACGTACCTGGCGGAGGCAGCGTCCATACGGCCAGTGTCCGCGGTGGAGAGGTGAGGCCGCATCGCCAGGATCTGGTGACCACGACGCCCGGCACGTAACCTTGATCAGGTGCGCAGGGGCGATCGGCGGCAGGCGTGGTATTGAGGGCAGACCGGCGAGAGCCTGGACCGGCCGCTCCGCGGTTGATCCAGCGCGGTGAGCTGCTCGCATCCCTTGACCGCACGGCGGAAGCCAAGGTGACGCTCATCTCGGGCCCCGCGGGCAGCGGCAAGACATCGCTGTTGCGAGCCTGGGCGGACGGGCCGGGTCAAGCGCACCGGCTGGCCGTGGTCCAGGTGCGGCGCGACCAGCAGAACGCCCAGCAGTTCTGGCTCGCCGTCCTGCGCGCCGTCCGGCAGGCCTTCGGCACGCTCGGGGAGGACGAGCAGCTGGCGGCGACGCCCGACTTCAACCAAGGAGCCATCGCCGACCGGGTTCGCGCGGAGCTCGCTGGGCAGGACGACCGCACGTTCCTGATTATCGATGATCTCCACGAGCTGACCTCGCAGGAAGCGCTCACGCAGCTCATCTGGCTGCTTGAGAGGCTGCCCGAGCACGTGCACGCGATCCTCACGACGCGGCACGACCTGCCGCTGCGGCTGCACAAGCTTCGCCTCTCCGGCGAGCTAGGCGAGATCCGCGCCGCGGACCTGCGTTTTACGGAGCTTGAGACCCGCGAGTTCCTTGCGGCGGCTGGCATCGCGTTGTCGGAGGACGGCGCCGCGACGCTGCACCAGCGCACGGAGGGCTGGGCCGCAGGCCTGCGGCTCGCGGCGATCTCACTGGCCAGCAGCCCTGACCCGGATCGATTTGTGGAGGATTTCTCCGGCAGCAGCCGGACCGTCGCCGAGTACTTGCTCGCCGAGATGCTGGACTGCCAGCCGGCCGAGGTACAGCAGCTGCTGCTGCGGACCTCCCTGCTCGACCGCGTCAACGGCGAGCTGGCGGACCTGATGACCGGGCACCCTGGCTCGGAAGCGATCCTGCTCGCCCTCGAAGACGCCAACGCGTTCGTCGTATCGCTTGACCCGGCCAGGACCTGGTTCAGGTATCACCACCTCTTCGCCGACCTGCTCCGGCTTGAGCTGCGCCGGAGGCTGTCCGGGCAGCTGCCGGCGCTGCACCGGCTGGCCGCCAGGTGGTTCACCGAGCACGGCGAGATCATCGACGCCATCCGGCACACCCAATCGGCGGGTGACTGGTCCGACGCGGCGCGGCTGCTCGCCGACCACTCATTCGGTTTGACGCTCGACGGGCAGGCGCAGACCATCCAGGCGCTGCTGCGGGCTTTTCCGCCGGGTGCGGTCACCGAGGGCCCCGATCTCCCTCTCGTGCACGCGACCAGCGACTTTGTCCGGGGACTGCTAGACGAGGCGGCCGCCCACCTGGCCGTGGCAGAAGCCGCTATCCCGACGACGCCGCCCGGTCGCAGGCACCGGCTCGAAGTCGCGGCCGCGGCACTGAAACTGTCGCTCGCGCGCAAGCGCGGCCACCTCGCGGGGGTTGTCGAGCAAGTCAGGTTCCTGGCCTCCCCCATTACTGCGGACTCCGACGAGGACATCGCGCTCGACAGCGACCTGCGCGCGGTGGCGCTCATGAATCTCGGGACGGTCGAAGCGTGGTCGCTTGGCAACCAGGACAGCCAGCGGCACCTGCGTGAAGGTGCCGACCTTGCGCGGCGGATCGGACGTCCGTACCTCGAAGTGGCCTGCCTGGCCGAGCTCGCCTTCGCAGCGAAGATCGAGCCCTTCGCGACCACGCGGCAGCGGTGCCTGGAGGCGATAGCTCTCGCGGAGCAGCACGGCTGGGGCACGGAGCCGGTCATATCGCCGGCGCTCGTGAACCTCGCGGGAACTCTCATCTGGACGGGTGAATTCGACGAGGGCGAACGCTGGCTGCGCCGTGCCGCCCGGGCCCTGGAGACAGATACCGGGCCAAGCATGCGACTGCTGCTGCACATGGGCACGGGCATGCTGATGTCGGGCCGCCGCAGGCAGCGCGAGGCGCTCGCGGAGTACCGCGCGGCCGAGCAACTGCAGGCGCAACTGGAAGGCGCGCACGCGCTGACGCGCCAGATCACCGGCTTCCGGCTGGCCACCCAGGCCCGGCTCGGTCAGCTCAGCGAGGCCAGGGCCTCGCTAGCGGCACTGGACGCCGAACTGGCCCGGTGCGGCGAGATCGTTAACGCCCGCGCGGCCATCGCCCTCGCCGAGGGCAACCCGGCCGCCGCTCTCGCCGCGCTGCGCGATGTCCTGGACGGGACGGCCCCGGCCATCGGCTACATGACCGTCATGGACGCGAGCCTCCTGGCGGCACTCGCGCACCGGGAACTCGGCGACCAGCGCGCCGTTGTCGCAGCGGTCGAGCGCGCACTGGCCCTGGCGGAGGCGGACCGGCTCGTCCTGCCGTTCGCGATGACCGGCACGCGTGAGCTGCTCGATGCCGTGCCGCGGCACGAGACGGCGCACGCAGCCCTGCTCACCGGCATCCTCGACCTGATGCGCGGATCAACCATGTCGCCGGACGGCCAGCCATCCCTGGCCGGGACGGAGCAGCTCAGCCCGAGCGAGCTGCGGGTGCTGCGGTACCTGCCGACGAACCTGTCCCGGCCGGAGATCGCCAGCGAGCTGTCGGTCTCGGTGAACACCGTCAACACTCACATCCGCAACATCTACGCGAAGCTCCAGGCTCGCGATCGTTCCTCGGCAGTGCAGCGCGCGAGAGAGATGCGACTGCTCTCGGTCGGCCGCAGCAGCTAGGCCGCCAGCGGCGTGGGGACCCTTTCGCTACACGGTGACGCGTTCCGCGCTGGCAAGGTGCGCCGACAGGAGCCGTCCGGCCCGGTCCAGAGCGGCCGTGGCCTCCTCAATCACCATGTGGAAGGTCTGGAAGACGTGCGGCACCTTCGGGGTGATGTCGAGAGTGACCTCGACGTCGGCAATGGCGGCCTGCCGCGCCAGGCGGATCGCGTCGTCGAGGAGAACCTCGTGCGTCCCGGCCTGGATGATCAGGGGCGGCAGCCCGGTCAGGTCGGCGAATATGGGGCTGATAAGGCCGAGGGCGGCGTCTTGCCCCGCCGTGTAGTCGGGGACCCTGAGGGCGAGGCTCTCCCGGCTGAGCAGCGGGTCGGCCTCTCGCTTGGTCTCCAGGGTTGCCCCAGCCAGGGTCAGATCGGCATACGGTGACATGACGAACGCCGCGGCCGGCTGGGGAAGCCCGTGATCGCGGGCGTTGACCAGGGTGGCGATGGCAAGCCCGCCGCCGGCCGACTCGCCCGCGAATACGATGTCCGACGGGGCCGTGCCGCCTTGCAATAGCGCCTCGTAGGCCGCGAGAGCGTCGTCCACCGCCGCCGGGAACGGGTGCTCGGGTGCGAGCCGGTAATCGACGGAGAAGACCCTGGCCCTGGTCCGCCGGCCGACCTGCGCGGCCAGGTCGGCGGCCTGGAACGCATCCCCAAGTACGTACACGCCGCCGTGGAAGTACAAGACGACATGGCGAGGTTCAACGCCCGCGATGGTGATCTCGGCGACCGGGACGCCGCCTAGCGTGGCCGCGGTCACGGTCAGGTCGGTGGGCAGCGGTTGCCCCGCGACCAGCTCCCGGAGCAGTCGCCGCTGCTCGCTGATGTCGCTGTCGGCTGGGAAGGAACCCTGCCGCAGGCCCGCTTCGAGGGCCTCTCGCTGCTCGGCGCTCATGACGATTCCCTTCTGTTGGTGACTAGCAGAGCCGGCAGGGGCGGGTCGCCGCGGCCAGGGCGGCCCGGTCCTCGTGCTCCTGCCCGGGCGCGGGCTGCACTGTCGCGGGCTGCGGTGCCGCCTGTTGCGGTGCCGCCTGTTGCGGTGCCGCCGTTTGCGGCTCGGGCGCGGGGCCGGCTAGGTCCTGACGGCGGACCCGGATGGTGGCGAGCGCGATGAGCAGGGCGAGCAGCGCGATCGCGGCGGAGACAAGGAACCCGCGGGAGAAGCCGGCCGCCAGGGCGTGATGGTAGACAGGCGCGGGCGGGGGCGTGCCTGCCTTCACGGCCGCCGCCGAGTGCGCGAGCTGGGTCCGGACGCTGTCGGCGACGGTGGTCCAGGCGACGGTGCCGAGCAGTGCGAGCCCGATCGCGCCGCCGACCTGCTGGCCGGCGTTAAGCAGGCTGGAGGCGACGCCGGAGTCCTGCTCGGCGACCTTGTGCAGGGCGACCAGGGACAGCGGGACGAACACCAGGCCAAGCCCGAGCGAGGTCACCAGCTGCGGGCCGAGCAGCTGGCTGAGATAGCCGGAGTGCTCGGTCAGTCTGGAGAACCAGAACATCCCGCCCGCGATCATGGCCGTGCCCGCCACGATCAGCGGCCGTGGACCGACCCGCGCCACCAGCCGCGCGGCCAGCGTGGACCCGGTCACGGTCCCGACGGCGAACGGCAGGTAGGCGATGCCTGAGCGGACCGCGCTGTAGCCGAGCACGGTCTGGATGAACAGGGTGAGGAAGAAGAACAGGCCGAAGAGCCCGGTCGCGACGCACAGCATGACCAGGTAAGCACCCGACCGGTTCCGGTCGGCGAGCAGCCGCATCGGCAGCAGCGGGTGCGAGCTGCGCAATTCGATCAGCGCGAACGACACGAGCAGCACCACGGACGCAGCCAGCGACGCCAGGACCTGCGGGTTGCCCCAGTGGGATACGCCGTCGGCTCCGGTGGCGGCCTTGGACAGGCCGTAGACGAGCAGCGCGACGCCGCCGGTAGCGGTGACCGCGCCGCCCACGTCGATCCGGCCCGGCCGCCGCGGCGACTCGGCCAGCACGCGCGGGGCCGCTGCCGCCACCGCGATCCCGATCGGGACGTTGACAAACAGCACCCACCGCCATGACAGGTAGCTGGTCAGTATGCCCCCGAGCAGCAGCCCGGTCGCGCTGCCAGCGCCGGCCATCGCCGCGTAGACGCCAAATGCCCGGTTGCGTTCCCCGCCCTGGGGGAAGTTGGTAGTGATCAGCGCCAGCGCGGTCGGCGCGATCACCGCACCGCCCGCGCCCTGCACCGCCCGCGCGGTGAGCAGCCACCACTCGCTGGTGGCGAACCCGCCGACCAGGGACGCCGCGGAGAACAGCAGCAGCCCGAAGACGAACACCCGCCGCCGGCCGAGGATGTCACCGGCGCGGCCGCCGAGCAGCAGCAGCCCGCCGAAGGTCACCGCGTAGGCGTTCACCACCCACTCCAGGCCGCTGCCGGAAAAGCCAAGCGCGCTTTGCATATGCGGCAACGCCACGTTAACGATCGTCGCGTCGAGCACGACCATCAGCTGCGCGGTGGCGATGACCAGCAGGGCCAGGCCGAGGCGGCGGCTGCCGCCGGTGTCTGCGCCAGAGGCTGTCAATGTCACGGAGCCAGCTTCGCGGCGGGCCAGGTGAGGAGTCGTCACCGGATCCCGGTGATTCGCCTTACTAGCGCCCGGTGCCTGACAGCAGCCGCAGCTGGCGGGCCCGCCGGACCGCGGCGGAGCGGTCGTCGGCGCCGAGCTTGGCGTAGATGCTGCGGATGTGCGTGCTGACGGTGTTCGCCGACACTGAGAGTTCTCTCGCGATCTCGGGGCGGGACAGGTTGGTCGGGAGGAACCGCAGCACCTTGAGCTCGGTCGGGCTGAGTTCCAACGTCTGCGGCGGCGCGTCCGCGTCTGCGGGCGCCGGCGACCTTCCGTGCAGGATGTCGAGGATGCCAGCGAGCAGCGCCGCGTGCGCTGTCTGATGCCTCGGCAGCGCCTCAAGCAGCTCCAGGGATCCCGACAGCAGGAACGGCAGGATCAGCCGGTCGGGCTCGGCGAGTTCCAGTGCGCGCTCGACCGCCTGGTTTGCCGCATGCTGGTGATCCAACTCGCGATGCGCGATCCCGGTAAGGAGGTGGGCCTCGAGGACTGTCGCGTACCCGGCGACCGGTGCCGTACCGTCCAGCACCCCCTTCAGCGCGATCAGCGCTCCGGCTGGATCGCCGTCCGCGAGGCATATGACCGCCTCGGCCGCGGCGATCTCGCCCCCGCCGGCCAGGTCGTCGGGAAGCGCCGCCAGCGTGGCGCGCGCCTCCCTGACCTTCCCCGCGCGGGCCCACGCGGCAAGCATCCAGCCGGTCACCTGGCTCGCGAGGGCCCGCGGAGCCGTCAGTCGGACCAGCAGATTGTCGGCCGCGATGAATTCCCCGAGCGCCTCACGGTTGCCGCCACGGGCGGACCGTAGCATCCCGGCCGCCAGGTGCAACAGCAGCCTGATGCCTGGCCCGGCGTCCGACCGCAGGGCGTGCGACGCGCGCCGCAGGAATGTCTCCCCCTCGTTAAGCTCGGCCATCCAGATCAGCCTGTCGGCGAGCGTCACCAGCGCGGGCGCGACAACGGGCTCCGTGTCCCAGCCGTGCCGTTCGGCAAGCGCTATCGCCTCGCGGCAGCGCGCCACTGCGGTGGCGAACGAGCGGCCTCTCGAGGCATAGCCAAGCTCGGCGAGGCATCCGACTTCGAGGTACGGCCGACCGATCTGGCGAGCCAGGGCGGTGCCTTCCTGGAGGTGCCGTTCGGCGTCCGGAAGCCTCAGCCACCAGGCCTCGACGATGCCCAGGTTCATGAGGGCCGCCGCGCGCAGGTCGCTAGCCAGGGCGATCTCCCCCTCAGACCGCCCCGTCGCCGGCAGGTCGATGACCGCGGCCTGCGCGATGGCGGCGGCCAGGTCCCCGCGCCGCCGTGCCATCCACAGTTCGAGGGACGCGGCCGCGGCCCGGAGCCCGGGCACTCGGTCGCCGCGCGCGGTCTCGATGCGCGACGTGGCCACCGACAGGTAAGCGGCCGCGTCGTCCAGGTGCCCCGTAGCGAGTTCCCGGGTGGCGTGCACCAGCGCCAGCTCGGGGCCTTCACCCCAGCCCGGCGGGAACGCCTGCAGCAGTGCCTGCAGGGCCTGCGTGTGGCCGTCAAGGGTGAGGCTGAAGGAATGATCGGCAAGCAGGCGGGCCGCGTCCGCCCAGTCGCCCGCCGCCTGGGTGTGCCGGATCGCGTCGATGACCTGGCCATGCTGGCTAAGCCAGGAGGCGGCCCGCCGGTGCAGGACCGGTATCTCCACGGCGGACCTCCGGCGCAGCTCCAGCCGCAGGAGGTCGCCGAACAGGTGGTGGTAGCGGAACCAGGTGCGCCCGGGGTCAAGCGAGACCACGAACGCGCTCGCGTCTTCCAGGTCCAGCAAGATCCGCTCCGAGCCAGTACGGCCGGTCAGCAGGTCAGCCAGCTCCCCGTTGACGCGATCGAGCACGCACGTGGACAGGAGCAGGTGCTGAACATCGTCAGGCTGACGTTCCAGCATCTCGGCGAGAAGGTACTCGGCCACCGTGCGATCGCTGCCGGAGAACTCGGTGACGAAACGCTCTGGGTCCGGGTGCCCGACCAGCGAGAGCGCCGCCAGCCGCAATCCCGTGACCCACCCTTCGGTGCGCTGATGCAGCACGGCCACGCCGGCCTGCGATAGCCCGATATCAGAAGCGGCGAGCAGGTCACCCGCTTCCCGCTCGGTGAACCGCAGGTCGGCCGCCCGGATTTCGGCCAGCTCGCCGGCCAAACGCATCTGGTGCAGGTGCAACGGCAGGTCGCGGCGGGTCGCCAGGACGGCGTGGACCCGCGGCGGGAGGTTCATCAGCAGCCGGGAGAGCTCGCGGATGGTCTCTGGCGAGCTCTCGTGGAGGTCATCAACGATCAGCGTGGTGTCAGCGTCAGCGGCGGCCAGCTCGGCGAGGATCCTGTCGGCCAGCACGGCTGAGCTGAACTGAGGCGCCGCTGCTGACGGCTCGGCACTGGCCGCAGTGCCCACGGCGCGACGGATGGCGTCGAGCAGGGCAAGCCAGAAATCCTGCGGGTCCCGCACGTCACGGTGCACCTGTACCACCGCGAGCCGGCCAGGGCGGCTCGCCCGGCCCGCCCAGGCGCGCAGCAGCGACGACTTCCCGCTGCCGGCCGGAGCCGAGATGACCGTGACCTTCCCCTGCGCCAAGCGGTCGAGGCAAGCGAGAAGGTTGTCGCGGGCGATCATCCGGGCGGCAGCCTGACCTGACCCGCGGAACTGATCCCCTTCAGACATTCCTCAAGCCAATCCGCTCATCCGCCTCTTGGCTAGTCGTCAGATGACGACAGTTTGCGAAGTGCGGCAACGCTATGTTCCGCGGCGTACCTCAAGGAGGCACAGGCCAAGCGCCTCTACTTCGGCCAGCACCCCAAACAGCGCCGACTGGTCCAGCAGGCCGGTGAGCAGCGTACACGTGCCCTCATGTCGAGCTGCCATCGCCGGGAACGCCGATAGCAACGCGGGACCGAGGTGCCCGTCAACGCGGATCGTGAACAAGGCCGGCGCCGGACTCATGCTCCCAGCGTTGAGCCACGAAAGGTGAGCCCACATCACCGACATCAGGTGATGTCCTTTCACCTACCCGCGGGCAACTCTCAGACGAAGCCAGCTCACGGCCCATCCGACGAGGAGCCGACCACCCGATGATGAAAGGACTCCCCCGTTGACCAGCCAGCCCCTTCGTGACCCGGTTGCCGACGATTTGCTCACTCCGCAGAACTCGGCCCTGGTGGTCATCGACTACCAGCCGAGCCAGGTACAGACCGTTCACTCCATGGACCGCGACCTGCTCATACGGAACATCGTGTCCGTCGCCCGGCTAGCGAAGACCTTCGACCTGCCCGTCGTGCTTTCCACCATCAACGTCGCTGGCGGCCAAGGCCCAACGGTCCCTGACCTCAGGAACGTCCTCGCCGATAGCCCGGAGATCGACAGGACCTCGATCAACTCCTGGGAGGACATCGAATTCCGGCGCGCCGTCGACGCAACCGGGCGCCGGAAGCTCATCATGACCGCCCTGTGGACCGAGGTGTGCCTGGCGTTCCCGACCCTGGACGCGATCCGCGAGGGATATGAGGTATACCCGGTGGTCGACGCAGTCGGCGGGACCTCCGCCGAGGCGCACCGCGCCGGGCTGGAGCGAATCGTGCAGGCGGGCGCCCAGCCGGTCAGCTGGGTATCCCTGGCCTGCGAGCTCCAGCGTGACTGGGCGCGCACGGACACCGTTCCCGACGTGGTCGACATTGTCCTCACCTCCCGGCTGCTCAAGGAAGCCGACTGAGTGAGTCAGTGCTAAGGCGCGATGCCCTGGCGCAGCGCCTCGCGGACGATATCTACCCGGCCTTTCGCGCCGAGCTTGGCCAGGATGCGAGAGATGTAGGTCTGCACGGTCCGGCGGGACAAGAACATGCCGCCGGCGATGTCCGCGGTCGAGTCGCCTCTGGCTACGAGGGTGGCGATCTTCAGCTCCGTAGGGGTCAGCGCGTCCCAGCCAGAGACGGCACGCTGCCCTCCCGGGCCCCGCGCGCCCCGCCTGATGCCGTGCGGGCGGACCCTGGCTTCGGCCCGCCTGATGTCCCAGCGCGCCTGAAGCCCGTCATACAGGCTGACCGCCTCGTCCAGCGCGGCTATTGCCTCCTCAACCCGGCCGCGCGCCGCCTGCACCGCGGCCAGGTCCTCCAGCGCGGCCGGCAATTCCACCGCCGGTCCCACCGCCCGGTAATGCGCGACAGCCTCCCGCAGCGGGTCGGGGTCGCCGTCGAGGAGCCCTTGACACCGCAGGCTGGCGGCGGCCGCCCTGGCCGGCCTGGTCTCGGCGGCCGCCTCCGCCCGGCAGGCCAGCGCCGCGGCCCGCGCTGTCGGCTGGTCGCCGACGGCGAGCGCGAGCCTTACCAGGTCTGGCAGCCACTGGTGGATCAGGGTCATCTCCCCGCCGCGGCGGGGCAGCACCGTGGCGAGCCTGAGCATGGCCCGGCGGGTACCACCCTGTTGCTCCAGCGCGAGCGCGTCCGCGACGACCAGGAAGTCCTGGTTCTCCCGGTCGGAGATCACCTGGACCGGCAGCGCCAGGCCGCGCCGGAGCAGCTCGCCAGCCGTGGCCCGCTCGTCGCGACGTCCGGCGATGAGCGCCGACACGCCGTGCCACAACAGCGAGGACCACCGCTCGCGGAGGAACGTGTAGATAAGCCCGGGAGCCTCCGCGTCGTCCGGCCCCAGCTCGGCGAGGGCGTCGTCCCACTGGCCAAGCCAGTACCGCAGCACCGCCGCGGTCACCCAGGTCCCGCGGTCGGGGTTCCCGCCGCGCCTGGCGGTCTCGCGCGCCTGCCGCAGGGTCAGCTCGGCCTGCGGCCATCGATCGAGGTTCTGCAGCGTGAAGATGCGGTCGTCGAGAGCGAACGAGCGCAGGTCCGCATGGGCGGCATCGTCGCCGAGCAAACCGAGTGCGCCGTCGATGTGGTCAAGAGCGGCCACGTGGTCTCGCCGGATGGAGCTGATTAGCCACAGGTCGGTCAGGGCGTGCGCCGTCGCGAACTCGTCTCCGGCCCTCCCTGCCTCGGCCAGCGCTTCACGCGCGGTGGCATCAGCAACCTCCAGGTCGCCGGTAGCGGACCGCTCGAGCATCGCCAGCAGGGCAAGCATTCGCGCCCGCCACTGGCCGGGCAGGTCCGCCGATGCGAGCGCCTGGCTCAGCGTGGCGATCGCACCATCGTTGCGGCCCGCACTGACCTGCGCGCGGGTCAGGACCCAGTACGTCTCCGCCCGCTGGGCTGGGCCGGCCATGGCGGCCAACGCCTGGGTGGCCTGCGTGGCCGCCTCCTCATAGGACCCGGCGGCAAGCAGCGCCCAGACCAGGCAGGTCGTCAGTCCGTCCCTGGCGTCGTGGCGGCCGGCCGGGCCGTCCAGTTCCCTGCGCAGCAGCTCGGCCGCGAGGTGCGGCGCGCGGGCGGCCAGCGCCCGCCCGGAGAGGAGCAGCCATTCCCGTACCCAGTCCGTGCCTGGCAGCCGCGCGGCGGAAAGCTGCTGGGCGACGCTCAGGGCATCGGCTTGCGCCGTCGCCAGTTCCCGCGCGGCCTCGGCGTGCAGTGCGGTGCGCAGCGCGGCAGGCATGCTCTCGTAAAGCGCCTGCTGGATAAGCAGGTGCCGGAACGCCAGGTCGGGGCCCGATCCGATCAGGATGCCCGCCGCGACGGCTTCTTCGACGGCGGTCGTCAGGTCCGACGCGGGCCTGCGCATGACCACGACCAGGTCGGTGACCGCGAACCTCCCGCCAAGCAGCGCCCCGGTCCGCAGCATCCGCGCCGTCCCGGCCGAGACGGAACTGAGCCGGCCATTGAGCACGGCGGCCAGGGACGCCGGCAGCGGGCCACCAGCGGATACCTCGGCGGCGGCGCCGATCTCGATCGCCCGCTCGCGGACCAGCGCGTCGATCAGCTCGCGCACGTACAGCGGATTGCCTGCGGCCTGAGCGATAAGCACGCGCAGCGCGTCCCCGGGCGGGGAGCCGAGCATCGCCGTGACCAGGGCAGCCACGTCATTTTCCGGCAGCGGCCCCAGGGTGACGACGGCCCCTCCGCGGCGGGCGATCGCCGCGCGCAGCTCGCATACCTCCGCCCGGACCGGAGTGGGCCGGCATGTCGCTACGAGAAGCAACGGCAGCTGGCTGATTGCGGCGGCGAGCTGGTGCCAGACGATCAGCGACGATTCATCGGCCCACTGCAGGTCGTCAACCACGATGACCGTCGGTGCGGTCGCGCACAGCTCGTCCACTAGCGTTTCCAGCACCTCGATACCGCTCGCCGACGTATCGCCGTCCGCGTACAGCCCTTGCCGGAAGCCGCGGAGCAGGGCCGCGGCCCGCGCTCGCCTCGGGTCGGGGGAACCCGGCCTGACCTGAAGGCAGTCAAACATCACGCGCAGCGGCAGCTGCTCGGTCAGCGGGCTCGCGGTCCCCCACCCGATGTCCCAGCTCGGATCGCAGCCCGCCGCCAGTGCCTCAGCGACCAGGGAGGACTTGCCGATCCCGGGCTCGCCTTCCACCCAGACGACTGTCCCCTCCCCACGCCTGAGGGCTTCGGCACCAGCGCGCAGGATCGCGAGCTCCTGCTCACGGCCTACCCAGCGCGCCGGCCGCTCAACTGACCACATGGCAGCCAACGTATCGATTAGCCGGCATGTGCGGCCAGGGATGCGACCTGCCCGCTTTTCGCCTGCGGGCGCAGATCACCGGATTCCGGCGACGACCGTTCACCTGCCCTGCGGCAAGGATCGGATACCTCACCACCCAACGAGAGACGGTCTTATGAGGCAGGAACACGACCTTGGCGGTTCGTTCGCGCTCGGCCCGCAGCGGGTGCACCGGATCGGGTACGGCGCGATGCAGCTGGCAGGCGACGGGGTCTTCGGGCCGCCGCGAGACCGGGACGAGGCGCTGCGGGTCCTGCGGGCGGCAGTTGACGCCGGGGTCGATCACATCGATACCGCGCAGTTCTACGGCGCGGGCACGGTGAACGAGCTCATCCGGGAGGCACTGCATCCCTACCCGGAGGGGCTGGCCATCGTCAGCAAGGTGGCCGCCCGCCGCGACGCTAACGGTGCGGTGCTGCGGTTCGACGAGCCGTACCAGCTTCGCCAGAGCATCGAGGAAAACCTCGATACGCTCGGCGTGGGCAGGCTGGCCGCCGTGAACCTACGCATCATGGTTCCCGCCGAGACCCCTGGAACTCGTTTCGACGCCCAGCTCGCGACCCTGGTCAAGGCGCGCGAGGAAGGGCTCATCGGTGGCGTCGGACTCAGCAACGTATCCAGGGAACACCTGCTGCGAGCTGTCGACCAGACCGAGATCGTCTGCGTTCAGAACCTGTTCAACCTGGCCGACCAGCGATCCGGCGATGTGCTGGCCGAATGCACAGAACGCGGCATCGCCTTCGTTCCCTTCTGCCCGCTCGGCTGGCCCGGTGAAGTTCACAAGCACCTGCTCACCAGCCCCGTACTCGCCACGCTGGCGGCCGGGCTGCACGCTACCGCGGCCCAGGTCGCCCTCGCCTGGCTGCTGGACCTCACCCCGAACATGCTGCTGATTCCAGGAACCAGCACGCGTGCTCACCTCACGGAGAATCTCGCCGCCGCCGACGTCGAACTCGACAACGCGGCCCGGACGACGCTTGCCCGGCATTTCCCCTTGCCCGCCAGCCGGAAAGAGCCTGTATAAGCTCGGTGACATGTCACGTAGCCATGGCGCGAAGGACCGCGGTGGAGCACCACCGCGGTCCTTCGCGCTGCCGTCAGCCCGGCCCGGCGTTACTGCCCGTAATTCCTGAACAGGCCGGCCATGCCGGAGGTCCCGGCCAGGCCGGGGATGGCGCCCTGACCCTGGGGCTTACGTGGATGATTCACCGGCGCCGGCGACACCGACTGCACGCTGGCGGCTGTGCAGATCGCGGCCGGGTCGTAGGCCGCCGTGCCGGTGAGGACCTGGAGCAGCGACTCGGACGGCGGGCTGATCGCCGGGCCGATCACGCTCGAGCTGGTCGGGATGGCGGACGGCGGCACCGCGAGGCGGGCGGGCACGGGGACGGGGATCAGGAAGTCCTGCAGGTTGCGCGCGAACTTGTCGCGCGCGGTGAGCGGGTTGAGCCCGAACGTGGACTCGATGAGCGCGAGGCTGGAGCAGTGCTCGAACGGGCCGTCGTGCACGACCCGGCCGGGCCGCGCGAGGTTGGTCACCACCAGGCCGGGGACCCGGAAGCCGAGCTGCCGGTAGTCCGGGTAGAGCTGGCCGTCCACCGGGGTGGTGCTGTCGCCGGCGTGCATCACGTTGGCCGGGTTGGTGCGGTCGATGACCCGCGGCGGCGGCACGTGGTCGTAGAAGCCGCCCCATTCGTCGAACGTCACGATGAAGACCGTGTCGTCAAGGTAGCCGTTGTCGGCCAGGGCATGGTAAGCGTCGGCGATGAAGCGCTCGCCGAGCCGGATGTCGCCAAGCGGGTGGTCGTCCCCGGCCGTGCCGTTGCCCTCGTTGTCGAAGGCGGGGTCGATGTAGCACACGTTCGGAAGCGTCTGGTTCTCGCAGGCGGCGATGAATGAGGTGCCCGCCGAGAGCGCCGCGGTGGAGGCGTCGGCGTCGGCGAACGGGTGGAAGAACGCCTGGTACTTGAAGGTTGCGCCGGGCTCGATCGCCGGGCTGGCCCACAGCGCGAGGAACGGGGAGTCACGGTAGTAGTAGCCGCCGGTGGGAATGCCGGCGGAGTTCGGTATCGGGGAGAGCTGGTCCCAGATGGTGGGCAGGGTAGACGGCGCCTCGGAGTTGTGGTCCCGGTCGGTCTGGCCCGCGTGCTGGTAGAAGCGGTTGGGGAAGGTCTCGCCGGCGAAGGCGCAGAAGTAGCGGTCCAGCGTGGTGTAGTGCTCGGCGAGCGCGCCGATGACCGGCAGGTCGGGCACCATCTTGCGGGTCCCGTCGGGGTTCAGGTTGGTGTAGTAGCCGATCGGGAAGGTGTTCGCGGCGGCCAGGGTCACGCCCGGGTTGTTCGCCGGCGCGGTCGGCCGCTGCAGGAAGCCGTCGAGCTTGCCGTGGTTGTGCTGGACGAGCCAGCCCTCCCAGCTGTGATCCGGGTCGCTGTACCCGCACCCCTGGAAGTCCGGGGCGAGCGGGTAGTTGGGGTAGGTGTTGCCGTCGACCGCGGACACGTACGTCCGGTCGTGGCGGCCGTCGGCGCCGGGCACCCAGCCGAGGAAGTGGTCGAACGAGCGGTTTTCCATCATCAGGATGACGACGTGCTTGATGCCTCGCGAACCGTTGGGCCGCAGGGTGGTCGAGGCGTTGGCGACGGCCTGGCTCAACAGGTCGGCGCCGGTGATGGCGAGGCCGGTGGAGGCGGCCGCGATCTGGAGGAACTTGCGACGAGAGAGCATCAGGCGACGTTAAGTCGCAGAGGGAGACAAAAGCCCGTCAGTAACCCGACGGCGGCTCAAAATTACGGAGACATTTTGACGGTAGCCGCGGGTTTTCGCCGGCACCCTATCGTTGACGTTATGGGAATTTCCCGAGAGGACCCTAAGCCGCCGAAGCCGCCGGCGAACGCGATCTTCTTGCGGTGGTTTCTCTGGCGGAGCGGCCGCCGCGGCCTAAACGCGGAGTACCCGATCGTGGTCCCCGTCGATGGGATGAGTGATCGGTTGCGTGTACTTGCCGTCCGGGTGGCAGCGGATATTCCTGACGATGCCGAAGCGGTCACCGCGATCCGGGCGGCAGGCGGTAAGCCGAAGAACTGGAAGATTGCCGCCGCATCGATGCGCGCCGACGGCTACACGCGCGAGCACCGTACCCACCTGCGGGCTGCCCGCCTTCTCAAGGCCGCAGCCGACGACGGCCGGCCGGCCCCGCCGAGCAGCGAGGAGGAGGCATTGTTCAGGGCGGTGGAGAGCCTTGAAGCTCTTCCCCTTGAGAATGCATTCGCCGTGCTCGCCTCGGAAGTGCCTGCCCTCAGGGCACTAGAGCGGCAGGTTGTCAGCTCACTCTCCGTGCCTGGATGGCAGGACAGAGACGCCGACGAGCGTGCCCTTGAGATTATGAGGAGCGCGGCCCTGCTCGCGGGCCCGAAACGACCAGATGGATCGCCATTGATCCGCTCACACGCGGCACGCGAGCGCGCAAGCGTCTACCTGCTCGGTAAAGCTGGCCTTCTCAGGTGACTTGGCACTTCCGGCGCGCCGGGGTCGGCGGCGGCGGGTTCTGGTGCCTTGCGGCTGTGCCGGGCGCCTCGCAGGCCGAGGAACGCGGCGAT
>CAZORE010000087.1:0-30330 GCA_964581815.1 uncultured Streptosporangiaceae bacterium | reverse complement strand
GATCAGCCCGGCCAGCGGGCCGCAGGCCGGCGGGACCAGCGTGACGATCACCGGCACCGGGCTGACCGGGGCGACCACGGTGTACTTCGGCACCGTCGCGGCCACCGGGTTCACGGTGAACTCCGCCACCCAGATCACGGCGACCGCCCCCGCCGCCGCCAGCGCCGGCACCGTGAACGTCACCGTCACCACCCAGGGCGGCACCAGCCCCGCAGGCACGGCAAGCCAGTACGCCTACCTCCCGGTCCCGCACCGGGCCGACGTCTCCGCCAGCCTGTCCTGCCCCGCCGCCATCATCGCGAGCCACGAGGTCACCTGCACCCTGGCCGTCGCCAACGCCGGGCCCGACGCCGCCGTCGGCGTGACCGCCAGCATCCTGCTCCCTTCGAAGCTGACCGCAGCATCGTGCGCCGCGGGCTGCACCTGGGACGGCAGCACCGCCACCTGGACCCTGCCCGCACTAGCCAGCGGCGCCACGGCCAGGTTCGCCGTCACCGCCCGGGCCGGCGCACCGGGCCGCGTCACCGTCCTGGCCGAGGCCACGGACCCAACTCCCGACCCTGACCCCTACAACAACGTCGCCACCGACCGCATCACCATCACCCGCCATTAGCAGACGGGGCTACCATCGCCGGGTGAGCGATGAACTGTTCGTCCCGGAAGGCTTCACGGTGCCTGGCGGGCGAGGAAGCCGAGCGACACCAGGGGAGGCACGCGATCGTAACGTCCTGGGTGCGCGCGGATCGCGCCGCGCTCGACCGGTCCTCCATGACGCGGTCCTCGCCTGGCTAGAACGCGACTGGCCGTTCGACTCAATCGAGTACGCCCCGCGGACCTGAACCGCGCAGACCCGCAGGTGAGCGCGGCTGACGCGCCGAAGCACTCGACATATGCTGATAACGGAATATAATGAGGTGTGGCTAGAGCTGCTACGACGTCGGATGTCTTCAACGCGGTCGCCGATGCGCACCGTCGCGGAATCCTTGACGCGCTGATCACGGGCGAGAAGCCGGTCGGGGCGATCGTGAGCCACCTCTCGTTGTCACAGCCCCAGGTCTCAAAGCACCTGCGAGTGCTCAGCGAGGTGGGACTCGTCAGCTGGCAAGGAAGGGAATGAGCACAATGAACGGCACGCGACACGGCTCCGCCACGGTCAAGTTCCCGAGCGACCGCGAAGTGCTGGTCACCCGGCAGTTCGATGCACCCGCCGAGCTCGTCTTCGATGCGCTGACCAAGCCGGAGCACGTGCGGGCCTGGTTCGGCGCCAAGGAGCTCGAGGTCTGCGAGATCGACCTTCGCGTGGGCGGCAAATACCACTTCGTGGGCTTCGTGATGGACGGTGACACCACGACCTGCTCCTTCCGCGGCCGCTACCTCGAGATCGAGCGGCCCGTCCGGCTGGTGGGAACCTGGGTGTTCGACGGCAAGCCGGATGCCGAAGCCATCGAGACAGTCGAACTGCGCGAGGAGGATGGCGTCACCACGATGACCGACTGCCTTGCGTTCAAGGACCAGGCGACGCGCGACTCGATGACGTGGGTCAAGGCAGACGGGGTGCACGCCGACGAGGGCGGCCAGGTGGGCTGGGACCGGCTCGAGGACTACCTCATCGCCTCACCCGGAGCCACGCGGTAAACCCGGTGCGACGCCGGCGGTCGTCCCGCGATAATGGCCGGCGTGGAGGAGGTCAAGGTCGTCAGCGCCCATAGCGAGCGCGCGACCCTGCGAGTCGGCGACGTGTTCCTGAAGATCGACCCTGATCAGGCGCGCACCGACGTCGAGGTCGAGGCGATGGCCAGGGCGCCGGTCCCGACTCCGCGGGTCCTGTGGCGCAAGCCCCCCGTGCTCGCGCTCGCCGCCGTCAGGGGGACGGCACTCGGCCGCCTCGGCGAGCCGTCGGCCGCGTCGCCGGCGGCGTGGGCCGCGGCGGGCGCCGCCGTCCGGATGCTGCACGACGCGCCGCTGCCGCCGTGGCCGGGCCCGCGCCTCGACGAGATCACGTCGCGCCTCGACGGCGAATGCGAGTGGCTCCTTGCGAACGGCGTCCTTCCCGTCGACCTGATCACGCGCAACCGCCAGGTCGCCGAGGCCGCGCTCCAGCCGTGGACGCCGGTGTTCGCGCACGGCGACCTGCAGGTCGACCACGTGTTCGTCGACGGTGACGAGGTCACCGGCGTGATCGACTGGTCCGAGGCAGGCCAGGGCGCTGCCCTGTACGACCTCGCCACCTTGACGCTCGGGCACGCGGAGCACCTCGGCGACGTCGTCGCCGGCTACGGCGCCGGCGTCGACCTCGAGGTCATCCGCGCGTGGTGGTCGCTGCGGAGCCTGCAAAACATCCGCTGGCTGATCGATCACGGCTACGACCCGTTCACGTCAGGCGCCGAGGTCGACGTGCTGAGAGCCCGGTTGTGAGGCAGGCGGAGCCGCCGCGCGGGCTCACCTGGACAACGTGCGGCCGCGGGCGACCGCGCTCAGCTTGGCGGGGTTGATGAGCAGCTGGATCGCCGTGATGCGGCCGCCGGCGACGGCCATCGTGATGACGGCGACCGGGTGGCCGCCCGCCGAGATCAGCGTGCCGGGGGCGCCGTTGATCTCGGCCGCGTCGACGCTCATGGCCGAGACCGAGATGCCCATGTACGGCCGGGTGGCGATGCCCGCCATGAACCGCGCCACCTTGGCGGCCCCGGTGATCGGCCGCAACGCCGCCTTCGCCTTCCCGCCGCCGTCGGTAAGCAGCGTCACGTCATCGGCGAGCACGGACACCAGGCCCTCGATGTCACCGCCCGCCGCGGCGGCGAGGAACCGCTCGGTGACCTCACGCTGCTGATTCCAGTCCACGTCGAACCGCGGCCTGCGGGCCTGGACGTGCTCGCGCGCCCGGTGGGCGAGCTGCCGCACGGCGGCATCCGGCCGGCCGAGCGCCGCGCCGATCTCGGCGTGGGAGAACCCGAACACCTCCCGCAGCACGAAGACCGCGCGCTCGTCCGGGGTCAGCGACTCAAGGACCACCAGCATGGCCATCGACACCGACTCGGCCAGCTCCGCCCGCTCGGCGGGGTCCGGTCCCGCCTCGGTCAGCAGCGGCTCTGGCAGCCACGGGCCGACATAGGCCTCCCGGCGGGCCCGCGCCGCGCGCAGCCGGTTGAGCGCGGTGTTGACGACCACCCTGGCCAGGTAGGCCCGCTGGTCGGCGACGTGCTCTCGGTCCGCAGCCGACCAGCGCAGCCAGGCGTCCTGTACCGCGTCCTCGGCGTCGGTGACCGTGCCGAGCACCCGGTAGGCGACGGCGAACATGAGGTCCCGGTTGGCCTCGAAGACCTCCGCGTCGCTAAGTTCGGGCGCGTCGCTAAGTTCGGGCGCGTCGCTAAGTTCGGGCGCGTCGCTCAGTTCAGCCGCGTCGCCCGGGTCAGGCACTGTCGCCGACCGCCTGGCCGGCCGGCCCTGTGCTCGCGGGCGTGGTACCAGCCCGTACGGCACCCGCGGGAATCTCGCAGCGGTCCTTGAAGCCCTGCGCCGTGAGCCCGAGCGCGCCGTTGATCCGCGACCGCAGGTTCTCGACCGCCACGATCGCGGTCAGTTCGACCAGCTGCGCCTGGCTCAGGTGACGGCTGAGCCGTTCCGTCATCTCGTCGGTGACGCTCGGCGGAGTGGCCGTCATCGCCTCGGCGTACTCGAGTACGAGCCGCTCCAGCTCGGTGAAGGCGCCGCTGTCCCGCCAGTGCGGTACGGCGCGGATCTTCTCGGCGGGCACGTCATGCTGCATGACGGACTCCCAGTACCCGAAGTCCATGCACCACGAGCAGCCGATCGTCGCGGCCGCCATCATGACCGCCAGGTCCTTCAGCCCGTGGTCCAGCGTGCGCCATCGCTCCACCTGAAGTTCGAAGAGCCCGTAGGCGAGTCCCACCCGCGCGTTGTGCGCCACGGCGGCCACCGGGTCGAGCACGGTGCCGTACCTGCGGCGGCTGAACACCGACGCGATCCGGTAGCTCAGCGTCCTTGGCGGATCAAGCGATATGCGCGCCATGCCAGTGTCCCTTCCTTGCTCCATGTTCCCGCACACCCATAGGACACGCGGGGACCGCCCGGATGTGACAGGCGCGAACGGGCTCAAGCCGGGTGCCCCGCCACCCAACGATGTGGGGCGGCCGTGCTGGTGCCACCCGCAACGACCCGCTGGCCTGGTCTACGGCGCGCGGCCGCCGCGGAGGAAGTCATCCAGGGAGTCAGGATTCCGGTCGGCCGGGGTTTCGCTGGCCGCATCGCGGCCGAGCGGCGGCCGGTCATCCTGGAGCGGGTCGAGCACGGCCTGGTGATGAACCCGCTGCTGCTGAAGCGGGGCATCCGGTCGCTGGTTGGCGTGCCGTTGATGGTCCACGGCGCGGTGCTCGGGGTGCTGCACGCCGGGACTCTGCAGGACCGGGCGTTCACCGCCGACGATGCCGCCCTGCTCCAGCTGGCCGCCGACCGGGCGGCGGTTGCCGTGCAGTCGCTGCGGTCACGCGACGTGTGCTACGCCGTGCTCGATCCGGGCTCCGGGCAACTGGCTATCTCATCGGCGGGCCATCTCCCGCCGGTCATCGCTTCCCTCGGCCAGCGCACCGAATTGGCCGATATCGTCGCGGATATCCCGATCGGCGTCACCAGTTATTTCGGCCGCCAGGTCACGACGCTGACCCGGCACCCCGTCATCTTGACCGGGTGCGTCACGGCAGCAGGACCTCCATCGTGCGGGTGAAATGGGCGATCATGCCCGGGGCAAGCACCGGCCCGAGGCCGTGGCCCCTGTCTTCCGTCTGGCTGGCGAAGCGGGTGATGGCGGCGCGCTTTCTCGTGGCGGTGTGCGGGGGGAGCGGGATCCGCAGCGCGCGGTCCCAGGGCACCCGGGAATCGCCGGGAGATGCCCAGTGCCACATCCAGACGGGGAAGCAGTAGAAGGCTCCTGCCGCCGCCCGGCGCGCGGCCCGGCTCGCTGCCTCGTGATCGGGGTGCAGGTCGCCGTCCCACGGAGCCAGGCACAGGTCGAACCCGGCGACGAGCGGGGCGAGCGCCGCCGCGAGATCGTCCTCGCGGGCGGCGAGGCGGGTGTCGGGCAGGCGGAGCCGGATCACCTCGGTCGCGCCGGCGCCGAGGGCACCCAGGGCCGCAGCCGTTTCCGCGGTCCGCCGCCGGGCGAGCACCGCCGGGGAGGAGTGCCCCTGATGGGAGCGTTCGCCATCGGTGACGGCCACCAGCCGCAGCCGCGCCCGCGACGCCGCCAGCATCGACATGAGGCCGCCGGCGCCGAGCACCTCATCATCCGGGTGGGCGGCCACGAACACGGCGCTCGTCACGCCGGCCAGCACCGCGAGCCCGGAACCGGGAAGGGTGCTAAGCCACGGCCAGGCCCGCCAGGACCGCTCGTCGGTCCCCGGTGCGTCAATCGGGTGCCGTCTGGTGCGGCTCACCATCCGTCAGCGCGTTCGGAGGCCAGTTCGCCAAGTCTTGCCGGGATGAGTCTCTCCTCGGCGATGTCGGCTGTGAAGGTGCCTTCTGACATGTCTCGTCCCCCAAGGTCGAATCGTTAACGGCCGACCACAACTACCCCGCATCCGCATGACTTATGCCGGGTCGCGCGCAGCGGTGCGGCGAGCAGGCAGACATGCCCTGGTCGGTCTCAGGGGGAAAGCAGTGCGGCCGGGCCGCCCTTGACCGCGTCGTGCACGCTGGCGAATACCGGGCACCGGCTGATCACGCCGGTAAAGAGGAGTAGGCGGAGCACTATCGCCTGCGGATCGGCAAGTGCCAGGTCACCGCCTGCCTGCCGAGCCTGCGCCCGGACTGATACGACCGCGCGCAGTGAGCCGCAGTCGATGAAGGTCAGTTCCGCCAGGTTAACGACGATCCGTGCCCCGGCGGCCGCGTGCGCGGTGAGCGTTCGCACGCTGTCCGCGGCGGTGTACACGTCAAGCTCGCCGTGCAGCGCGACGACTGTGTAGCCGTCGCGCGCGCAAGTCACCGGGCTGGTGCGTGCCATCGCGCCCGCTCTCGAGTCAGAGCGGCCAGGCGAGGTCTCGACCCAGCAGCTGAAGTTCCCAGCTTCTGCTGGCCAGCTTACGCCGCGCAAACCGGTGCAGTCACCCCTGACCCGGCGGTAGCTTAAGCAGGCGTGCGGATGCGAGTACATGGCGGTGCAGGCATAACGGGTCCACAGGCTCCACACGCGGGCCGCGGAAAGCCCGTGCCATTCCCGGCCGTCCTGCACGGCCTGGATGATCGCCGCCTGATCCTCCCGCGAGGCGTCCGCGAAGACGGTGCCGCACCGGGCATGCGCGTCCTTGTCGAGGTACCCGAGCGTGTCCCGCCACGCCTGGCCGTCCTCGGGCATGTCCGCATAATGCCACCCGTCGGTCTCGCCGGCCGCCAGCCGCGCGTCCACCATCTCCGCGAGGGGCACCTCGAGGGGCTCACCGCACTGGCCGGTGAGCTGGTTGAGCAGGGCGGCCGCGCAGGCCCGTTCGGCCTCGGTGAAGAAGCACGGCTCCGCGGGCGGACCCGTTCTCGCCGTGATCAGCCCGGCCGTCACCGTATCCCCGTGCTTAGCCTGGGTGAGCACAGGGCGGCAAAGCTGCGCTCGAAGCGCCCCGCCCGGACGTTACGCACCATGCGGTCGATGCCGTAAACGGCCCGGCTGGTTCGGTCCCGCCTCACCATCGGTACCAGCGGCCGCGCGAGGTGCCTTCGCCCACGCGAACGAGGAAGCCAAGCAGCCAGAGCGCGATGACCACGAGCGCGATCCACCACAGGATGTGGAGAATGAACCCGAGGCCGCCCAGGATCAGGGCGAGCAGGAGGACGAGCAAGATGATTCCCATGTGAGTACTCCCTTCCGAGGACCAAGGCGCGGATGTCGCCCTGGCGGTCATTGCCGACGCCCGTCCGCTACCCGGGGGGCGCTCGTGTATGCCGGCGAGACCCCGGTGCCGCCAGCTCCGCTTCTGGGACCGGCAACAACCGGCCAGGTGAGGCTGCCGGACTCCCAGCTGCCTGGCCGCCTCCATGGTGCGCCTGACCGCTATGGCGGCCCGGTCGATCCCCGCCCCGTCGATAGCGCCGTACGCGTCGAACGCCTCGCCGAGCAGGGTGGGCTCCTTCACGGTGTGCGCAGACCGCGGCGGTGCGCCCGGGCGCACCTCGAACACCTGCAACTGAGCCGTGTGCGAGCCGATGTCCAGCACCCCGAGCAGCATCCAGCGTGATTACCCCCGGCCTGGCGGTCCATGCGCCGCCGTCACTGCCGTTCACTGCGGCTGGCGTTAATCACGTCGATACGGGGTAGTCGTGGTCAGCAGTTATTGGTTCGACCTCGGGGGACGACAAGACATGCCGCTGTGGCAAGAAACCGCCCGCGCGTTCAACACGGCCGTCGAGTCGGGCAGGCTCGACCTTCCGCTGCCCGGCTCCGGTGCCACCCTGGAACGCCTGTCCGCGCTCGCCGACCTCGCCGAGGACGACCTGTCGCTGGCAAGGCTCGGCGAGGGGCACACCGACGCGGTCGCGATCCTGGCCGAACTCGGCGGGCCGTCCCCCCAGCCGGGCAGCCGGTGGGGCGTGTGGGCGGCAAACCCGCCAGGCCCCAACGTGACGGCCGAGCGCCGGGACGGGACCTGGACGCTTCGCGGGACGAAGCAATACTGCTCCGGGGCGCGGATCTGCACGCACGCCCTGGTCACCGCGGCCGCCGCCGACGGCCAGCGGCTGTTCGCCGTGCATGTGGCGGAACTTGAGCCCGGCGACGGTACCTGGCCCGCGACCGGGATGGCAGGCAGCGACACGCTGAACGTGGGCTTCCCTGGGGTGGTCGCGGACCCGGTCGGCCCGCCAGACGGGTACACGAACAGGCCCGGTTTCAGCCACGGCGGCGTCGGGGTGGCGGCCTGCTGGTACGGCGGGGCACGCGGCGTCGCGCGGGCACTACTCAGCGCCGCGGCCAAGCGTGACGTCGGCCCGCATGCCCTGGCCCACCTGGGGGCCGTCGATATCGGGTTGCGCACGGCCTGGGCCGCGCTCACAGCCGCGGCCCGCGAGATAGACGCCGACCCGAGCGACCTGCGCGGCGACGGGCCGCTGCGCGCCCTGCGGGTACGGACGCTGACTGAGGCGGTCGCCACCGACGTGCTGGCCAGGACGGGCAGAGCGCTAGGCGCCGGGCCGCTCGGCCACGACGAGGCTCACTCGCGCGCAGTCGCCGACCTGACGGTCTACCTGCGGCAGCACCACGCGGAGCGGGACCTGGCGCGGCTGGGCGAACTGATCGCAGAACGCGGTGCCGGGTGGTGAGCCGCACCGGCCCGCACCCGACTGACAGGGGCCACGGCCTCGGGCCGGTGCTCGCCCCGAGCGTGATCGCCCACTTCACCCGGATAACGGAGGTCCTACTGCCGTGACGCTCGACCAGGCTTACTTCCGCGACTGCTACGCCGCCTCAGCCGATCCCTGGGGCCTGGCGAAACGCTGGTACGAAGCGCGCAAGTATGCCCTCAGCCTCGCCCTGCTCCCCGCGGAGCGCTACGGCGCCGCGTTCGAGCCTGGCTGCTCGATCGGGGTACTTACCGCGAGGCTCGCGCCGCGCTGCGGCCGGCTGCTGGCGTGCGACGCGGTTCCCGAAGCCGTCGCTTCCGCACGGGCAAGGACCGCCGGCCTGCCCGGCGTCCAGGTCGAGAGGCGGCTGATTCCCCAGGAGTGGCCGCCGCACTCCTTCGACCTGATCGTCTTCTCCGAACTTCTCTATTACTTCGGCGACGCCGACCTGAACCAGTTGCTCCGGCTCGGAATCGGCACGCTGCGCCCCGGCGGGCACCTGCTCGCGGTGCACTGGCGCCACCCCGCGCCCGACCACCCGCGCACCGGCGACGAGGTACACGAGGTCCTTGCCGGGCACGCCGGGCTGGCCCGGCTAGCGCGCTACCGCGATCTGGACTTCACGGCCGAGGTGTATACCCACGCCGGTGGTGACCTGCGGTCTGTCGCCCAGACGGGCGGAATCGCGTGATCCGCTCGGTCGGCGTGATCGTCCCGGCGCACAACGAGCAGGATCTGCTGCCCGTCTGCCTGGCCAGCCTGCGGCGCGCCGCGCGGGCTCTGCACGGCACGCCGGTCCACCTGGTCGTGGTCGCCGACGCGTGCAGCGACAAAACCGCCCAGGTCGCTTCAAACAGCGGGGCAGCGGTCGTCACCATCACAGCCAGGAGCGCCGGCCCCGCGCGGGCGGCCGGCGTGCGGGAAGTGCTGCGCCGCACCGGGCAGCTGGACCCCTCGGAGATCTGGCTGGCAACCACGGACGCCGATACGCGGGTTCCCACCTGCTGGCTCCGCCGACAGGTCCGCTATGCGAACGGAGGATGGGACGCGGTGGCTGGGACGATCCGGATAACTGACTGGTCCGGCTACCAGCCGGACACCCGCGCGCTGTTCCAGCAGCGGTACGCCGCCGGGACCGGGCCGCACTCTCATGTGCACGGCGCCAACCTCGGCTTCCGCGCCGCGGCATACCTGCGGGCCGGCGGGTTCTCCGACGTCCCAACGGCGGAAGATCACGCTCTTGTCAGGGCGCTCATCGCGACTGGCGGCCGAGTGCACCGCACGCGCGCGCTCACGGTGGACACCTCGGCTCGCCGCGTGGCCCGCGCCCCCCGCGGGTTCAGCAGTTACCTCGCGCGACTGGATGCCGGGCAGCGCGCCGCCTCGGCATGACCGGGCAGTCTGGATCACCGGGCGGGGCAGATGGCCGGCTCATCGCCCGCCGGGTCCGCTCCCCGGCAATCCGTGGCCGCGGCGGACTTACGGTTCCTGCTCAGGGTTGAGATGGTCAGCCCTTTTTCCCCGAGCCGTCTCTTCCCGGCTCGTCCTGTTCGGCGCCCTCCCCCGGCCAGGAACCGGTCAGCTTGCGGGTGACCTCGGCGAGGCCACGGTCAAGCGCCGCCTGGACGAGGGCGAAGATCGCCCCTTGCAGGGCGGCGGCGACCAGCACTTCCCGGTTTCCCCGCCGGACATCGGTTGCCCGCGGTGCTTCGTCTTCATGGGCGGCGAGCTTCCACAACTGGTTGAATACTCTCCCCGCGATCATCCCGCCCAGCACGCTGACCAGGATGCTCACCGCCTTGAACGCGAGTTTGTTCATCGCTTTTCCCGTCGCCAGATGACCAGGGCGGCGACGGCGAGCGCCACCGCCCCGGCGGCCATGATCCATGAAACAACCGGGTACCCCGGCAGGCGCCCTTCTAACGTGCGCAGAGTTCGCTCAGGGGGCCGAGGGGCGCGCTTGACTGTGAACGGCGTTCACCGTAACGTGAACACTACGGCTTGGAAATGAATAGCGTTCACTTGAATGGTGTTCTTCTGGGCTGCCGGATAGTCAGCCCGGCCTGGCACGAGGGAGAACGGCATGATCGCGGCAACGCTGGGGAGCCAGAGCGAAGCACTGATGTCGTCGACGCAGGAACCGGGGCACCTTAACAACCATCACCGCAACACACTGCGCCAGCTGTTTCAGCACCCGGTGAGTCATAACATCGAGTGGACCGCTGTCGTCTCTCTGCTGAGGGTGGTCGGCTGGGTCGCAGAACAGCCTCACGGCAAGCTTGCCGTCACCGTCGGCCCTCAAACCGAGTACTTCGACCCCCCGGTGCGCAAGGACATCGATACCCAAGCGGTTGTCGACCTGCGCCGGATGCTGAGCGCAGCCGGTTACGGGCTGCAGGCCGGACATGACGGCCACGGGCCGGTAACCAGGCCCGGGATGGCCGATCTCTGATCGTGGTGACTGGCGCCAGGCCCTCTAGCTGGGGCCGGCCACGCCAGGCCAGTCGGCCAGGGTTTCCCGGTAGGCCGCCCGGACCCGCGCGATCCGTTCCCGCAAGTTCCGCGGTGTCCAGCCCGCGACGCTGACGGGCGGCAGCACGGCGATGTCGACGGTACCCGGATTGAGCTTTGCCGTATTCCGGCCCGCCACCAACTCGGAGTTCCTGATCACGATCGGGACGATCGGCAGTCCGGCCGCCATGGCGATGAGAAAGGGCCCCCGTTTGAACGGGCCCACCGACTCGGTGTCAAGGCGGGTTCCCTCCGGGGCGATCAGGATAGACAGCCCCCTGCGCGCGGCCGCCTCAAGTGGCCGCAGCGCGGCGGCCGTTCCCGGGTGCTCGCGGTCGACGAACGCGACGTCGAGCAGCTTCCCGAACTGGCCGAACACGCGGCTGCTGCCCATCTCCTTCGGGCCGACCCCGGTCCAGTTGTCCTTGACGAGCGCGGCCACGAGGAACACGTCGACGTTGCTGCGGAAGTTGAACAGGAAGACGGCGGGCCGCCGCTCGGTCAGGTGCTCCGCGCCCGTCACGTTCAGCTTGACGCCGTTCAACGCGAGGACCGTGCCCGGCCAGAATCTGGTGAGGAAGTTGACCCCGGCGCGCTTGTTACGCCGCACCAGCCCGACGCCAAGCGCGACGGCGGCCAGCGGGCCGAGTGAGCTGACGCTGGCCAGCCGGCGGGCCACCCCGAGCGGGCCGCCGCTGCCTCGGCTGCGGAACCGCATGATGGGCCAGCCGCGGCTGACGGCGACCTTAGTCAGTCCGGGCCCCGGGTTGACCGGCCGCGGGTGGCCGACCAGGCGCATGAGGCTGAGGTCTTCGTCGCCGTCGGCGTAGAAGTAACTCGACCCCAGGTTGACCTGGTGATCGGCGGCGAACTCCTGCACGCCGCTGGCCTTGGTGGGGCCCCACACCACGGGCTGTTCGATCTCGCCGGTCAGTATCCCCTGCTCGTCCGCCACGAGCCGGTTGCACACGACGTACTCGATACCGAGGTAGCGAGCCACCGGCGCCACCTGGTTGGTCAGCGCGGACGAGCTCAGCACCACGGTATGGCCGCGGCGCTGGTGAGCCCGGACAAGCTCGCGCATTTCCGGGTAGATCAGGTCAGCCACGGACTGCAGGAAGATGCGCTCCCCCATCTCGTCGACCTCCCGCGCCAGCCGCCCCTTGACGGTAAGGGCGCTGCTTTCTATCAAGGTCTCGAACGCGCGCCTGCCGAGCCGGAACTGCACCGCGAGCTCCACGATCGTCAGGAACTCGACCACCCGCAGGTCCCGGCGCCGCAGCCGGTCCCGCGTGTGGGCCGCGGCGGTGTACCCGGCGACCAGCGTCCCGTCCAGGTCGAAGAACACGCCGACCCCCGGGCCCGGCGGACTCGCGTCGACTTCCGCCGTCGGCCCGGGGAGTCGCAGCCCCGGGTGGGCATCGTTCGCGCCGCCCACGTCAGGCTGACTCAGGCGGCATCCGGAGCAGCAGGGCGCCTGGCTGGGCCACCACCGTGAGCTGACGGCTCGATCCCATGACCTCGCCGTCGATTTCCCATGGCTGCTCATGATCAAGCGACACCCGCAGCTCAGTGAACGTCACCCGGTAGATCTTGCCGTGGGCGGCGCGACGCAGCACGATGGCCGCGGCCACCGCCAGCCACCTGGCCGGCCCGCCCGCGATCAGCACGACAGCGTCGAGCATCCCGTCGTCCGGCCGGGCGTCTGGCAGCAGCGGCAGCCCGCCGCGCAGCCAGCCCACGTTGCCGACAATCAGCGCGCTGGCCCGCATCCGGCGGCTCCGCCCGCCGTCGGCGCTGAGGGTTACCCGCACCGGCCGGTCGCCCAGGTGACGGACGGCCGATATCGCGTAGGCGAACCAGCCGAGCCGCTTCTTGAGCGGCTCGCTTGCGCCGTCCAGCATCTGGGCATCCAGGCCAAGGCCCGCCATCACGACGAACAGCGTCCCGTTCACCCGGCCCGCGTCCACCGGCTGCTGCACGCCGCCGAGCGCGACCGCGAGCGCCTCGTCCAGGTCCGTCGGCAGGCCTACGTTACGGGCCAGCAGGTTGCCCGTCCCCATCGGGATGATCGCGAGCGGCACCCCGGTACCGACGACCCCCTCCGCGCACGCGGTGACCGTCCCGTCACCGCCGCAGGCAAGTATGAGGTCGACCCCGGCGGATACCCCTGCCTGCGCCTGGCCCCGGCCGGGATCCTCCGCCGTCGTCTCCAGCCAGAGCGGCTCGTCCCAGCCGTGATCGTCCATGGCCCGGCGGACAGACTTGCGGAAGGCCTCGTCGTCATCCAGCTTGGTCGGGTTCACTACGACTGCGGCCCGGCTCATCGGCGTATCCGTCCTCGCGCCGCTGCGGGCGTGGTCTCTCTGCTCTGGCATGGCTCCTTGCTGCCCATCGTGAACCGGTTCACTCTGCTTGTTTGCCGCTCATTCGCTCATTGCGTGGCCGACGCGACCAGGTCGCCGCCGCGCAGGCGGCCGGCTCGCGGGCGACCGTGGCGACGCCGACCACAGCCAGCGCCGTCGACCACTGAGGTACGGGGCAGCTTGGGACGTGCTTAGCCAGGGACAAGGCGGGTAGTGCAGGGGACCTGGCAGAGACGACGAAGGGATCCTGAGCATGTGGGCATTTCTCTCCAGGCGCCTGCGAATGTGGGTGCTGCTGGCCATCGCCCTGCCGCTGACCCGGGCGCTCGTCCACCGCCTGGCGCTGGCTGCCGTGCGCCGTGATCCGTCTACCCGAACAGCGAAGGCGCTGTTCAAGGCCGACTCTGCGGTCACCGCCCTGTCCCGGCGGGCGGCCCGTAAGAAAGAAAGCCGCAAGGTAAGGCACTGACCTGGCCTGCCGGGTCCGGGTCGGCGGGGCGGGAACCGTGCCCCGGTCACCGCGGGAAACTCCCTGGCCGCATAAGCCGCCCGCTGCCCCTCCCGCCCGGCGGAATCAGGGGGACAGGCGCACATGCATGCGGACCACGGTCCCGCCGGGGCCGCTGCGGGACTCCACCAGGTCACAGACCTGGTGAACGAGCCAAAGCCCGTGGCCGCCGCCTGCGTCCGCGGGCGGGCGATGCCGGCCGGCGAGCGGATCGGTGATGTGGCCGCTGTCCTGTACCTGGCAGACCAGCTCATTCCCCGCGGTCCAGATGGCCAGGACACCGCCTTGATCGGTGTGGCGAATAGTGTTCGCGGCAAGCTCGCCCACCGCGAGGACCAGGTCCGCAACTCGGTCCGCCGGAAGGCCGAGGCTGGCGGCGTGCCGGGCGGCGAATGCCCGTGGCGCAGCCAGGTCTGCCCGGTAGGCCATGGTCGCGGCCCCGTCGGGTGGTACGGGCAGGGGCCGGTCGCACTCCTCGGGAACCAGGCCGGCGCCGTACGCGGGGCTGGGCCCGGCACGCCCCTCACGGACGAGCACAGGGTGGGTGCTCCCGGCGGACCTGACGATGCCGGGGTCGAGCCGCGCGCTGTCGTAGGCGCAAAGGACGCGGACCGGGACGGCGGCGAACGCCAGGTTGACCAGGGCCTCGTGCCGGACCGCCTCGCACTGCCCCGCGACCGAGCGGGCCGCCCAGCCCAGGTCTTGCAGGCAGCGGACCGGCCGTCCGGCGTGGTCGCCGGCGAAGGAGCGCAGGAAAGGAATGATCCGGCCCGGGTTTGCGCCGAGCCTCGTTATGTCGGTCCAGTCCACCTGATCGGCCCGCCCGTTCATCCGCGCGCGCAGGAAGCTGATCTCCGGGCCGGGCGCGCTGACCAGCACGGCACCGCCTTCGTCGAGCCCAGCGTCAATGAAGCGGAGCGCCCCCGCCGCGAACTCAGCCGCGACGGCGTACAAGAGCGCGGCATGAGCGGCCTGATACGCGTCCTCTCGCACCAGGTCACTCATCAGCCTCCCCCTCCGCTGACCTATAACGCCACGCCATCGGCACTACCCACCCTGGCGCGGCCAACCGTCCTCGCGCGACTAATCCCGGGAGAGGGCACGCCAAGCTGTGTCCCGGGGAGAAGCCTGAGGCACGTTTGAAGCAGGCATCGCGGGAGAGCATTAGAGTGCGGCGCCTCGTGCCGTGCCGTTTCTGGACCCCGGGCGGCTCCGCAGTCACCTGGCCGCGTCCGACGCTCAAGGAGTCTCACGGTGCCAGCTCCATCCCTGTCTCAGGCTGAGCCCTGCCCAATTCCCGAGCCTGCCGCCCGCGGCAGCGAGTACGCGATGTTGTCGCGGCAGGTCAGGCACGCGGGCCTGCTGGCGCCCCGGCGCCGCTATTACGTGTGGAAAATCGCGCTCACCGCCGCGGCGCTGGCGGCCGGCTGGTTGGCGTTTGCCCTGATCGGCGATTCGTGGTGGCAGCTTGGCGTCGCGGGGTTCCTGGCGGTGGTCTTCGGCCAGGTCGGCTTCCTGGGGCATGACGCCGGGCACCAGCAGGTCTTCGCCACTCGCCGGGCCAATTACGTTCTCGGCGTGCTGTGCGGCAATCTCGGGATCGGGCTGAGTTACGGGTGGTGGACCGCCAAGCACAACCGGCATCACGCTCATCCCAACACCGAGGGCGTCGATCCGGACATCATGATCGGGCCGCTCGCCTTCTCCGGGGCCCGCGCGCAGGCCGGCCGCGGGATGCAGCGGCTCCTGTTTCGCTATCAGGCGTACCTGCTGGTTCCCATGCTGTTCCTCGAAGCGGCCAGCCTGCACGCGGCCAGCATCCGTACGCTGCTCCAGCGGGCGAGCCGGCCAGCGACGAGCCGACGGGGAAACGGCCGCCACTGGGCATGGGAGGCCGGGCTGCTTGCCATTCACGTCAGCGCGTACCTCTGCGCCGTGTTCCTGGTCCTGTCTCCGGTCCGGGCCGTGGTCTTCATCTTGGTGCAGCAGGGACTGTTCGGGTTCTACCTGGGCTGCTCCTTCGCGCCGAACCACAAGGGAATGCCGGTGCTCGCCGCCGGCGACACGACCGGCTTCCTGCGCCGGCAGGTGCTCACGTCCCGTAATGTCCGCGGCGGCTGGCTGACTGACTTCGCTCTCGGGGGACTGAATTACCAGATCGAGCATCATCTGTTCCCGTCCATGCCCCGGCCGAGCCTGCGGCGCGCCCAGCCGCTCGTCGCGGCGTTCTGCGCCGAGCGCGGACTGCCGTACTGTCAGGCCACCTTGCTTGGCTCCTATGCTCAGGCGCTCCGGCACCTCAACGGGGTCGGCAAGCTGACCCGGCCGGGGTCAGCCGTCCAGCTCCCGGCCTGAGTCGTCGCGGCGATCATCAATCCTCCGGGCACTTGTCCCGGAGGATTGCGGGTGGCTGCTTAGCCCGGCAGGCCGTCTCGGAGCCGCCCGGTTGTCAGCGGGTCTGGTGCCTTCCCGGTCGTCGGCGCATTCGCAGGGCAGCCAGGGTAAGGGCGCCGAGAAACACGACGATTCCGATGATCAGCAGGTACAGCAGGCCTTTGGCGACCACGCCGACAATACCCAGCGCGATCGCCACGATCACTAGGAGCAAGAACAGGGCAATCATGGGCTCTCCGTCTCGTGACGCCGCTCAGCGGCGGGCCAGCCGCCGCTCGCCGCCGGCGCCGGCCTGGTAAGGCAGGCCGTAGTGCTGGAAGATTTCCTCTTCGTCGCCGGCCGGCAGCTCGCCGTCGACGCCGATCGATGGGGCATCCTTGACCTGTTTCTTGCCGTAGCCGACCTTCAGGTACCCGGGGCCGACGACCGCCTGGTCTAGCGGCACGAAAACGAGCCGGTGCCGCGTCGGCAGGCCGACGGTGACCGTCGCGAACGATGGCTGGTCGGTGCCGGTATCGACATACACGGCCTCCAGCTCGCCGATCTTGTGCCCGTCGGCGTCCACCACGTCATGACCACGCCACTCTCTGATATCCGCGGCCTCGAACACGCTAGCCTTCCTCCCCGTACAGCTGTCGCCGTCGCTTACTCTTCCCGGCCAGGCGCACCACACGAATGTCCCCGGACCGAACGACCCGGCAACTACCCAGCCACGGCGGGGGTATGCGCTGGCCGGCCGGTCGGCTTACCGGCCGGCCAAGCCGTGCCCGGCGTGCAGACGGCGGCCGGCCCATCCCTCAACCGCCGCTTGCCTTGAGCGCGGCCGACTCCAAGGCGGCCGCCGCGACCGCGGCAGTTACCGAGGCGTGCACCGGCATTACCTGATTCAGCGCCACCAGTCGGACCACCCTGCGCACTCCCGCGTCCGGGATGACCAGCCGGAGCCACGTCCCCCAGCCCCGCGCCCGCCTAGCCACCCGCATCAAGGAGTCCAGGCAGGCGGAATCGAATACGCATGTACCCGGCAAGTAGACGATCAATCCCTCAGCACCCGCGTCCAGGACCGCGCACAGCTCACCGGCGAGAGCGGTGGCAGTGAGAAAACGCTTGCCGGCTGGCGGCTCCATGACCGCGAACCCGCCGAACCAGCGAACAGGAAGCCCGGGGCTACCCGAGGTCATATTATGCGCGCCCGTCACGCTCTGCCCCCTTCTGCACACCCGATGCGGACCGGGCGGCACCGTCAGGGTCCAGAGCGGCACACGCTTACTGTCGAGCATGTCCTCTGGCAGCGGCCGCTGTCAACGTGGCGTGGCCAGGCCGCCCGGCATCAGGATCAGCCGGAGCGGGACCCCGCACACCTGGCCAGCTAGCCCGCCGGCTGTTTCGCGCCGGCCTGCTGCTCGAAGACGTTGACGGCTTCCTCCACCGACAGCCCCTTCGTCTCGGGCAGCCACCGAGCGACGAACCCGATGGCCAGGACCGAGATCACTGCGAAGCACACCATGACCCAGCCGAGCCCGATCGCGTTATGCCAGGCGGGGAACACCTCGATGAGCGCGAAGTTGGCGATCCAGTCGACGCTCGCGCCGATGGCGGCCGCCCGGCCGCGCACGGCGGTCGGGAAGACCTCGCCCTGGATCAGCCAGCCGGTGCCGCCGACGCCGATCGCGAACGAGGTGATGAAGAACGAGAAGCCGACCATCACCAGCACGGTCTTCGGCACGCCGGTCAGGAATCCCACTCCGGCGGCCGCGATCAGTATGAACACCGCCATGCCCGCGTAGCCCCACATGGCCAGCGGGCGGCGGCCGACCTTGTCGATCCAGCGGAAGGCGAAGTAGGTCGCGATCACGTTGACGGCGCCCAGGATCGCGGTCACCTCAACGCCGGCCGTGGCCGTGCTGACGGCAGTCGACGTCCCGCTGCTGAAATAGCTGCCAAGTAGCGTCGGGCCGTAGTAGAACGGCACGTTGATCCCGGAGATCTGCTGGAAGATGAAAAAGACGCACACGACGATCAGCGCTCGCCGCACCCCGGCGGTCCATGCGGTTTTCTGCCGCCGCGCCTGCTCCACCTGGGCGAGCTCGGCTGCGGCCTGTTTGGCTTCCTCTTCACTCACTTCCATGCCAAGCAGGCCGAACGCCTTCGCCGTGTCGGCGTAGCGCCCGTTGAGCATCAGCCAGCGGGGCGACTCCGGCATCCGGGCCCGCAGCGCGACGGCTACCACCGCGGGAATCGCCCCGATGCCGAGAATGAGCCGCCAGTCCAGGCCGCCCGCCGAACCCGGCGCGACTTTGAGTATGAGCAGGGCGACCAGGTAGGAGACGAGGATGCCCACGGTGATCATCCACTGCTGGATGATGCTGAGCTGGCCGCGGCGGCTGCGAGGCGCGAACTCGGCGATATAGGAGGTGGCGATCGCGGAATCCGCTCCGATCGCCAGTCCGATGAGCGTCCGGGACGCGAGCAGCATGAAGGCATTGATAGCGACCGCTGACAGGATCGCGCCGATCGCGTAGATCGCGGCGTCGGTGATGAGCAGTGACTTACGCCCGAACCGGTCGGTCAGGGGACCGGCGATCAGGGCCCCCGCCGCGGCGCCGAGCGATGCGCCGGCTACCAGGTAACCGGTGGCGAAGCTGGACAAATGGTACGGAATGAAGCCCAGGGCCGACCCGATGTTGGAGGTGTCGTACCCGAACAGGAAACCGCCGATGCAGGCCAGGACGGCCAGATACCAGTAAAAGCCCGTGGGGATACGCGAGTCCAGCTCTTCGAGGACGCTCCGTCCAGCGGGTTGCACTGCCTTAACTTCCGATACCACTTGGTGCCTCCTCGCGGCCGGCTCAACATCGCTGCCGGTAAGCCGGGCAGGGGCGCCGCCAGCAGGTGACGGGACTGTCCTGTCCTGGCGCGCGGGCCCTCGTTCGGGCCGTACGTTGAGCGTGCCGCCGGGCTACCCCGGGCGCTCGACGCCAAACAGGTGAACCGGCGTCGCATCCCCGCTGGCCGCGGCTTCGGGGCCAGAGCACCCGAGTAACCGCTGGATTTCCCTTTCCGGAAAAGGCGTGTAATGTGGGAAATGAGCTCCGGTCCCTGGCAGGTGCAACCGCGAAGTCCGCGGTGGCTGCCAGAGCCGGTTTTTTTATGCCCTGGCGGTGCGCGCGAGAAACCGCGGCCAGAGAATCACACGCGTACGGGGAGAAGCCTCTCCTACGGCTTGACCAGCCGGAATGCCCCGCTAAAACACACGTCAGTCATTCCGGTAACCACGATTTCCCGGTCAGGTCGTCGCCCGCTCATGAGCACGCTGGCCCGGTCATGTAACTCACCCTGAAAACTTAATAGAGGCCCGTAATGGAAGTCCTGATCATCGTTATCGTCGTTGTCGTGGTGCTGGCCCTGCTGGGGCTGGCGATGGCGGCGAGGATTGTCAAGCAGTACGAGCAGGGGGTGCTGTTCCGGCTGGGACGGGTGCAGGGCCCGCGGGACCCCGGGTTCCGGCTGATCATCCCGTTCGTCGACGTGCTGCACCGGGTGTCGCTGCGGATCGTGACAATGCCGATCCAGTCCCAGGGCATCATCACCCGGGACAACGTCAGCGTCGACGTGTCCGCGGTCGCCTATTACCGGGTGACCGACGCGGTGCGGTCGGTCGTCGCGATCGAGAACGTGCGCACCGCGATCGACCAGATCGCCCAGACCACGCTGCGCAAGGTCGTCGGCCAGCACACCCTCGACCAGACGCTGTCGGAGACCGACAAGATCAACCTGGACATCCGCAAGATCCTGGACGTCTCCACGGTGGCCTGGGGCGTGGAGGTGACCCTGGTCGAGCTGAAGGACATCCAGCTGCCCGACAGCATGAAGCGCGCCATGGCCAGGCAGGCCGAGGCCGAGCGGGAAAAGCGCGCGAAGATCATCAACGCCGAGGGCGAGTCCCTGGCCGCCGCCGCGCTCGGCGAGGCGTCCGACACGATGATGGCCCACCCCCTCGCCCTGCAGCTGCGCAACCTGCAGAGCCTCGTCGAGATCGGCGTGGACAAGAACACCACCGTGGTGTTCCCCGCTCCGCTGATGACCACCATCGCCGAGCTCGGCGCCTTCATCGCCCGCGAGCAGGCCGCCGCCACCCCCATTCTCACGCCCCCCGCCCCCGCGTTCCCGCCCGCCACCGACGGCAAGCTCGCCTCCGTCAGGGCCGCCAGCGCAACCGTCCCGAACGGAGCCGCCGGGCCCAGATAGCCGCCCGGCGTACGGCCGGGCAGGCGCAGGTGATCCCTCATCCGGGGGAACACGGGCGCCCGCCGACTTCCCAGAACCCGTCTTCACCAAGGAGAACGTAATGAGACGCAGAACCTTCGACATCCTGCTGGCCACCGCCGGCCTGTTCCTCGCGGTCACCCTGGCCGCCGCCGGCGGCATGCTGACCTGGGCCCACACCTTCATCGGCAACGAGGTCCACACCCAGCTCGCCGCCCAGCAGATCTTCTTCCCCGCCGCGAACAGCAAGGCCGTCGCCGCCCCCGAATTCGCCGCTATGCGCCCCTACGGTGGCCAGCAGCTGACCACCGGCGCCCAGGCCGAGGTGTACGCCGACCACTTCATCGCCAACCACCTCAAGGTCATCGGCGGCGGCAAGACCTACGCTCAGCTGTCCGCGGAGGCGATTGCCCAGCCGAAGAACACCGCGCTGGCCGCCCAGGTCGAGACGGTGTTCAAGGGCGAGACGCTGCGCGGCCTGCTGCTGAACGCCTACGCCTTCGGCACCATGGGCACGATCGCCGGGATCGCCGCGATCGCCGCGTTCATCGCCGCCGCCGTCATGCTCATCCTCGGCGGCCTCGGCCTCATGCACGCCCGCCGCACCTCCCCCGACACCGACATCCTCAACAGCCACACCGCCCGCACACCGCACCCGGACACCGAGCCAGTGCCGGCCACCCTCAGCAGCGGGAACGGCGTCGCACCCGCCAGCTCACCCGGCCAGCCCGCCTGACCACCGCAGAACTTCCCGCCAACGCTCGTGATGCGGGCCCGTACCCGGCCCGCATCACGAGGCAGTCGTACGTAAGGCCCGTCAGGGCACGGCCACCGAGCACTCCGGAGGTTTCGCCGTGGAGCAGATCCGGCACGAAGTCCTGCCGGCGCTTTCGCCGTCCGAGAAGTCCCCGGCGGCATGGCGTCAGTCCCAGCCGGGGAGTAGAGTTAGTGCTGCGAGCAATCTGCTCGCTGGGTCGAGACCCCGCTTGGCTGTCCAGGCTGGAGGCGTCCGCCCGTGAGGAACGTTGAGCTGCGGACCCGCGTATACCGCGGTTACGCCGTCGTGGTGCTGCGCGGGGAGCTGGACACCAGGGACGCCGAGGACACCGCGGCTGCGGTGGCGGCGCTGGCGGCGGGCGGGCAGCAGCTGATCATCGACCTGGAAAACCTGGACTTCATCGACTGCCACGCAGCCGGCGCGCTGCTTGGGGTGCGGGAGACGGCCCGGCAGGCGGGCGGCGATGTGCTGCTGGCCGCGCCGCACGGGCCGGTGCTGCGGCTGCTGACCGTGCTTGGCGTGCCCGGTGTCCACGCCAGCGTGGCCGCCGCCGCGGACGGCGCCGGAAGGCTCGACGCCCGGCGGCGTCCGGTTAGCATCCTACGATCCGGGAGTGCGGTCCTGGCCGGTGCGCAGTACTGGATGACGGCGTGGCGAGCGGCCCTCCCGGGGTCACGGGCCAGAAACCGGTCCTGGTCGCCGCGGTGACTGCGCGCGCGGCGGGCCGCGGGGATGACCGCGGGCCCGGATGCAGCTCCAGACCCCGGGCGGCACCGCGGGCCCGGAGTTCTTAATGCGCCGGCCCCACTCCCGGAAAATCCGGGAAAAACTGGCGAGATCATGTCCAAAGGTGTTTGGGGTACAGCCGGGGCGGTAGCTGGTACCTGCAGAACCAGGCTGCCTCAGCAAACTCATCCGGGCACGCTGCCCGGCAAGTGAGACGCCGCGGGCAGTGCCGACACCAAAGAGCAAAGGAACCGGTTATGGGTCTGGGCAAGAAGGCCAAGGACAAGGCAAAGATCATCAAGGGCAAGACCAAGAAGCATGCTGGCAAGGCCACCGGCAACGATCGGCTGAAGGCTAAGGGGAAAGCCGCCGAGGTAACCGGGAAACTCAAGCTCAAAGGGGAGAAAGCCAAGGATGCCGCGAAGCGCTGACCAGCCTTCCCGGTGATCCCGGTTTGACCTGGATCATGACGAAAAGCCAGCCAGCGGAGGCACAGAACCTCCCGTCGATTAACCCCGAATATATCTTCTCGTCGTTCGTACTCTCAGCTGTCAGGAGCTCTCCATGATCATTCTCGGCGTAATTCTTCTCATAATCGGGTTCGTCGCGAAAATCGCGATCCTCTGGACGATCGGCATCGTCGTCGTAGTAATCGGCGCGATCCTGGCCCTGCTCGGGATGGCCGGCCATGCGGTCGGCGGCCGCCGGCACTACTTCTGAGCGTGGCACCAAGCGCGGCGGCCAGCCGTCTGGCCGAGGACCTGGAAGTCCCCAGACCGATGCGGCTGCTTCTCACCGCGGGCTGGAGCCTGACCGAGTCCATCGGACTGCCCGCCGCCGCCTACCTGGCGGCCGCCCGGCTCGACGGCCGCGACGCGGGCCTGATCGCCGGGCTAGCCGCCATCTGGCTCACCGCGATCGTCCGCAAGGCCGTGACCGGGTCCGTCCCAGGCCTGCTGGTGATTTCGGCGGCGGTGCTTACGGTACAGACCGCGGTGGTGCTCGCCACCGGCGAGCTCTGGCTCTTCCTGCTGCAGTTCCCGCTCGCCAACCTCTGCATGTGCGTGCTGTTCGCCCGGACCGCCAGCGGCCCCAGGCCGCTCATCGCCCAGCTTGCGGCTGAGGTGATCGCGCTACGCCAGCCAGCCACCCACCACCCGGGCCTGCACCGCTTCTTCCAGGCGGCCACCTGGCTGTGGGCGGGTATCTTCCTGCTGCTCACGGCCGGCCTGGCCGTGCTGATGGTGACCGAGCCGACCAGCCTCTTCCTGATGCTCTCGACGGCCGTCACCATCGCGCTCGTCGTCGCCGGAACCGCCGCGTCGGCACTATGGTTCCGCTCGGTACTGCGTAAGCTCGGGCTCAGGCTCCGTTTCGCCCATGCCTGACCCGGCTGCCCGCCCGCGCCGGCGGCCCCGGCCCCGCCGCGACCAGGCCGGGCGAAGGCATCAAGGACACGCGATGAGCATGGTCCGCCGGGCCGATGCCTACCAGCGGCGGCACCGCTGGGCGGGGCTGCCGGTGGCAGTGCTGTACAAGTTCGGCGACGACCAGGGCACCTACCTCGCCGCGCAGATCACCTACTACGGGTTCGTGGCGGCGTTCCCGCTGCTGCTCCTCCTCGCCACGATCCTGGGGTACGCGCTGCACGGCAACCCGCACCTGCAGCGCCAGGTGCTGGATTCCGCGCTGGCCCAGTTCCCCGTCATCGGCGGTCAGATCACCGCGAACATCCGGTCCTTCCACGGCAGCACAGCGGGCCTGGTCATCGGCATGCTGGGCTGCGTCTACGGCGGCCTCGGCATCGTCCAGGCCGTCCAGAGCACGCTGAACAAAGTGTGGGGCGTGCCGCGCGACTCCCGCCCGAACCCGGTCAGGGCCCGGCTGCGGAGCCTGCTGCTGCTGGCCTTCGGCGGCGCCAGCGTCATCGTCACCACGGTGCTGTCCGCGCTGGGCGCCGCCGCGGGCGCCTTCGGTGCCAGCCTGGACGGCAGCGTGCGGGCGCTCGCGACCGCGGCGGCAATCGCCCTGAACGTGGCGCTGTTCATCGTGGCGTTCCGGGTGCTGACCGCGCGGCGCGTCGCCGTCCGGCAGATCCGCGCCGGCGCGATCGCCGCCGCGGTGACCTGGCAGGCCCTGCAGTGGGCCGGCACGCTCCTGCTTGGCCGCGAACTCAAGGGCGCCACCGCCACCTACGGCCTGTTCGCGCTCGTCCTGGGCACGCTGGCGTGGATCTACCTTGGCGCGGTCACCACGGTGATCTGCGCGGAGTACAACGCGGTGCGGGCCGGGCAACTGTGGCCGCGCAGCCTGCTCGCGCCGTTCACCGACAACGCGGACCTCACCCCCGCAGACCGGCGTGCCTACACCTCCTACGCGAAGACCGAACGGCACAAGAGCTTCGAGAACATCGACGTCAGCTTCGGCGAGCGCCCGCACCCCGGGCCCGCGGAACCGTACCCCTGGACCGCGCCCCGGCTCCGCCAGCAGCCGCGGGCGGGAGCTGTTGGACCGCCTGGTCAGCCAGGGCAGGCTAGTGACCCGGGCAACGCCCTCACGAAAGGCTGACCCGGCTAGCCGGCCGATAGCTGGAACGGCGGCTGTGATCAGAGCACCATACCTGGGCGCTGCGCCTTCAGCTCTTCAAGCTGGCGGAGCGCGGCGATGACGCTCATGAAGTGGTCGCGGGTGATCTGCTCGGCCGCGACGGCGTTCCCCGCGAGCACGGCCTCGATGATGTCGTAGTGCTCGTTGGCGCCCTTGACGAGGCGGCCCGGCAGCAGGCTCACGTGGAACTGGTAGCGGACATCCTGGTACCGCAGCCGCTCCAGGATCCGGCTGGCGGTGCCCTGCCCGCCGATCTCGCGGATCTTGGCGTGCATCAGGTCGCTGATCCTGCTGTCGGCCACCATGTCGCCGCGCCGGACGGCGCCCGCCATCTGGCGCATCAGCGCCCGCAGCTCCGCGTGATCCGCCTCCGTGGCCGCGATCGCCGCCTTGGCGGCGCACAGTCCCTCGATGACGGCGCGGACCTCGGTGATCTCGACCGCCTCCGCGGGCGTCACCGGGCGGACCGAGGCGCTGCGGTTGCGCGGACGGAGGATCAGCCCCTCGTTCTCCAGCTGGACCAGTGCCTCCCGGACCGCCCCCCTGGATGTGTCGTACCTCGCCGCGAGGTCGCTCTCCACCAGCCGCTGGTTGGGCCCGAACTCTCCGTGGTAGATGGCCATCCGCAGCTTGTCGAGCAAGCTCACGGTCTCGGGCAGGCCCTGTTCGATGTCATGGGACGTGCGCACGGCAACCTTTCGCTCCGCTTCCTTCATATACGATGCCAGAGAAGTCGAGGCTTGTGCAGCACAGACAGCCAAACAGCGCGGCGGGCCACGCTCCCGCCGGATTCGACCGCCGCGAACTCGGAACGGGCGGGTCAGGTAGCGCCGGGAAGCTGGGCGGCTAGCCAGGCGGCCTGGACCTGCAGTTCCTGCTTGATCCGCTGCCTCGCCGCTTCGGTCATCCGCGAGACCGGCGCGGACACGGTGAGCGCCGCGGCCTGAGCCTGGCGCGGGCCGTGAACCGCCACCGCGACCGAGGCGACGCCCTCCTCGCTCTCCTCCCGGTTGACCGCGCACCCGTCCGCGCGGACCTGGCGCAACTCGGCGAGCAGCGCGGAGCGTGACGTGATAGACCGCGGTGTCAGCCGCGGCAGCGCCGCCTCGTCCGCGAACATGGCGGACACCTCGGCCTCCGGCAGCGCCGCGAGCAGCGCCTTGCCCGACGCGGTGCAGTTCGCCGCGGACGCCGCGCCGGTGCGCGCCGCGACCCGCAGTGCACGCGAGCTTTCCACGGCGTCGAGGTAGCGCACGTTCGCGCCCTCGAGCACGGCCAGGTGAACCGTCTCGCCGAGCGAGCCCGCCAGCCGCTCGAGCGCGGGCCTCGCGCGACTCCGGATATCCAGCTGGCTGACCGCGGCCAGCCCGATCTCGACCAGGGCAGGACCCGTGACATAGGTGCGCGAGTCCTGCTCCTGGCGGACGAACCCGTGATAGGCGAGCATGGCGAGCAGCCGGTGCGCGGTGGAGTGCGCGACGCCGAGGTGCTCGCTCGCCTCCGACAGCCGGACCCGCGGCTGGCTGCGGAACAGCAGCAGCAGGCGCAGCGCGTTGTTCACCGACGCGATCGGGTACGCCGGCTCCTGGCCGGCTTCGCCCCCGGCCTTCACTGTCGCCCGGGCAGGCTGCGGTTTCTGCATAGCAGAAATTGTATAACGAGCGAGATTTTACCCTCGGGGATACCTTTGGTGGTCTAACCTCGGGCCGCCACCCAGGCCGCGATGAGGTCCGCCGCCTGGTCCCGCGCGCCGGCCGGCTCCTGCAGGTAGTGGTCGCCCTTGATGAACTCAAGCGTCTTGTCCGCGGCGGCGAACGCGTCGAAGAGCCCGGATGCGTCGCTGTCGTAGACACAGGCGTCGGCCGTGGCGTGCACCACGAGCGACGGCGCGGTGATCCTGGCCAGGTGCGGCGCGGCGATGCACTGCGAGGTGCGCAGGCTCCACATGGACAGCCAGGTGCGCAGCGTGCTGACCGTGCCGACGCCGAACACCCCGTAGTTGGCCTTCACCGGCTCGCCGAGGTAGCACCAGTTCGGCTTGCGGTCCGACGGCTCGATGGCGGGGTCGATCATCCGCAGGTCGGCCCAGCTGCGCGAGAGGGTGAACAGCTTGTCCCGCGCCCTAGTCCCCGCCAGCGCGTCAAGCTCGCTCAGCGCCCAGTCCGTGATCCGCTCGTTGCGCGCCCGCTGGGCCGCCCGGTAGCGGGACTGGAAATCGGCGCTGTAGGGCGGCCCGTTGTCCGCGTTGAACGGGTCGAGCGCGGGGTCGACCGACAGGGGGTCGCGCTCATCGGTGACCGACGGGTCGAGCCAGTTGGTGAGCACCTCGGGGCGGCCGGAGTGCGCGACGTGCGCGACGAACAGGTCGCCTGCCGGCAGGTCCTCGATGGCGGCGAGCGGCCGCATCCCGGCGACCGGCGTGACGTTCGGCCGGGTGGCCTGCGACTGGTAGGCGGCCATCAGCGACCCGCCGCCCGAGTTGCCGAGCAGCACCACCCGCTCCACCCCGGCTTGCTCGCGCAGCCAGCGGACCCCGACGCCGATCTCCGCGAGCGCGTGGTCCAGCAGGAAGTGCGCCTCGGCCCCGCGGAACCGGGTGTTCCAGCCGAGGAAGCCGTACCCCCGCTCGGCCAGGTAGCTGGCCAGGTAGTGCTCGGAGAAGTCGACGTTGTAGTGCGTCGCGATGAACGCCGTCGTCGGCCTAGCGCCGGCCGGACGGTGGTAGATGCCCTGGCAGGGGTGGCCGCCCGCGCCCGCCCGGCCGATGGCCGGCGACGGCAGGCCCACGAACTCCCTGACGATGTCGGTCAAGAGATACCCCGCCTCCGTTCGGTACTGCCTGTTTTGGTCCTTGACTGTACAGACTCCTGCCGCAAAACTGAACCTAAGTTCATTTTCAGTTTTTCTGGGTCTCGCCCGCAAGCAGGAGGACCGCATGGAGTGGCGGAACGAGGAGTTCGACATCGGCGGCGTCAATCACCTGGCGCTCGTCTGCTCGGACATGAAACGCACCGTCGAGTTCTACACGCAGGTGCTCGGCATGCGGCTGATCAAGACGATCAACCTGGGCGCCGGGGCTGGCCAGCACTTCTTCTTCGACATGGGCGGCGGCAACGCGCTGGCGTTCTTCTGGTTCCCCGACGCGCCCGATGCCGTGCCCGGCGTCTCCAACCCGGTCACCGTCCCCGGCATCGGGGAGTGGACGAGCGCGGTCGGCTCGATGAACCACGTCGCGTTCAACGTGCCCGAGGAGCGGTTCCTCGAGTACCGGGCCAAGCTCAAGGCCAAGGGCGTCCGGGTGTCCCCCATCCTCGACCACGACGACAGCGAGTTCGGCGTCGCGCGCGAGCTGCACCCTGGCGTGTTCGTCCGCTCGTTCTACTTCCAGGACCCCGACGGCATCCTGCTCGAGTTCGCCTGCTGGCGCCGGGTCATGGGCCAGCCGGGCGACGTGCGGCACGAGCCGAAGACGGCCGCCGACCGTACTGGCACCCGGGTCTGATGCTCACCCTCGTCCACGTGCTCGAATGGCGGGCCGCGGTACAGCCGGGCCAGGCCGCGGTCTCCGACGACCGCGGCGCGGAGCTGAGCTACGCGCAGCTGCTCGCGGGGGTGGAGGCGGCGGCGGGCGCGTTCGCGGCGGCCGGCGTCGGCCCCGGCGACGTGGTGCCGGTCCTCGCGCGCAACCAGGCGGGCTGGGTGACGGCCGTCCTCGGCCTGATCCGGGCGGGCGCGCTGCCCGCCGCGGTCAACTGGCGGCTGGCCGCGCCGGAGGTGACCGCGCTGCTCGAGCTGATGAAGCCCGCGGTGGCGGTCACCGACGACGACTGCGCGGCGCTCGCGGCCGCGGCGGCCGCCCCCCTGTCGGTGCGCGTGCTTCCGGGCCTCGGCGCGGCCGCCACCGTTCCGCCGCCGCCGCGGCCGGCTGGCCGGCTGCGCGGGGCCGAGCCCGCCATCCTGGTGCACACCAGCGGTACCACCGGGCGGCCCAAGCTGGTGCCGCTGACGCACGACCAGCTCATCACCGCGGTCACGTTCATGAGCCTTGAGGTGCCCGAGGCGCGACCCGGGGCTCGGCACCTGAGCGCGCTTCCGCTGTTCCACGTCGCGGGCCTGGCCAACCTGGCCTACGTATTGTTCACCGGCGGCCACCTCCACCTGCTCGGCGGGTTCGACCCGGCCGGGTTCGTCGACGAGCTCGCGGGCCGCCGCATCCAGCTGACGCAACTCGTCCCGGTGCTCATCGCGGCGGTGACGCGCGAGGTGAGCTCCCGGGCGCAGCCGCCGGACCTGTCGAGCCTGATCGAGATCGTCTACGGCGCCTCGCCGATCAGGCCCGACGCCCTCGAGCGCGCCGTCACCGTCCTCGGCTGCCGGTTCCGGCAGAACTACGCGAGCAGCGAGACCGGACCGCTGCCGGTCAGCTCGCTCTCCCCCGCCGACCATGACCCGGCCCGGGGGCGGCTGGCCACCGCGGGCCGCCCGTCACTCGGCTGGGAGGTGCGGCTCGGCGAACTCGGCGAAATCCAGGTGCGCGGCGCCGCGCCGCTGCCCGGCTACTGGAACGACCCGGAGGCCACCGCCGCGACGCTCACCCCGGACGGCTTCTACCGCACGGGCGACGTAGGGACCATCGACGCTGACGGCTTCATCACGATCGCCGAGCGGCTCAAGGACATGGTGATCACCGGCGGGGAGAACGTGTACCCCGCCGAGGTGGAGGCGGTGCTCGCCGCGCACCCGGGGGTCGGCGACGTCGCCGTTATCGGGATTCCCGACGAGCGGTGGGGCGAGACCGTGCACGCGGTGGTGGTCGCCGGGCCCGGCTCCGGCCCTGACTTCGACCCTGGCGAGCTGCTGAGCTGGGCCCGGATGAGGCTCGCCGCGTTCAAGTGCCCGACCGGCGTCACGGTGCTGCCTGAGCTGCCGCGCAACGCGACGGGGAAGGTGCTGCGCGCGGCGCTGCGCGAGCCGTTCTGGGCCGGGCGGGACCGGCGCGTCTCGTGACCGTCTCATGACCGCGGCCACGCGCAAGGGACGGGCCACCGACGAGGCGTTCAAGGAGGCCGCCCGGGTGGTGTTCGCGCGCGACGGCTACCTCAACGCCAAGATCAGTGACATCGCGGCGGAGGCCGGCCGGTCCGCGGCGTCCTTCTACAACTACTACGACACCAAGGCGGACCTGCTCATCGCACTGGCGGAGGAGTTCCACGACGAGACCACGTCGCTGGCAACGCTGTCCTTCCGTGCGGGGCTTACCCGCCCGGAGGCACTGCGCGAGGCGGTCGCCGGGTTCTGGCGCACCTACGCCAAGCGGCGCGGCGAGCTCATCGGCATCTTCCAGGCCGCCATGGTCGAGGGCCGGTTCCATGACCGCTGGCTTGAGCTGCGCGGGCAGGCGATCAGCCGGATCGCCAGCGAGGTGCGCGGGGCGCAGGCGCGGGGTTACTGCCCAGGCGTCGACCCGGTGATGACCGCGTCGGCGCTGTCGGCCATGCTCGAGCACTTCTGCTATATCTGGCTCGGCCAGGGCGGCGAGAAGGGCGTGCCGTTCGATGACGAGCGGGCGCTCGACGCGGTGGCCACCATCTGGGTCAAGGCCGTCTACTGGCGGCCCGAAGACAACCGGCACGGGTAACCGGAACGGTTGCCGGCAGAGAGATCAGCGGAGATCAGACTTGGCATCCTCCCTCGCCTGACGGCGGGGATTTCAACTAGACCTTGAGGAGGACGAGTTGGGGTTCGCGGTTCGCAGGCCCGGCAACCCGGTCGCCTCCCCGCGCTTTCACGGCGTGCCCCGCCGCGATGTTCCTGGCCGCGTTCACGTCAGC
>CAZORE010000086.1:0-31151 GCA_964581815.1 uncultured Streptosporangiaceae bacterium | reverse complement strand
GAGCAGTCGTCGCGGCTCGATCAGTGGGCCGTCCTGCGCGACGTGGTTCAGGCTGCCCGCGACGGCTACCCGCCCGCGGCGGACCCAGGGCCGGTGAACCCGCAGGACAAGCGGCGGCTCAGCGTCTATCCGCACGTTGAGGTTGAACTCACCGCCGATGTCTGCCCATCCGGCCCCTCGCGCAACGCCGGCGATCAGGGCCGAGACGGCTGGATCAGCTGCGCTGGCCCTGGGGCCGAACCAGCCCGGCAAGGCAGGGGAAGAGGCCGAAGCCTCGATTCCGGTCATGGCAATGGCCCTCGTAAGTACACCTAATCTTTGATCCGGCTGGGACTGCCCCTCTTTGGTAGGGCCCGATTCATGACCGCCGCGATCGTGCCCGGATCTGAACCTGTTGCTGAGTCCGGGGTGCGTTTCGCTCCGGTGGCGGTGGCAGCGGTCCTCCCGCGGGGGACTCGCCCACATGACAATCGAGTGCCTGCTGGATCAGGCTGCGCCTGTGCATGAGCGCGCGGCGATAGCCGTGCAGCGCGTTAAGCTCGCGGAGTGACTCGCTCCAGGCTGAGCCGCGTGACCTCGCGCGGTCGCAGTCGTCGATGAGCTGCGCAAGCACGGAGCAGCGAGCCTCCGTCTCCTTCTGCGCTTGCCCCGCGAGCGCATCGGCCAGGCGGAGCGCTTCTTCCTGCGTCATCTCACTCATGACCGGACCTTCCCGTTCTGCGGCCCTCAGCGGAGCTGCTCAGCCAGTGCCACGATGATGCCCGCGTGACCATGAGCCGAAGACTAACCGGCCGGGCCTGCTGTCAGCGGCCCTAGAACTGGCCGAAGCCGCCGCCGAATGGCCGCTGCTCGTGGCGCTTGCGCTCCTCGTCCTCATGGATCCGGTCAATGCAGACGGCGATGGCGATGATGAGGGCGTCATCCTCGCCCGGCCCGACCTCCACCCCGTAGGTGTCCCTGATGCGGAACCACTGCCTGGAGATCCGCCCAACCAGCCGCCCGTCACTGGTGAGCTCCCAGTCCTTGTCGGCGAAGTTGCCAGTCGCCTCGAGCCGCGACCCGTCGGCGAGCGTGACCTCATAGCGGTGCCTGATGGGTGAGAAGAACGCGGGGCGGACCGTGGCGATGACCCCGTCGCCGTCTTCGATGTCCATCGTGTCGCGCAGCGCGAACAGCTTCTTGCGGATGATCACGCGGATGGCGCCTGAGGCATCCCGCAGCTCGAAGGTCTCGCGGAGGCTCAGCGCCCTGCCGTCGACGAAGAAGACCCGGTCCCCGTTCTCGTCCTCGATCCAGAAATCTGCCGTGAAGGAAAAGATGCGTTCCTGAACGAGATATCGCATGAGCAGAGGCTATAGCCGGGTATATGCCGTTACCAGCGTATTTGCCGGGCGCTTACATCAGTGGAGTCACGGATCTTCGGCAGGCGTGGCATGTGAGAGATGCGCGAGCCTGGACGTGCGACCCACCCGACGACGCGGCGGCGTTCAGAGCTTGGCGTGCAGCTCCTCGACAATCTGCTTGCCCTGGGCGGGAGTCACGTAGGTGAGGCCGCCGATCTGGATGTAGACCTCGCCGAAGACGGCGCCGTAGCTCGCGAACGCGCTCGCGCCGATGGACGCCGCGTTCCCCTTGGGGTCGGGCGCGGAGAAAGCCTCGTCGCCCACGCCGGTGACGGAGTTCGGCGGGAAGCCGGCCGTCTTCAGCGCGGACAGGTCGGCGTCGTATCCGATCTTGCCGTCCTTGACGGTGACCGAGACCTGCAGCAGCGCGGAGTCGCCGGTGGCGTAATCGCAGCCGAAGATCTGGCCGGCCGTGCTGTTGGGTTTCGTCGTGGCGAACGTGGTGCCGGTAATCTGCGACACCTGCGCGGCCGTCAGCGCGGTGCACACGTTGAAGTTCGCCGTGGTGCCCGACGAGCCGGAGTTTCCTGCCGCCGAGTTCGCTGCGGCCGCGGCGCTTGTCCCGTCGGCCCCGGCCGGTGCGGCCCCGCCGCTGACAGTTTTCGATCCGGCCGAGCAGGCCGTCGCCGACGCGGCGACGGCGAGGGTTAGGCTGGCGGCCGTGAGAACGGCGGCTACTCGCATGTCTTCTCCCGGTGAGTCTTCAAGCGTGGTCGGGGGGCCGGTGACTGGCCGTGGCGCTACCTCGACGCTAGGGGCGAGCACAGCCGCGAGGAATCGGGAGAAACCCTCGACCTGGGCACCAAGCCGGGCAGCGGCCGGGCGGCTGGCCGGCGGGTGGGGCGTCAGGGACGTGCCGGTCCCATCCGGGCGCCGAGTTCCGCGCGGGAGGTGATGGCGAGCTTGCGGTAGACGCGGGCGAGGTTCGCCTCCACCGTCTTGACCGAGAGGAACAGCCGCTGCGCCACCTCGCGGTTGGTCAGCCCGGCGGCGGCGAGCTCCGCGACGCGCCGCTCGGTCTCGGTCAGCTCGCCAGGCGCGGGCGGCCGCAGGTTCACCCGGGCCAGCTCAGCCGCCGCCTGCCCTGCCCACGCAACGGCACCGAACGAGGTGAACTCCCGGTGCGCCTCCGCGAGTAGCTCCTGAGCCAGCCGCTTGGCCTTGGCCCTGCGCTGCAGCTGGCCCGCGATCAGCAGCGTCCTGGCCCGGTCGAACCGCAGGGGCGAACCGTCGTACCAGGCGAGGGCCCGGCCGATGGCGGCGAGGGCGGCGGGCAGCTCGCCGTCGGCGGCGTGCACCAGCGCGCGACCTGACAGGGCGACGGCCCAGGCCGAGCGCCGCCCGGAGGCGGCGACCAGCCCGTCGAGGTGATCGAGGAAGGCCCGCGCGTCGGCCAGCCGGCCGGTCGCGACGAGGGACACCAGGTAGTCAAGGTGCCAGCGGCTGTATCCGGGCTCGCGCAGGTGCATCGCCGTGAGCACGACATGCCAGCGGTCGAAGTGGCCGGCGGCGGTGACCGGGTCGCCGCCGGACAGCGCGGCGAAGCCAAGCGCCCCGTACTCGCGGTGCCGCTCATAATTGGTCGTCACCGCGGCGTCAGGCGAGCTGGCCAGGGCGGCCGTCCCTTCGTCGAGCCGTCCCTCGTAGACCAGGACGAGGCCGAGGTTGTGCCTGGCCTGCCCCGCGAGCGAGGCCAGGCTGCCCTGCTCGGCCACGTCGAGCTGCTCCTGGGCGAGCTGCCTGGCCCGCCCGAGCTGCCCGCGCCACAGCGCGATGTGCGGCAGGTGCCCGAGTGAGTAGGCGATCGACGACAGGTCACCGGACGCGCGGGCCTCCGCGAGCAGGGCGAGCAGCCGGGTCTCGGCCTCGTCGAGGTCGTCGGCGTACTTGAGCAGCGCCGCGTAGCTGGCGTCGGCGCGGTCGGAGAGCCGACGGCTCGAATGGTCGCGCTCAAGCTCGATGGCGCGCAGGAACATCTCGTGGTCAAGGCCTCGTCCCGCACGGAACCTGGCCCCCGCGGCCTGGCAGAGCGCGCCGGACAGGAGTGCCGGGTCTGGCTGGCTGCCCTCCTCAAGCAGCGCCACCGCCTCTGCCGCAGCCGCGTCGGCTAGGTCGATGTCGTCGGTCACGGCGGCTAGGGTCAGCAGCGCCTCGGACCTGACGACGGGGTACCCGGCGGCCTCAGCGGCTGCGGCCTGGAGCTCGGCTGCGGCGCCGCCCCAGCCGGTCACCTCCGTCGCCATCTCGGCGAGCCGGATCCGCCTGCGGGTTCGCCCCGGCCCGGTCGGCGTCAGGTCGATCGCCTGCTGCTGCGCCCGCACCGCGTCCGGGCTGTCGCCGGCCCGGACGAGCGCGTCGGCCAGCAGGTCGAGCCGCGCCGCCCGGTCGGTGTCTGAGCCGGTGTGCGCCAGGGCGAGCCGCGACAGCTCCACCGCGATGTCCGGTGCGCCCGCGGCGAGCGCCGCCGCGACGCCAATGTCAAGTGCGACGGCAATCCTGGGGTCCGCCCTCGTCGCCGCCAGCGCGGCATGCCGCCCGCGTTCGACTGGGTCATCGGTGCCCTCGGCGAGGCGCCGGTGCAGCGCCCGCCGCTCGCCGGCCGGCAGCGCGGCGTAGGCAGCGGCGCTCATCAGCGGATGCGCGGCCCGCACGGTGCGCGGCCCGCCGAACACCGTCAGCCCGCCCGGCCCGGCCGGCTCGTCGACGATCACGACCCCGGCGAGCTCAGCGCGTTCCAGGGCGCCGGGCTCAAGCCCCTCGTCGGTGAACCGCCACGACGCCGCCGTCCCCGCGGCGATCAGCAGAACGTCGCGGGACAGGCTACGGACCCGTTCGGTGACAAGCGCGTCGAGGCTGGTGGGCACGGGCAGCGGCATCCCGGGGGTGACCGCGATCTCCAGCCGGTCAAGCGCCCGCGCCAGCTCGAGCGCGTACAGCGGGTTACCGCCAGACGTCGCGTGCACGCGCATCAGGACCGGCCGGGCGAGCCGTACCGCGAGCCGTCCGGAGAGCAGCTCGAACAGCGCGGCCACAGTCACCGGCCCGACCGCGATCGAGAGCACCTGATCGCCGGGGAGCCCGTCGAGCGGCGCCCATCGCGAGCCTTCGCCGCGCGCGGTGGCGATCAGTCGTACGTGGCTTTCCCGCCCAAGCCTTCGCAGCGCGAACCGCAGCGCGCCGGTAGTCGCCGCGTCAAGGTAGGGCAGGTCATCAAGCGCGATCAGCACCGGTCGCGACCGCGCCTGCTCGATGAGCACAGAAAGCAGCGCGGTGCCGACGGCCCGCTCGTCGGCGGGCTCGGCGGCGCCAGACTGCAGCATGACGACGCGCAGCGCCTCGCGCTGCGGCGCCGGCAGTCCGGCGATTACTGACGCTTCCGTGCTCCGAAGCAGATCGGTCAGCCCCACCCATGGCAGCTGCGCCTCCGCGGCGCCGGCCCGGCACGCGAGCACCAGGTGGCCGGCCCCAGCCGCCCGCGCGGTCGCCCACTCCCACAGCGCGGTCTTCCCGATCCCGGCCGCACCGGTCAAGATCGCCGCTCTCGCCCCGCCCGCGTCAAGGAATTCAGACAGCAGCGCTCGCTCGGCGTCGCGCCCCACGATCACCGGCTCAGCCTAGTTGGACCGGAAGACCGTCGTCTGCACCCGTCCAGGCGCTCATCCCTAGCCGTTGTGCCGTCACGGCCCGGGACCGGGAATACCCGGTTGCCCCCAAGTGCTGCTATTGTTGTCAGTGACCAGCCTGGTACGCAGCGCGTGCCGGGCGTGTAAGCGGAGGACCACCTCCCACCTGGTCGGCCCACGGGTCGGCGGGTTCGTACGACGCTCATCCCGGCCTGGCGGGCGGGGATCGCGTCGTCGGTGTGGTAGCCCCGCGGCACACGTGCCTGGCGGGGCTTTTCTCGTCTGGCCTTGGTCACGCATGGCAGCTACGTGCTCGAAAAGCCGGGATAAGGCCGAGCAGGCAGTTGCCGCGACAAGCAAGCGGTCGCCGGAGAGGCCGGCGGCGGCAGAACAGATGAACCTGTGGAGGTCACATCAGCGCCGAAACGCGTATCAACGACCGGATCCGTACGCCCGAGGTCCGGCTGGTCGGGGCGAAGGGCGAGCAGATAGGGATCGTCTCGATCACCGAGGCGCTCCGGCTCGCGCAGGAGGCTGACCTCGATCTTGTCGAGGTTGCCGCGACCGCGAGGCCACCAGTCTGTAAGCTCATGGACTACGGAAAGTTCAAGTACGAGACCGCGCTCAAGGCCCGCGAATCGCGCAAGAACCAGACGCAGACCGTCGTCAAGGAGATCAAGCTCCGCCCGAAGATCGACCCGCATGACTACGGCACCAAGAAGGGCCACGTCGAGCGGTTCCTCAAGGCGGGCGACAAGGTCAAGGTGACGATCATGTTCCGCGGCCGCGAGCAGTCTCGGCCCGAGCTCGGCTTCCGGCTGCTGCAGAAGCTGGCGGACGACGTCATCGACCTCGGTTTCGTCGAGTCGCAGCCCAAGCAGGACGGCCGGAACATGATCATGGTGATCGGCCCGCACCGGCGTGCGCCCGAGCGCAAGGCCACGCAGGCGCCCGCGCAGGCTCGCCCCGTGCCGAGCCCGCGCAGTGAGGCTTCCGCCCCGGCCGCCCCGGCCGAGACCACGGTGGAGGACACCGCGACGGTGGCCCCGGCCGAGACCTCCCCTGCGGCGCCGACCGACGCGTAGAGGTTTACCCCGGTAACGGGGACAAGGGCGGAACGGCCCCGCACGACAGTGCGGGGCCGCTCCGCGAGGCAAAGCTGCCCCCGGGCGGCGAGAACGAGGAGACGACGGCGACCATGCCGAAGATGAAGACGCACAGCGGCGCCGCCAAGCGGTTCAGGATCACCGGCAGCGGCAAGGTAATGCGGCTGCGGGCCAACCGGGCCCACCTGCTCGAGCACAAGTCCTCGCGCGTCACGCGGCGGCTTAATGGCCAGGTCGTGATGGCCAAGGCCGATGTCCGCGAGATCAAGCGACTGCTCGGCAAGTAGCCGACCAAGTAACCGCAGCCCAGAGGGAGATTTACAATGGCACGCGTCAAGCGTTCGGTGAACGCCAAGAAGAAGCGCAGGGTAGTCCTCGAGCGTGCGAAGGGCTACCGCGGCCAGCGGTCCCGGCTCTACCGCAAGGCCAAGGAGCAGGTCCTCCACTCGATGACCTACGCCTACCGCGACCGCAAGGACCGCAAGGGCAACTTCCGCCGGCTCTGGATCCAGCGGATCAACGCCGCCGCGCGCTCGAACGGCATGACCTACAACCGCTTCGTCCAGGGTCTCAAGGCCGCGGGCGTCGAGGTCGACCGCCGGGTGCTCGCCGACCTCGCCGTGACCGACCCGGCGGCCTTCGCCGCGCTGGTCGACGTGGCGCGCCAGGCACTGCCCGAGACAGTCGGCGCGGCGGCCTGAGCCGCCCCAGCACACCAGGTGACTGTGTACGCAAGCGCCAGCCTGTCACGCGTCAAGGCGGCCCGTCGGCTGACCAAGCGCGCGCTGCGCCAGCGTGAGCACGCCTTCCTCGCCGAGGGGCCGCAGGCCGTGACCGAGGCCCTGGCCGTCGGCGCTTGCGTACGCGGCATCTTCGTCACCGCCCCCGCGCAGGCGAAGCACGCCGCCCTGATCGCGCGGGCGCAGGACGCCGGCATCGACGTCCAGGCGGTCAGCGGCGAGGTGATGGGCGAGCTTGCCCAGACCGTCACCCCGCAGGGCCTGCTTGCGGTCTGCGACTTCGTCGACGTGCCGCTTGACCAGGTCACCGCGGCCCGGCCGGCCCTGGTGGCCGTGCTGGCCAACATCCGCGATCCGGGCAACGCCGGCACCGTGCTGCGCGCCGCGGACGCGGCGGGCGCCGACGCGGTGATCTTCACCGACGCGTCCGTGGACGTCTACAACGGCAAGTGCGTCCGGGCGAGCGCGGGCAGCCTCTTCCATCTGCCGGTCGTGGCGGGTGTCGGGCTGGCGGCCGCCGTCGCCGCCCTGCGCGAGGCCGGCCTGCGGGTTCTCGCGGCCGACGGCCGGGGGGCGAGCACACTCGACGACCCGCGGACCCGGGCCGCGCTGCGCACCCCGACCGCGTGGCTGTTCGGCAACGAGGCATGGGGGCTTCCCGGTGACCTGCTGGCCCTCGCCGACGAGTCGGTCGCGGTACCGATCTACGGCCGCGCCGAGTCGCTCAACCTCGCCGCCGCGGCGGCGGTATGCCTCTACGCCTCCGCGCAGAGCCAGCGGGCCGGCTAGCGCGGTTTGTTAACGGCCGGTTAGGGCGCCACGATTCTCCCTGCGAAGCATTATGATTACGTCGCGTTGCGCCCCGGTTGGCGGGCTGGTAAATCCCTCGCATAGGGTATTTGCGCTATGACATAGCGAAATCCCGGCGCAGGGGTGCTATGCCGCGGGCGGACAAACACGCTAGAGTCTGATCACATTCCGTCACTCGCATCGCGGTTGGAGCCGTCAGCGGCCACCCGGTGCGCCCCCAGCTGGACGGAGGCACCAAGCCGTGGAGGACAGCAGACCGGGCCGAAAGGCACCCGGCGGGTCCGTGCGTGCCAGCGGCAGGCCTGCCGCCGCGCCGGCCGCGCGGGCCGGACGGTCATCTCCCGGTGGCACCCGTCCGGGCGGTACTGGGCCGCTGACGGCGAGGGAACTCGCCGAGGCACAGTCGCTGCTCGCCGATGAGCTGCCCGACGGCCTGGTGGTCGCCGACGACGCGGGCCGCGTGGTGGTGTTCAACCGGGCCGCGGCCCGGCTCACCGGCATAGCGGCGGAGGAGGCCACCGGCAAGTACGTCTACGACGTGCTGCCCTTCAGGGACGAGGACAGGCGCGACTGGTGGATGTGCGTGGACCCGTACAACGGCCTCGCCACCAGGTCCAGGCACCCCGAGCGCAGCCTGCTCCTTGGTGACGGCATCGAGCTCCTCGTCTCGGTCGGCTACGTGCGCGACACCCGCTCTGGCCCGGTTCGCCGCCTGGTGATCACCCTGCGCGGCGCGCAGCAGCGCGCCCGGCTCGAGCGCAGCCGGGCCGAGCTCGTCTCCACGGTCGCGCACGAGCTGCGCGCCCCGCTGACGTCGGTCAAGGGGTTCACCGCCACGCTGCTGGCCAAGTGGTCCCGGTTCAGTGACGACCAGAAGCGGGTCATGCTCGAGACGGTCAACGCCGACGCCGACCGGGTGACCAGGCTGATCACCGAGCTGCTCGACGTGTCCCGCATCGAGTCCGGCCGGATGGAGGTGCGCCGGCAGCTCGTCGACGTCCCCGAGCGGGCGCGCAAGATCATCGCTGGCCGGGTCGCCTCCGGCGAGCCTGAGGACCGGTTCAGGCTGGACGCCGCGCCCGACCTGCCGGAGACCTGGCTGGACGCCGACAAGATCGACCAGATCCTCAGCAACCTCGTGGAAAACGCGGTCAGGCACGGGGCCGGTATCGTATCTGTCGTGGTACAGCGGGCGCGGGCGAACGGTGAGCGGGGCGAAGCCATCACCGTGCTCGTGCGTGACCAGGGCGACGGCATCCCGCCGGAGATGTCCGTCCGCGTGTTCCGTCAGTTCTGGCGCGGCAAGCGCCGTGGCGGGACCGGCCTTGGCCTGTACATCGTGAAGGGCCTCGTCGAGGCGATGGACGGCGACATCACGGTGACCCATGCGCCCGGCGGCGGCGCCGAGTTCCGATTTACCGTGCCCGCGGGCATCCCCATCGCGTAATCGCGGCCAGTTGTCCCCCCAGGGACGACCCCCGATGTTCCCGCGGGCTTCCACTTTCCGCCGACCCATTCCCCATCAGGTCCGGGCGAGGCTGTGGCTGGCCACCCGGTAGGGTTCAGTGTGCTGGTTACCGTGAATCCCGCATCCGTTCGGGATAACGGCCTTGTTCTTGATGACCGGCACAGCTGCGGGCCTTCCCGCCCCACCGGCGGGCCTGTTGCAGTCAGCCAGCGAGCCGAGGAACCAAAATGTCCGCACCGAACAATAACTACGACCCGGTAGAGGTGACCGCCTTGACCGCCGATGAGGTTGAGCGCGCGACGCAGGCCGCGCTCACGGCGATCGCCGCCGCGCAGACCCTGGACGAGCTCAAGGAGGCGCGGCTCGCGCACGCCGGGGACAAGGCGCCGCTCTCCCTCGCGCGCGCCGAGATCGGCGCCCTGCCGCCGCAGGCCCGCGCCGACGCCGGGCGCCGGGTGGGCGCCGCCACCGCGCAGGTCAGGGAGGCGCTCAAGCAACGCCAGGAGCAGCTTGAGCACGAGCGCGACGAGCAGGTGCTCATCACCGAGCGCGTCGACGTGACCCTGCCCTACGACCGGCAGCCGGCCGGCGCCCGGCACCCGGTCAGCATGATCGCCGACAAGCTGTCCGACGTGTTCGTCGCGATGGGCTACGAGGTCGCCGAGGGACCCGAGGCGGAGGCCGAGTGGTACAACTTCGACGCGCTCAACATCCCGCCGGACCACCCGGCCAGGGAGATGCAGGACACCCTGTTCATCGCGCCGCCCGACGGCTCGCCACCCGGCACGCGGTCCGGCATCGTGCTGCGCACCCACACCTCACCGGTGCAGATCCGCAGCCTGCTCACGCGGCCGCTGCCGCTCTACGTGGTCAGCCCGGGCAAGGTGTACAGGAACGAGGCGCTTGACGCCACCCACCTGCCGGTCTTCTACCAGATCGAGGGCCTGGCGGTGGACGAGGGCCTGACCATGGCCGACCTGCGCGGCGCGATCCAGGCGTTCGTCGACGCGCTGTTCGGCACCGGGCTGCGCACCCGGCTGCGCCCGGACTACTTCCCGTTCACCGAGCCGTCCGCCGACGTGTCCATGGAGTGCCACGTCTGCCGCGGCGAGTCGACCAAGCCGGGCGCCGACCCGTGCCGCGTGTGCCGCAGCCAGGGCTGGATCGAGATCGCCGGCTGCGGCATGGTCAACCCCCGGGTGCTCGTCGCCTGCGGCATCGACCCCGACCGCTACAGCGGGTTCGCGTTCGGCCTGGGCATCGAGCGGTCGCTGATGCTCGCCAACGGCATCAACGAGATCCGTGACACCTACGACGGCGACGTGCGGTTCAGCCGGGCTTTCGGGATGGAGATCTGAGATGCGGGTGCCAGTTTCGTGGCTGCGTGAGTACGCGCCCATTCCCGAGCCCTACGACGCGCTTGAGGTCGGCCGGCGGCTGACCCAGGCCGGCCTCGAGGTCGAGGCGGTCGAGCAGGCCGGGCACGACGTGCACGGCGTGATCACCGCCCAGGTGATGGCCATCGAGGAGCTGACCGGGTTCAAGAAGCCGATCCGCTACTGCCGGGTCGCCGTCAGCGACGCCGAGCTCGCCGCCGACCCGGAGTCGCTGACCGGCGTCATCTGCGGCGCCGTCAACTTCAAGGAAGGCGACCGGGTGGCCTTCGCCGTCGTCGGCGCCACGCTGCCCGGCGGCTTCGAGATCACCGCGGCCAAGAAGTACGGCCGGACGTCGCAGGGCATGATCTGCGCGGTCGACGAGCTCGGCATCGGCGAGGACCACTCCGGCATTCTCGTGCTGCCGCCGGACACGCCGCTCGGCGTGGACTTCACGGATTACGCCGGGCTGCGCGACGACGTGCTCGAGATCACCGTGACCCCCGACCGGGGCTACGCGGTGTCCGTCCGCGGCGTGGCGCGGGAGCTCGCCAGCGCCTACCAGGTCCCCTTCACCGACCCGGCCCAGACCTTCGTGCCCGGCGAGGACGCGTCAGGCATCGACGCGGCCCCCGTGGTCGGGGACACAGTGGTCGGAGACACTGCGGCTGGGGACGCAAGGGCCGGTGACCCGGTTGGCGGAACGGGGCCGTGGCCCGCCGAGATCGGCGACCCGACCGCCTGCGACCGTTTCGTGCTGCGCGAGGTGCGCGGCTTCAACCCGCGAGCGCGGACGCCGCTGTGGATGCAGGTCAGGCTGGCCCGCTGCGGCATGCGCAGCATCTCGCTCGCCGTCGACGTGACCAACTACCTCATGATCGAGCTCGGCCAGCCGCTGCACGCCTTCGACCGGGCCAAGCTGCACGGCACCATCGTCGTCCGGCGCGCCCGCCCCGGCGAGACGCTGACCACACTGGACCACGTCACTCGCACGCTGCACGCCGACGACATCCTCATCACCGATGAGCGCGGCCCGATCTCCATGGCGGGCACGATGGGCGGCCTGGAGACCGAGATCGACGACGACTCCACCGACATCGTCATCGAGGGCGCGCACTTCAGCGACACCGGGACCGCCAAGATGTCCCGCCGTCACCGGCTGCACTCCGAGGCGTCCTACCGGTTCGAGCGCGGTACCGACCGGGAGCTGCCGCCGCGCGCCACCGCGCGCGCGGCCGCGCTGCTCGCCAGCCTCGGCGGCGCGACGATCGTGCCAGGCGTGACGCACGCGCAGGTGCCTCATCCGCCGGTGACGATCAGCATGGCGGCCGACTACCCGGACCGGGTGGCCGGCGTCGTCTACGGCATGGACACGGTCGTCGCCCGCCTCCAGGAGGTGGGCTGCGAGGTGCGCTCCACGCCGGCCGATCAGGCGCCGACGATCGCGCCCTGGCGCGCCAGCCGCGCATCCGGGCCGCTGGCCGGCCACGACGCTGCCTATGACCACGGGGCCCACGACCACGGGGGCCGGCACGACCGCCAGCTCTTGGTGCTGCTCGTCACGCCGCCGTCCTGGCGCCCGGACCTCACCGACCCGGCCGACCTGGCCGAGGAGGTCATCCGCCTCGAGGGCTACGGCAACGTCCCGGTCCGCCAGCCGCGCACCACGGCGGGCCAGGGCCTGTCGCAGCGGCAGAAGGCGCTGCGGGCGATCGCCCGCGCGCTTGGCGCCGGCGGCTTCGTCGAGGTGCACTCCGACCCGTTCGCCCCGGCGGACGAGGCCGACCGCCTCATGCTCGCGCCGGAGGACCCGCGCCGCCTCGCGGTTAAGGTCGCCAACCCGCTCAGCGAGGATCAGCCGCAGCTGCGTACCACCCTGCTGCCTGGCCTGTTCCGGACGCTGATGCGGAACGTGGGCCGCGGCTTCCCCGACACGGCCCTGTTCGAGACCGGCCAGGTATTCCTGCCGCGGCCCGGTTCCCCGGGCATCGCGCCGATCCTGGCGACCGACCGCGGGCCCACCGAGGCGGAGCTCGCGACGATCGCCGCCGCGCTGCCGGACCAGCCGCCGCGCGTGGCCGGCGTGCTCGCGGGCGGCCGTGAGCTGCCCGGCTGGTGGGGACCTGGCCGCGCGGCCACCTGGTCCGACGCCATCGAGGCGGCGCGCTCAGTTGGCGCGGTGAGCCACCTGGCCTTCGAGGTCCGGGCGGCGGCCGAGGCGCCCTGGCACCCGGGCCGGTGCGCCGCGCTGTACGTGCGCGGCTCCTCCGGCGGCGAGTGGCTGGCCGGCCACGCGGGCGAATTGCACCCGCGGGTGATCGCGGCGTACGGCCTGCCCCCGCGGACCAGCGCGTTCGAGCTCGACTTCGCCGTGCTGTCGGCGGCCGCCGCGGCGGCGGAGCCGGTTCGCGGCCCCGCGCTGTCGGCGTACCCGCTCGCCACCCAGGACGTGGCGCTCGTGGTGGCGCAGGAGGTGCCCGCCGCCGAGGTGGCGGCCGCCTTGCGGGACGGAGCGGGCGAGCTGCTCGAGGACCTGCGGCTGTTCGACGTGTACACCGGCGCGCAGCTCGCCGAGGGCCGCAAGTCGCTCGCCTACACGCTGCGGCTGCGCGCGCCGGACCGGACCCTGACCGCCGCGGAGGCGACCGCCGCCCGCGACGCCGCGGTGAGCGAGGCCACCCGGCGCACCGGCGCGGTGCTCCGCGCGTAGCAGCTATCTCCCGGGGGGCGACCCCCCGTACCCCCCCGATGTCCGCGTTTGCACTACCTGCTCCACCCGTCGGCCCGCCGCACCTCCGCGGCGGGCCTGACGCGCCTTAGGCCCAGCCGGTGGTTCCCATCTGGTCCTCCTCTCGACGGGACCGCAATTTTTGCCCGCGTCTGCCCCATATGACAGTAATTAATCGGTATCGACCGCATATCTGGTGATTGCGGTACCAGCCCCCGAGCATGGCAGCATCCGCGGCGGGCGGCGGAGCTAATCGACGAAGGTAACATTTTGATCACGAGGAGCGGGGATCTGGGAGCGCTCCCGTCGCTGCAATCGCTTGCAGGACTGGGATTTCGTCGCATCCGCCCGCGATCACGGCCATTGTCGCGCTGCCGGTCGGTAGCCATGTTTTGACTGTATGCACGTGAAATCTGTGACAATGTGGCGTTAGCAACGCACGTTGCGCTATCCGGCGTGGTCAGCCCGGATGGCGGTGGAAAAGCACCGTGCAAGTCGGGGAGGTCGGATGGTTTACGCGGGCCGCGCCGTGTTCAAGCACGGATTGCCTCGCGTCCGCGAGTGGGCCGTCTGGTCGCTGTCAGGGCCGCTGCTCGCCCTGTGGTCCGCCGTGACCTGCGGATACCTGACCTGGATCGGCCTTCGCGCCGCTAATTTCCACTTCGAGCTGTCTGATATCGCGCTGTTCGCCGCGCTGCTCGGCTGCGGCGCCTTCTCGGTGGAGATGGCCCGGCGGGCGAGCGAGCCGACCGGCGTGGTGAAGGACGTCTACGCGGTCTGGGAGCTGCCGGTCGTTTTCCTGCTTCCCGGCCTGTACGGGCTCATCGTCCCCGCCCTGCGGGTCACCCTTACCCAGTTCCGGGTCAAGCGGGCGCCCGTCTACCGGCGGGTGTACACCGTGGCGGCGATCGGCATCGCCTACGGCTGCGCGCGCCTTGCCTTCATGGCCGTGCTGCCGGTGGGCTGCGAGCCGCGCGCCTACCTGTGGAGCCACACCGCCAGGTGGCTGGTCGCCGCGGGCGCCGGCGCGATCACCCAGTGGGCGATCAACCAGGCGCTCATCCTCGGGGCGTACAAGCTGGAGAACCCGGCGGCCAGGATCAGGGACGAGCTGCTCGGCCGGGAGACGCTGCACAACGACGCGACCGAGCTGTGCGCCGCGCTGCTGGTCGCCGTGGGCATGACCATCAGCGACCTCACGCTGATCGTCGCGTTTCCCCTGGCGACGCTGCTGCAGCGCTCCTTCCGGCACGCGCAGCTGCTCAACGAGGCCCGGGCTGACGCTAAGACGGGGCTGCTCAACGCGGCGACCTGGGAGCGGGAGGCGGCGGCGGAGGTCGGCCGGGCGGTCCGCACCCACTCGCCGCTCGCGGTCGCCCTGCTCGACCTGGACCGGTTCAAGCGGATCAACGACACCTACGGCCACCTGGCGGGCGATGAGGTGCTGCGCGCCATCGCCCGCCTGATGACCAGCGTGCTGCGCGAGTACGACGTACCCGGCCGGTTCGGCGGCGAGGAGTTCGTCATGCTCCTGCCGCAGACCCGCGCGCCGGACGCGCTGCGCATCGCCGAGCGCGTGCGCGCGCACATCGCCGGGCTGCCGATTACCGGGCCGGCCGGTGAGCGTATCCACGTCACGGCCTCGATCGGGGTCGCGGCGCTTGACGCCGGTTCGAGCAGGACGCTGACGGAACTGCTCGCCGCGGCGGACGCCGCGCTGTACCGGGCGAAGGCGTCTGGCCGGGACCAGGTGCAGATGATCAGCACCAGCCGCGGGCTGAGCGCGGTCCGGCCAGGCGATGGCCTGGGCGCGGACGACGGCGGGCTCTGGCACCCCGAGCTGCGCCAGCCGCCCGCCGAGGTGGCGGGCGAGGCGGCGGGCGAGCTCGCCCGCGACAGAGGGCGCGATCGCCAGGGTCTGCTTGGCGACGCGGCGCACCCCGCCTGCGGCCGTCAGCGAGGAGTCGACGCGGTCGACAGCGACAGCACCGCGACCACCTCCGCGCTCGTGGTGTGACACTCCGACGCGTTCCCGGTGCGCAGCACCGCTTGCGTCGGAGAGGACTCGCACGTCCAGCCGTCGACCGCTACCGGCGCGCCGCCGCCGTTACCCTGCAGGTCGCCAGCCCTGATCGCGGCCGCGTAGCCCGCCTCCACCCGAAGGGCGGTGGCGCAGTCCACGGTTCCCCTGGCCACCATGATCACCACGGGCACGTTCACCGCGGTGCGGGTCTGACCGCACGTTGTCCCGGTCGTCCCGGTCGTCCCGGGGGCCGGCCGGGAGGAGCAGCCAGCCACCAGCAGGATGAGCGCCGGCACACCGAGCACGGCCGCCGGGATCAGCCGCGCCCTTCCGTGGCAGTCGCGCGCCGCCGCGCCTCCGCTACTCATCTTGAGTGATCACCCTAGCGGCCGCCGCCCCGCTCCCTGGCCGCGGTCCGCTGACCGGATTCGAGTGCAAGCCCTGTTCCTCAGCTCAGGACGGGGTTAGCCCCAAGGCCGGTTAGTTAAGGGATGTGGCCTGCTGTCAAGGGCCCGCTCTCCCCGCCCCTCTCGGCGGCGGTCAGTCCCGTTCCGCGGGGTGGTCAGTGGTGGTCGCCGTGTCGGCCGAGGGTCTCCTCGGGGGTCGCGCCGGGCCTGGTCCACTGTGGTGCCGGGCGGCCGGTCGGGCCCCAGGTGGGTTCCCCGTTCACATCCAAGCGCCAGTACCAGCACGCGTGGTTGCCCTCTGGCCAGCCCTCGGGGGTGTCTTGCCAGGCCTCGCGGCGGCCGTAGGGCGTCATGTCGAGCAGCGCGAAGGACCCTTCGGCCGGCTCGATGCCACGGCCCGTCGTGGAATAGGTGAGGAACACGCGGTCGCCGTCGCGCAGGTAGCAGGTGAGGAAACCCATGTCCCCGCCGGCGGGCCCGGCCACGTCGCGCACCGAGTACCACGGCTGGGTGTAGCCCATGAACTCGGTGAAGGCGGCCACCTCGTCCCATCGGCCGGTCGTCAGCATGGCGAACGAGACGCCGCGGGCGTTGAGGTAGACGGCCGCGTCGTTCAGGTGCCAGGCGGCGACGGTGCACCCCTCGCACTGCCCTTGGTGCGGCGCGCCGTCCCACCACATGTGCTTGTAGACCAGGAGCTCGTCGCGGCCCTGGAACAGGTCAAGGAACGGGACCGGCCCGTCGGCCCCGGTGACCCGCACCGTCCCGTCGAACTCCACCATCGGCAGCCGGCGGCGGGCCGCGGCGATGGCGTCGCCCTCGCGGGTGTGGGCTTTCTCGCGGATCAGGAGCTCGTCCCTGGCAGCCTGCCAGGTGGCCAGGTCGACCACGGGCGGGCGGCCGGGCAGCGCGGCGGCCTGGTCACTCGTCGTGCTCGTCATGATGTCCTCCAGGTATCTCGGGCCGGGTGGTATCGCGAGCGTTCCCCGACGGTCACTAACACAGACGCGCTATCTGGCCGGAACTCATCGGGATCCGGCCTGAACTCATTGGGCAGCCGCCCGCCTCCGGCCGCGGCCCGCCCGTGCCCTGGCCGGCTGGCGGGGCGGCAGCCCGGCCCTAGAAGGCGGTCTCGTCGGCGAGCAGCATGCTGACGGCGCCTGGCCAGCCGATCGTGGTGACGGTGCCCTGGCGGTAGAGCACGATCGCGCGGTGCTCGGTCATCGAGGGATCATCGGTGTAGCTCACGGCGCCGAGGACCGTGCCGCCGGACGGGCTTGACCACAAGACGGTCGCGTAGCCGCCGCCCATGCACTTGGGTTCGGCCTCGTAAAGCACCTGGGTGAGCCGGTCGCCGGCCAGCGAGATCTTGGCCAGCCCCGGGTGCGCCACGTCCGTGGGCGCGGCGCAGCCGACCCAGGGGGCGGGCTCGGTCAGCGCGTCGAGCGTGGCGCCGGTCGGCGGGGTCTTGGGTAGCTCCGCGCCGCAGACGGCGCTCCGCCCGTCGCCGGTGATGCCAAGGGAATCGCACCAGATCTTGGACCGGCCGGTGGTCGTGGAGACCGCGATCGTCGCGACCACCGTGCTGTCGGTGAACAGGCCGCCGCCCGGGCCGGCCAGGTTCACTTGCCTGAGGTACAGGCTGGCGCTCGGGCCGTTGGAGTTGCGGTAGGCGAAGGCGAGGCGCCGCCCGTCTGACGTCCAGGTCAGGTTGGCGTTGGGGTCGGGCAGGCCGTTCCCGCCGTAGCCGTACGAGCCGTGCGCCGGGTCGGTGCCCGTCCAGCTGTGCAGCGTCGCCCCGGTGGCGACCGAGTAGATCCGCAGGGTGAACGGGCCGTTGTAGGGGAAGCCGGCCCCGTTCCCGGCCACCTGGTAGAGCACGGCGAGCTTGGTGCCATCGGGGGATAGGGCGACGCCGTTGATGTCGGCACCGCCTGGCAGCGGGAAGTCGAGTGGGGTCAGTGTCCGGACAGGGTCGGCACCTGGCCTGATCCTGAGCAGGTACCAGGTTCGTGGCTGGAACGCCCACAGGAGGCCGCCCTGGGCTGCGGCGATCTTGACGGAATCGAGCACGAACGTGCGATCGTCGGCTGCGCCGGTCACGCCAACGAAAGTGCTCCCGGCCGGGGCGGCGATGGTGGCGAGCCGCTTACCAGTGAGCGTTTCGCCCACGACCACGGAGTCGGGTGGCGGGTTCTTCACCGGGCCGCTGCTTTGCCCAGGGGGGAGGGGGACCTGGGCCTCGAAGCCGTTGAGGGCCACGAAGTAGCCGGGGAGTGCTTCGGGATCGACGGGGGCGGAGGTCACGGTCGGCCCGGCCGAGCGTGACGGGCCTGCATTGGCCCCGTTCACGGCCCGTGGCGGGTTCCTGACCGCGACCAGGGTGACAGCGACGGCGACCACCGCGGCGGCGGCGGCCATCGGGATGAGCCACCGGCTCGCACCCGGCCAGCGACGGAAGGTGCGCGCCCGCGGGCGGCGCGTGGCCGCCTCAGGTCGCAAGTCAAGGGCCGGCAGGTCGCGGACCTGATCGCTGACCGCGCGGCCCGCCGCGCGGAGCTGGTCTTCCACGGTCATGAGTCCCCCTTGAGCGTGCGGCCGATCGCGGCGATCCCCCTGGAGGCGGACGACTTCACGGTGCCTTCGGCGACCCCCATGACCCGCGCCACCTCGCCGACGGGCATGTCCAGGCAGTAGCGGAGCGCCACCGCCTCACGCTGCCGGTCGGGCAGGCGGCGCAAGGCGGCGAGGACCTCGCGGTGCTCCTCGCCGAGGAGAACCCGCGCCTCGGCCGACTCGGCGTCCGGGTCGGCGAGCATGAACTGCCGGCTCCGCGCGCGCTTGCGCATGACCGTGCGGCAGCCGTTGAACACGCTGGAGCGGACGTAGGCCAGGGCGCGCTCGGGATCGTTCAGCGCGCCCCAGCGCCGGAAGAGGCCGAGGAAGGCATCCTGGACCACGTCCTCGGCCGCCTGCCGCTCCCCCAACATGATCACCGCGAGGCGGAGCAGGCCGAGCGCGTGCGCCTGGTACAGCGCCGTCACCTGTTCCGCCGGATCGGCGGCCATGCCGGCCGGCGCCGGCGCGTTCGTGAGTGGGTTCACATCCCTGAGACGCACGGCCCTCCGCCTGGTTGCTTGCCCACGAGCGGTTTCCGCCTCCGTCCCGGCCGCGCCCTCGCGGCGCGGCAGTCAGCCGGCCTCAAGGACGAAGAACATGAAACACAGGAAGCCGGATCCTGGGGGCTTGTCCTTCAGGGAGTCGGGGAGCAGTTCACGGGGAGTGCCGGGCGCGGGGAGGGGTTCGTCGATGGCGGCGATCCGGAAGCCAGCCATGGTGAAGGCGCTGATCATCGCGGGCAGCGGACGGTGCCAGAACGTCAGCGTGTAGCTCTGGCCACTGGGGGTCGTGTTCTCGACGGAGTACTGGTAGGTCGCGAAATAGTCGGCACCCGGACGGACCAGCGGGTGACCCTGGAGGGGATGGTCAACCGAGGCGATCAGCCGGCCGCCCGGCTTCAGCACGCGCCGCAGCTCGGCCAGCGGCGCCGCCCAGTCCTGCAGGTAGTGCAGCACCAGGGACGCGATCACGTCGTCGAACGCGCCGTCGGGGAACGGCAGCGGCCCGCCCAGGTCGGCTACCCGGAGGTCCGCGCCGTCACCGAGCCGCCGCCGGGCCAGCTCAAGCATCCCGGCGCTCTTGTCGAAGCCGGTCACGACGGCACCCCGCTCGCGCAGCGCCGCGAACAGCGGGCCCGAGCCGCAGCCCGCGTCGAGGATCCGCCGGCCGGCCACGTCCCCGGCCAGGGCCAGGGTCGCGGGCCGCTCGTAATAGGCGTTGAGGAGGCTTACCTCGTTCCCGGCCGAGAACGCCTCGGCGAAACTGTCATAGTCGTTGGCCGCAGCCTGGCCTGCTGGCTCGGAAGAACCGCCGGTCCCGGAAGTCACGGCTCCATCTTGGCACCACGAAACGGTAGGGTCGCGCAATGGACAAAGGCACCCGCGGGGAGCTCCTTGACCGGCTGGCCGAGGCGATCCAGTCCGTTACGACCTCCCGCCCGCTGCGGGTCGCCGTCGACGGGCCTCCCGCGGCCGGCAAGACGACGCTGGCCGACGAGCTCGCACTGCTCCTTCGCGGCCGGGGCCGTGCAGTCATCCGCGCCTCGACAGAAAGCTTTCACCTGCCCCGGGCGCAGCGCTACCGGCGCGGTGAATTCTCGTCAGAAGCCAACTACCACGACTCCTTCGACTACGACACGCTCCGCCGGGTCCTGCTCGATCCGCTCGGCCCGGACGGCGACCGCCGGTACCAGCATGCGGTCTACGACATCGACACGGACACCGCTGTGTCCCCGCCTGTGACGACAGCCCCCGCGGACGCGGTGCTGCTCCTTGACGGGGTATTCCTCCTGCGCCCGGAGCTGATCGACCGATGGGACCTGAGCATCTTCGTCTGCGCCGCGTTCGAGCAGACACTGGACCGCGCCCGGATCCGTGATCTCGCGCGACTCGGATCCGCCGCCGAAGTCGAGCGGCGCTTCCGCACCCGCTACATCCCCGCCCAGAAGCTCTACTTCGCCGCGGCCCGCCCGGCCGATCACGCCGACATCGTCGTGCACAACGACGAGCCCTTGCGGCCCGCCTGGGTAGTCCGGCCGCACTGACCAGCGCACAAAATCCGCTTCGGCGCGTCCGGTATTTGGCAGGCACGGCAGGATCATTGGCATGAGTCGTCCCAGGTCCCGACGGCCCCCGGTGGACAATGCCCGGCGGCGCGGCCATCCCAAGGTCGGAGGCTTAGCGGGGGCGAGGGCGCCAGGAAACGTCGCTGGGCGAGCACCCTGAACCCCGCCGACCGCAAGGGCACCAGTACCGCCGCCTTGGTCCATGACACTGAGATCATGAAGGGCTGATAGCTGTGCCGGGACACGATAAGTGTCACCAGGGCATGGCGCTGAGCAGGCCCGCGACCGGTTCTGGCCACGGTATCTGTCACCGGCTGGCCAGGATTGTTGTCACCAGCCGCGAGTTGCCAAGATAGTTGTCGCCGGTTCGGTGGGCGCCACCTGGCGGGCGCCTCTCACCATGGGCCGGTGCCGCGTCGCTCATGCAGGCGCTGCTTGCTCCTTCCCCGGAAGTCCCGATGAACGGACGGCTGAATGACTTCTTGCCCGACCCTGGTCGTCGTCAGCGGGCCGCCCGGCTCGGGCAAGACGACGCTCGCGCACGAGATCGCACGCGCGGTCGGCTGCCCGGCGATCTGCCGGGACGAGATCAAAGAGGGGATGGTGCACGCCACGCCCGGATTCGTTCCGGGACCAGGCGATGAACTGACGATGCGGACGCTGCCGGCCTTCTTCAGTGTGCTGGAACTGCTCCTGACGGCCGGCGTGACGACCGTGGCGGAAGCGGCTTTCCAGGACCGGATCTGGCGCCCGTACCTGGCGCCGCTCCTCCCGCTTGCCCGGATCCGGATCGTGCACTGCACCGCGGACCCCGACGTGGCCTTCCAGCGGATCGTCCGGCGCGGGGAGGCCACCACCGTGCGAGCTGCGCACGCGGACCCGGGCCCGGACGACGCGGCGGACTACGTCCAGCGGCATCTCGCGTTCGACAGGGTCTCCCTGGACGCCCCGTGGATCGGGGTCGATACCACCTCCGGCTATAGCCCGGGCATCGACCAGGTCGTCGCGTTCATCAACGGCTCATGACCCGAGCGGGTCCCGGGCATCCGTCACCTCGCGACCACAGCCGCCAACTAGGAATCACAACCACAGCAGCAGCGACGACCACGACACCGCATCGGACCGTGGTGACAGAATGCCTGGCCACGTGACAACTATCGTGGCCCCGCACAATAGCACGTCTCCCCAAAGTGAACCGCCTTGCATATTCATGCAACACAGTGCATACTCTCTCATGGAGAAGGAGGCACAGCATGGGCACACGGGTCGCTGTCGCGGGCGCCAGCGGCTACGCGGGCGGAGAGCTGCTCCGCCTGCTCGCCGGGCATCCCCAGCTGGAGATCGCGGCGGTCACCGCCGGCAGCAGCACGGGCAAGCCAGTCACCTCGATCCACCCTAACCTCACCGGTCACCCGGCGTTCGACGGCAAGAACTTCCAGCCAACCGACGCGGCCACCCTGGGCGACGCGGAGCTGATCTTCATGGCGCTGCCGCACGGCGAGTCGGCCGCCCTGGCGGAGCAACTACCTGACGCGCGGATCATCGACCTGTCGGCCGACTTCCGGCTCGGCGACGAGGCGGCGTGGCATCAGTTCTACGGCGACGCCCGCTACGCGGGCCGCTGGACCTACGGCCTGCCTGAGCTACCCGGCGCGCGGGAGCAGATCAGCGCCGCCCACGCGGTCGCCGCGCCCGGCTGCTACGCCACCACGTCGATACTCGCGCTCGCGCCGCTGCTCGCGGCCGGGCTCGTCGAGCCCGCCGACATCGTGATCGTGGCCGCGTCCGGCACCTCGGGCGCGGGCCGCACGCTGCGCGCCGACCTGCTCGGCAGCGAGGTGATGGGCTCCATGTCCGCCTACCAGGTGGGCGGCACCCACCGGCACACCCCGGAGATCGAGCAGGCGCTCACCGAGGTGCTCCCCGGTCCCGGCGCGGTGACGCTGTCCTTCACCCCAACGCTCGCCCCGATGCCACGCGGCATCCTCGCCACGAGCACGGCCAAGCTCACCGCGAAGGCCGCCGCGAGCGGTGACCCGGCAAGCGCGCTGCGCGCCGCGTTCGAAGCCGCCTACGCGCAAAGCCCGTTCGTCCACCTGCTGCCGGAGGGCCAGTGGCCGGCCACCGCGGCGGTGTACGGCTCGAACGGCGCGCACGTCCAGGTCGCGGCCGACGCGCACGCGGGCCGCGCCGTCGTGATCTCCACCACGGACAACCTCGGCAAGGGCGCGGCCGGCCAGGCCGTGCAGATCGCCAACCTCATGCTCGGCCTGCCGGAGACGGCGGGCCTGACCACCCACGGAGTAGCACCATGAGCGAGCTTGCGAGCGAATCAGTAAGCACTGTGCGTCCGCGAATGCGGACGACGAGCGCCAGCGAGGAATCCGCATGAGCGTGACCGCACCGCTAGGCTTCCGCGCCGCCGGCGTCGTCGCCGGCCTGAAGAAGTCCGGCGACCGGGACGTCGCGGTCGTCGTCAACGACGGGCCGTCCCGCGCCGCGGCCGCCGTCTTCACCACCAACCGGGTGCACGCCGCCCCGGTCAAGTGGTCCCGCCAGGTGGTCAGCGGCGGCCGGGTCCGCGCCGTGGTGCTGAACTCCGGCGGCGCGAACGCCTGCACTGGCCCGCTCGGCTTCCAGGACACCCACGCCACCGCGGAGCGGCTGGCGGCCGCGCTCGATGACTCCGCCGGCGAGATCGCGGTCTGCTCGACCGGCCTCATCGGGGAGCGGCTGCCCATGAACCGGCTGCTGCCGGCCGTGGACGCGGCGGTCGCCGAGGCGGACCGGGGCGGCGGCGTGCACGCCGCCGACGCGATCCGCACCACCGATACGGTCGTCAAGATCGCCTTCCGGCGGAGCTCAGGCCAGGGAGAAAGATCAACAACCGACCCCTACACGGTCGGCGGCATGGCTAAGGGCGCGGCCATGCTCGCCCCGGCGCTCGCGACCATGCTGGTCGTGCTGACCACCGACGCCGACCTCACCGCGCAGGAGCTCGACGCCGCGCTGCGCAGCGCGACCGCGTACACCTTCGAGCGGCTCGACTCCGACGGCTGCATGTCGACCAACGACACCGTGCTGCTCATGGCGAGCGGCGCGTCCGGCGTCAAACCGGACCACAAAGAGTTCACCAGGACGCTCACCGAGGTCTGCGCCGACCTGGCCAGGCAGCTGCAGCGCGACGCCGAGGGCGCGTCGAAGTTCGTCACCGTCGAGGTCGTCGGCGCGGCGAGCGAACCCGACGCGGTCACGGTCGGCCGCAGCGTGGCGCGGAACAACCTGCTCAAGTGCGCGCTCGCCGGGTCCGACCCCAACTGGGGCCGGGTGCTGTCGGCGGTCGGCACCACCGACGCGGTCTTCGACCCCGACCGGCTCAACGTGGCGATGAACGGCGTGTGGGTGTGCCGCGGCGGCGCGGCGGGCGACGACCGGTCCAAGGTCAACCTGGCCGGCAAGGACGTCACCATCACCGTCGACCTGTCGGCCGGGCCGCACAGCGCGGTCATCCTCACCACCGACCTGACCGAGGCGTACGTGCACGAGAACTCGGCGTACTCCACGTGACGATCGTCATACAGCGGGGCAAGGACGCCGCCCGGCGGGCAGCCGCCACCGCCAAGGCGGGCACGCTGATCGAGGCGCTGCCCTGGCTCGACCGGTTCCACGGCCAGACCGTCGTGATCAAGTACGGCGGCCACGCGATGACCGCCGATGAGCTGCGCGCCGGCTTCGCGCAGGACCTGGTCTTCCTGCGGCGGGCCGGCCTGCGCCCGGTGGTGGTGCACGGCGGCGGCCCGCAGGTCACCGGCCACCTGAACCGGCTCGGCATCGAGTCAGTGTTCACCGCGGGGCTGCGCGTCACCACGGAAGACACCATCGACGTGGTCCGGATGGTGCTTAACGGCAAGGTCAACAAGGACATCGTCGGCCTCATCAACCGCCACGGCCCGTACGCGGTCGGCCTGTCGGGCGAGGACGCCAACCTGTTCACGGCCGAGCGCAAGTACGCCACCGTGGACGGCGCGTTCGTGGACATCGGCCTGGTCGGCGAGATCACCAGCGTCGATCCCGCGATGGTCAACGCGCTGCTCGACGACGGCCGCATCCCCGTCGTGTCAAGCATCGCGCGCGGGGCGGACGGCGCCGTCTACAACGTGAACGCCGACACGGCCGCGGCGGCGCTCGCGGTCGCGCTCGGCGCGGGCAAGCTGGTCGTGCTCACCGACGTGGAGGGCCTGTACCGGGACTGGCCCAACTCCGATGAGGTAATCAGCCAGCTCGACGCGGACGACCTGGCGGAACTGCTGCCGGCCCTGTCGGCCGGCATGATCCCCAAGATGGAGGCGTGCCTCACCGCGGTCAAGGGCGGCGTGCCGCAGGCGCACGTGCTCGACGGGCGGCTGAGCCACGCGATCCTGCTCGAGATCTTCACCGACTCCGGTATCGGCACCATGGTGATAGGAGACTCCCCGTGAACGACAGCGCAGCCAGCGCCGGCCCGGCCAGCGTCGAGGGCGATGCCCTGCGGCAACGGTTCGAGACCGCGATGATGGCCAACTATGGCACGCCGCCGCTGGCGCTCGCCCGCGGTGCGGGCTGCCGCGTCTGGGACGCCGACGGCAACCGCTACCTCGACCTGATCGCCGGCATCGCCGTGTCCGCGCTCGGCCACGCGCACCCCGCGATCGTCAGCGCGGTGACGGAGCAGGTCGGCAAGATCGCGCACACCAGCAACCTGTTCGTGCACGAGCCTGGCGTGCGGCTCGCCGAGAAGCTGCGCGGCCTGCTGCACGCCGACGCCCGCGTCTTCTTCTGCAACTCGGGCGCCGAGGCGAACGAGGCGGCGCTCAAGGTGGTCCGCCGCAAGCAGGGCAAGGACCGGCCGGTCATCGTCGCGGCCGACCACAGCTTCCACGGCCGGACCATGGGCGCGCTCGCCATCACCGGCAAGGAGTCGATCCGCGCGCCGTTCGCCCCGTTTGGCTTCGACGTCCGCTGGGTCAGCTACGGCGACGCCGCCGCCCTGGCGGACGCCGTCGACGACCGGGTCGCCGGGGTCTTCCTCGAGCCAACCCAGGGCGAGGGCGGCGTGATCCCCGCGCCGCCCGGCTACCTCGCCGCCGCCCGGCAGGCCTGCGACGACGCGGGCGCGCTGCTCGTGCTCGATGAGATTCAGTCCGGCATCGGCCGGACGGGCGCGTGGTTCGCCCACCAGGCCGAGGGCGTCACCCCCGACGTGATGACCCTCGCCAAGGGCCTGGGCGGCGGGCTGCCGATCGGCGCGTGCGTCGGGTTCGGCGAGGCGGGCGCCGCGCTCGTCGCCGGCGACCACGGGTCCACCTTCGGCGGCAACCCGGTCGCCTGCGCCGCGGCCCTCGCGGTACTCGACACCATCGAGCGAGACGACCTGCTCAAGAACGTCAAGACGGTCGGCGAGACCCTGGTGAGCGGCATCGCGGCCATCGACCACCCGCTGCTCGCCGGGGTTCGCGGCAGCGGCCTGTGGCTCGCCGCCGTGCTCAACGAGCCCAAGGCGCCCGCCGTCAACACCGCGGCGCGCGCGGCGGGCTTCCTGGTCAACGCGGTTCAGCCGGACGCGGTCCGGCTCGCGCCGCCGCTGATCATCACTCAGGCGGAGGCGTCTGAGTTCGTCGCCGCGCTGCCCGCGATCCTGACGCGAGCCGCCGAGCAGGAGGCGTAACGGAAGCATGGCAAGGCATTTTCTTCGCGACGACGACTTGACCCCAGCCGAGCAGGCCCAGGTGCTCAGCCTGGCCCGGGCCATGAAGCAGGACCGCTTCGCCGCCCGCCCGCTGGCCGGGCCCAAGACCGTCGCGCTGCTCTTCGACAAGCCGAGCCTGCGCACCCGGGTCTCGTTCACCGTGGGCGTCGCCGAGCTTGGCGGCCAGCCGCTCGAGATCGACACGACCAAGACGCACCTGGGCCGCGGCGAGACCATCGCCGACCTCGGCCGCGTGCTCACCAGGCAGGTCGCCGCGATCACCTGGCGCACCGCGGGACAGGAGCGCATCGAGGAACTGGCGGGCGCCGCCACCGTCCCGGTGATCAACGCGCTGACCGACGAGTTCCACCCCTGCCAGATCCTCGCCGACCTGCAGACGGTGGCCGAGCACTTCGGCTCGCCGGCCGGCCGCACCTTTACCTACGTCGGTGACGGCGCGAACAACATGGCCAACTCCTACCTGCTCGGCGGCGCGACCGCGGGCATGCATGTGCGGATCGCCGGTCCGCATGGCTACCAGCCCGACCCGGCGGTCGTGGCGCGGGCGCAGCGGATCGCCGCGGCGACCGGCGGCTCCGCGACGGTGCTCGACGATCCCGCCCTGGCGGCCAAGGGCGCCGACGTGCTCGCCACCGACGTCTGGGTGTCGATGGGCCAGGCGGATGTGCAGGAACGCAAGGCCGCGCTCGCGCCCTTCCAGGTCAACGGCGAGCTGCTCGCGCTCGCCGCCCCTGGCGCGATCGTCCTGCACTGCCTGCCGGCGCACCGCGGCGAGGAGATCACCGCGGAGGTACTCGACGGTCCCGCCAGCCTCGCCTGGGACCAGGCGGAGAACCGGCTGCACGCGCAGAAGGCGCTGCTCGCCTGGCTGCTTGAGGAAGCGTCCTGATGGCGACGCCGGCGGCGCCAGGAACCAAGGCGGCCAGGCAGGCGAGGATCGCCGCGATCCTCGCCCGCGAGCAGGTGCACTCACAGGAGCAGCTGGCGGGCCTGCTCAGCCAGTACACCGGGATGCACGTCACGCAGGCCACGCTCTCCCGCGACCTGGACGAGCTCGGCGTGGTCCGGCTGCGCGCCGCCGGCGGCACCCTGATCTACGCACTGCCCGCCGACCCCGGAGGCCACGGCTCACTGGCCGGCACGTCACTGGCCGGCACCGGGATCGACTATCCCGAACGAACCGGGCCGTCCGCGAGCACGCCCGTGTCCGCCCGGGCGGCGGACGCCGTCGGTCCGGCGTCCGTCACCGCGGCGGAGGAGCCGGTGACGGGCTCAGCGGTCCGGGTGGCGGGCGGGCCGCCGCCCACGGCCGCGGCGGTGAGCGGCGCCTCGCCGCGCCTGGTCAGGTACCTCAAGGAGCTGCTGACCTCGGCGGAGGCGAGCGCGAACCTCGTCGTGCTGCGCACGCCGGCCGGTGCCGCCCAGTTCCTCGCCTCGGCCATCGACCACACTGCCTGGCCCGCCATCCTCGGTACGGTGGCGGGTGACGACACCGTTCTTGTCATCGCCAGGGACCCGAACGGCGGCGAGGCCCTGGCCGAGGACTTCCGAGGCCTGGCCGAGCGCCGACGCTAGGCGGCTCCGGTGAGCCGGACCGAACTCCGCGGCCGGCTGGAGCCCCTCCGGCCGCCCGCCCTCCGGCACTTCCGCCGGGGACCTCAGCCCAGGACCGAATAGGGTGGGAGGACCGGGATCTGCATTGGTGAAACTGAGATAGGTGGGATAGATGGGAACGGGCGAGGAGCCGAGGGGAACGCCGGCGACGCGGTTGTGGGGCGGACGGTTCGAGGGTGGGCCCGCGGACGCGCTCGCTCGCCTGTCGCTCAGCGTGCATTTCGACTGGCGGCTCGCCAGGTACGACCTGCTCGCCTCCCGCGCGCACGCCAGGATGCTGCACCGGGCCGGGCTGCTGACCGACGACGAGGCCGAGTCGATGCTCGCGGCGCTCGACGACCTGGACGAGGCGGTCGAGGACGGCACTTTCCGGCCGACCATCGCCGACGAGGACGTGCACACCGCGCTCGAACGCGGGCTGCTCGAACGGCTCGGCTCGCTTGGCGGCAAGCTGCGGGCCGGCCGCAGCCGCAACGACCAGGTGGCCACCGACCTGCGCCTGTACCTGCGGGACCACGCGCGGCTCGTGGTGTCCCGGCTCGCCGAGCTGCAGACTGCGCTCATCGCGCAGGCGGAGGCGAGCGGCAGCCTGCCCGCGCCCGGCATGACCCACCTGCAGCACGCGCAGCCCGTGCTTTTCGCCCACCAGCTGCTCGCCCACGTGCAGGCGTTCACGCGGGACGTGAGCAGGCTGCGCGACTGGGACACCAGGGCGGCGGTCAGCCCGCTCGGCGCCGGGGCGCTCGCCGGGTCCTCGCTGCCGATCGACCCGCAGCAGTTCGCGGCCGAGCTCGGCTTCGCCACCGCCGCGCCGAACTCGATGGACGCCGTGTCGGACCGGGACTTCGCGGCCGAGTTCTGCTTCGCCGCCGCCCTGACCGGCGTCCACCTTTCCCGCCTCGGCGAGGAGATCGTGCTCTGGTCCTCGCAGGAGTTCGGCTGGATCGAGATCGACGACGCGTACGCCACGGGTTCCTCGATCATGCCGCAGAAGAAGAACCCGGACGTCGCCGAGCTCGCCCGCGGCAAGGCCGGCCGCCTCATCGGCGGCCTCACTGGGCTGCTCACCACGCTCAAGGGGCTGCCGCTCACCTACAACAGGGACCTGCAGGAGGACAAGGAGCCGGTGTTCGACGCCGTCGACACGCTGCTGCTCGTGCTCCCGGCGATGGCCGGCCTTATCGCCACCCTGCGGGTCAACGCCAGCCGGCTGCGCGAGCTCGCCCCCGCCGGGTTCACCCTCGCCACCGACCTGGCTGAGTACCTGGTGCAGCGCGGCGTGGCGTTCCGTGAGGCGCACGAGATCGTCGGCCACCTGGTCGTCTGGTGCCAGGTGAACGACGTCTCGCTCGATGAGGTGAGCGACGAGGACTTGGCAAAGGTGTCGGCGCACCTGACACCGGACGTCCGCACGGTGCTCACCGTGGAGGGCGCGCTCGCCGCGCGCAAGGGCTTCGGCGGCACCTCGCCCGACCGGGTGGCCGAGCAGCTCGCCGCGCTGCGGGTCACCGTGGACAACGGCGCCGCCTGGGCCGCGGCAGGCGGCGCCTGACCGCGGCCCGGGCGGCCCAGCCCCCGTTCGCAGGGCCCCCGCTCGCGAGGGACTTCTTCGACCGGCCGGCGCCCGAGGTGGCGCCGGCCTTGCTTGGCTGCGTGCTCGCGCACGCGACGGCCGACGGCCTGGTCGCCGTCGAGCTGACCGAGGTCGAGGCGTACTCAGGGGCGACCGACCCCGCATCTCATGCGTACCGCGGCATGACCAGGCGTAACGCGGTCATGTTCGGCCCCCCGGGGCACGCCTACGTCTACTTCACCTACGGCATGCATTTCTGCGTGAACATCGTCTGCCAGCCGGCGGGCACCGCGTCGGCCGTCCTGCTGCGGGCCGGCCGGGTCGTCGCGGGGGAGCCTCTGGCCCGCCGCAGGCGCGCCGCTCGCCGAGCGGCGGGTCCCGGGGACGTTACGGCGGCGGGTGCCAGGGATGGCATCGCGGCGGGTCCCCGGAACGTTACCGTGGCGGATGCGCGGGATGACACCGTGGCGGACGCCCTGGAGCTGACCCCCGCGCGTGACCTGGCGCGCGGCCCGGCCCGCCTCTGTCAGGCCCTGGCCGTCACCCGCGCCCAGAACGGCGCCGACTTCTGCGACCCGGCGTCCCCGCTGCGCCTGCTCCCCGGCCACCGGGCCACGTCCGTAGACGGCACCGCCTGGAACGGCATCGCCGTTGATGACGCTGCCTGGAACGGCATCGCCGTTGATAACGCTGCCGGGGACGACACCGACGGTGATGACGCACGCCGGGCGGCGGCGGAACCCGCGATCAGTACCGGGCCGCGGGTTGGCGTCACCGCGGCGGCCGAGGTCGCCTGGCGTTTCTGGCTGACCGGAGACCCCACGGTATCCGCCTACCGCCTGCACAAGAAGCGCGCCCGCTAGTCCCGGCCCGCCACGACCGCATCATGAGGCGCGTGCGGCCCCCGCCAGCATCAAAATTGGTTTGGCCAGGTTAGAACCGGTATGCCGACGGGGTAGGTATCCCGATTTGACGATGGTGCGTGACACCCGTAAAGTTCATCTTGCCCCGAGGGGGACGGAACGCCGGAAGGCGGGCCGGGACCCGGGGAGCCATCAGGACCTTCCACTCCAGGTCTCGCGTGCGCCGGCAGCGGCCAGCGAGGCAGGGGACGGTGAGTCCTGGTGTCTGGTGGATCCGTCGCGCGACTCCAGCATCTCCGGAAACATCCGGAAAAATGAAGTTGACACGGGGGAAACATTAGAGTAAGGTTTAAGGGTTGCCCCGAAGTGGAGCGTCAAGCTCCGCAACGGTGAGCGTCTGTTTCTTGAGAACTCAACAGCGTGCTAAAAGCCAGTGCATTTATATGTACATAACCCCCGTCGGGGCTGGTTCTTCGGAGCTGGTTCCACGGATATTGCCATGATTTTGACTCATGGTTGGGTGATGGTTTCCGGGTTGCCTTCGGGTGGCCTGGTTGCAGGCATTCAACGGAGAGTTTGATTCTGGCTCAGGACGAACGCTGGCGGCGTGCTTAACACATGCAAGTCGAACGAGGTGCTTGCACCTAGTGGCGAACGGGTGAGTAACACGTGAGCAACCTGCCCTTGGCTCTGGGATAGCCTCCGGAAACGGGGATTAATACCGGACATGACCCTGGATCGCATGATCTGGGGTGGAAAGTTTTTCGGCCAGGGAGGGGCTCGCGGCCTATCAGCTTGTTGGGGGGGTAACGGCCCACCAAGGCGACGACGGGTAGCCGGCCTGAGAGGGCGACCGGCCACACTGGGACTGAGACACGGCCCAGACTCCTACGGGAGGCAGCAGTGGGGAATATTGCGCAATGGGGGAAACCCTGACGCAGCGACGCCGCGTGCGGGATGAAGGCCTTCGGGTTGTAAACCGCTTTC
>CAZORE010000085.1:3234-31417 GCA_964581815.1 uncultured Streptosporangiaceae bacterium | reverse complement strand
AGTCGAGTGCGATCGAGTATCATTGGGCGCGGCACTGCAGTTCCCCCCGCGCCGTAGCCACCAGGAGAGGCATCGATGCCGCGCACCCGAGCACGCTCCACGTCACGCCAGCGCCATGACCGCCTCCGGTAGGGGCCTGCCCAAGTGGGCCAGGGTGGCCGCGGCCGTCAGCGCCCAGGTCGCCGACGGCACGCTCCGGCCGGGTCAGCCGGCGCCGAGCGGCGCGGCGCTCAGCCGGGTCACCGGGTACTCCACGCTGACCTGCCGCCGCGCGCTGCGCGCGCTGGTCGCTGACGGCGTGCTCGTCGCCGGGCCGAGCCGCAACGCCAGGCCGCGCGTCGCCGGGGGCATGCGGCCACGGGCCGAGCGGGACCTGGCGGCCGCGGCGCGCGCCCTGTCGGCCGGCCTCGCCGCGCGACGGCGCGCCGCCGGCCTGACCCAGCCGGAGCTCGCCAGGCACGCCGTCGTCTCCGTCACCACCGTCGGGCACGCGGAGACCGGCCGGCTGTGGCAGTCCCGCCGGTTCTGGGACCGGGTGGACGCCGTGCTCGGCGCCCGCGGCGACCTGCTGCGGCTGCACGATGCCTACCGCGAGGCGGCCGCCGCCGGCAGCGGCGCCGCGGCCGCCGCCGGCCGCGGCGCGGCCTTCGCGGGCGGCGGTGAAGCGGCGGGCACGGGCGGCGGTGAGGCGGAGGCCGCGGGCGGCGGTCCCGCGCAGCTGAGCGGTGCGGCCAGTTCCGCTGGCTGCCTGCCGGGCGGGAACGTGCGGGCGATGGCTGCCAGCGTCACGATCGTGTGGAGCGATGGCACGGTCACTACGGTGCACCCGCCGGCGGCGTCCTAGCTCCTATGACCGTATTGCTGTCACAACCACAGGGTCTGCGCGCGGTCGGCTCAGCGGGCGGCGGGCGCGGCGAGCTTGGTGAGGAACTCCTCCAGGGCGGACGCGCCGGTGAACACGTGGCCGGTGACGCCGAGCGCCTGGGCGCCGGCCACGTTGGACGCGCGGTTGTCGATGAAGACCGCCTCGCCGGGAGTGATCCCGAGGTCGTCAAGGACGTGCCGGTAGATCTCCGGGTGCGGCTTGAGCAGGCCGAGCTCGCCGCTGACGTAGCAGGCGGCGAACAGGTCGCCGAGCGGGCCGTGCCTGAAGTAGCTGCCGTAGTCGGGGCCGGCGTTGGACAGCAGCGCCAGCCGGGTCCCGCCGGCCCGCAGGTCGGTGAGCAGGTCGATGACGTCCGGGTTGACCGACAGCCAGCTGCGGAAGTCCGCCGCCCACAGCTCGTGCACCCGGGCCTCGTCCCAGCTCGCGCCGATCTCGTCGGCCACCGCCCGCCAGTAGCCGGCGACGCCGCCCTTCCCCTGGTCGAGCCCGTCCCGGTGCGCGAAGTAGGCGGCCCAGAACCGCGCTCTGTCCGCGCCGCCGGCGTCACTCACCCCGGCCAGGCGCTCGAGCACCGTCCGGTCGGCCGGCGACTGGGACAGCGAGATGACCTCGCCGTAGTCGAAGATCACGGTCCGGCCGGGCACGGAGAGAGGCTTGCGGATCACCCGCCAACCGTATCGCGGGTCGCCGGGCGCGCCCCACTCCCTCGTGCCGTCCGTGCGCCCCCGGGCGCGGCGGCACGGCCCCCACTCCCCGTGCCGCCGCACCCTGCCCGCTCCCGCGAAAATGCGGAACCCGCGCCGCGCGGACAGCGCTTTGAATATAGGGGGCAATGGTAAAATCAATGTCTAATCTGTGACTCATTGCCTTTGACCAGCCCGGACAATTCCGGAAGGAGCGGCGTGCCTGCGGGAACGATCGTCATCCTCGGGCCGGTCGAACTGCGCTGCGACGGAAGGCCGGCCGAGTTGCGCAGGCAGCTGCGCAAGGCCCTTGCGCTGATGGTCGCGGCGAGCGGCAGGCGGGTGCGCAGGCAGGAGCTTTCCGCTGCCGTCTGGGGCGACGAGGGCCGCGACGTTCGCACCCTGATGTGGTCTCTGCGACGAGTGTTGCGTGAGTGCGATAACGGACTCGACGTTCCTCCTGATAAAGGCAAGGAAGGCAATTACCGCCTGATCGCAACGGCGCCCGCCGTGCTGGACGAAGCGGTCGACGCGTTTCGTTTTCTCGCGCTGACGCGGGAGGCCGAGGCGCTATTGAAAGGCGACGACGAGCCCGCGGCCGTCGAGGTGCTGATCAGGGCCGCAGGCATGTGGGGCGGCGAGCCGTTCGCCGACCTGTGGCCGGAAGGGCCGCCCGAGGCGTGCCGGCGGCTCGCCGCCGACCTGGAGCACGCGCGCGAGTTCCTGATCAGGACCCTGGCGGAAGCGTCGCTCCGCGCGGGCGGACCGTACCAGGCGGCCCGCGCCTGGCTGGGCCGGCCGGTTGGCGTGCCCGCGCAAGGCCGCGGCGCCGCCTGGCTGGCCGGCTTCCTGATCGCGCTGTACGACGGGCCGGGCACCGATGAGGCGGAGCATCTGCTCGCGGCCAGGCGCGGCACCGGGCGAAGCCTGGACCGCCAGGCCAGCGTCGTCGCCCGCGCCGACGACCTGATGCTGCTCGCCGAGGCGGGGATCGACGTGCACCGCCCGCTGACCGTCACGCCGCGTCCGCCCGTCACCGGCAGCCCGCCCGTGCTCGTCGGCCGGGAGTCCGAGCTCGCCGCGCTCCGCGGGCTGGCCGCCGCGGTGCGGTCCGGCCGGCCGGCCGTCCTTGCCGTGCGCGGCGCGAGCGGGCGCGGGAAGACCAGGCTCGCGGAGGAGCTTGCCGCCTCGGCGGTGGCGGCCGGCCTCCCCGTCGTCCTCATCGGCGCCGGGCAACCCGGTGACCTGCGGCCCTGGCAGGAGCTCGCCGAGCGGCTGTGGCCGGCCGCGTGCCGGGACACCGGAGCGGGCCAGGGCCGCGCGGTGCCGCTCACCCTCGGGGAGCGCCGCGCGCTGCTTGACTTCGTCGCGCCCCGGGCGGACGCGCCCGAGCCTGACCAGGCACAGCAGGTGCGGTTCGGCGAGATCGCGCAGGCGCTCGCCGTGCTCGCGCGGCACGTCGCCGCCCGGCGCGGGCTCATCGTGGCACTTGACGACGCTGACCGGCTCACCGGGCGCGGCCGGGAATTGCTCGGCTTGCTGCTCGACGGCGTGCGTGACGCCCCCGTTGGCATCGCGCTCCTCGGCCGCGATGAACGCGGTGACTCCGGCGGCGGCGACCGCGGTGACGATGACAGCGGCTGGACCGGCGCGGTGAGCGCGGCGCGGGCCGAGACCGTGCGGCTGCGCCTGGAGCCGCTGCCCGAGCAGGCGATCGGCAGCTGGCTAGGGCAGCTGCTCGGGCGGGCGCCGGCCGGCGAGGAGGTGCGGCGCATCGCCCAGGCGACGGGCGGCGAGCCGGTCCGGATCCGCGACCAGATGGCCGCCTTCGCATCGCACGAGCAGCCCGTCAGTGCGGGGGAAGCGCGGTCCGCGGGAGGCGGGCACGGGGCAGGACACGCCGCGGCAGCGATGCCCGGCCGGCTGCTTGACCGGGGACCGGCGGTCTCCCCGGTCCCGTCAGCCTGGCTGGCGGCCGCCGCGATCACCGCCACTGACCTGGCCATCGATACCGCGCTCATCGCCACGATGCTCGACCTGCCCGGGGGGGAGGCCGACCAGGAGGAACTGCGGGCCCGCCGCACGGGGCGGATCGACACCTCGGCGGGCGTCAGGTTCACCCACGGCAGCCACCGGGACGCGGTGACCGCCTGGCTTGACACCGACCCGGCGCTGCGCCGCGACCTGCACCGGCGCGCGTTCGCGGCGCTCACCGAGCGGGTCCGCGGCGCCGACCCCGACCCGCGGCTGCCCGTCCGCATCGCCGGGCACGCCCTGGGCGCCGACCGGGACCTGCCCGCCGAAGAGGCGGCCCGCGCTTTCCTCGCGGCGGCCCGCGCTGAGCGGGTGAGCGGCGAGGCCGCGGAGGCGTGGGCGCGGGCTGGGATCGAGCGCGACCCGGACGACCAGGTGACCCGGGCGTACCTGCACCTGGCGCTGGGCGACGCACTCGACCAGCGGGGCTCCGTCACCGAGGCGGACCGCGAGTACCAGCTGGCGCACGACATCGCCGCTGGCCGGCCGGTGGAGCGGGCCGAGGCGCTGATCAGGCAAGCCCGCCGGTGGACCGACCCGGGCAAGATCGACTGGTACCTGCTGCACGGGCTGCGGGACGGCATCGCCGCCCTGGCGGGACGCGACGACGAGACGGCGGTCGCCCTGCGCGTGCGGCTCACCGCGCACCTGGCCCGCAAGTCCACCCTGGCGATTCCCGTGCTCGGCACCGAGGCGGACGACATCAGGCGCGACGGCATCGCGCTGGCCCGCGCCGCCATCGCCCAGGCGGACGCGCTGCCGCCGTCCGCCGCCTGCGAGGTGCTGAACGAGTCACACTGGGCGCTGTACGACTATGACCCGCCGGCCGAAACGGTCAAGCTGTCGCAGCGGCTGGAGCGGGTCAGCCTGCTGGCCCGGTCGCCGTACTTCCAAAGCCAGGCACTGATGACCCTCGCCATCGACCAGCTGCGCCTCGGTCAGCTCACCAGCGCTCAGGGCACGCTGCTGGCCCACGAGCGGAGCCGGCCGGCCAGCCACGCCTTCCAGTGGATGCAGCTCACCATGGAGACGGTGCTCGACCTGTGGCACGGCCGGTTCGCCGCCGCGGAGGCCAGGCTGCTCACCGTCGCCGCCCCCATCGTCGCCCGCGCCCACGCCGAGGGCGCCCAGGTGGCGGACACCCTGCAGCAGACCTGGCAGGGCCAGGTGTACTGGCTGCGCCGGGAGCGCGGCGAGCGCATCAGCGAAACCGACCCCGAGCTCTACCGGCAGATCGAAGGGCACGCCTTCTTCCCCATCTGGCGGGCCGGGCTCGCCCTCACCAGCTGCGACGAGGGCGACCTGCCCGCCGCGGCCGCCCACCTGCGGGCGCTTGATGAGGAGTATCACGGCTTCGCCGCGTTCCCGCCGCACGGCTGGACGGTGTCGGTCGCCGCGCTGCTCGCCGAGACGTGCCTGGCGATCAGCCCGGCCGGCCGGCCGGGCTTGCGGCACGAACCGCGAGGCGGACTGCTCCCGCCGGTGATCGCCCGGCTGCGCGCGATACTCGCCGCCCACGCCGGCGAGTTCGTGCTGGCCGGCTGGCCGTCGGTGCTGTTCGGCCCGGCCGAGCGGTACTCCGGGCTCCTCGCGATGGCGGCCGGCGACTTCGAGGAGGCGCTGCACCTGTTCGAGGTCGCGAGCGCCGCGGTCGCGGGCGCGCCGCCGCAGGCGGCCAGGCTGCAAGTCGACCAGGCCCGCGCGCTGATCCGCCTCGGGCGAGACGGCGGCGGGGCCGGGCCGGCCACCACGGCCCGGCTGCTCGCCGAGGCGGGCGCCGCCGCGGACCGGCTCGGCATGCGGGCGCTCGCCGCGCAGGCCAGGGAACTGCTCGCCGAAACCTGACCTCGCCGGCCGCGGGCTACCGCAGCCCGGCGGTCAGCTCCGCGAGGGCGGCCAGGTCACCCGCCGCGAACCGGCCGCGCTCGCCGAGGAGTTGCACCACCACGTGGTCGGCCCCCGCGGCCAGGTGCGCGGCGATGCCGGCCAGGGCCGCCTCGCGCCCGTGCGGAACCACGTCGTCGATGAGCCGGTCGCTACCGCCGTCGTCGATGTCCGCGTCGGTGTAGCCGAACCGCCGCAGGTTCCCCGTGTAGTTGGGCAGCTGCAGGTAGAACTTCGCGTAGTCGCGCGAGTGCCCCATGCCCTCGGCGCCCGCTGCCAGGGCCACCGCGATCTCCGGCACGAGCAGCGGCGCGGCGCCGAGCACCTGCCGGGAGAACGCGGTGTGCTCCGGCGGCGCGAAGTACGGGTGCGCGCCCGCGGTGCGCATCCGGGACAGCTCGAGCATCTTGGGCCCGAGGGCGGCGAGCACCACGGGAACGGGCACCTCCGGCAGCTCGTCAAGGAACCGCGTCATCTTCGTGTACGGCCTGTCGTACGCCTGCCCGGTCGGCTCGACGGCCACCGCGTGGCTCACCCCGAGGCCGAGCACGAACCGGCCCGGGTACTGGCGTTCGAGCCGGCTCGCGGCGGCCGCGAGGTCAGCCGCCTGCCAGGTCCACACGCTGGCGATCCCGGTGCCGAGGACGAGGCGCTCGGTGGCGGCGAGCGCGGGCTCGAGCGCCGCCAGGTCGGCGGGCGAGTTCACGCCCGGGTACCAGACCGACGTGAAGCCGGCCGCCTCGATCTCGCGCGCGTAGGCCTCCGGGTCGAGCCCGATCCCGGCCGGCGGCGGCATCCAGATGCCAAGCGGGCCGAGCAGCCGGCGAAGTTCATCCGTTGTGATCATGATCTTGTTATAGCGGCCGCCGGGCCGTGGCCGCTCGGAGGCCGGCCCGCGGCCGGGCCGCCACCGGGCCGCGGCTTAGGATCGGGACTCATGCCGACCATCCTCATCACCGGGGCCGCCGGGAGCATCGGCACGATGCTCCGCCCCCGGCTGGCCCGTCCCGGGCGGGTGCTGCGCCTGCTCGACATCGTGCCGCTCGCCGCGCCCGCCGGACCGGGGGAAGAGCCCGTGACCGCGTCGGTGACCGACATGGCGGCGATGACCGCCGCCTGCGCGGGCACGGACGCGGTCATCCACCTTGGCGGCGTGCCGACCGAGGACGCGTGGGCGCCGATCCTCGACGTCAACATCAACGGCACCTACACGGTCTTCGAGGCGGCCCGCCGCGCCGGGGTGCCGCGCGTGGTGTTCGCCTCGTCCAACCACGCGGTCGGGTTCTCGCCGCGCGAGTCGTTCCCCGTGCCCGACGACGCCAGCCCCGCGCCCGACACCTACTACGGCGTCTCCAAGGCGGCCGGCGAGGCCCTCGCCGCCCTCTACGCGCGCCGCTACGGCATGGACGCGGTCTGCGTCAGGATCCTGTCCTGCTTCGACCGGCCGCTGAACGCGCGGATGCTGGCCACCTGGCTGTCGCCGGACGACGCCGGCCGGCTCTTCGAGGCGTGCCTCGCCGCGCCGGCGCCCGGCTTCCGCGTCGTCTACGGCGTGTCGGCCAACACCCGCGGCGGGTGGGTGTCGCTCGACGGGGCGCGCGCCCTCGGCTACCAGCCGCGCGACGACGCCGAGGCGCACGCGGCCGCGCTGCTCGCCGCGGGCGGCCCCGACCCGGCCGACCCGGTGTTCCGCTACCTGGGCGGTGAGTTCACCCTCCCGTCCCTCGACGCGCCCCTGCCGCCCCGCTGACCGCTGACGCCGGCCGGGCAGGCGGTCAGCCGGCGCCGGTGATGGCGGAGTAGTCGGCCACCACGCGGGGCGCGCCGCCGGCCGCCGCGGGCGGGTCGTAGGCCGCGAACTGCTCCAGGTAGCTCACCCGGGCCTGGGCGACCGCCTGGCCGGGTGAGTAGAAGCCGGGAATGGTCAGCTGCAGCCCGGCGCCGGCCGGCGGGGTGATGGTCACCGCGGCCGCGTCCGTGTAGAAGACGAGAGCGCCGCCGTCCGCGGTTCGCAGTGCGAACTCCTGGCCGTCGGCGCCCGCGGCGGGCGAGTGCGCGTCGCTGACCTGCCCGCCTTGCACCGCGGCCTGCCAGGTCCGCTGGTCGGCGCGGTCGGCGAGGTTGCCCGGGATGGTAACCGTCGTCTGGCCGCCGCCGGCACCGTCAAGCGTGGCGGCGGTGGCCGCGGGCAGCTGCCCGGGGGCGACGGTGACCGTGGCGGCGGCCGGGCCGAGCGCGGTGGCCAGGCCGTCGGAGCCGACGGCGACCCGGGGCGCGCTCGCGCCGGACAGCAGGTAGGGCTCGATCGCGTCCCGCCACGGGCCGCCCGGGGCGGACTGGGTGAACAGCAGGTACTCGACGGACGTCACCTTCGCCGGATCGGACGTGAACGCGTTGGCGACCTGGGCCACGAACCAGCGCGGCCCGGCGGCCGGCTCACCGCGCGGGATGTAGTAGGTCGCCTGGGCGGGGCTGAACGGGGGGAAGGGCGCCGACCCCGCCGCCCGCTGCATCTGGTACAGCCCGGCGTCGATCGCGTAGCTTGAGCCGGCCTCGGCCGTGGCCAGCAGCGCGTCGCTGCGCTGGGCGTTCGCCTCGTTGTTGACCGTGGTGTACCCGGCGAGCACCTGCTGTGCCTCGGCGGCGGTGAGCGGCGGCCCGGACGGCGTGGCCGTCGCGCCGGCCGTTCCGCGCGCCGTGCCGCGAGGCGTGACGGCCGGGGTGACGGCCGGGCGGCCGGCGCCCGGGCTCGCCTGCCCTCCGGGGTGGCCGCTGATGAGCAGCACGCTGGCCGCGCCGACGGCGGCGCCCGCCACGACGATCACCGCCGGGATCAGCCAGCGGCGGGCGCCCCCGCGCCGTCCGCCGTCCCCCTGGTACTCCCAGTCCTCTCCCGGCTCACCGGGAACCTGCCCGGGCCAGGCGTGACCCGCAACCTCGGGCCCCCGCCGTCCCCGCCAGGCCGCTGCCCGCCCGTGGATGCCGCCGTCCCGGTGCGCGCCGTCGAAGTCATCCGTCCGCCCCGCGTATCCCTCGGCGGCGTCGTCGGTGAGCAGCGCCGTGTCCGTGCGGTTGCCTGGCCCTCCCGGGTGCGGCGCGGGCGGCCACGGCTCGTAGTCCTCGTCCAGGGACGGCCCGGCCGGCCCGGTGCCGGCCTCGATGAAGGCGTCGCGCTCGTACGTGAGCGGATACGGCCCCGTGCTCATCTCCTCGCCCTCGTCCGCATTCGCCAGGCCGATCCCGTCGAGGCCGCCGTCCGCGCGCCGGCCGTCCTGCGGCCAGGGATCGTCCCTCGTCCAGCCGTTGTCGGCCGGCCACGGGTCGCCCGCGGGCCAGCCGCCGTCCGCTGGGGAGCCGCCGTCACCGGGATCCTCCGGAGCCCAGGCGTAGCCGGCCGACCACGGGTCTTCTGCTGCCCAGTCATCGCGCGCTGGCCACGGGTCGCCCGGGATCCTCGCGTTGTCAGGGTTAGCGGCGCCGCCCGGTCCGGCCTGCCCCGGTGCGTCAGGCCGCCCGGTCGGCGGGCGGCCGAAGTCCCAGTGGCTCATCGTGCTCCCCTGCTAACTGTCCGATGCCATGTATCACGGACCGCCCGCGGATCTGGTTCACACATGCGGTCGGGCAGAGCCATCGCCGCTGATCGGGCATCCCTGACGAACACGAGGTCATCGTCGGTTAGGCCGTGAACACACGCTCCTGTAGACAAACAATGTAGGCCTACGTCGCTTGACAACGCTGTCTGATCAAGCGTTGACTGATGCTGCACCGATCTGCGGTCACGTCGAGACCCCGCGCGTTCATCGGGAATCTTCCCAGGAGCACACGGAGTCGCGACCATGATCATCGTCAGGACCGCCCGTCTTGATCGCCACAGCGCAGGGGCGGTCGGCGTCGAAGGCGGCAGCGGCGACACCTACCCGCCGGGCGACGATTTTGTGTTGCCGGTCCCCGAGGGTCCCGGCAGGCGCTCACGGGATCCCGGCGCGAGACGATGGCCCGGCGCCGCGGCCGGCTCACCCGGCAGCTCGGCGACGAGCGCATCGAACGCCCGCGGATGTCCTGCCTTGCGCGGCACGGCGGGCCATCACGATGCCGACCCATTCCCAGGGCGTCATCACCCCGTGGCACGTCAGCGCCATCGTGCCGGCGGTGCCTATCACACAGGTGCCCGACGGCGTGAAACCGATCGTCGCGATCGAACACGTCTGCGCGTCACGCTGCGCCGATCTGGTCTACAGGGAGAGAATCCCGGCAAGAAGGAAAGATCATGAAGTCACGAATTGTCGCCGCCGCCGCCGTCCCGCTGATGGTGGGCCTGCTGGCCGCTTGCGGAGGGGGTGGCGGAGGCTCGGCTAGCGCGAATAATGCGCAGGGCCCGATCACCATCTGGTATTCCAACAATGCCCAGGAGGTTGCCTGGGGAAAGCAGATGGTCGCTTCCTGGAACAAGCTGCATCCGAGCGAGCAGGTCACCGGGCAGGAGATCCCTGCTGCCTCATCGTCGGAGGAGGTCATCGGGGCCGCGATCACGGCGGGCAGCGAACCCTGCCTGATCTACAACACCGCCCCGGCCGCGGTGCCGACGTTCGAGCAGCAGGGCGGCCTGGTGTCGCTCAGCAGCTTCCCAGGCGGTGCCAGCTACATCGAGGCGCGGACCGGGCCCGGCGCCAGCGTGTACAAGTCGCCGGACGGCCAGTACTACCAGATGCCGTGGAAGTCGAACCCGGTCATGATCTTCTACAACAAGACGATCTTCGCCAAGGCCGGCCTCAGCACCACCAGCCCGCCGCTGAGCACCTACAGCGAGTTCCTGGCCACCGCCAAGACGCTGGTGTCTTCGGGCGCGGCGAAGTACGCCATCTACCCCAATCCGTCCAGTGACTTCTTCCAGTCCTGGTACGACTTCTACCCCATGTACGCGGCCGAGACTGGCGGAACGGAACTGGTCAAGAGCGGGAAGGCAACGTTCAACTCCGCGGCCGGCGACGCGGTCGCCGCGTTCTGGCAGCAGATGTACGCCGAGAACCTGGCCGGCAAGGGAAGCTATACCAACGACCCATTCGCCGCCGGGACTGCGGCGATGGCCATCGTCGGGCCGTGGGCCATCGCCAACTACCAGGGCAAGGTCGACTGGGGCGTGGTGCCCGTACCGACCACGGCGGGCAGCCACGGGGACCAGGTCCCGACCTTCAGCGACGCCAAGAACATCGCCATGTACGCCTCGTGCAAGAACCGCGGGACCGCGTGGGACTTCCTGAAGTACTCCACCAGTGTCGCCGAGGACGGCAAGCTGCTGACCATGACCGGGCAGATGCCGATGCGGCAGGGGATCCAGCAGCTGTACGCGCCCTATTTCAAGGCCAACCCGGCCTACACGGTGTTCGCGGCGGAAGCAGCGCACGTGATCGAGGTGCCCAACGTGCCGAACTCGATCCAGGACTGGCAGGTCTTCCGCGATGCCTGGTCGAAGTCGGTCATCTTCGGCCAGCAGAGCCCCGACGCGGCGCTGGCCGGCGCCGCCACGCAGATCAACAAGCTCGTCGCAGCGACGCCATGACCGCCGCGCCATGACCAGCGTCACCGCCCCTCGCCCGAAGTTCCCCCCGCTGGAGGGGGAACTTCGGCCCGACGCGCGCCCGTCCGGGAGGCAGCGGCTCACCCGCGCCGCGTTCGGCCGCAATCCGATCGGGATGCTCTTCGGCGCGCCGTACGCCCTGTTCATCGCGTTGCTGTTCGCCTACCCCCTGTTCCTGGCCGTGTGGATCTCGTTCCACAGCTATTTCTTCGCCGCGCCCGGCGTGAGCGTGCCCCGGCCGTTCGTCGGGCTGGCCAACTACACGGCGGTGCTGACCGACCCCGCGGTGCGCCAGGCGTTCGTCAACATCGCAATCTTCCTGGTCATCAACGTGCCGCTCACGGTGATTCTGTCGCTGCTGCTGGCCACCGCGCTCAACGCGGCGATCCCGTTCCGTGCCTTCTTCCGCACCAGCTACTACGTGCCGTACGTGACCGCCAGCGTGGCGACGATCGGGGTGTTTTTGTTCATCCTCAGCCCCGGCGGAATCTTCAACCACGTGCTCGGGCCGCTGGCGCCGGTTCCGTCCTGGCTGGTCAACCAGAACTGGGCGATGCCCTCGGTCGCGATCTACGTCACGTGGAAAAGCCTCGGTTTCTTCATCCTGCTGTACCTGGCGGCGTTGCAGAACGTTCCGGAGGAGTTGTACGAGGCCGCGAAGGTGGACGGCGCCTCGTGGTGGCACAGACTCCGGGCCGTGACCATCCCCGGCGTCCGGCAGGTGACAACGCTGGTCAGCCTGCTGGCCATCATTACCGGCGCGAACCTGTTCACCGAGCCCTACCTGCTGACCGCCGGCGGCGGACCGGACGGCAAGTCCGCCTCGCCGGTGTGGCTGATCTACCAGTCCGGCATTGAGCAAAACCACCCTGACTTCGCCTCCGCCCTCGGGGTCCTCCTGGTCATCCTGGTGCTCCTGATCTCCGCCGGCGTGTGGCTGCTGCAAAGGAGACAAGCATGACCCAGACGGCCAGCGCGGCCGAGGCTGGCGCCACAAGTACCGCCGCATCCGACGATGTCCCGACGATCGAGCCGCGCGCCTCGCGTTCGTGGTGGCGCCTGATCCTGCTGCTCATCGGAGCGGCGGTGTTCCTCTTCCCCTTCTACTACATGATCGTCGGATCGTTGCAGAAGACCGCGAACACCACGCTGAGCGGCACGCTGCCACAGCCGGGCAACATTACCCTGCACAACTACGGTCAGATCAACGCGGCCCTCGGCCTGGGCCGGGCGATCATCAACTCCGGCATCTTCACCGGTGGCGTCCTGCTCGGCACCCTGGTGCTCGGCATACTGGCCGGATACGCCCTGGCTCAACTGCGCTTCCGCGGCCGCGGCCTGCTGTTCGCGTTCATGCTGCTGCTGCTGATGGTCCCGTTCCAGCTGCTGATCATCCCGTTGTACGTGATCATCGTGAGAAACTACGGACTCGGCAACAACTACCTCGGGATGATCGCGCCGTTCGCGATCAACTCCACCGCCGTCTTCATCTTCCGGCAGTACTTCCTGCAGGTGCCGAAGGAGCTGTTCGACTCCGCCCGGATCGACGGCGCGAACGAGCTGCGAGTCCTGACCCGCATCGCACTCCCGCTCGTCCGCCCCGCCGTGCTGACCGCGATGCTCCTGACCTTCATCGGGCCGTGGAACGAGTTCCTGTGGCCGTTCCTGATCACCAAGGAGCAGGGCCTGCAGCCACTCGCGGTCGCCCTGGGGAACTACATCGAGACGGTGTCGGGGGTCGCGACGAATCCGTACGGCGCGATCATGGCCGGATCGTTCGTGCTGGCCCTGCCCGCGGTCGTATTGTTCGTAATATTCCAGCGGCACTTCGTGACCGTCAATATCGGTTCCGCCGTGAAAGGCTGACGGTGCCGCCCGCGCCCCTTGTCGCGACGGGTGTGCCGTACCGGCTCACCCGTCTGGGTGTGCTGATGTCCGCCGAGCCGGGGGCCGAGTTCGAGGCGGAAGGCGTGCTCAACCCGGCCAGCGGGCGCAGCCCGGATGGCACGCTGTGGCTGCTGCCGCGGATGGTGGCCGCCGGAAACGTGTCCAGGGTCGGCATCGCGGAGATCCTGATACGGTCCGGCCGGCCGGCCGGAGTGCGACGCGACGGCGTCGTCCTCGCCCCCGATGCGGGCTGGGAGAGGTCCCATGACCACGGCGGAGTCGAAGACCCGCGCACCACCTGGATAGACAGCCTCGGCGTGCACGTGATGAGTTATGTGGCCTTCGGGCCGCTCGGGCCGAAGCCAGCGGTGGCCGTGTCCCGCGACCTGCGCAGCTGGCGGCGGCTTGGCCCGGTGCCCTACACGCCGGCCGACGCGGTGCTCAAAGACGTGCGAGCGCTCGCCCATGTCCGGTCGCACCGGCTCGTCGCCCTGCCCGAGTATGACTACGAGGCGGTCAAGATCGGCGCCGGACCGCCGCCGCTGCGGGTCAAGGAGGGGTGGCTGCTCGTCCATCACGGCGTCTCGGGAACGCTGACCGAGGGCTGGGGCCCGCAACGTCACGTACGGTACAGCGCCGGCGCCATGCTGCTCGACCCGGATGATCCCGGCACCGTTCTGGCTCGCAGCCCCAGCCCGCTGCTCGAACCCCTGGCACCCGAGGAACGCGTCGGTGCCGCGCCCAACGTGGTGTTCCCGACCGCCATCGAGGAGATCGACGGGCAGCAGTTCGTCTTTTACGGAATGGCCGATTCCAGCATCGGGGTCGCAAGTCTGGACAGGATGGAGACACCATGAGCCGCCGACTAATCGCCGTCGGCGCTGGCCTGCTGATCGCCGCGAGCATCGCCATCGCCCCAACCGCCGCCGCCTCGCCCCTGCCGCGGGCACCGGCCGCGGCCGCGGCACTGACCAACCTGGCGCACCTGGACTTCCTTACCGCCGCGGTGACCCCACCGCAGCAAGCCGGGCACACCACCTACCTGCTTGGCCGCGAGCCCTCGGTCGGAGTGCTATGGGTCTACGCCAACTACCTGGCCCCCGGCAGTTATCAGGTCACCGGCGGCGGCAACTACAACCGCGCGAACAACACCTACGGGCAGGGCTCCTACGACGCCGACGACATCTCCCGCGCCGCCGTCGTCTACCTGCAGCACTGGGTGCAATTCGGCGATCAGCACAGCCGTAGTGAGGCCTACGAGCTGCTGCGCGGGCTGACCTACCTGCAGACCGCATCCGGGCCCAACGCCGGCAACGTCGTGCTGTGGATGCAGCCCGACGGGAGCCTCAACCCCACGCCCACCCCCGCGGATTCACCCAATCCCTCCGACTCGGGCGCCTCGTACTGGCTGGCCCGCACCGTCTGGGCGCTCGGCGAAGGCTACGCCGACTTGCGCGGTGCCGACCCCGCCTTCGCCGCCTTCCTCAAGCAGCGCCTGGATCTAGCCATCGGAGCGCTCGACCGGGAGGTGCTGACCAGCTACGGGCAGTACCAGGTCTCGAACGGCCTGCGCGTGCCAGCGTGGCTGATCACCGGCAATGCCGATGCCACTTCGGAGGCCGTGCTCGGCCTGGCCGCCTACGTCCAGGCCGGCGGGAACACCGCCGCCCGCAGCGCGCTCGCCGAGTTCGCCGACGGCATCGCCGCCATGGGATCCGGCACCGCGAGCACCTGGCCCTACGGGGCGATCCTGCCCGCGACAACATCGCGCTCGGAATGGCATCCTTGGGCCGCGCAGATGCCCACCGCCCTGGCCGCCGCCGCCACCGCGCTGCACCAGCCGGGACTGCTGAGCGCCGCCGTGGCCGACACGGCCGTCTTCACCCCGCACCTGCTGACCGCGACCGGGCCAGACAACCTGTGGGGGCCCGCGCCGGTCGACAGCTCGCAGATCGCCTACGGCGCCGGCGCCCGCGTTCTGGCCCTGCTCACCGTCGCGGCGGCCACCCACTCGTCCGGACTGCGGCAGCTGGCCGGCATCGCGGCCGGCTGGTTCTTCGGCCAGAACCCGGCCGGTACCGCCACCTACAACCCGGCCACCGGAGCCACCGACGACGGCATCAACTCGAACAGTACCGTGAACCTCAACTCCGGTGCCGAATCCACCATCTTCGGTCTGCTCACCACGGAGGCACTCGACGCCAATCCCGACGTCGCGGTGCTTGCCTTCGCCAGTGCCAGCGTGCAGTTCCGGGACGGCCAGCAAACCATCGAGGCTGAGGCGGCCAGCCTCTCCGGGCCCGCCGAAGTCGTCCAAGCCAACCCGGTCAATACCGGCGAATCGCAGTGGAGCGGCGGCGCCTACGTCCAGCTGGCTACGGGCAGCACGCTGTCCTGGACCATCCCGGCCGACGACCAGCCCCGCCTGGTGCAGGCCATCGTCAACCGCGTTCCCGGACCGGCCGCGATCAGCGACTTCGCGTCAGGCACCGAGCACCTTGGCGCAGCGCAGTACGGCGGCGGCGGTCCCCAGGGCGTCTCGCCCGCCCCGGACGCGCTGCTCCCGGTCACCCTGCCAGGAACCCTGACCGCACGCGCGACCCGGCTGACCGCCAGCACGCTGGGTGGCACCGGACAACTCGACGCGCTCCTGCTCACCCCGCTGATCGCAGTCCTGATCACAACAGGCGACGGACACAGCGTCGCCCTGCTCAACAGCGAGGCTGACACCCAAGGCGCCCGCACCCTCAACCTGCCCGGCACCGGCCAGGCAATCGCCACGAGCTACGACAGTCAAGGACGCCAATGGCGCGTCACCCTCAGCACGGCCGCGACCATCACCGTGCCCGTGCCCGCAGGCGGATTCGCCATCGCACAGCGCTAGTCCCAAGACCCAGGCTGGCGCAGCTGAGCTGGGGCCAGCCCGACGTACGGAGTAATGCAATGGCCAAGATCGTGCTAGATCGAGTCGACAAGACATTCGCCCACGGCGTGCAGGCGGTCCACGACCTCAGCCTGGAGATCCCGGACGGCGAGTTCATGGTCCTGGTCGGCCCGTCCGGGTGCGGGAAGTCCACCGCCCTGCGGATTATCGCCGGACTGGAAGACATCACCCGCGGGACCCTTCAGATCGGCGACCGGGTCGTGAACAACCTGTCGCCTAAGGATCGCGACATCGCGATGATCTTCCAGAACTATGCCCTTTACCCGCAAATGACCGTGGCCCAGAATATGGCGTTCGGACTGCAGATGCGCAAGACACCCAAGCGCGAGATCGCCCGCCGCGTGAAGGATGCGGCCAACATCCTCGGCCTGGAGCCGTACCTCGCGCGCAAGCCGGCTGCGCTCTCCGGCGGCCAGCGCCAGCGCGTGGCGATGGGCCGGGCGATCGTGCGGGAACCGCAGGCTTTCCTCATGGACGAACCGCTGTCGAACCTCGACGCCAAGCTCCGGGTGGGCATGCGGGCCTCGCTGGCGGAGCTGCATGAGCGGCTCCATGTGACCACCGTGTACGTCACGCACGATCAGGTCGAGGCGATGACGCTCGGACAGCGCGTCTGCGTGCTCCGCGACGGGATGCTGCAGCAGGTCGACACACCGCAGAACCTGTACGACCACCCGGTCAACCTGTTCGTCGGCGGATTTATCGGCTCGCCCTCGATGAATCTTGTCACCGCCAGGATGACCAGCGGCGACGACGGCGCAGCGGTCACGTTCGCCGGACACCGGCTGGTTATCCCGCAGAGCGTGGTGCACGCCAAGCCGGAGATCAAGGCGTACTTCGGCCGCGACGTGATCCTCGGAATCCGGCCGTCCGACTTCGAGGATGCGAGCCTGACCGAACGACCTTGGCCGACGATACCCGCCGTAGCCCACGTGATCGAAGCGCTCGGCAGCGAGATCCACGTGATCTTTTTCATCGACGCGCCGCCCGTCGAGCACAAGGACGTCGCCGACCTTGGCCCGCGAGGGGAGGAAGACGAATCGGCGATGCCGCTTCACGAAGGCAAGTCGCTGTGGACGGCGCGGGTCAACGCGCGCAGCGGTGTCCGCGCCGGCGACCAGATCGAGCTCGGGGTGGATACCAGCAACATGCACTTCTTCGACCCCGACAGCGGGCTCGCGATCGGCGGCAATAAGGTGGCGGGCTCGCGATCGGCGGCAAGCGAGCAGCAGAGCCGAGACGCTGCGGACCCGGCTTTCCCCCGGCTGGCCTCATAGCCACTGAGCGCCGTTGATCAACGGCGGGGTGCGTGCGCCTTACGCGCCGGGCCGGGGCGGCGCGGGCCGGGCCGGCCCGGGCCGGAGTGCGGGGAGAGGCTGCATGGTGCCGGGGCGGCTGGTTCGCGGGCTGCCGGCTGGGCTGGTCAGGGCCTGGGTGCCGTCGACGAAGGCGCGGGCGAGGTCGGACAGGCGCTGGTTGCGGTTGCGGGCCTGGTCGCGCAGGATGGCGAATGCCTGGTCGACGTCGATGCCGAGGCGCTCGGCGAGCTTGCCCTTGGCCTGCTCGATGATGACCCGGCTGTTCAGTGCGGTCTGCAGCTGCTCGTTGAGGGTGTCGCTGTGGCGCATGCTGCGCTCCTGCAGCAGGCTGATGGTGGCCACGTCGGCCAGCGCCTGGCCGACGCGGATGCTGTCGGCGTCAAAGGTGCCGGGGGTGGCGCGGAAGAGGTTGAGCGCGCCGATGACCTGGTCGCGCAGCCGCATCGGCAGGGCCTGCACGGCGGAGAAGCCGGCCTGCCCGGCGGCGGCGGCGAACCGGGGCCAGCGCCGGTCAGCGCTCAGGTCGGTGACTGCCACCGGCTGGCCGGACCGGAAGCATTCCAGGCAGGGTCCCTGGTCACTTTGCAGCTGGAACAGCTCGAGCAGCCGGGCGGCCTCGCTGGAGGCGGCCACCACGCGCAGTTCCCCGCGCGGGTCGGCCAGCAGCAGCCCGGCGGCGGAAGCGTTCAGCAGCTCGGCGCTGCGGCTGGTCAGCACGTGCAGGAAGTCGATAACGTCGAAATCGGCGACCATGGTGTCGGTCAGCTCGACAAAGGTCTCCGACAGCAGCTGTCCGTCCATCTGCTCACCCTCTCCACCAAATTAGCGTGGCCGCCGCGCGAACCCGCAGCGGCCCGGCGTGCGCGAGAGGACGTCCCACGTCTTCTCATTCCGGGACAGATCACGATTCTTCCGGGGACAGGTCTCGATCGGGAGGCAGCCTCAGGCGGCGCGCTACGATGTCGCGGGCGACGTCCGCCAGCCCTCGGTCGCTGACATAAGCATAGGCCCGCAGCCGAGCGAACGCATCCGTGATGCTGACGCTGAGCTGCTCGGTGAGCATGCCGGTGGCCTGGTCGATCTCCGCCCGGCGCGAAGCCAGGCCCACGGGCTGCCCGCCGGGGCCGGCCCCTGGCCCCGCGGCTCCGCCGGCCTGGTCCTGGGCGTCGAGCAGCAGCATGGTGGCGGCATCGGCGAAAACCAGCGCGTCTCCCAGCTGGAAGTCGCTCAGCGGGCCGGGCCGGTCCCGGTACAGGCCGAGCACCCCGGCCCGGATCGCCCCGACCGCCAGCGGGAACGCGAAGACCGCTGCCGCCCCGGCCCGGCATGCCGCCGGCGTGAACGCCGGCCAGCGGAACGCGGACTCCGGGCTGGCCAGGTCCGAGGCCAGCGCCGGGCCGCCGGAGGTGGACGCATCGAACAAGGGCCCTTCCCCGAGGGTCAGCTGCAACTCGGCGAGCTGCCTGCTGACCTCATCGGTCACCTGCATCAGGTGACCTGCCTGCGCGTCCCGCGCGGCGCTCAGCCAGGCGCCGGTGACCTGGACCCCGGGAATCACCGCCGCGCAGACGTCCGCGGCCGATACCTGGCCGCCCCGGGCGGCCGCGTGCTGCGCGACCAGTCCCCAGACCCTGCCAAGCCGCCGGGCTTCCGTCACCCGCGCCGCCAGCGCAGCCAGCCGGCCGCGGAACCACACCAGCACCGGTGAACCCAGGGCCGCGCGGGTCCTGCTCCCAGTGTGGCGCGACCACGGCCTGACCGACGCGTTCGCGGGTACTGCGATCCGCGCTCCGGCATGTACCCGCCTTCCCTCCCAGCTGCAAGGCGCGATCCGGGCCCAGCGGCTAATTCCCCAGCTCCTGCTCTGAACACTACGCTGCATCCTGGTCAAACCCCGCCCGGAAGCAAAACGGGTGGTGTTCTACTCCCTTGGCGAGGGAGCCGGGGCCAGGGCTACCCAAAGCCACGAGGAACTAACGCCTCAGGCACGGAGATCGTGCATCGGTGCGGTCCGCCCGGAAGCCGCGGAGCGTGCCCCCGGGGACTGGAACGCCCTGTTCAGCGCACCGTCGTGACGTGGCCAACGACCGCGGACCGGGCGGTCGAGGCGACGGCCGGCCCGCCGGCGGCGACGCCGGCGATCAGCGTGAGCACGCCGACCGCCATGGCGATCCTGGTCGTCCAGCGAATCCGCATCCGCATCCCCTTCGCTTGAGCGCGCTGACCCTGACCCGTTGGCCCCGGCGGGGGGAAATCCCGTCCTGCCGGAGCCAGTCCCACCCCGACGCTAACCGGTAACCGCCGGAAAACCCGGCAGGCGCGCCCATGCCGGACAAAAGCCGTCGTGAATCAGTAGCGCATGCCCATCGCGTCGCGCACCTCCTCCAAGGTGGCCGCGGCGACCGCGCGCGCCCGGGCGCAGCCGTCGCGCAGCACCTGCCATGCATAGCCCGGGTCGGCGGCCAGCTCGGCCCGCCGCGCCCGCAGCGGCGCGAGCCGCTCGTTCACCGCCTCCGTCACCATCCGCTTGAGCGCCGCCGCGCCGCCGTCGCCGATCTCCTCGGCGACGGCGGCCGGGTCGCGCTCCAGGCACAGCGCGGCCAGCAGCACCAGCGACGACACCTCCGGCCTCGTGGCTGGGTCGTAGCTGATGCGCCGTTCCCCGTCCGTCTTCGCCCCGCGGATGAGCCGGGCCGTCTCGTCCGCGCTGGCCCGCAGCGCGATCGCGTTGCCACGGGACTTGGACATCTTCCCGCCGTCCGTGCCGAGCAGCAGCGGCGCGGCGGACAGCAGCGCGTCCGGCTCGGGGAAGACCGGGCCGGCCGCGCCTGGGTACCGCTCGTTGAACCGGCGGGCGACCAGCCGGGTCACCTCCAGGTGCGGCAGCTGGTCCTGGCCGACCGGGACCAGGTTCCCCTTGCAGAACAGGATGTCCGCGGCCTGGTGCACCGGGTAGGTGAACATCAGCCCGTTCACTGACCGCATGTTCGATATACTTCCTTTTCCATCGGACATGTCACGGGGGGTACGGGGGGTCGCCCCCCCGGGAGATCTCTGCCGCGAGTGGGCGATCTCGTCCTTCACCGTCGGGTTCCGGGCCAGCTCGCCCGTGCTGACCAGGCTGAGGAACGGCAGCAGCAGCTGGTTGAGCTCAGGGACGGCGCTGTGCGCGAAGATCGTCGCCCGCGCCGGGTCGATCCCGGTCGCCAGGTGGTCGAGCACCAGGCCGAGCACGTGCTCGCCAAGCGCCTCGGCGGCATCGCGGTCGGTGAGCACCTGGTAGTCGGCGACCAGGACGAACAGCTCCGCGCCCGCGTCCTGCAACCGCACCCGGTTGCGCAGGGTGCCGAAGTAATGCCCCAGGTGCAGGTCACCGGTCGGCCGGTCGCCGGTGAGGATACGGAACGAGCGGGGCTCTTCGCCGATCCGCCGCTCGATCTCCGCCGAGCGCCGCAGCGCGGCGGCGAGCGATCCGCGAACCGTCGCGGACAGCCCGGGCTCGGCGCCGGGGGCAATGCCCGCGGCACTATCTGCCGGTTCGGTCGCCACGGTCAGGGGTGGGGTGAGTGTGCTTGTCACGGGTGTCTCCTTGCCTAGGTTCTCGATGAGGCGAGGGGACGAGCCCGGTCAGCGGTGCTGAAGGCACAGAAAAGGCCGTCCCCTGTCGGCGGACGGCCGTTGATCGTATGCGCGCGCAGCGTGGCAGCCGTCCCTATACGGGACGCCACCAGCCCTGGAACACGGGTACGCGCATAACTCGATGTTAGCACGAGGACCCCGCCCCCGTTCTGACTCCTAGATAACAGCAACAAGCAGACCGACGCGAAAGATCGTGTGTATTTGATGCACGTTTTCCGCGATCAAGTGCACACGATCATCGCGGTCGTGCGCGGGGGCGGGCTGGGCGCGGGGCGGTGTCCGTGAAACGCTGGCGGCATGGAGTACACGCACCTGGGCCGGTCGGGTCTTTCCGTCAGCCGGCTCTGCCTCGGCACGATGAACTTCGGCTCGCTGACGCCGCCGGCCGACGCGCACGTCATCATGGACCGGGCGCACGAGCTCGGCATCAACTTCCTCGACACCGCCAACAGCTACGGCAGGCGCACGTCGCCCCCCGGGCTGGTCGCCAACAACGAGCAGTCGCACGCCGGGTGGACCGAGGAGATCCTCGGCGACTGGTTCGCGCTCGGCGGCGGGCGGCGGGAGAAGACGGTGCTCGCCACCAAGCTCTACAACGACATGGGCAGCTGGCCGAACGAGGGCAAGCTGTCGGCGCTCAACATCCGCCGCGCGTGCGACGCCTCGCTGCGCCGGCTGCGCACCGACTACATCGACGTGTACCAGATGCACCACGTGGACCGGGACACCCCGTGGGACGAGATCTGGCAGGCGATGGAGGTCCTGGTCGCCCAGGGGAAGGTCCTGTACACCGGGTCGTCCAACTTCGCCGGCTGGCACATCGCCCGGGCCTGCGAGACCGCGCGGGCGCGCGGCTTCCTCGGCCTGGTCAGCGAGCAGTCGCTGTACAACCTGGCCGCCCGGTGGATCGAGCTTGAGGTGCTGCCCGCCGCCCGCGCTTACGGTGTCGGCGTCATCCCCTGGTCACCGCTTGAGGGCGGCCTGCTCGGCGGGGTGCTCGCCGCCGAGCGGGAGGGGCGGCGGCGCCTGGCCGGCCGGGCTAAGGCGGTCGTCGAGGCGCACCGGCAGCGCATCGAGGACTGGGAGGAGCTGTGCGGCAAGCTGGGCGAGGCGCCCGCCCACGTGGCGCTCGCCTGGCTGTTGCACCAGGACGGCGTGACCGCCCCGATCATCGGCCCCCGCACGCGCGAGCAGCTGGACAGCGCGCAGCGTGCCCTGGAGATCCGCCTGGACGCCAGCGCCCTCGCGCGCCTGGACGAGATCTTCCCCGGCTACAAGACCGCCCCTGAGCATTACGCCTGGTAGCGGAAATCTGCCGGCCGCCGGCGAAGCCGCCTCGGCCGGGCCTGCCGGCTGCGGACGGCGTCCGGGCATACAGCACTATTGTGCTTGTGACGGACTCCGACCGCGCCACGCACCAACCGGGGACAGCCCGGGTCGATGAGCCGGCCATCAGGCCGCAGGACCTGTTCACGGACGCGAACCTGGCCGAGCGGCTGGCCGCGACCCTGGACGCGCAGCGGGCGGCGACCGGCCCGCCCGCGCGGAACTGGGAGGAGTACCTCGACCAGTGCGCCGCACGGATCGGTCAGCCGTTGCTGCGGTTCGCGCTCGGGCTCCCGCAGTCGCCGTCGGCCGGCCGCGCGGGCGACCTGGACGCCGGCCAGGGCTCGGGCGACGAGAGCGAGGGCAGCGCCGGCGTCCCTGAGCAGGTGCAAGCCCGGTACCGGCGGTGGGCGGCCACGATGGCGGCACTCAGCCAGGGGCTGCCGATCGCCGAGCGGCTCCTCGCCATCCAGGCCGTGCTGTGCGTGGTCGGCCACGGCTGGTGGGAAGGCGACGACCAGGCCTGGTACTCCCAGCTGGCCGAGGCGGTCCGCGGGCTATCCGACGGTGACCTGCCCGCCGAGGCAGAAGCAGCCGCCGGAAGCCTCGCGGCGGTCGCGCTGAGCGTCCTGCGCGCGAGTGCCCCCCGTTACTGGCAGACCCGCGAGACGCGCGACTACGCCGTGGCCGTGAGCGCCGTGGGGCACCTCCTGCTAGCCGCCGACCCGGACCGGATCGCGGAGTATGTGAGCTGGCTCGGCACCGCGTTCGGCTCGGCGGCGCTGCCCGCGGTCGTCCTCGACGTGGTCGCGGAGGTCATCGACCCCGACCCGGTCGCGGACGTGATCAGCGGACTGGCCGAAATTGGCCGTGACGCGCACGCGCACGGGCCGAAGCTGCTGCACCTGACCGGCAAGTTCGGCAACCCGGTGCTCGCGGCGCTTGAAGGCGTGGGCGCCGTCCAGGACATGGACTTCGTCGGCGTCTGGGCGACCTCGGTCAGCGGCCCGTGGGCGCTCATCATCTGGCGCAACCCCGACCTGGTGATCGTCGACGGGCGTTCTGCCGTGCCGCTCTGGCAGCACAGGCGGCTGAGCCCACTGCAACGGCCGAAGGCCCTGGCCGCGGGCAAGAACCTGAGCAGTGCGCCGCTGGTGCCGCACGGCCCGCAAAACCGTGCGTTCCCCGAGGCGGGAGCGCTGCTGCACCTGCTGGGGCTCTCCTCGCCGAACCCCCCGACGGAATGCGGTCCGTAGCGGGGCTTATTCGTCCTCTTCCTCGGTGTCCATGACGACGCTGACCGAGTCGTTGGACAGCAGGAACGAGATGTCCTCCAGGGACTTGGCGATCGAGAACAGCAGGTACGGGACCGCCGCCGATGCGTCGCCGCTGAGCATGCCTGCCGCGACGCGCAGCTGCGGGCTGTAGTCGGAGCCGAGGTCTTCCTGTAGTTCGTCGAGCAGGCTGTCGTCTTCCATCGGGGCCCTTCCGTGGTGGCGCGACTGTACGCGTGGCTCGCCAGAATGTAGGCGGCTTGGGAATCCTAGTGCAGTAACCGCGCGCGGGTGCGCCCGCAGTACCAGGGAAAAACTCGGGAGTGACCGGGGCACGACAAATGCGCCGGACCCGGCGGGAGGTCGGGTCCGGCGCACTGGCGCCGCTGTCACAGCGGTGAGCTAGGAAGGCCCCTGGTTGGGGGGCCCCGTGGTTAAGAGGCGAAGTCGAGCAGCGGCTGCGCCCGCGACGGGTGCCGCAGCTTGGACAGCGACTGCTTCTCAAGCTGGCGGATCCGCTCCCTGGTCAGCCCGAGCGCGCGCCCGATCTCGTCCAGGGTGTGCGGGTTGCCGTCGTACAGGCCGAACCGCATCGCCATGATCGTCGCCTCGCGCGGGGTGAGCGCGTCAAGCGCCGACCGCAGCTGCTCGGCCATGAGCTGCCGGTCGACAAGCTCCGACGCCTCCGGCGCGTCGACGTCCTCGATGAGGTCGCCGATCGACGTCTCGCCGTCCTCGCCGATCGTGGAGTCAAGGCTGATCGGCTGCCGCGAGGTGCGCAGCAGCTCCTCGATCTGGTCCGGGGTCCGGTCCAGCTCGACGGCCAGCTCCTCCGGGGTGGGCTCGCGGCCGAGGCGCTGGTGCATGTCACGCTCGACGCGCGACAGCTTGGACAGCATCTCGAGCACGTGGACCGGCAGCCGGATCGTCCGCGCGGAGTCCGCGAACCCGCGCTGGATCGCCTGCCTGATCCACCACATGGCGTAGGTGGAGAACTTGTAGCCCTTCGTGTAGTCGAACTTCTCGACCGCCCGGATAAGGCCGAGGTTCCCCTCCTGCACGACGTCGAGCAAGGAAAGCCCGCGGTCGCTGTACTTCTTGGCAACCGACACGACCAGCCGCAGGTTGGCCTCGAGCATGTGCGCCTTGGCGCGCCGCCCGTCCTCGGCCACCAGCTCAAGGTCATGCCGGCTCTCCGGCGACAGGTCGAGGTTGGTGTCCAGCTTGTGCTCGGCGAACAGGCCGGCCTCGATCCGCTTGGCCAGGTCAACCTCCTGCTCGGCGGTGAGCAGGCTGGTCCGGCCGATCGACTTGAGGTAGGTGTGCACCGAGTCGCCCATGGCGGGCGTCTGGTCGTCCAGGTCAACCCCGTCCGCGAACGCCGCGACATCGGCCTCGATCGACGCCATCTCGTCGCCATCGAAGTCCCCGTCGCCGTCGGCGGGCGCGGCCGTCGCGGTCCCCGCGGGAGCGGCGGCGGGCGCCTGGTCCGCAGCCTTCCGCGTGCGCGCACGCTTCGCACCCGTCCCGGGTGCGGCCGCCGTGGCCGCCGTGGCCGTGGCCTTGCCGGGCGCGGCCTTGGCCCGCGGCACCTTCAGCTCTGTGTCCTCGTCGGCCAGCCGCACGCCGGCCTCGCTCAGCTCGCGGAGGATGGAGCGGCCCTCGCCGGGCGTGAGCCCGGCCTGCTCGAACGCCGTCCGCAGGTCCGAAAGGGACAGGTGGCCCTGGCTGCGACCGCGCTGAATCAGGTCGTCAACTCGTGACGAGCTGGCCTCCTCGTCCGCCGAGGCGGCAGTTGCGATCCGCGGCATGAGGCACCTCCGTCCTTCTTATAACGTGCGCATGCAATGCGCCGTTCACTACCAACACGACTTAGTACGATCCCCGATGACATTCAGTAGCCCCGCTCCGTTTCACCGGCTATCGCGGGGAGCACTCTTGAATAACGCTCCGCGGCCGAGATTGTTCCCGTTGGCGTCACGTTCTTGCCATCTTGAGAGCTGCCAGGTCCGGTTTGCCGCTGGGAAGCACGGGGATAGCCTCCGTCAGCACGACCTCGCTTGGGCAAGCGTAACGCGGAAGACGCGCGCTTACTTGCGTACGTAGCAATTCTAGGCCAGGCGGATGTTCCCAGTCCGCCGGGACTACCACGGCGATGACCCGTTCGCCCCATTCCGGGTCAGGCCGGCCGACCACCACGACCTCCCGAACCCCAGGGCACGCCGCGAGCACCGCCGCGACCTCCCCGGGTACCACCTTGTGCCCGCCGGTATTGATCACGTCGTCGGCCCGGCCGCGGACCGTGACCCGCCCGTCCGGCTTGAGGCGGCCGAGGTCTGACGTGACGAACTCCCGGTCCCCGCCGGCGGAGTGGTCAAGCACGGCCGCGGTGAGGTCAGGCCGGCCGTGGTAGCGGTTCATCAGCACCGGCCCGGAGATCCGCAGCCTGCCGTCCTCGCCTTCCCTGACGGTCACGCCGTCGAGCGGCACGCCGTCGTAGACGCAGCCGCCGCAGGTCTCGCTCATCCCGTAGGTGGTGACCGCGGTGACGCCGGCCGCACGCGCCTCCGCGAGGACCGCCGCGCCGGCCGCCGCGCCGCCGACCAGCACGCACCGGTACCGGGCCAGGGCCCGCGCGCCGCCGTCGGCGCCGAGCAGCCGCACCAGTTGCGTGGGCACGACCGACAGGTGCGCGCATCCCGCGTCCGCGGCGTCGCGGACGGCCTCCGCGGTCGCCCGCGCCGCGACCGCCGGCTCGGTCTCGCTCACCAGGGACCGGACAAGCACCTGCAGCCCGGCGACGTGCGACGCGGGCAGGCAGGCCAGCCACCGCTCGCCCGGCCGCGCGCCGGCCCGCGCGAGCGACGCCCGCGCGGAATAGGTGAGAGCGGCCGCGCTCAGCTCGACCCCCTTGGGCTCGCCGGTGGATCCCGAGGTCCCGATGATGACGGCCGTGTCCGCTGCGACCCCCGGCTGGCCCGAACGTGCGCGTGCTACCCCGTCCGCGTCGATGACCGCGTCCGGCCGGAACGCCTCGATGAGGTGCCTTACCTTCGCCGCGGGCAGCGACGCGTCAAGCGGCAAGATCGCGGGCCCCGTCCCGTCGAGCGCCCGCGCGAGCGGGTCAAGTAGCCGCGCCGCGCCCGCCACGCCGTCGAGCAGCACGGCGTGCAGCGGCCGTGCGCCCGGCCCGGACGGGCGCGGGCGGTCACTGGGGGGACCGCCGGCGGGAAGGGAAGCCACGGGTGTCCAGGGTAGACCGGCTCGCCCGGGCCCTGGGCAAGCAGGGGGCCTGGGCTTGGGGCCGCCTGCGCGGAAGGCCTGCGCGGGCGGGCGGCTGCGGGGTGCTCGCGGCCGAGCGCTACAGTGCCTGGGAGTGGCGACGCGGCCTGGTCCGCGCGGCGCGCGGTCGGAGGATTGCCGTGCGGCACGAGAAGCACGAGGTGAGGCAGTGGGCGGCGGCATGCTGAAAGACCTGCCGGAACTGCTCGGGACGCTGCGCGCGTTCGCTATCCCGATGCGGACGCGGTTCCGCGGCATCACCGTCCGCGAGGGCGCGGTCATCCAGGGGCCGGCCGGCTGGGGCGAGTTCTCGCCGTTCGCCGAGTACGGGCCGGCCGAGTCGGCCCGCTGGCTGGCCAGCGCGATCGAGTCGGCGACCGTCCCGTGGCCCGCGCCGCTACGGGACGCGGTCCCCGTCAACGTCACCGTGCCCGCCGTCGGGCCGGAGCGCGCCCACCAGATCGTCGCCGCGTCCGGCTGCCGCACCGCCAAGGTCAAGGTGGCGGAGCGCGGCCAGGACAGCGGCGAGGACATCGAGCGGGTCGCCGCGGTCCGTGACGCGCTCGACGCGGCCGGCCCGGGTGGCCGGATCCGGGTGGACGCCAACGGCGGCTGGTCCGTGGACGAGGCGGCCCGCATGCTGCGCGCGCTCGGCAAGTACTCACTGGAATACGCCGAGCAGCCCTGCGCGACCCTTGATGAGCTCGCCGCGCTGCGGCGGCGATGCGACCTTCCGGTCGCCGCCGACGAGTCGATACGCAAGGCCGAGGACCCGCTGCGGGTCCGGGCGGCCGGGGCGGCCGACATCGTGATGATCAAGGTGCAGCCCCTGGGCGGGGTCCGCGCGGCGCTGCGCGTCGCCGAGGCCTGCGGGCTGCCCGCCGTCGTGTCAAGCGCCGTCGACAGCTCCGTCGGGCTCGCCGCCGGGGTCGCCCTCGCCGCCGCCCTGCCCGAGCTGCCCTACGCGTGCGGGCTCGCCACCATGTCCCTGCTGACGGGCGATATCACGGCCGACCCGCTCGCCGAGGCCGGCGGCATGCTCACGGTCCGCCGCCCCGCGGCCGACCCGGACGCCCTGGCCCGCTGGGAGGCCGACCCGGAACCCTGGCGCCAGCGCGCGCTCGCGGCAGCGGCCCACCTTGAGTCTGCCCGTGCCACCGGCCGGCCATCGTGATAACAGCAACAAACGCCCAGTGCGCGATGATGGTGGACATTCAGGCACACGCGGATGTACCTGAATGTCCACCATCTTGCCGGCGCGCTGGACGCCGGCCGCGTTCGCGGCGGACGGGGATGTCCGCCCGGCGGATAACAGCAAGAAGCGCTGTCTCGACGCTCATAGTGGATAGTTCTGCACACTATGGGGTGCAGAACTATCCACTATCCGCTATTCGTGCCGTACCCGAGCCGCACCTTACGCGGATAACAGCATCAAGCGCTGCGCGCGCCC
>CAZORE010000085.1:0-3134 GCA_964581815.1 uncultured Streptosporangiaceae bacterium | reverse complement strand
CGCTGCGCGCGCCCCGGGAGTTGCGGCCGGCGCATCGGCGAACGCGGGTGCGGGCCGGTGAACCCGTCGACGGCGTTCGGCACGGTGCTCGCCGATGAGCTCGCGCGGTGCGGGCTGCGCGAGGTGGTCATCGCGCCCGGGTCCAGGTCCGCACCGCTCGCCATGGCATTCTGGGAGCTTGACCGGGCCGGGCGCGTCCGGCTGCACGTCCGGGTCGACGAGCGGTCGGCGGCGTTCACCGCGCTCGGCCTCGCCAAGGCGTCCGGCCGCCCGGTCGCGGTGCTGTGCACGTCGGGCACCGCGGCGGCGAACTTCCACCCCGCGGTCGTCGAGGCGGACGAGTCCGCCGTCCCGCTGCTCGTGCTCACCGCGGACCGGCCGCCCGAACTGCGCGGCACCGGGGCCAGTCAGACGATCGACCAGGTCAAGCTGTACGGGTCCGCGGTCCGCTGGTACGCCGAGTCGGGCGTGCCGGAGCGCCGCCCCGGCCTGGCCGGCTACTGGCGCTCGCTGGCCTGCCGCGCCTGGGCGCACGCGGCCGGCGAGCCGGGTACGCTGCCAGGCCCGGTCCACCTCAATCTCCCGTTGCGCGACCCCTTGGTCCCGGTCGCGGACGACGACTGGCCGGACTCGCTGACGGGACGGCCCGGCGGGGAACCGTGGACCCGGGTCGCCGCCGGGGCGCCAGCCGCCGCGCCGCTTGAGCTGGACTGGGCCGAGCGGGGCGTCGTGGTGTGCGGTGACGGCGACTACGACGCGGCCGCGCTCGTCGACCTCGCCGAGCGGGCCGGGTGGCCGGTCCTCGCCGAGCCGTCATCCGGGGCGCGGCGCGGGCCGAACGCGCTGACCGGGTACCAGTACCTGCTCGCCTCGCCCCGGTTCATGGCGGAGCACCGGCCCGAGGTCATCGTCTCGGCCGGGCGCCCCGGGCTGACCCGGCCGCAGTCCGCGCTGCTCGGCCTGGCGGGCGCCGCGGGAACGCCGGCCGTCCGGCACGTCGTCATCGCCTCCGGGCCTGGCCGGTGGGCCGACCCGCAGCGCGCCGCGACCGACGTCGCGACGGCGGTCGGGCTCACCGGGACACCCGCCGGGCCGTCCGGCCGCTGGCTCAGCGCCTGGCGGCGCGCGGACGCGGCGGCGGCCCAGGCCGCGGGCGCGCTGCTCAACGCCTGGCCCGCTGGCCAGGCCGGGGACGAGGCCGGCCCGGCGGGCAGCGACCAGGCCGGACCGGACGGGGGCGCCCTTCCCGGGCCGCCTGCCGCACGGCCCGGGGCCGGCGCTGCGGGTGGCGCGCTGTCGGAGCCGGACGTCGCCCGCGAGCTGGTCGCGGGGCTTCCGGAGAACGCGCTGCTGTGGTGCGGGAACTCGCTGTCCGTTCGCGATATCGACCTGCTGCTGCCGCCGCGGACGGACATCCGCGTGATCGCGAGCCGGGGGGCGAGCGGTATCGACGGCACCTTCTCCACGGCCGCGGGCGCGGCGCTCGCGCACGCCGCGCGGTGCCCGGGCGCGGTCGCGTTCGCGCTGATCGGGGACCTGTCGCTGCTGCACGACGCGCCCGGGCTGGCGATCGGGCCCGGCGAGCCCCGGCCTGACCTGTGCGTGGTGGTGGTGAACAACGACGGGGGCGGGATCTTCGCGGGCCTGGAGCCTGCCGCGTTCGCCGGGCCGTTCGAGCGGGTCTTCGGTACCCCGCACGGGGCCTCCATCGAGCACCTGGCGGCGGCGTTCGGCCTCCCGTACACGCTCGCCGAGCGGCCGGGCGACCTCGCGAAGGCGCTCGCGACGGCGGTGCCGGGCGCCGGGCCGCAGGTCATTGAGGCGCGGACCGCGCGGGCCGGCAACGCGGAGCTGCGCGCGGCGATGCGCGCCGCCGGCGTCCGCGCCGTGGACGAAACGCTTCCGCCCGGCTGACCGGCTAGCCGGGCTCAGGCCGGGCTGACCTTCCAGCCGAACGTTGCCGTCGCCGTCGCGCCCGCGGCGTTCTTCACCGAGAGCGTCACCCGGTACGTCACCGGGGCCTTCGGCGCCGCGGTCGCCGCGATGGTCCCGGTGATCGTGCCGCCCCGGCTGACGGTGAGGCCGGGCGGCAGGCCGGTGGCCGAGTACGTGAGCGCCTCGCCGGCCAGGGCCCCGAGCGAGGCGACCGCGAGCGACACGCGTGACCCGCAGGTGCCGGCCTGGCTGCCCGGGCTGATCAGGCCGACCATGGCCGGGCTGAACGTGTCGAGGTCGGTGGAGCCGGCGGTGGCCACCCCGGGCACCGTGCCTGAGCTGGTGTACTGCCAGAACGTCCACGTCTTCCAGCCGGGGGGCATCGGCGGGCTGGCGAACCCGTACGCCGCGATCCACATCGGGTCGGCGCCGAACGCCGCGGACCTTCCGGTGCAGGTGTCCCACCAGTTCGCCGTGGTGTAGATCACCGGGTACTGGCCGGTCAGCGCCCGCACGGTGGTGACGAACGCGCTAAGCCACGCCGTCATCCGCGCCGCCGACAGGCCGTAGCACATGTTGGCGTGGTCGATCGAGTTATACGGGTCGTACTCGATGTCGAGCATCAGCGGCAGCACGCGCGGGCCCGGGGCGTACCCGGAGTACTCCACGGCGAACTGCGCCTGCGCCGCGCCGCCGCTGGCGTTCGGTATGGCGAAGTGGTACGGGGCGGCGTCAAGCCCGGCCGCCTTCGCCGACTTCAGGTCGCCCGCCGCGTACGGGTTCACGTAGTAGTCGCCCTCGGTCGCCTTCACCGCGGCGTACTTGTACCCGGCCCTGGCGATCGTCTTCCAGTAGATCAACGCGCCACCGGGGTGCGCCGAGCTGACCGGATGCTGGAAGGCGGCCACGTCAAGGCCGGGCAGCCGCCGTGGCGGCTTCGGCGGGCTGGCGGTGGGCTTCGGCCGGGTGGCGGGGGAGGAGGTGCCGGGCGTCGTCGGGGTGCCGGTGCCGGGCGTCGTCGGGGTCACCGTGGCGGGCGTCGTTGGGGTGCCGGTGTCCGGGGTCGTTGGGGTGCCGGTGGCCGGGGTGGTCGGGGTGCCGGTGCCGGGCGTCGTTGGCGTGCCACTGTCCGGCGTCGTTGGCGTACTGGTGTCCGGGGTCGTTGGCGCGCCCGTGCCTGGCGTCCCGGTGCCTGGCGT
>CAZORE010000084.1:0-31586 GCA_964581815.1 uncultured Streptosporangiaceae bacterium | reverse complement strand
GGCTCTCGGTGAGCAACGCCGGGCACCTGGTGGCGGGTGACATCGCCGGCCGCCAGTACGCCGCCGCGGCACTCGCCGCGATCGGCGGGGCACTGGCCGCGCTCTCCAGCGCCGGATCGGTCTATGTCGCGGTCAGGCTCACGCGACGGGCCGCCGGCCTCGTCAGCCGCCGGACGGCGGGCCAGCCCAGGCGCCGCCTCATCGCGGTCCTCGGCGCTATCGTGGGCGCCGCGTCGCTCGTCCTCTTCTGGGCCGTCCACGGCCAGTTCCGCGGGTGGTGACCGGCGTCATGTCTGCAGCGGCACGAGCTCCCGGGTGAAGCCGTCGAGAAACTCCGCGAGCGTTGCCTGCCCGCCCACCGGCCGCACCACGAACTTGCTGAGTCCCGCGTCGGCATAGGCCGCGATCAGCCGCCGCGCCCCGGCCCATCCGTCCGCCATGAGCGACTCTGGGGTGACGCCGGGCCGCCGCCGGGCGACCGATGCGGCATAGGAGTCGGGAAGCGGGCCAAATGTTACCGCGATGCTCATCCCGAAATGATCGGGATCGACCTCGCGGCCGGCCTCGGCGGCCGCCGCCTGGATCGCGCGCACCGCCTCGCCCGCCTCGTCCGGCGTCATCAGCGAGCCCAGCCATCCGTCAGCCAGCCGCCCGGTGCGCCGCAGCGCTCCCGGCGCGGACCCGGCGAGCCAGATGTCCAGCGGATGCGCGGGACGTGGCCCCGCGGAGGCACCGGAAACCGAGAAGAACCGTCCCTCGAAGGTGACCGGCTCGTCCGCCGTGAGCAGCCGCCGCAGCAGCGTCAGCGCCTCGTCGAACACCGCGGCCCGCTGCCCGGGCCCGGGCGGCACCGGGAACGCCGCCCGTTCCGCGGGCGCCGCGGGCTGCAGGCCGAACACCGGGAGCACCCGCCGCGGCGCAAGTCCGGCGAGGGACGCGAGCTGCTTGGCGACCAGCGCCGGGTGCCGGCCAGGCAGCACCGAGATCCCGGTGCCCGCCTTCAGGCGCCTGGTCCGGGACAGCGCGAACGCGAGTCCGGTGAACGGCTCGACCGTAGGCCCGTACACCAGCTCAGGCAGCCACAGCGAGTCGACTCCCGCGGCCTCGAGCAGGTCGACGGCGGCGGCGAACCCGTCAGGCGCGCCCTCCGTGCCGAGCGACACCCCGATCCGGACTTTCATCTGCCTGATTCCCTTCTGCGACTCGCCCGCGGCCCGCTAGCGGATCGGCCGCACATCGATCACGGTGCCCGCCGGGAGATCGCCCTGGCCGGCCGGGATCGGCCACCAGGCGTCGGCGCGGGCGAGCTGGCTGATCGAGCCCGCGCCGCGCCTGGCCGGCGTGGCGGACGGGAGGCCGTCAGGGCCGGCCGGGCCGAAGGTGACGAGCACCCATTCCTCGACGTCGGCCGGGGAGGACCAGTCGCGGTCAAGCCGCGCGCGGGCGCGCCCGGCGTCAGGCGCCTGGCCGGCGACCGCCGCGAGCAGCGGCACCGCGAACAGCTCGAAGGCGACGGCCGCCGCCAGCGGGTACCCGGGCAAGCCGACCACCGGGGCGATGCCGGGCCGGTGACCGGCCCGCTCCGGCCCGCCGGCGTGCCCTGGCCCGGCCTGACCACCTCCGGGCTCGGACCGTTTGGCGTGGCCGAGGAGCGCGGGATGGCCGGGGCGGATCGCGACGCCGACCACCGCGACGCCGCCGACCTGGGCGAGCACGGCGGCGGCGTGGTCGCCGCGTCCCCGGCTCGACCCGGCGATGACGAGCACCAGGTCCGCCTCGGCCACCGCCCGGCGCAGCTCCGCGGCCAGCGCGTCCGGGTCATCCGGCACCACGGCGCTGACCACGGGCACCGCGCCGAGCTGACGGCACCGCGCGGCGAGCATGACCGAGTTCGTGTCGGTGATTTCGCCTGGGCGCGGCGTCGCCCCGGCCGGCCGGATCTCGTCCCCGGTCGGGATGATCGAGACAACGGCCGCTCGCGCCACGGTCAGCGTCGCGTGCCCGCCGGCCGCGGCGGCGGCCAGGTCGCCGGGACGCAGCCGCCGCCCCGCGGGCACCAGCACCTCCCCGGCGGCGAAGTCCTCGCCCGCCGCGCGCACGTGCTGTCCCGCTGTCGCGTGGAACGCCCGCCGGCGGCCGTCTCCCTGGCCGGCCTCGGCGGTCACCAGGACGCTCCCGTCGGCCTGCGGCAGCAGCCACTCGCGCATCACCACGGTGTCCGTGCCGGCCGGCATCGGGTCGCCGGTATCGATCCACGCGAACGCGCCGGCGGTCAGCCGGACCGCCCCCTCGCCGGCGTCACTGGCACCCGCGGCACCGGCGGCCGGCGCCGCCGCGAGGTCGGCCGCGCTCACCGCGATCCCGTCCATTGCCGCGCAGTCCGCGCGCGGCGACGGCCAGCGGGCCACGACGGGCGCCGCGGTGGCCCGCCCGAGCGCCTCGCCGACCGGGACCCGCTGGGTGGCCGCAACGCCCGGCGCCGACCACCCGGCCCGGGCCAGCGACTCCGTCCAGCGTTCGAGTGCGATGCGCGGCGCGGGCCGGGCGCCGCCGCCCGCCGTCCTCCATGTCCGGCCCGGGTCGCGCGTCATGCCGGTACCGCTACCCGGTTCGCGCCGGTGTAGACGTTCATTGACTGGCCGCGCAGGAAGCCGACCAGGGTCAGTCCGGCTTCCTCGGCGAGGTCGGCGGCGAGCGACGACGGCGCCGACACGGCGGCGAGCAGCGGGATGCCGGCCAGCACCGCCTTCTGCACCAGCTCGAACGAGGCCCGGCCGGAGACGAGCAGCGCGCAGCCGGCCAGCGGCAGCTTGTCCTGCAGCAGCGCCCAGCCGACGATCTTGTCGACCGCGTTGTGCCGCCCGACGTCCTCGCGGACGGCCAGCATCTCGCCCGCCGCGTTGAACAGGCCCGCCGCGTGCAGCCCGCCGGTGGAGGAGAACACCCGCTGCGCCTCACGGAGCTTGTCCGGCAGTGACGCGAGCATGACCGGCGCGAAGACCGTCCCGTCGGCGGACAGCGGCGCCTGCGGTAGCACGCAGATGTCGTCGATCGACGTCTTGCCGCAGACCCCGCAGGCCGAGGTGGTCATGAAGTTCCGCCGTGCCCCGGGACTAACCGCCACGCCCGGCGCGAGCGCGACGTCGACGATGTTCCCGATCTCGTCGTCCGTGTGGTCGAGGTGCCCGCAGGTCGTCCCGTCGCAGGCCTTCATGCCGGCGATGTCGTCGCGGCCGCGGACGATGGCCTCGCCGACGAGGAACCCCGCCGCGAGCTCGACGTCGTCCCCGGGCGTGCGCATAGTCATGGTGAGCGCGGTCCCGTCGACCCGGATGCCGAGCGGCTCCTCGGCCGCGAGCAGGTCGGCCCGCACCGCCGCGGTCACCCGGCCGGGCGCGTCCCGGCCGGGGCAGGCCGCCGCGCCGGCGGCGCCCTGGCCCGCTGCGGGCACCGTGACCCGCAGCACCCGCCGCCGCGCCGTCCGCCCTGACACCAATGCCGCCTCTCGTCAGGTTGCCGTTATCTCAGCGTACGCGGGCGCAGGCGGCCGGTCTTCCCCGCGACAGCCCAGCGAATTCGCCAGTCACTTGTGCGGCTGCAGGCAAACTCCGAGCGGCCGGAAGGGAAACAGCGAGGGAAAGTAAAGCGCAGCCCCCGTTCCGTATTGCCATCTCTTTACCTTGTTAGTATGGTCTAGACCAATAGTGCAGTACGACTGGGTACGGCAGCGCGGCGGGCTGAGTGACCCCCGAGGTCCGCCGGCCGGGGAGCGATGTTCGATAATCTCCCCGGGGGCGTGACAGAGAGCGCGCCACTGCTGCAGGGACGTGACGAAGTGGTAGCGCGTCCCGGACGTTGGACCCTAGTCACGAGCGGCGATCGGAACGGAGACTGGTGCGGTGACCATTCGAGTTGGGATTAACGGGTTCGGGCGGATCGGTCGGAACTTCTTCAAGGCCCTGGAGGAGAGCGGCGACCGCGGCTTCGAGGTGGTCGCGGCGAACGACCTCGGCGACCTGAAGACCATGGCCCACCTGCTCAAGTACGACACGGTGGCCGGCCGGTTCGCCAAGCCGGTGTCGGTTGAGGGCGACTCCATCGTCGTTGGCGACAAGTCGATAAAGATCCTCGCCGAGCGTGACCCGGCGAACCTGCCGTGGGGCGACCTCGGCGTGGACATCGTCATCGAGTCCACCGGCCGCTTCGTCACCGGCCCGGCCGCGAAGGCGCACATCGCCGGCGGCGCCAAGAAGGTGATCATCTCCGCCCCCGCCAAGGAGGAGGACATCACCATCGTGATGGGCGTCAACGACGACAAGTACGACGCCGCCAGCCACACGATCATCTCCAACGCCTCCTGCACCACCAACTGCGTGGCGCCGATGGCCAAGGTGCTGCTGGACAACTTCGGCATCGTCAAGGGCCTGATGACCACGGTGCACGCCTACACGCAGGACCAGATGCTGCAGGACGGCCCGCACAAGGACCTGCGCCGCGCCCGCGCCGCCGCGCAGAACATCGTGCCGACGTCAACCGGGGCCGCCAAGGCCACCAGCCTGGTGATCCCCGAGCTCAAGGGCAAGCTGGACGGCTACTCGCTGCGGGTCCCTGTCATCACGGGCTCCATCACCGACCTGGTGGTCGAGCTGGGCAAGGAGGTGACCAAGGACGAGGTGAACGCCGCGTTCAAGGCCGCCGCCGAGGGCCCGCTGAAGGGCGTCCTCGTCTACACCGAGGACCCGATCGTCTCCTCCGACATCGTCGGCGCGCCCGCGTCCTGCACCTTCGACGCGTCGATCACCATGGCCTACGGCAACCAGGTCAAGGTCTTCGGCTGGTACGACAACGAGTGGGGCTACTCCAGCCGCCTCGTTGACCTCACCGCCCTGGTCGCGTCCCGGCTGGGCTAGCAGAAAGCTGGCGATCCAACCATGAAGAGCATCGACGACATCGAGGTCACGGGCCGGCGCGTGCTGCTGCGATCCGACCTGAACGTCCCCCTCGACAAGTCGGGCAGCGGCGCGATCACCGACGACGGGCGCATCCGCGCCTCGCTGCCGGTGATCAAGAAGCTGGCCGGCCGCGGCGCGCGGGTCATCGTCATGGCCCACCTGGGCCGGCCCAAGGGCGAGGACTTCACCGAGCGCGCGGAAGGCGGCCCGTCGCTGCGCGTGGTCGCCGACCGGCTGGCCGAGCTGCTCGGCGAGCCGGTGGCGTTCGCCACCGACCTGGTCGGCCAGTCCGCCGCGGCCACGGTCGCCGGGCTGAGTGACGGCGAGGTCGCGCTGCTCGAGAACGTCCGCTTCGAGCCGGCCGAGACGTCCAAGGACGACGCCGAACGGATGCGCCTTGCTCAGGACCTCGCCAAGCTGGGCGATGTCTACGTGGGCGACGGGTTCGGCGTGGTGCACCGCAAGCAGGCGTCGGTCTACGACCTGCCCGGCCTGCTGCCGCACGCGGCCGGCGACCTGGTGACCGCCGAGGTGGCCGTCCTGCGGCGGCTGACGGTCGACCCGGGGCGCCCGTACGTCGTCGTGCTCGGCGGGTCGAAGGTGTCGGACAAGCTCGGCGTCATCGGCAACCTGCTCGGCCTGGCCGACCGGGTCCTGATCGGCGGCGGCATGGTCTTCACCTTCCTCGCCGCCCTCGGCCACGAGGTCGGCACGTCGCTGCTCGAGGCCGACCACATCGAGTCGTGCCGGCAGGTGCTCGCCGACGCCAAGTCGCGCGGCGTCGACCTCGTCCTGCCCACCGACATCGTGGTCGCGCCCCGGTTCGCCGCGGACGCGCCGCCGAGCGTGGTCGCCGCGGACGCGATCCCCGAGGGCCACATGGGCCTGGACATCGGCCCGGACTCGCGCGAGCTGTTCGCGTCGAAGCTGGCCGACGCGAAGACGGTGTTCTGGAACGGCCCGATGGGCGTGTTCGAGTTCCCGGCGTTCGCGGCGGGCACCCGCGCGGTCGCCGAGGCGCTCACCAAGGTCGACGGGCTGACGGTGGTCGGCGGCGGCGACTCGGCGGCCGCGGTGCGGTCGTTCGGGCTCGACGAGTCCTCCTTCGGGCACATCTCCACCGGCGGCGGCGCCTCGCTCGAGTACCTGGAAGGCAAGACACTCCCCGGCCTCACCGCCCTGGAAGCGTAAGCTTCCTGCCACTATGACCGACACAAAGAAGCTGCCGCTGATCGCCGGCAACTGGAAGATGCACAACAACCACTTCGAGGCGATCGCGCTGGTGCAGAAGCTCGCGTTCAGCCTGAACGACAAGGACTACAAGCACGTCGAAGTCGTTGTGCTGCCGCCGTTCACCGACCTGCGCTCGGTGCAGACCCTGGTGGACGGCGACCGGCTCAAGATCGGGTACGGCGCCCAGGACATCTCGCAGCACGCCAGCGGCGCCTACACCGGCGAGGTCTCCGGCCCGATGCTCGCCAAGCTCGGCTGCTCGTACACGCTGTGCGGGCACTCCGAGCGCCGCCAGTACCACCACGAGGACGACGCCCTGGTCAACGCCAAGGTCAAGGCCGCGCTCGCGGTCTCGGTCACGCCGATCCTGTGCGTGGGCGAGCCGCTGGAGGTGCGCGAGGCCGGCACCGCGGCGGAGCACGTCCTCGCCCAGCTAGCCGGCTCCCTGGCCAAGATCCCCGCCGAGGCCGTCGCCTCGATGGTGATCGCCTACGAGCCGGTGTGGGCGATCGGCACCGGCAACGTGTGCTCAGTGGGCGACGCGCAGCAGATGGCCGTCGCGATCCGCGATCACATTTCGGCCAGTGCGGGCGCCGAAGCCGCCTCCGGGGTGCGTATCCTTTATGGAGGGTCCGTCAAGGGCGATAACATCGCTTCCATCATGGCGGAACCGGACGTGGACGGCGCTCTTGTCGGCGGCGCGAGCCTCGACGCTGGACAGTTCGCAGGGATCTGCCGGTATCGTGAGCTAGCCACGGGCCGCTGAGCCGCGCCCGCACCCCGTGCTTGAGAGGTAACGGGCCCCCGAAGGTCAGGGGCTCCCGAGGTCAAAGGGAAGAAGACACCGGTGGAGATCGCGCTCTCGATCATCTTGATCATCACGTCGCTCGTGATGGTTCTGCTCGTTCTCCTGCACAAGGGCAAGGGCGGCGGCCTGTCCGACCTGTTCGGCGGCGGCGTCTCCTCGACGCTTGGCTCCTCGTCGGTAGTCGAGCGGAACCTGGACCGCATCACCATCTTCTTCGGGGTCTTGTGGTTCGTCTGCTGCGTCGCCTTGGGCTGGCTCGTTAACCACTGAGCCCAGTGGCTGGTGGCCCGGGCAAACCGGGCAGGGTGCGTTCCGCGCGTTTACGCCGCACGGCGGCGCGGCGGGTGGTGAAATGAACTGAGCCAGGCGGCTCGTTGTCTCGCTCCTTGCGAGCGGGCTCCATTGAAGTTAAGGGGTGTTATGTGAGCAGCGGGAACGCGATTCGGGGTAGCAGGGTAGGCGCTGGCCCGATGGGCGAGGCGGAGCGCGGTGAGGCCGCGCCCCGGGTGTGGGTGCAGTTCTGGTGCTCCAACGGGCACGAGACCCGGCCGAGCTTCGCTTCCGACGCCGCGATCCCCGAGCAGTGGGAGTGTCCCCGGTGCGGCTTCCCGGCCGGCCAGGACCAGGAGAACCCGCCGGCCCCGCCGCGGGTCGAGCCCTACAAGACGCACCTGGCGTACGTGAAGGAGCGTCGCTCCGACGCCGACGGCGAGGCCATTCTCGCCGAGGCCCTGCAGCGGCTCCGCGGCTAGCCACGACCCTGCGTAGCGAGAACGCCCCGGACGGCAATGCCGCCGGGGCGTTTGGCTGCACCGGGGACGCGGTGAGTACGGAAGGGGAGCGTCCGGGATCCGTGATCACACCGCGCGATCACTCGGTGTGATTAATTGATGTGTCACAGTAACGTTACATTGCGTATCGAGACCAGCACATTCTGACAGCATGTCACCGTACACCGGCGTGGGGACGCGGCCGCGGGGGCGGCCGCACCGGCGATGGGCAGCCGTGGCCGAGCGCCGTGACCAGGGGGGTGGCACTGTGGTCGCTGTTGACAACTTCACCTACGGCCTGCTGAACCCGGGGCTCGCCTACGTGATGTCCTGCGTTGGCGGGTACCTCGGGCTGCGCTGCGTGACGCTGGCCCGGGCCTACACGGGGATGGCCCGGGCCCGCTGGCTCGGCCTGGCCGCGGTGGCCATCGGCGCGGTCGGGATCTGGGCCATGCACTTCATCGCGATGCTCGGCTTCAGCGTTCCCGGTGAGCCGATCCTCTACAACGTGCCGCAGACGGTCGGGTCGATGCTGCTCGCCGTGGCGGTGGTGGGCACCGGCCTGTTCATCGTCGGCTTCGGTGCCGCCGAAGGCGCCCACCGGTGGGCGCGGCTGGTGGCCGGCGGGGTGATCATTGGCATCGGGGTGGCCGCCATGCACTACGTGGGCATGGCGGCGATGTCGATGCCGGGCGCCATGTCCTACGACACGCCCCTCGTGGTGGCGTCGGTGGTGATCGCGATCGTCGCGGGCACCGCGGCGCTGTGGATCGGCACCTGGGTCCGCGGCTCCGCCGCCACCGTCGGCGCGGCCCTCGTCATGGGGGTCGCGGTCTGTGGCATGCACTACACCGGCATGGCGGCGCTGCGGGTGCACGGCGGCTCGATGCCGTCCATCGCGGTGCGGGCGGTGTCCGGCGCGACGATGGTGTCCGGCGCCACGGCCGCGAGCTTCCTGATCCCGGTGCTGCTGGTGATCAGCCTGGCCACGTTCCTGCTCACGCTGGCCATCAGCATCTCACCGTCGGAGGACGAGATCCGCGCCGACCGCGAGCTGCGGCGCCGGACGGAGTACCTGGAGCGCCGCCAGCGGCAGTACTCCGTGCGGCACGCCATGCGCCGCCGCGCCTGACCGCCGTCCCGGGGGTACGGGGGGCGTCCCCCGAGGATTACAACCAGTCGTTGCGGCGGAAGATCCAGTAGAGCAGCGTGCCGGAACCGAGCATGATCACCGTGGCGACGATGAAGCCGATGTGGTCGCTGAACCCGGGGTACGGCACGTTCATGCCGTAGAACCCGGTGATGAACGTGGGCACCGCGATGATCGCGGCCCACGAGGTGACCTTCTTGGTGATGACGTTCATCCGGTTGCCCTGGATGGTCAGGTTGGTCTCCAGGATCGTGGTGACCAGGTCGCGCAGTGACTCGGTCCACTCGGTGGCGCGCAGCACGTGGTCGTAGACGTCCTGGTAGTAGGGCATGAGGTCATCGTCGACATGCTGCAGGTCGCGGCGCATCACGGTGTTCAGCACCTCCCGCATCGGCAGCACGATCCGGCGCAGGATCACCAGTGACTTGCGCAGCTCGAACGAGCGCCGCTGCACCTGGAGGTCCATGAGCGAGGAAGGCGAGAAGAGGTCGTCCTCCAGCCCCTCCACTTCGTCGTCGAGGGACTGCACCGCCTCGAAGTGGCCGTCTACGATGTAGTCGAGCAGCCCGTACATCAGGTAGCCGACACCCTTCGCGGCGAGGTCCGGGCTGGCGTCCCAGCGCTCGACGACCTTGCCGATGTCCAGGCCGTCGTCCTTGCGGATGGTGATCAGCGCGTGCGGCAGGATAAAGGCGGCGAGCTCGCTGGTGGCGAGCTCGCCGGTCGCCCGGTCGAGCCTTGCGCTGTAGGCGGTGAGGAACAGGTGCGTGCGGTAGCGGTCGATCTTCGGCCGTTCCCTGTCCACGAGGGCGTCCTCGATCGCCACCGGGTGCAGCCCGAACTCCTCCTGGAGGACCGCCAGGTCATCTTGATCCGGGTCGCGCAGGTCGAGCCAGACCATGGCCCTGGGGTCTTCCAGGTGATCGCTGATCCGCTCGACCGCGAAGCCCTGATCGACAAGCTGGCCGTCCCGGTAGAGCCGCGTGCGTGCCTGGCACCGCGTCGGGGTGTCATGGCAGATGGACGCGGCGGCCACCGTGTCGGGATCGCCGCCGTGGAAGGTGGCGTCCCTGGTCGTATTGCTGCCGAGCTGGCCGCCAAGCGCCCCGCTGCGGATGTCGGTTTCAGTCATGAGCTCCCCTTTGGTCCGGCTCCGGACCAAGGATCTCACCCCGCCGGGCCGGCCGCGCGCAGACCCGGCCATGGCCAGGAACGGGCGGAGCGCTCCTCGACCAGCCCGACCGCGCCGTTCGGGCAACGGATCTCGCTGTCTTCTGCTGACCGCCCGGCGCCAATCATGCCCGACATCATAGAGAGCCGCCTCGCTGGTCGGCACTGAGCCGTGGTCACCGGGACCGCGACTGGCCTGGTCAGTGGGGCAAATCAGTGCTTTTGATCTCTTCTATAGGGAAGAGTGATTGCCGTGGCCATTCCGCTCTGGGAGACTTCGCCTCACAATAGGGGCACGCGATCTTGAGGCAATGGAGCAGGTCAATGACAAGCGATAGTAGGAGCTCACGCTATGCGGTCGGCGTGCTGCTCGCGGCGACGGCGGTAGCCGCCGCGGCGTGCAGCAGCTCGCCCAGTTCGTCATCCACTCCGGCAAGTACCACGACCAGCAGCGCAAGCAGCGCGAATGCGAGCGGCAGCGCGAGCGCGCCAGCGACCGTCACGAACGTGACGCTCGGTTACGTCCCTTACTCCGACGATGCCTCCCTGTTCTACGCCCAGAGCAGCGGCATCTTCAAGAAGCACGGCCTGAACGTCACCCTCGTGGCCCAGGCGAGCCCAGTCGCCGTCGAGGCGTCCATGGCGAGCGGCACCGAGCAGTTCGGCTTCATCACGACGCCCGTGCTGATCAACCTCAATTCCAAGGGCGTCAGCGTCAAGTGCGTCTCCAGCGTCGACGGCAGCGAGCCGTCGAACCCCGCGAACGACTCCACCGTCCTCGTCGCCGCCAAGGGCTCAGGCATCACGTCGGTGAAGGACCTGGCGGGCAAGAACGTCGCCGAGGTCCAGCTCACCTCGCTGAACTCGCTCGCCGTGGAAATCCTCGCTAAGAAGGCGGGCATCGACCCGGCGTCCATCCACCAGGTCGCGATCCCGTTCCCGCAGATGGCAGCGGCCCTCGCCCAGGGCCGGGTGCAGGCGGCGGTCATCGTCGCGCCGTTCGCCGACACGGCGACGTCCGAGGGCGCGACGGTGCTGACCCACCCGAACGTTGACCTGTTCCCGAACGGCACCGTGACCTGCCTCGACGCGATGGGCTCCTACCTCAGCGCCAACCCGGCGATCGCGGCTGAGTTCCGCGCGGCGATGAACGAGTCGATCGCCTACTCGCAGGCCCACGAGGCGGTGGTCAAGGAGACCCTGGTCAAGGGCCTGGGCCTCACCCCGGCGGTCGCCGCCAAGCAGATTCTGGCGACCAACTGGAACCCCGCGCTCAACACCGCGTCCATCACCATGATCGAGAACTACATGAAGCAGTTCGGCGTGATCACCTCAGAGCCGCCGGCCGCGAGCATGGTCTGGAACCCGTAGCGTGCTCGGTCGCTACACGCATGTGTACGGGCTGCGGCTCGCCGTCCTCGCCGCCGCGCTCGGCCTCTGGCAGGGGCTGAGCGCGGCGGGGGTCATCCGCAGCGACGAGTTCCCTTCGATGTCCCAGACCGCGGCCGCCCTGTGGGGCCAGGCGAGCGGCTCCTCCCTGTGGGGCGCGGTCGGGGAGACCCTGGAGGGCTGGGCGCTCGGCCTCCTCATCGGCGTTGCCGCGGCGCTGCTGATCGGCACGCTCATCGGGATGAACGGCTTCGCCTACCGCAGCGTCATCGGCGTGATCGAGTTCTTCAAGGCCATCCCGGTGATCGCGATCCTTCCGATCGGACTGGTCCTCTGGGGCGCGACGCTGACGATGAAGTTCGCGCTCGTCGCGTTCGCGGTGTTCTGGCCGCTGGTCATCCAGGTCTGCTACGGCGTCCGCTCCCTCGACCCGGTCGCGGCCGACACCACCACCGTGCTGCAGGTCCGTGGCGCCCGCAAGTTCCTCACGGTGATCTTGCCGAGCGCCGCGCCGTTCATCGCGACCGGCCTGCGGGTCGCCGTTGCGGTCGCGCTGATCGTCGACATCATCGCCGAGCTGATCGGCGGCGGCACCGGCGTCGGCGAGCGCATCCTCGTCGCCGAGAACGCCGGCCCGAGCGCGTACCCGGTCATGTACGCCTACATCGTCGTCGCCGGGATACTCGGCGTCCTGCTCGCGGGGGCGTTCACGGTAGCCGAGCGGTACGCGCTGCACTGGCACGAGTCCCAGCGCTCCGCGAAAACGGAAGGTCAGAACCGGGACTATCCCGAACGTGAGGGGCTGACCCTTGTCGTCCAGTTATCTCCCGGGGGGACGACTCCTGGCCGGGCGGGCAGCCACGCGCGTCTGGCTATTCGTCGTCCTGTTCCTCCTCTGGTGGTTCTGGTCGGCCGGCTCGAAGAGCCTGTACTTCCCGCCGCTGTCGTCGATCCTGAAGTCGCTATGGACCCAGTGGGTGACCGGCCCGGCTCGCGCCGAGCTCTCCTCGTCCCTTGAGCACCTGCTGGCCGGCTACGCGATCGCCAGCGTCGTCGGAATCGGGATCGGCGCGCTGCTGTGGTCGCTGCGCTACCTGCGCGACGCCACCTCGCCGTACCTCTACTTCCTGTACGTGCTGCCCGCGCCGGTCCTCGTGCCGGCGGCATTGACGCTGTTCGGCATCGGCTTCACGATGAAGGTCGTGCTGATCGCGTTCGCCGCTCTGTGGCCGACGCTGCTCAACACCCTGGACGGTATGCGCGGCGTCGACCAGGTCAAGCTCGACACGTCCCGGGTGCTTGGGGTGTCACCGCTCGGGAGCGTGTTCCGCGTCGTGCTGCCCGCCGCGGCCCCGCAGATCGTCGCCGGGCTGCGCAACTCCCTCCAGGTCGCCATCATCCTGATGGTGGTATCCGAGTGGGAGGCGTCCACCGACGGCATCGGCTACTACATCGTCAACGCGCAGCAGTCCTTCGACTACGTGGGCATGTGGTCCGGGATCATCGTCCTCGCGATCATCGGCACGGTCGCGAACCTGCTGTTCGTGATCGCGGAGAACCGCGTCCTGCACTGGCATTACGGCGCCCGAGCCGCGGAGGGAACCCGTTGACATCCTCCGCCGCCCGGGGTGGCAGGGAATCACACGAAAGGGAGTCTCGGTGAGCGTTATCCCTCCGGGGGGACAACCGATGAAGGTCGGCGACCTGAAGCCCGATGCCGAGTCCGGCCAGGAGGTGACGCCCGTAGTGTCGCTGCGGCACGTGCGCAAGGTGTACACGAGCCCAGTCAGATCGGGTGGGCATGGCGGGCCGAAGGTGGCGCTGCAGGACATCACGTTCGATGTGGCCCGCGGCGAGTTCGCCTGCGTGGTCGGGCCGAGCGGCGCGGGCAAGACCACGCTGCTGCGCACCCTGGCCGGGCTCGCCCAGCCGACGAGCGGTGAGGCGCTGTTCGAGGGCGCCCCGCTGCGCTCGGTGCCGCCGGGCATTGGCGTGGTCTTCCAGGACTACGGCCGGTCTCTGTACCCGTGGCTGACCGTGGCGCGCAACGTGGACTTGCCGCTACGGGTGCGCCGCGTGCCGCGCGCCGAGCGCGCGCAGCGGGTGGCCGAGGTGCTCGGCTCGGTCGGGCTGGCCGACGCCGGCCGGAGCTACCCATGGCAGCTGTCGGGCGGCATGCAGCAGCGGGTGGCGATCGCCAGGTCGCTTGCCTACCGGCCCGACCTGCTGCTCATGGACGAGCCGTTCGCGTCGGTTGACGCGCAGACTCGCTTCGAGCTCGAGGACCTGATCCTGCGGATCCGCCAGGAGTTCGGCGTCACGGTCGTCTTCGTGACCCACGACATCGACGAGGCCGTCTACCTGGCCGACCGCGTCGTCGCGATATCGAAGTCACCGGGCGTGGTGACCGAGATCGTCGACATCACCCTGGGCCGCCCGCGCGACCAGATCACGACGAAGGCCGACCAGGCTTTCGCTCACTATCGCGAGCACCTCCTCGGCCTGGTCATGAACCGCTGAGTCAGCATCAGGGTCAGCCGAGTGCCTCCTGCACGACCGGGTCGGCGTCGGTGCCGAGGACGCGCCAGTCCTCGCCGTCGGCGAGGACTTTCTCCGCGCCGCGGATCGCCTGGAAGTCGCCGGCCCCGCCGAGCGCCGGCAGGCCGGCCGCGGCCGCGTCGCCGCCGGCCGCGGCGAGGGCCTTGGCGGCGCGCAGCAGCTGGCGGTGCATGCGGATCAGCGCCACGTCGGTCGACCCCAGGTGCTCCGTGGTCCGGTCGTAGACGGGGCCCGCGGTCTCCGTCGCCATGGCGTCCTGCGAACGGAAGTCGGCGATGCCGCTGTAGGAGGTCCCCTTCTGGGCCACCCGGGAGATCTGGTAGTCGTTCTCCCGCGTGTAGGTGCGGGGCACGACGCCGCCCGGGGGCAGCATCTCGAACGGGTACTTCTCGTAGGTGAAGAACAGCGGGCCGCCGTAGCCGCGCGGGTTGGCCGGCGGCTGGGTGGTGAAGTTGTACCGGTACGTGGTCACGTCGTCGGACGGCACCACGAAGATCTGCCTGGTGGAGAACGGGATCTGCGCGATGATCGTCGAGGACGGGAAGATGTAGGCGGTGACCCGTGCGTGCCGGTACCCGTTCGGCGTCACCCGGATGCCGGCGTACCTGAAGCCGTGCCAGGTGTCGTCCACCTCGATCAGCGCGCGCGGGTCGTGCCGCCAGAACCGCATCGACATGTACCCGGACGGGTAGCCGGGCTTGTCCGTCCCGTCGTCGGGCACGTCGGCGATCGCGTCGAACTGGTGCAGGTTCGAGATGTGCCCGGTGTCCAGGTCGCCGTCCATGGACTGCACCCAGTTGCAGAAGATCTGCTCCTTGTTCACCGCGACCAGGCTCGACGGCAGCGACTCGGTGCCGAAGTCGCGGAACGGTGTCATCGTCTCGGCCGGTCCCAGGTAGGCCCACACGATCCCGCCGGACTCGCGGACGGGGTAGCCCTTGGTCTTGATCCGGTGCGCGAACGGGTGCAGCTCAGAGCGCTGATCGGTGCACTGGCCGGTGACGTCGAACTTCCACCCGTGGTACGTGCAGCGCAGGCCGCACTCCTCGTTACGGCCGTAGAACAGCGACGCGCCCCGGTGCGGGCAGCGCTCCTCGATGAGCCCGACCGCGCCGTTCGTGTCGCGGAACGCGACCAGGTCTTCGCACAGCAGCCGCACCCGGGCGGGCGCGCCGTCCGGTTCCGCGATCTCCGCGGACAGGCAGGCGGGGATCCAGTAGCGGCGCAGCAGGCTCCCCATCGGCGTTCCCGGACCGACCCGGGTCAGGATCTCGTTGTCTTCCGCTGACAGCACCGCGCACCTCCGCATGGCCCGTTCGTCATCCGCCCCTGGCCTCACCGTTTCGCGTGTCGGCGGGACCGTCAATCGGGGGCTGCGTCAAGATGGCGCGCCCCTTCTTGGCGGCAGGCCCAAACGGCGATGACGCGGGCCTGCGACGACCGGCATCGAAATCGGTATAGGTGAAAGAACCTATTTATTCGACGGGCGACTCGGCGACCTGTGACGTTACGTCACCATGATCCGGTAAGGAAACAGCTTGGGGGGGTCTTGCGGGCAAGGCGAGACCGACGTGTCTGCGGCAGCGTGAAGCACGACCACGGCTGGTAGCGACTCAAGGGGGCCGTTCGTGGTTACCGTGCACAATTTCACTTATGGCGTGTTCAACCCGGCGCTCGGGTACGCCATGTCCTGTCTTGGCGCGTTCCTCGGGCTGCGCTGCGTGACCAGGGCGCGCGCCCACGAGGGCCGGTCCAAGGCGCGCTGGCTGGTCCTGGCCGCAGTGGCGATCGGCGCCTGCGGTATCTGGGTCATGCACTTCATCGCGATGCTCGGGTTCACCATCCCGGACCAGACCATCACCTACAACGTGCCGGTCACGATCGCCTCGATGCTGATCGCGATCGCCGTCGTCGGCGCGGGCCTGTTCATCGTGGGCTACGGCGACGGCAGCGTGGGGCGGCTGGCCGCCGGCGGCATCGTCATCGGGATCGGGGTCGCCTCGATGCACTACCTGGGCATGGCGGCGATGATCATGCCGGACACCATGTCCTACAGCCCGGTCCTGCTCGCCCTGTCGGTCGTCATCGCGATCGTGGCCGGGACGGTGGCGCTCTGGATCGGCACCTGGGTGCGCGGCATCGGCGCCACCATCGGGGCGGCGCTCGTCATGGGCGTGGCGGTCAGCGGCATGCACTACACGGGCATGGCCGCGATGCACGTCCACCAGGGCACGATGGCGGGCATGCCCGGCGGCGGCGCCACGCCGGCCGCCTTCCTGTTCCCGCTGCTGCTCGGGATCAGCGTGCTCGCGCTTATCTTGACGCTGATGATCAGCATGTCGCCCAGCGAGGAGGAGATCCGCGAGGACGTCGCCATGCGGGAGCGGATGGAGCTGCTGCAGCAGCGCGCGGCCAGCGCCGAGCAGCGTCCGCGGCAGCGGAGCGGCGGCATCCACTGGTAGGTCAACCGGCGCTGGCCGCTCAGTGGGCGAAGGACCGGCGCTTCCGCTGCAGTTCGGGCGGCAACTGCGTCTGCGGGTGATGCTCGAGGACGCGCAGGTGCAACCGCAGGTCGTTGAGCAGCAGGTTGGCCAGGTCCATGGAGAACCCGTTGCGCACCACGATGCGCATCACGGCCATGTCCGTCAGGTTCTCCGGGAACGTGTACGCGGGCACCTGCCAGCCGCGCATCCGCAGCCGCTCCGAGATGTCGAACACCGAGTACGTGCCGACGTCGTCGCGCAGCTTGAACGCGAACACCGGCAGGTCGCTGCCGTCGGACAGCAGCTCGAACTGGCCGAGCTTGCCGATCTCGCCGGACAGGTACCTGGCGATGTCCTGCGCCGTCTGCTGCACGTGCCGGTAGCCGTTGTAGCCGAGCCGCAGGAAGTTGTAGTACTGCGCCGCCACCTGCGCGCCGGGCCGGGAGAAGTTCAGCGCGAACGTCGGCATCTCCCCGCCGAGGTAGTTGACCTTGAAGATCAGGTCCTCGGGCAGGTGCTCCTCGTCGCGCCAGATGATCCACCCCACCCCGGGGTAGACCAGGCCGTACTTGTGCCCGGACGCGTTGATCGACGCGACCCGCGGCACCCGGAAGTCCCACTCGATCTCCGGCTGCAGGAACGGCGCGACGAACCCGCCTGACGCGGCGTCCACGTGGATCGGCACGTCCGGCCCCCCGGGCCTGGCGGCCAGCGCGTCCAGCGCGGCGTTAAGGTCCGCGACCGGCTCGTAGGAGCCGTCCATCGTCGAGCCCATGATCGCCACGACACCGATGGTGTTCTCATCGCACAGCGCGACGGCCTCGGGCACGCCCAGCTGGTAACGGCCGGGCACCAGCGGCACGTACTTGGGCTCCACGTCCCAGTAGCGGCAGAACTTTTCCCAGCAGACCTGCACGTTAGTGCCCATGACCAGGTTCGGCCGGTCAGCGGGCAGCCCGGCGGCCCGGCGCCGCGCGCGCCAGCGCCACAGCAGCGCCATCCCGCCGAGCATGCACGCCTCGCTCGAGCCGGTGGTCGAGCAGCCCATCGCCTGCTCGTGCGGCGCGTTCCACAGGTGACCGATGATGTTCACGCAGCGGCGCTCGAGCTCGGCGGTCTGCGGGTACTCGTCCTTGTCGATCATGTTCTTGGACGCGCACTCGGCCATCAGCAGCTCGGCCTCCGGCTCCATCCACGTGGTGACGAACGTCGCCAGGTTCAGCCTGGCGTTGCCGTCGAGGATGAGCTCGTCCCGCACGACCTGGAGCGCGGTGCGCGGCAGCACGCCGCTCTCCGGCAGCCGGTACCGCGGGATCTCGCAGCTCTTCTCCCTGAAGTACAGCGGGTTGATGTCCAGCTCGGTGCGCGACTCGTCCTCGGGCACCTTCCTGTGCAGAGGGGCCATGCTGGCCAGCCTAGTAGCGGCGCGGTCACCGCGTGCGAACCGGGGGCGGCGAGATCCCAAAGATGTGGAATTGCGGCCGTTACTTCAGCAGCTTCTGCACCGAGCGGAAGGCCGGGTGGCTGGCGTCCCTGAGCCATTCGAACAGCACCATCTCGGTGCTGACGACCTCCGCGCCGTGCTGCCGTGCGCGGTGGACCGCGAGGGCCTTGTCCGCCGGATCGCGCGATCCGGTCGCGTCGGCGGCCAGGATCACCCGCAGCCGCGAGCCGAGCAGGCCGAGGACGGTCTGCAGTACGCACACGTGGGCCTCGCAGCCGGCGACGATGATCTCCCGCGTTCCGGCCGGGATCAGGCCGTCGAAGCCGGGGGCGGCCGCGGCGGAGAACGCCGTCTTGGCGAGCGTCGCGCTCGGGTAGGCGGCGAGCTCGGGGACGGTATGGCCGAGGCCCCGCGGGTACTGCTCGGTGGCGAGGACAGGCACGTCGAGCAGTGCCGCCGCCTCGGCCAGCCGCGCCGACCTGGCGACCATGGCGTCGCCGTCGTGGATGGCGGGTACCAGGCGTTCCTGCAGGTCGATGAGGAGCACCGCAGCGCCCTTCGCGGTCATTAGCATGCTCCCCACGCTAGCGCGGGTCAGCGGAAGTAGGCGACGGTGCGGAGCTCGACGGACTCGCGCGGGCGGGCGCCCGCCGCGGACGTGTCGCGGAAGGAGGTGTGCGGCGCGCGCCAGGCGACCGAGTGGTCGGTGTCGTGCAGCTTGATGAGCAGCGCCTCGCCCGCGTCCATGCCGGGGAAGTACCACCAGCGGTGCGCCGGGTTGTAGAAGAACAGGCTGGCCGCCGACTCGGCGTCGGCGTCAGGCGCCTCGGGGGCCTCCGGGTCGGGCAGTGCGGGGACGCGGAACAGCAGGTTCGGCGGGCCGTCCTCGGCGTCGTCGGTGGAGCGGTAGTCGCACACCGCGAGCGGCCAGTCACCACTATGAAACATTCCGGTCAGTCGTGCGTGAATCAGGGAAAGAAGCACCCGTCGTCGCCTTAACCGGGCCGCCCGGCTCAGTCGGCGGTTTCCCGCCGCCTGCCGCGCAGCAGGGACGCCAGGCCGGCCAGCACCGACAGGGCCGCCGACACGGTGAACACCACGATCAGGCCGCTGTGGAATGGCCCGGACAGCAGGGACGGGAAGTACGTCCGGCCGGTGAGCGCGGCCTGGCTGGCGGCGGGCAGCCGGGCGAGCACGCCGGACGGCGCCAGCAGGTGCGCGATCGGGTTGACGCCGAGGACCGAGGCGAACAGCGAGCTGACCGGGGGCAGCGAGGCGACCTGGTGGGCCACGCCGGCCGGGACGCCGACCTTGACGAGCCCGCCGGACAGCGTGCCCGGCAGTGAGCTTGACAGGCCGGCGATCATCAGCGTGAACACGACGCCGATCGACACGGCGGTGCCCGAGTTCTGGAACGTCGCGCGCATGCCGGACGCCACGCCCCGGTCGCTGGCGGGGACCGAGCCCATGATCGAGGACGAGTTCGGCGCCGCGAACATCCCGCTGCCGATCCCGTTCAGCGCGATGAACAGCGCGAACGCCCAGTAGGGGAAGTTGACGGGCAGCAGCATCAGCGCGATGAACGAGAAGGCGAACACGGCCGTGCCCGCGGTCGCGATGCCCCGCGACCCGAAGCGGTCGGACAAGATCCCCGAGACCGGGCCGGAGACGAGGAAGCCGGCGGTCATCGGCAGCAGGAAGATGCCAGCCCACAGCGGCGTCTGGTCGTAGGAGTAGCCGTGCAGCGGCAGCCAGATGCCCTGCAGCCAGATGATCAGCATGAACTGGATGCCGCCCCGCGCGATGGACACCAGCAGCCCGGCGACGTTGCCCGCGGTGAACTCGCGGTTCGCCAGCAGCGACAGCCGGAACATCGGCTCGGCGACCCGGGTCTCGATGATCACGAAGGCGATCAGCAGCGCGGTGCCGCCGATCAGCTCGCCGAGCACGACAGGGGACTCCCAGCCCATCGAGTGGTGCCCGTACGGCTGGATGCCGTAGGTGACGCCGACGAGCACGGCGCCGAGGCCGAGCGCGAAGGTGACGTTGCCCCACCAGTCGATCTTGCCGCGGTGCCGCACGCCATTGTCGCGCAGCTTGAGGTAGGCCCACAGCGTGCCGAAGACGCCGACCGGCAGGTTGATCCAGAACACCGCGCGCCAGTCCCAGGCGGCGAGCAGCCCGCCGGCCACCAGGCCGATGAACATGCCGGCGAGGGCCGCGATCTGGTTGGTGCCGAGCGCGAAGCCGCGCCGCTCCGGCGGGAACGCGTCGGTGAGGATCGCGGCGGAGTTGGCCATCAGCATGGACCCGCCGAACGCCTGCACGAGCCGCCAGCCGATCAGCCACATGGCCCCGTGGCCGCCCTGGAACGGGTCGAAGGACAGCATGACCGACGCCGCGGTGAACACCACGAACCCCGCGTTGTACATCTTGACCCGGCCGAACATGTCGCCGAGGCGGCCGAGGTTGACCACGAGCACCGCCTGGACGAGGCGGTAGCCCATGATCATCCACAGCAGGTAGCTGATGTTCCCCGCGCTCAGCGGGTCGAGGTTGATGCCCCGGAAGATGGCGGGCAGCGCGATGATCACGATCGAGCCGTCGAGCGCGGCCATGAAGATGGCGGCCGTCGTGTTGGCCAGGGCGATCCAGGCGTAGGCGTCCGGCTTCGGCGGCTTAGGGCGGCCGGCCGTGGCCGGGGGCGTGGTGCGCAGGCCCATCAGAGCCTCTCCGCGAGCCGCTCGAGCAGCGCCGTGGCGCTTTCCAGCTGGCGGAGCTCGCCCTCGCTGAACCCGTCGCGCAGCGCCGCCGCGATGTGCTCGGTCCGCGCGCCGCGCTTGTCGCCCAGCGTGCGCCGCCCCGCCTCGGTGATCGACAGCACGATCCGCCTGCCGTCCTCCGGGTCGCGGTTGCGCCCGATCAGGCCACGGTCGAGCAGCGCCGCGACGGTTACCCCCATGGACTGCGGGCTGATCCGGTCCACCCGCGCCAGGTCGCTTGACGTCGCGGGCCCGCCGCGCTCCAGCCGGGACAGCGCCGACGACTCGGCGAGGGTGAGCTCGCCCGCGTACGGGGCCTGCCGTAGCTTGCGCACCACCAGGCCGACGGCGACGCGCAGCGCGCCCGCGACCTCGGTGACATCGGGAACGGATGCGACGGAGTCCATACCGTCAAGGATAACTGATAAGTTTCACCTTATCAATTTGGCCTAACGGCAGCCGCGGGCGGCCCGGACACGCGGGCCGCTCTTACCCGGCGGGTTCTTCTTCGGCGGCGTAGCGGCAGAACAGGAAGCCGTCGTCCGCGGCCAGGACCTGGGTGAGGGCGAGCGGGCGGGCGGCGTCGAGCTGCGTGCCGCCGATGATGCGGGCGGCGCCGGGGCCGGCCAGCGTCGGGCTGAGCGACAGGCACAGCTCGTCGACCAGGCCGGCCGCGGCTAGGTGGCCGAACAGGTGCGGACCGCCCTCGCACAGCATCCGGCTCAGGCCGCGGTCACGCAGGGCGTCGAGGGCGGCGGCGAGGTCGACGGCCTCGTCGCCCGCGACGATCACGTCGGCGACCTTGCCGGTCTCGGCGCGCAGGTCATCGTCGGACGCCGCGCAGGTGATCACGATGGTGCGCGCGTCCGGCGGCGCCTCGGTGAACAGGGGCGAGGCCAGGTTCAGGCCGAGGGTCCTGGTGACGAGCGCGATCGGCGGCGCTGGCGGTCGCCCTTCGCGCAGTGACGCGAGGGACGGGCGTTGCCGCGCGGGCTTGTACTCCTCGGCGCGCGCGGTCCCCGCGCCGACCAGGACCACGTCGGTGAGGATCCGCAGGATGCCGAAGACCTGCTTGTCGGCGGGGGAAGAGAGCCCGCCGGACAGCCCGTCGACGTAGGCGGCGCCGTCCGCGCTCGTGACGAAGTTGGCCCGCAGCCAGCGCTCGCGCGGGTAGGCGTAGGCCTCGGCCAGCCCGAGGAGGTCAAGCTCGCCGCCGGGCGAGGGAAGGATCATCCGCACCCCTCAGATCCTAGACGCGCCTCATACGGGCGCGCGCCTAGGTGCGGGAGCGGAGCACCACAATGGCGTGACTGGCCACCTCGACCTTGGTCTTAGGCAGGAGCTCGATCGCGTCCCGCGGCTCGCCACGGGGGGTCTCGGTGTCGATGACGATCTCCCAGTCGGTGGCCGAGCCGCCGGCCCCGCCCAGCGCCCCGGGGATGGTGAACGTGATCGCCTCGTCGCCCGCGTTGAACAGCAGCAGGAACTTCTTGTCGGTCACCCGGTCGCCGCGCGGGTCGGGCTCGGTGATCGCCGACCCGTTGAGGAAGACCGCCACCGACTTCGCGTAGGAGGCCCGCCAGTCCGCCTCGGTCATCTCGTCCCCGGCGGGGGTGAGCCAGGCGATGTCGACGTTGCCGTCAACCGATGGGCCGTCGCCGGTGCTCGCGTACACGCCCTGGAAGAAGCGGCGGCGGCGGAACACGGGATGGCGCCGCCGCAGCCGGGCCAGCCGCTGGGTGAAGGCGAGGAGGTCACGCTCGGCGGCCGCGCGGGACCAGTCCACCCACGAGATCTCGTTGTCCTGGCAGTAGGCGTTGTTGTTGCCCGCCTGGGTGCGCCCGATCTCGTCGCCGGCCAGCATCATCGGGATGCCCTGGGACAGGAACAGGGTGACCAGGAAGTTGCGCTGCTGCCGGGCGCGCAGCTCGATGACGGCGGGGTCGTCGGCCGGGCCCTCGGCGCCGCAGTTCCACGAGCGGTTGTCGTCGGTGCCGTCCCGGTTGTCCTCGCCGTTTCCCTCGTTGTGCTTGCCGTTGTAGCTCACCAGGTCGGCCAGGGTGAACCCGTCGTGGCAGGTGACGAAGTTGATCGACGCGACGGGACGCCGGCCGCTGGTCTCGTACAGGTCGGACGAGCCGGTCAGCCGGTAGGCGAACTCGGGCAGCGTCGACGGCTGTCCCCGCCAGAAGTCGCGGACCGTATCCCGGTACTTGCCGTTCCACTCGGTCCACAGCGGCGGGAAGTTGCCGACCTGGTAGCCGCCCTCGCCGACGTCCCACGGCTCGGCGATCAGCTTCACCTGCGAGACCACGGGGTCCTGCTGCACCAGGTCGAAGAACGTGGAGAGCCGGTCCACGTCGTGCAGTTCCCGTGCGAGGGCGCTCGCCAGGTCAAAGCGGAAGCCGTCCACGTGCATCTCAAGGATCCAGTACCGCAGCGAGTCCATGATCAGCTGGAGCGAGTGCGGGTGCCGCACGTTCAGCGAGTTGCCGCAGCCCGTGTAGTCGACGTACCGCCACGGGTTGGCATCCTCGAGCCGGTAGTAGGCGTGATTGTCGATGCCGCGGAAGGACAGCGTGGGGCCCCGCCCGTCACCTTCGGCGGTGTGGTTGTACACCACGTCGAGAATGACCTCGATGCCCGCCGTGTGCAGCGCCCTGACCATCGTCTTGAACTCACCGACCTGCTCGCCGCGCTGCCCGGCGGAGCAGTAGCGGTTGTGCGGCGCGAGGAAGCCGATCGTGTTGTAACCCCAGTAGTTGGTCAGGCCGCGCGCCACCATGGCCTGCTCGGGGACGAACTGGTGCACCGGGAGCAGCTCCACCGCGGTGACCCCGATCCGCTTGAGGTGCTCGATGACGGCCGGGTGGGCGAGCCCGGCGTACGTGCCCCGCTGATGCAGCGGTATGTCCGGGTGGCGCAGCGTCAGGCCGCGGACGTGGGCCTCGTACAGGACGGTCTCGTGGTACGGAATGCGTGGCGGCCGGTCGTTTCCCCAGTCGAAGAAGGGGTTTATGACGATGCTTTTCGGCACGTAGGGCGCGCTATTAGCCGTGTTAGGGCGCCGCGGGTCGCTCCAGTGGTAGTCGAACAGCGCCTCGTTCCAGGTGACGTCGCCGTCGAAGGCCTTGCCGTACGGGTCGAGCAGCAGCTTCGACGGCGCGCAGCGCGTGCCGCGCCGCGGGTCGCGGGGCCCGTGCACGCGGTAGCCGTAGCGCTGGCCCGGGCCGATCGCCGGCAGGTAACCGTGCCAGACGAAGCCGTCGACCTCGGTGAGCTCGACCCGCGTCTCCGCCCCCGCCTCGTCGAGCAGGCAGAGCTCCACGCGCTCGGCGACCTCGGAGAACAGGGCGAAGTTAGTACCCCATCCGTCCCACGTCGCCCCGAGGGGGTACGCGGCGCCTGGCCAGATGTGCAATCCGTCGTCTCCTAACACGGCTCAGCCCGAGCGCACAGAGAGCCTACCGCGTCAGGTGATTAGCGGCGCGGAGCGCCCGCGTGCGTGTCCGGGATCTCCCGGACGATAGCAGCATCCATTCCAGGTCGGTTTCCCCGGATTGAGCCCTGACTTAAACGGGTGGGATCAGGCGGCGCGAACGGCGGCCAGCGAGGCAAGCCTGGTCGCCTTCCGTGCGGCCGCACCGAGGGGCCTAGCCCCAGGCGGCGGCCGGGCGGATTGGCGCCCGGCCCCGCCGCGCCGTGCGGACGGCGTCGAGGTACCGCTCGATGACCGTGTCCGCGACCTCGGGCGCCGCGCCGAGCACGCCGGAGACGGCGACCGCCCCGGCGCTGAGCGCGCCGTCGCGTACCTTGTCCGCGAAGTAACCGGGAGCCAGCAGGTACGTGGCGACGACGACGGGGCCGTCGCAGGCCGTGTGGTGCTGGGCAGAGCGCAGCGCGGCCACCGCCTCGGCCGGCCGTGGCCCGGCGGCGGACGCGTACGCGGGCAGTACCGCACGCCAGCCGCGCTCGCGCTGCCAGCACGCGGCGAGCGCCGCGATCGTGGCGTTGGCCGCGGGGTCCGACGACCCGGCGGCCGCGAGCACCACGCTGGTCGCGGCGCGGGCGGCGGGGTCGCTGACGGCCACCCCGGCCTCGGTGAGCCGCCGCTCAAGCGCGATGGTCAGCAGCGGGTGCGGGCCGAGCGTGCCCGTGCACGCGGCGGTTAGCCCTGGCCGGGCCGCGGCGGCTTCCGCCAGCCGCGCGGGAATGTCGGTCTTGCTGTGGTAGGCCGCGGTCAGCAGCAGTGGCACGACCACGGCGGCGGGCGAAGCGCGGTCCTCGAGCGAGCCGAGCGCCTGGGGGAGTGAGGGCGCGCAGTGGTCGAGGAACGCCGCCCGCACGTCCAGTCCGCTAGCGCGCTCCCTGACGACCTTGAGCAGCTCGCTGACCGTGGCCGCGGCGCGCGGGTCCCGTGAGCCGTGCGCCACCGCGACCAGGGAAGGCGGGGCCGCGCCGGCCGCTTCCAGGTCAGCGGCGGCCAGGGTCAGACGTGGATGCCGCATTCGGTCTTGCCCGTTCCTGCCCACCGGCCGGAGCGCGGGTCCGCGCCGGGCGCGACGCGCAGCGTGCAGGTCCGGCAGCCGATGGAGGGGTAGCCGTCGTAGACGAGGGGGTTGACGAGCACGCCGTTCGCGGCGATGTACTCGTCCACCTGCTCCGACGTCCAGGCCACGATCGGGTTGACCTTGACCATCTGCCGCTTCTCGTCGTACTCGACGACCCGCGTCTCGCGCCGGGACAGCGTCTCGTCGCGGCGCACGCCGGTGATCCACGCGTCGTAGTTCGCGAGGGCGCGCTCGAGCGGCTCGACCTTGCGCAGGTAGCAGCACAGGTCCGGGTTGCGCCCGTACAGCCGCGGCCCGAGCTCGGCGTCCTGCTCGGCGACGGTCCGGGAGGGCGTCACGTTCACCAGGTTGATCGGGTACACCGCGGCGGCGGCGTCGCGGGTGCCGATCGTCTCGGGGAAGTGGTATCCGGTGTCGAGGAAGACCACGTCGATGCCGGGGCTGACCGCCGACGCCAGGTGCATGATCACCGCGTCCGACATCGAGGACGTGATGCAGATCCGCGCGCCGAACGTGTCGGTGGCCCAGCGGATGACCTCCTCGGCGGAGGCGTTCTCAAGTTCCCTGGCTGCGGTGTCGGCGAGGCTGCGCATGCGCTGCGGATCCTTCACGTGTCGGTCGTCGCCCGTGTTGGCGTGTACTGCGTTGCTGTCCCAGTCGTAGCGCCCGTTGCTTAGTTTTTGATTAACCCCGGTAACGCTCACAGGACCGCCCCCAGTCCGGCGAAGCGCAGCTGGAAGCTCCTGGTGCAGGAGCGGCAGTGCCACTCGCCGTCCGCGGCGCCCTGCGGCTCGAGGTCCTCCTCGCCGCAGTACGGGCAGTAGAACGGGACCGCGCGGGCCGACGGCATGCCCGAAGACTGCGATGTCATGACAGCTCCTCATCCGTGGCCCGCAGCGTCCACGCCGCGAACGTCTCGCCCGGCTGGCGCGCGGCGTCGAAGCGGCGCAGCACCCGCTCCACGTAGTCGGGCAGTTCCTCCGCGGTCGCCTTGAGCCCGCGGACCTTGCGGCCGAACCCGGACCCGCTGGCGTCCCCGCCGGTCAACGTCCCGCCGAGGTGAATCTGGAACCCTTCGACCTGCTGGCCGTGCTCGTCGGTCACCAGCGACCCCTTGAGGCCGATGTCGGCGACCTGGATGCGGGCGCACGAGTTGGGGCAGCCGTTGACGTTGATGGTGACCGGCGCGTCGAAGCCGGGCAGGCGCCGCTCAAGCTCGTCGATCAGGGTCATCGCCCGGGCCTTGGTCTCCACGATGGCGAGCTTGCAGAACTCGATCCCGGTGCACGCCATCGTGTGCCGGCGGAAGACGCTCGGCCGGGCCGGCAGGCCGAGCGCGTCGAGCTCGGCGACCAGTGCGTCCACCGACGCCTGCGGCACGTCGAGGATGACCATCTTCTGCTCGGCGGTGGTGCGCACCCGGCCGCTGCCGTAGCGGTCGGCGAGCGCGGCGATCGCGGCGAGCACCTCGCCGTCGAGCCTTCCGACGCGCGGCGCGAAGCCGACGTAGTTAAGGCCGTCCTGCTGCGGGTGGACGCCCACGTGATCGCGCATTGCGCCATCCACGTTCACCGGGGCGGGCCCGTCGGCGAGCGCGTACCCGAGGTACTCCTTCTCCATGACCTCGCGGAACTTCGCCGCGCCCCAGTCCGCGATGAGGAACTTGATCCTGGCCCGGTGCCGCAGCCGCCGGTAGCCGTAGTCACGGAAGACGCTGGCGACCGCCGCCCAGACCTCGGGCACCTGCCCGGCCGGCACGAAGGCGCCGAGCCGCTTGGCGAGCATCGGGTTGGTGGACAGGCCGCCGCCGACCCAGAGGTCGTAGCCGACCTCGCCGGTCTTCGGGTGCCGGACGGCGGCGAACGCGACGTCGTTGATCTCGTGGTGGGTGCACTGCGCCGAACAGCCGCTGATCGAGGACTTGAACTTGCGTGGCAGGTTGGACAGCGACGGGTCGCCGATGAAGCGGTCGGCGACGGCGGCGATCTCCGGCGTCGCGTCGATCAGCTCATCGGAGTCCAGGCCGGCGAGCGGGCAGCCCATGATGACCCGGGGCGTGTCACCGCAGGCCTCGGTGGTGGACAGGCCGACGGCCTCCAGGGCCTCCCAGATGGCCGGGACCGACTCGATCTCGATCCAGTGCAGCTGGATGTTCTGCCGGTCGGTGACGTCGGCGGTGCCGCGGGCGTACCGGACCGAGATATCGGAGATGACCCTCAGCTGCTGCGACGACAGCTGCCCGCCGTCGATACGGACGCGGAGCATGAAGTAGCGGTCGTCGAGCTCCTCGGGCTCGAGGATGGCGGTCTTGCCGCCGTCGATGCCGGGCCGGCGCTGCGTGTAAAGCCCGTACCAGCGCATACGGCCGCGCAGGTCGGCCGGGTCGATCGAGTCGAAGCCATGCTTGGCGTAGATGTCGATGATCCGCTGCCGGACGTTGAGCCCGTCGTCGTTCTTCTTGTTTTCCTCGTTCTTGTTCAGCGGCTCGCGGTAGCCGAGCGCCCATTGCCCCTCGCCGCGCTTGCGGCGGGGGGCCGCTGATCTGCCCGGGACCTTCGCCGGGATGGTGGTCGCAGTTGCTCCGGTCACGGGAGACATGCGGCGCTTCCTCGCTTACATAGTGGTCGGTCTCAGCGCGGACGCGGCCGCCGGCAGCCACCGTGGCGCACAAAAAAAGGCCGCCCGGCAGATCGCGGTACGCGCCCAGTCGTCACTCTCAGTCACCAGAGTCGGTAACCGCTGAGTTAAATGATTAGGCGGCGATCAGCGTGCCGGACGACACATCGCGCTACGGACACGGAGAAGGTCGACGTGCCGACGCACGACGAGCATAGGGTCCGTAACACTCACCCACGCAGGATCACACACATTGGCGCTGTCTGTCCAGTCGGGGTACGTCACACCGGCGGTAACCGCGGCCTGCGCCGGCCTATTCCCGGTTCCCGGCGGAATTTACTGTCGTAACCGCGACGGCGCCCGGCCTAGCCCTGGCGGACCCAGCTCAGCGCCGACTCGGCAGGCATTTCCGGTTTCTCCGGTGACGGCTGGTGCTGGCAGTCGCACCAGTTGCCGCCGCGGCAGTCCTGATGGCGGCGGTGCCGGCAGTCGATGCAGATCATGACCTTATTCTGCGCCGCCGGCGGGTATACGGGCGGTGAGATGGCAAGTCCCCCCGCGCGCCGCGCCGCGGCGCCGCCAGGTCCGCCCGCCTTCAGCGACCGAGCGCAGGCGGGGGTGCTGCTTGGCGCCGCGCTGCGGGATGCCCTCGGCGAGGCGCGGCCGCGCGTCTTCGCCCTGCCCCGCGGCGGCGTTCCGGTCGCGGCCGGCGTGGCCGGCGCAGTCGGCGCGACCCTCGACGTTCTCATGGTGCGGAAGATAGGCCACCCCGCGGCGCCCGAGCTCGGGCTCGGCGCGATAGCGGAAGACGGCCGCGGCGGCGCCGCCGAGCCGTACTTCGACGCCGAGATGCTCGCCACAGTCGGCCTGAGCGTCGCGGACCTGGCCGACGTGGTGGCCCGCGAGCGCGCTGAGCTCGCCAGGCGCCTGGTTGTCTACGGTCGCCGCAGGCCAGACGGCGGAACTGAGCTGCCCGCGGCGAACCTCGTCCCATGCGCGCCGGACCTTGACGACGGGCCAGGTACCGGCGACCCGGATGAGGGCGCGCCCGGACGAGACCTGGCCGGGGAGCTCGTCATCGTGGTGGACGACGGGCTGGCGACGGGGGTGACGGCCCGGGCCGCGCTGCGCGCGGTACGGGCGCGCGGCGCGGCCCGGACGGTGCTCGCCGTGCCGGTCGCGGCTCCCTCGGCGGCGGAGGCCATCAAAAAGGAAACCGACGAGGTGGTGACCCTGGTCACCCCTCGCCGGTTCCGTAGCGTGGGAGAATGGTACGTCGACTTCGGCCAGCTGACCGACGTGGACGTGCTGACGATCTTGTCCTCCTGGGGGACTCCCGCCCCCGCGTGACCCGCCGGTCCAGAATCAGGCCGCGTTGGCGCGGCGCATCCGGCGACGGCGCTCCGCGGAGCGCTCGTCCTCGTTCAGGCCACCCCAGGTGCCGTACTTCTCAGGACGGGCAACGGCGTAGTTGAGGCACTCCATCCTGACCGGGCAGCTCGCGCAGACCTGCTTGGCCTTGCGCTCCCTGATATCCCGCTCTGGCTGCCGCTCGCCGTCTGGGCCGAAGAAGAGCATCAGATCCTCGCCACGACACGCGGCAGCGTCCTGCCAACCCCAGTTAGGGCGGGGAAGCACGGCCGTCTGCCTACGCACCTGGGACATGGATCAATCACCTCAACAAAGTTGCTGAATTCTTGCGTTAGTCTTGCTAGTGAGCTCGCATGCACGCGAGTCCGGGCCTGCGCGGTAACTGCTGTTGCAAGCTGCAACGCTGATCGGCCCCATACTGTTCCCGCGCGCTCGAGGCGCGCGCACGCGCGCTTCACGAGTCCTGCGGTCGGGATAGTTCCGCTCAAGGTGGCACTGCTTGCAGGCAGCCGGAGGCTGGCACATGCGTGACAGGCGCCTGCCCCATCACACGCTGACCGTTAGCCGCTGCCAGCCGGAAGATCCGCCGTAAGAGGGGGGCAGGAATGCCTGTGGTCAATGATGCCACCTGGGCCACTCCTCGCGCACGGCGGGGTGGCATTTTCCTGTCGCGCGTCGCAAGAATTTTTCTGCGGGCCGTCTCTCCCGTCTGAGCAAGTCGTCCCTCCCGCCCGAAGGAACCGCTTAAGAACCTGTTAAGCAATGCGCCCGGGCGTGCGAAAGGCCTCACCAGCAGCGCGGAGTAGGTCACGCATGAGGCGTACGCGTCCTACTCTGTACGAAGTGGACAAACGTTCTGCTGGGCGACGCACTGCTAGGGGGGCCACCATGGGCAGCATGTCAGCGCCGGACTCGGGGCGCCTGCCCCGGCTTGGCGACACCTTCTTCGATGTGCGCGGCGGCTCGCGGAGCATGCGGGTGAGCTGGTTCGCGGACACTGGGGTCGCGGTGTTCAGCATCTGGCAGGGCGGCACCTGCACCGGGACCTTCCGGCTGCCGATTGACGACGTGTCCCGCCTGGTCGACTCGCTGCGCCGCGGTGTGGCCGGCTCGCCCGAGGGACTAGCGGCGGGCGGCGCGACGGGCCCGATGGCGCTCGGCGGTCAGCGCCCCCGGCTGGCGATCGGCGCCGCCACCACTGAGCCGTTCACCGGCATGATGGCCGCTTTCACCGACGAGCGGGCGGCCGCCTACGGGCTTGGCGGCCAGGCCGCCGGGGGCTTGGCCGGGCCAGCGGGCGGCGTCGGCGAGCAGTACGGCACGGCTCAGCAGTACGGCACGGCGCAGCAGTACGGGGCTGGCCAGTACGGCGCGCCTGACTCGTACGGTGCGGCGGATGAGTACCGGACGGGAGACCACTACCCAGCGGCCGGCCAGTACGGGTCGGCTGGGCAGTATGACCTTACCCAGTACGGGACGGGACAGCAGTACGCCGCGGGACAATACGGCCAGGCCCAGTCCTTTGGCGCCGGCGCTGCCCGACCCGATCAACCGGCCGAGTACCAGTACCAGCCCGCGCAGGGCGGCACCAGCGGGTACGGGCCCGGGCCCGGGTACGCCGACGTCGTGCCCCCCTCCCAGCTGCAGCCGTCCCAGCCGCAGCCGTCCCAGGCGCAGCAGGGCAGTGTCGGCCAGCAGGGGACGTCCCGGACCGACGGTTACGGGGCAGCGGACGGCTATGGGGCGGCAGGCGGTTACGGGACAGCGGCACAGTTCGCGGCACAGCGCCAGGTCGAGCCGGTGACCTTTTACGGCACGGGCGCCCAGCCGGCCCTCGGCTTCCAGCCGCTGGCCGGTCAGCAGTCGTCCGGTCAGCAGCCATCCGGCGACGGCCAGGCTCCGTCCCGTGCCTACGGCGGCCTGGGCCAGCCCGGCGCCGCGCAGGCAAGTCAGGGCCAGCCGGGCTTCGCGTACCAGGGCACCCCGTCGGGCGGTTCCGCGCCTGCGGCCCCCCAGGGGTACCCGGCGGACGAGATCGCGGCCGGCGCGCAGTTTGCCGCGCGCTTCGCGGACCAGGCGGCATACGGCCAGCAGGCGCAGCCTTATGCGGACCAGGCGTACGGCCAGCAGGCCCAGTCCTATGGGGCCCAGTCATACGAGGCCAGGCCGACGCAGGTCCCGGCGTACGAGCAGCAGCAGTCCTACGACCGCGCCTACTCAGCGCAAGGCGACCGCGGCTACGGCATCACCGGCCAGGACGCAGGCCAGTCGTCCGGGCAGTTCCCCGAGTCCGGCTACGGTGCGCAGC